>NZ_CP036532.1:1909500-2546000 GCF_004331955.1 Roseitalea porphyridii | reverse complement strand
GAGAGCCACGTGAAGCGGCAGGTCGAGGCCGGCGTCGCGAGATAATTCAAGCACTTGCGCGGCGGTGTTGGCATTGAGAATCCGGTCCCTGAGAAACTGATTCACCTGGTCTCCGGTCAGGTCCGCAAGGAAACCCATATCGACCTGGCTGCGTGCCGAATGAAGGTCGAGGGCGCCCTGGGCGAGCTTGGTGATCTTGGCGAACCCGCCGGCGATGGTCAGCCTCGGCACCGGGTGCGCGCGCAGATATTTCATCAGGCCGCCGGCGAAATCGCCCATGTCGAGAAGGGCGATGTCGGGCAGGCCGTAGAGCGCCTGAACAGCGGTCTCCGAGGTCGAGCCGGTCGAGCCAAGCACATGGTCGAGGCCGGCGGCGCGGGCGACATCGATGCCGCGATGGATGGAGTGGATCCACGCCGCGCAGGAGAAGGGGTGGACGATGCCCGTGGTGCCGAGGATCGAGATGCCGCCGACGATCCCCAGACGCGGGTTCCAGGTCTTTTCGGCGATCGCCGCGCCGCCGGGCACCGAAATCGTCACCGTGATGTCCGGTGGCAGGCGATTATCGGCACAGAGTTGCTTCACCACGTCGGTCATCATCCGGCGTGGGACGGGGTTGATCGCCGCCTCGCCGGGCTCCAGCGGCAGGCCCGGTCGCGTCACCGTGCCGACCCCGTCGCCGGCGCGAAAGACAGTGCCGCTTTCCGGCTTGCCGCGCGCCACGCGCGCGATCACCATGGCGCCATGGGTCACGTCCGGATCATCGCCGGCATCCTTGACGATGCCGGCCTCCGCAAAGCCGTCGCCGCGCTTTTCGTGCGCGAGCGCGAAGGCGGGCGTTTCGCCCTTCGGCAGGGTGATCGTCACCGGATCGGGGAAATCACCATCCAGAAGCGCAGTGAGGGCGGCCCTGGTGGCGGCCGTCGCGCAGGCGCCCGTGGTCCAGCCGCGCCGGAGCGGGCCGCCCGGCTTGCGGCTGCCGGCATCGGGTTCGTCCTGATGTGGCGCGGCGGTCATCGCTGTCTTATAGGGGAGCGGTGATGGCCGACGAAACAGACAAATTCTCCGCCGACCCCAACGCGCGCATGCCGGCCCTGCCGGCGTTCGAGCCAGGCCATGTCTGGCTCGTCGGTGCGGGGCCGGGCGATCCCGGCCTTCTGACGCTGCACGCGGCGCATGCGCTCGCCCATGCCGATGTCATCGTCCACGACGCGCTGGTCGATCCGGCCTGTCTGGCGCTGGCGCGGCCGGGCGCGACGCTCGAATATGCGGGCAAACGCGGCGGCAAGCCCTCGCCCAAACAGCGCGACATCTCGTTGCGGCTGGTCGAACTCGCCCGCGCTGGCAAGCGGGTGCTGCGGCTGAAGGGCGGCGACCCGTTCGTCTTCGGGCGCGGCGGCGAGGAGGCGCTGACGCTCGTCGCCCACACCGTCCCGTTCCGCATCGTGCCAGGCGTGACGGCGGGGATCGGCGGGCTTGCCTATGCGGGCATTCCGGCAACGCACCGCGACACCAACCACGCCGTGACGTTTCTGACCGGCCACGATTCGAGCGGCGTCGTGCCCGATGCGATCGACTGGCACCATGTGGCCAAAGGCTCGCCGGTGCTCGTCATGTACATGGCGATGAAGCATATCGGCGCGATCACGGCCCGGCTGATCGAGGCGGGGCGGGGACCGGACGAGCCGCTCGCCTTCGTCTGCAACGCGGCGACCGGCCGCCAGCAGGTGCTCGAAACCACGCTCGCGCGCGCTGAAGCCGATGTCGCCGCCTCTTCGCTCGAGCCACCGGCGATCGTCGTGGTCGGCGAGGTCGTCCGCCTGCGCGCCGGGCTCGACTGGCTCGGAGCGCTGACGGCGGGCCGCGCGCTCGATCCCGATCCGCTCGGACTGCGCCGGCAGGACGAGACGGGATGACCGGTTTCCTCGTCGCCGCGCCCCATTCGGGCAGCGGCAAGACGGTGGTCACGCTCGGCCTGCTGCGGGCGCTGCGCGATGCCGGCCATGCGATCGCGCCGGCCAAGGCAGGCCCCGACTATATCGATCCGGCCTTTCACCGCGCCGCAAGCGGTCAGTCCTGCGTCAATCTCGATCCCTGGGCGATGCGGCCGGCGCTGCTGGGCGCACTGGCCACCGGGCACGGGGCCGGGCGGCTGCTCGTCACCGAGGCGATGATGGGGCTTTTCGACGGCGCCGCCGACAGCACCGGCTCGGCGGCCGATCTGGCCGCATTGCTCGGCCTGCCGGTGGTCTTCGTCGTCGACGCCTCGCGCATGGCGCAATCGGTCGCCGCGCTCGTTTCGGGCTATCGCTTCCATCGCGCCGATGTCGCCTTTGCCGGCATCATTCTCAACCGGGTCGGCAGCGCGCGGCACGAGACGATGCTGCGCGACGCGCTCGCGCCCTTGGGCGTTCCCGTGCTCGGCGTGGTACCGCACGATGCTGCCTTGGCCCTTCCGTCACGCCATCTGGGGCTGGTGCAGGCGGGCGAGCATGAAGAACTCGAGGCGTTCATCGCCCATGCCGGCGCGGTGATGGCCCGGTGCTGCGACCTGCCGGCGCTCGCCGGCCTCGCCCTTCGACAGGCTCAGGGTGAGGGCAGCGGGGTGGCTCTGGTCGAGGACGGTGGGGCGGTAGATATCCCTCATCCTGAGGCGCGAGGCCAACATCACCCTGACCCTTCGAGGCTCGCTATGCTCGCTCCTCAGGATGAGGGTGATGTGGGGCGAGCCTCGAAGGACGAGGGATATCGGCGGGACGCCGAGGAAGACCATCCCGTCTCGCCCATCCCGCCGCTCGGCCAGCGCATCGCAGTGGCGCGCGACATCGCCTTCGCGTTCGCCTATCCGCATCTGCTCGATGGCTGGCGGGCGCAAGGCGCCGAACTGGCGTTCTTCTCGCCGCTGGGCGACGAAGCGCCCGATGCGTCCGCCGATGCGGTGTTCCTGCCCGGCGGCTATCCGGAATTGCATGCGGGCGCGCTCGCGGCGGCCGACGGGTTTCGCGCCGGCATGGCGGCGGCGCGCGACCGG
Source organism: Roseitalea porphyridii (assembly GCF_004331955.1). NCBI lineage: Bacteria > Pseudomonadati > Pseudomonadota > Alphaproteobacteria > Hyphomicrobiales > Ahrensiaceae > Roseitalea > Roseitalea porphyridii. Next base: position 2,542,969 of record NZ_CP036532.1, on the reverse strand, counting down.
GGCGCTGCGATCTATGGCGAGTGCGGCGGCTACATGGCGCTGGGCGAGGGGCTGGTCGACGCCGATGGCGCGCGCCATGCGATGCTGGGTTTCCTGCCGGTGGAGACGAGCTTTGCGACGCGCACGCGCCATCTGGGCTATCGCCGGCTCGACCCGCTCGCCGGCGCGCCATGGCCGATGCCGCTGACCGCGCACGAGTTCCACTATGCGACGGTGTTGCGCGAGGGGCTGGGGGACGCGCTTTTTGCGGCGCGCGATGCGCGCGGCGCCGATCTGGGGCATTATGGGCGGCGAGTCGGCACCGTGTCGGGATCATGGTGCCATGTGATCGACAGGGCGGATTGATCGTGTCACCACCGCGCCATGGCGGATCGCTCGACCGGGCCGTCGCCGAACATGGCGGCGCGCACGCGGACTGGCTCGACCTGTCGACCGGTATCAACCCGGTGCCGTGGCCGGTGCCGCCGATCCCGGCCGAGGCCTGGGAACGGTTGCCCGAGCCGAGCCTCGAGGAGTACTGCCTCGACGCGGCCCGCGCCTATTATGGCGTGCCGGAGGGCGCGGCCATCGTCGCCGCGCCGGGCACGCAGGCGATCATCCAGCGGCTGGGCGATCTGGTCGGCACGAACCGCCGCATCGGCATCGTCACGCCGACCTACGGCGAATATGACTGGTGCCTTTCGACGCCCGACCGGGTGGTTGGCACCGTGCGCGCGATTCCCTCCTACGAAGATGGCTATGACGGCGTCGTCTTCGGCAATCCCAACAATCCCGATGGCGCCCGGCACGATGGCGAGGCCGACCGCAAGGCCGTCGACGCGCTGCTTGCGCACAATGGCACGGTGATCGTCGACGAGGCGTTCGCCGACGTGGCGCCCGAAGCGTCCTACGTGCCGCAATGCGGGGCCGATGGCCTGATCGTCTTGCGCTCGTTCGGAAAGTTCTTCGGGCTGGCCGGCATCCGCCTGGGCTTCGCCATCGGCCCGAAGGCCGACATGGCCCGGCTGCGGCGGCTGCTCGGGCCATGGGCGGTGCCCGGACCGGCGCTTTTTGTCGGCGGCCGTGCGATGCGCGACATCGCCTGGGTCGCCGAAACGCGGACCCGGCTTGCGCGCGACCGGCAGCGGCTGACCGGCCTGCTCGAACGGAGCGGGTTTTCCATCGTCGGCCATACCGATCTGTTCGTGCTGGCAAGTCATGATCGCGCGCCGGCCATTGCCGCCGAGCTTGCCCGCCAGCACATATGGCTGCGCGCTTTCGACAAGGACGCCTCCTGGCTGCGGTTCGGCCTGCCCGGCGACGAGGCCGGGTTCGCGCGGCTCGAAAAGGCGCTTGCGGCGGCCTTCTGATCCGGCCATCACGCCGCCATGGGCGAAACGCTGATCATCCTGTTTGCCGCGCTCGTCGTCGACCGCCTGGTCGGCGATCCGGACTGGCTGTGGCGGCGCGTGCCGCACCCGGTCGTCGGTTTCGGCAGGCTGATCGGCTGGGCCGACGCGCGGTTCAACGATCCCGCGACCGCCGAGCGCCAGCGCGAGAAGTACGGGTTCATCGCGATCGCGGCGCTGCTGGTCGGCGCGGCGGTACTCGGTTCGCTCATGGACGATGTGCTTGAGGGCTGGGGCGGTCTCGGGCTGGTGGCCGAAACGCTGATCGTCGCGGTCTTCCTCGCCCAGAAATCGCTGGCCGACCATGTCGGCGCGGTCGCGCGCGGCCTGCGTGGCGGCGGGCTCGAAGGCGGCCGGCGCGCCGTGGCGCAGATCGTCGGGCGCGATCCCGAAACGCTGGACGAGGCCGGCGTCAGCCGCGCGGCGATCGAGACGCTGGCCGAGAACGCCTCGGACGGCGTCGTCGCACCGGCGTTCTGGTATGCCGTGTTCGGCCTGCCGGGCCTTTTCGCCTACAAGATGCTGAACACGGCCGACTCGATGATCGGGCACCGGACCGAGCGCCACCGCGCCTTCGGCCGGGCCTCGGCGCGGCTCGATGATCTCGGCAACTGGCTGCCGGCGCGGCTAACGGCGCTGCTGATCGTCATCGCCGGCGGATGGTCGGCGTTTCGCACACGCTGGGACCTCGTCATGCGCGATGCGAAGCTGCACCGGTCGCCGAACGCCGGCTGGCCGGAAAGCGCGATGGCGGTGGTCACGGGCCTTTCGCTCGGCGGTCCGCGCGTCTACCGCGACGACGTCGCCGACGAGCCGTTCATGAACGATGCGGGCCGCAAGGACGCCGGGCCGGACGATATCGACGCGGCGCTCGTCACCTTCTGGCGGACGATGACGGCGCTGACGGCGGTGGTCGGTGTTCTGGCTGTGTTGGCGGGTTGATCCCTCTCCCCGCACGCGGGGAGAGGGATACGAGACCGCGCGCGCGAAGCGGGCGCTGGTCGCAGTTGGGTGAGGGGGCGCGGCCCCTCATCCGCCCCGTCCTAATCCTTCGGATCACGACGGGGCACCTTCTCCCCGCCCGCGGGGAGAAGGGGGCGCAGCGCTTCCCAGCCGCCTCTCGATCGCCCTGGTTAAGTCCGGAGCGGCGGCGACCAGCCGTTGCGCGGCCCCGGTCTGCGGGTCGTCGAGCACGTCGGCCGTCGCACCGCGTTCGACGATCCGTCCTGCATCCATCACCATGACCTCGTGCGTGATCGCGCGGGCGACGGTCAGATCGTGCGTGATGAACAGGTAGGCAAGGCCCAGTTCGTCGTTGAGCCGGGCGAACAGATCGAGGATCTGCGCGCGGATCGACACATCGAGCGCCGAGACCGGCTCGTCGCAGACGACGAGTTTGGGCCGGGTGATGATGGCGCGGGCGATGGCCAGCCTTTGTCTCTGCCCGCCGGAGAATTCGTGCGGATAGCGGAACATGGCGTCGGTCGGCATGCCGACCTCGGTCAGCGCGGCGGCAACGCGGTCGCGGCGCTCGGAGCGGGCGAGCAGCCTGTCTTCGAGATGCAGCGGTTCGGCGACCAGCCGCTCGACCGTCTGGCGCGGGTCGAACGAGCCATAGGGATCCTGAAAGACCACCTGCATTTCGCGGCGGGCGGGGCGCAGGTCGCGGTCGTCTAGCAGCGAGGTCTCCATGCCGTCGAAGGACACGATGCCCGAGGTCGGCTTGTCGAGCGCCAGCACGATGCGGGCAAGGGTGGACTTGCCGCAGCCGGACTGGCCGACGAGCCCGACCGAGCGGCCCGGCGGCACGGTGAAGCTGACATCGTCGACCGCGCGGAACGGCGCGCCGCGCGCAAAAAGGCCGGTGCGCGGGCCGGGATAGTCCCTGACGAGGTTCTTCACCTCCAGCAGCGCCCAGTGCTCGGCGGGCCGGGCGCGTGTCTCCCAAATCGGCACGTGCGCGGAGGCTTCGGCAAGCTGGCGCGTATAGGGGTGCTTCTGCGCGCGCAGCACCTCGACGGCGGGCCCGGCCTCCTGCACCTGCCCGTTGCGCAGGATCGTGATCTCGTCGGCCATGCCGGCGACAACACCCAGATCGTGGCTGATCAGGATCAGGCCCATCCGGTCCTCGGCGACCAGTTCGCGCAGCAGATCGAGGATCTGCGCCTGCAGCACCACGTCGAGCGCGGTGGTCGGCTCGTCGGCTATCAGGAGTTTGGGCCGCAAGGCGCAGGCGATGGCGATGACGACGCGCTGGCGTTGTCCGCCGGACAGTTCGTGCGGATAGCGGTCGAGCGGAAAGCGCGCACGCGGCAGGCCGACCCGCTCGAGCATGCGCGCGGCGCGGGCTTCGGCATCGGCGCGGTTTGCGCCTGTGTGCCACCTGATGCCTTCGGCCACCTGCTCGCCGATCGTCTTGACCGGGTTGAGCGCGGTCATCGGTTCCTGGAAGACCATGCCGATCTCGTCGCCGCGCAGCGCGCACATGCGGGTTTCGGACGCGGTGAGCAGGTTTTCGTCGCCGAACCGGATGAGGCCGGACGCCCGCGCGCCGTTCGGCAGGAGCCGCATCGTCGTCAGCGCGGTCATCGACTTGCCAGATCCGCTCTCGCCGACGAGCGCATGCACCTGGCCGGCCTCCACCGTCAGATCGATGCCGCGCAGGATCGGCGCGCCGCCGATGGCGAGATCGAGCTTTTCGATCGTGAGGATCGGCGCGCTCATCGCTCGCGCCGCAGCCTGGGGTCGAGCACGTCGCGCAGCCCGTCGCCGAGCAGGTTCAGCCCGAGCACGGTGACGATGATGGCGATGCCCGGCGCGATCGCCATCTGCGGGGCGATCGCCATCATGGTCTGCGCCTCGGACAGCATGCGTCCCCAGCTGGTCGCCGGGGGCTGGGCGCCGAGGCCGACATAGCTGAGCGCCGCTTCTGCGAGGATGCCCAGCGAGAACTGGATCGTGCCCTGCACCAGCAGCAGGTTGGCGATGTTGGGCAGTATGTGCTCGGCCGTGATCCGCGCCGGGTCCTTGCCGGACGCGCGCGCGGCGAGGATGAACTCGCGCGGCCAAAGCGACAGCGCCGCACCGCGCGCGACGCGGGCGAAGACTGGAATGTTGAAGATGCCGATGGCGATGATCGCGTTGACGGCGCCGGGTCCGAAGATGGCGGTGATCATCACCGCCGACAGGAGCGCGGGAAAGGCGAAGATGATGTCGGAGGTGCGCATGAAGACCTCGTCCACCCAGCCGCGTTTCGCCGCCGCCCAGCAACCGAGCGGCACGCCGATGACGATGCCGATGCCGACGGCGATCAGCGCCACGGCGATCGAGTTGCGGCTGCCTTCCATGATCATCGAGACGATATCCCGGCCGAAATGGTCGGTGCCGAACCAGTGGCTCCAGGACGGGCCCTGCAGCCGGTCGGGGATCGACAGCTTGCCGACATCGTAGGGCGTCCAGACAAGCGAGACGGCGGCCATGGCGACGATAAAAAGCGTGATCAGCGCACCGGCCTGGAACGAGCGGTTGGCGCGCGCCTTTCGCAGGAAAAGCTGCCAGTCCTCATGTTCGGCGGCGACGAGATGATCGCTCATCGGCGGCGCAGCCTCGGATCGGCCCAGGCATAGGCCAGATCGACCAGGAAGTTGACGAGCACGACCGTGCCGACCAGCAGGACCACGACGCCCTCGACGACGATCAGGTCGCGCTGGTTGATCGCCTGGAAGATGAGCTGGCCGAGACCGGGCAGGTAGAAGACGTTCTCGATGATGATCGTGCCGGCCAGCAGGAAGGCGAACTGCAGGCCCATGATGGTCAGCACAGGGATCATCGCGTTGCGCAGCGCGTGGCGCCAGAGAACCCTTTCGGCCGGCAGGCCCTTGGCGCGCGCGGTGCGGATATAGTCCTCGGCGAGCGTCTCGAGCAGGGCGGAGCGGGCGACGCGGGCCAGGATCGCCGCCTGCGGCAGGGCGAGCGCGATCGCCGGCAGGATCAGCGCCCGAAGGCCCGGCCACAGCCCGTCGTCCCAGCCGGGAAAGCCGCCGGCGGGCACCCATTGCAGCGTGACGGCGAAGACGTAGACAAGCAGCAGCGCGAACCAGAAATTGGGAATCGCGATGCCGAGCTGCGTGCCGGCCATGGCGGCGGTGTCGGCCGGCCGGCCGCGCCGGGCGGCGGTGAAGATGCCGACGGGGATGGCGATCGCGGTCGACAATGCCAGCGCCAGCAGCGCCAGCGGCAGCGAGACGACGATGCGGTCGGCGATCAGTTCGATCACCGGCACCGAATAGGTCAGGCTTTCGCCGAAATCGCCGCGCGCCATGCCGGCGAGCCAGGCGAGGTAGCGGGTGATGACCGGCTGGTTCAGCCCCATCTGCTCGCGCAGGGCGGCGACGGCATCTTCGGAGGCGTTCAGGCCGAGCATCAGCCGCGCCGGATCGCCGGGCACGATCTCGAGCACGAAGAACACGATGGCGCTGGCCGCAAGCAGCGTGACGAGGACGATCAGCAGGCGACGCGCGGTGTAGGCGAGCATGGGCAAGGCTTAGCGCACCTTCGGGGTTTGCCCAAGCTCGTCCGTGCGGCGTCATCACCGGGCCCTTTCGTTTCCTTCACCGTCATTCCAGAGGGCGTCATCCCGGAACTTGATTCCGGAGTCCAGCGGCGCGGACCCGGACCATGGAGCCCGGAATCAAGTTCCGGGATGACGGCGTGCGGGGCTGGCGCCGGGCTTTCCTTCCTCTGACCTCGGGCGCAATCCGCAAGGCCGATCTCCTCTGCCCCGCCCTTAAGCGTCGCGCTGCCGCGCTCGCTGGCGGGGACTCCGTCCCCGCCGACTTTTCGGCGCGCACGCGCAGCCGTCCCGCGCCAGCGGGACTGGCGTGAGCGCAAGGAAGGCCAGAACAACGGGCGGTTTGGTGAGCCGCGATCCGAAGTCATGTAAGTTGCGGTCGCCAAACCGCCCGTCCGGTGGGCTTGCGGTGATCGCCATGGAACGCGCCGGAGCAAGTCGCCCTGCCCGCTGTCCCGAACCGTTGTGGCACCTTCATCTGCCGCACGGCATGGCCGCCGCACCGACTCTCGGCCGGTTCGGGTCCGCTTGCGATCCCGTGGCTGCGGCAGGCCATTGCCGAAACCGGATCGCGCGCACGCATCCCACCTTCGTTCCGCACCGGCTTGGGGGCTCATCACCCGGGCGCGACACCGCTGCCGCACCCAACCGGTCCACCGCCGCACCCGCCGAAGGTAGGTGGCCATCCGACGTTCCGAAGGGCGCGGTGGCAGGAGTATGGGGGAGGCGAAAGGCGGTTGGATAAGTCTTTGGCCAGCCGGGGCGGCCTTCGGCCCTTAGCGGCCGTTGGAATTAGACCAAATTGAAAACCTCAAAGCAGCCATTCAGCTAGCGAGTCGATTCCGACTGCGGATGTCGCCAAGAATCGCTGTCTTTTTTACCAATCGGTTTCGTAGAAGTTGTTTTCCCCACGAGGGCATTCCTCTCTCATCATTACCGCACCTCTTTTTGCAGAGCCATCGTGAGTCCCAAATACTTCGACGCCATGGCCGCATCGAGGACATTGAAGTTCAAGGCCATCAACTGGATACCCACTGTCTCCCTCGATTTCTGTTTGAAAAACATCAAGGGTGATTTTCATGAGAGTATTCTCCTTTTACACTTCTTTCTCGGTCGTCTCTATTTGCTGTCAAACTCTTCTTGAACGACTTCGCCGTAGCCCTCTGGGAGCGCCATTGGGCTGCTATCCGCCTTCTCCCGCTTCGCCTCAGCTTCGATCCGATTGCGGCGAGCGATTGCTTTCTGGGTCATTTCACTGTTGAGGTCCAAAAGGCTTAGAACACCGCGAACAAAGGGAATTGTTCTGAGGATCGCCAGCGATCCAGCAAAAAACAGGATCGCCGGAAACACCCAACTCACATCTAAAATGTCTGGGGAGCCGGGGATTGGCAGCGTTAACGTCCACTGCATCGCTTTCCCCGCAATAACGGCCGTGACCGCAACAAAGTCGAGCCCGAGCAGCACTACCCAAAAGAGCATCTGCGATTTCAAGGCCTTGTAATAACGCCCTGCTTCCGATAGTTCCAAGCCATCGGGTTTCAGTATCCCAGCGGTGAAAATCATTGCCGGCAAAATCACTGCGGACTGAATGCTGAAGAATGCGATTAACTCCGTTGTTATTTCTTTAACGGCGTCAGCCGGCAGGAAATAGGCCCCGACCGCTGCGAGAGCCGCAGCCAAAACAAAGTCCCATTTCCTCAAGATGGCTCGCATTAGGCGCAGTCCTATGCCTCGATCTTTCCGTTCTCAACAAAGTAATCAAAGGCTGCTTTGAGCTTCGCACGCACGTCATTGGGTTCCAACAAGCTGCCCTCACAGAGCACCCGAACCGGGAAGCTCAACCGAATGTCCTTTCCGGTCATTCTACCATGCTTGCCGATAGCGGTGATTTCTCCCTCGGGGAGATTTCTAAGAGCCTGTTGCATCGGTGCACGCGTCACACGGCGCTTCTTGGCCTTGTAGCCAATGTGGACAGACACATCCAAGTCCGCCTCATCGGGTATGCTCTCCAGTAGCTCTTGAACATCCGCCTCGTTGTTCATCACCGCGCGAAGGACATCCAGTGCGCGCTCGCCCCAAGGACGCCGCGCGCCTACATCCACGTGCTCAGCTACCTCTTGCACCTGCTCCGCCGGTTGCTCTGGTAGCCGTGTCGGCGCAGCATCCACGACACCGGTCCCACCGACGATTATCTCGCGAAGGTCTTCGAGGTCGCCCCCGACTTCCTCGCTGTCAAACTTGGCGGTGAGCAGTACTTGGCCGTTGTTAGCCATCTGGGCAGTCTGTTCCTTCAGTAGCCAAGTTAGGTATTGTTCGAGGTGCTTCGTGTTCAGTGAGCGACTCTGAATTGTTAGGACGTGATTGCCGAGAACCATCCAGTACATCATCGAGTGGATGTACTCTCGACCCTCAGGGGGTGGCCTCTGTTCAACTGGAAGGACAGCAACATCAGGCTCATTCCGAAGAAGGGCCTGCATGAAACCTCGAGTGTACACTGTAAGGTCGCCAAAGAAGCTCACGCCGTCGTCGTGAAAAACATTCATCAGAAGCGTGTCGGCGTTTTCGGGCGGAACGACCCATGCCCGGCGTTTCCAGTGTTCCGATAGCAGGCCGCCTTCGACAACATGATTGAGCGCGCCGCGAACACGCGTTTCCAGTGTCCCGCCGTTGAGCGCGCCTACAGGGTCCTCCATTCGCCGATAGTGAACCGTAAGTGACTTCCTATCTGGCATTCAACATCACCTCCGTTGATCGAAGTATTCTTTTTCCACAAAACGGAATCATAATAGCTTCTGCAACGAGCGCAAACGAAAGCAATATCAAAGCAATGTCGATTTGGAATGAAGTTCCGAACAATTTCAAACCAAGGCGGCGAATTGTTGTCGTCAGCGTTGACTCAAAGGGATGGTGCTGCCTGACCATGAATTTCGAGCGTCGGCAATCGGGACCCTGCTAGATTGTTTGATGTGATGGCAAACGGCCACTTTTCGCCCTCCCTGTGGCTTCAGAGCCGAAAACCGCCAAAAGCCACCTGAATGTCTGCTTCCTCAACAGACGCAGCGCGATCTCGCGTGTGCAACGAAACTCCGCCATCCGCCCATCGCTGACGCCAAGACCGAGCGAGTTTTGTTCGTCGACCAGCTTTACCAGCGCACGCGCCTAGCGCTCGATCAGGGATTGAAGCCCCTCACTGCGTCCACCTCACGCCCGTCACATCGTTGGCCTGCACGGGCGAGTTCTCCCACAGGCCTTCGAGCCGTGCGTCCCAGACGCCGTTCTTGGGAAGCTGGAACAGATAGCCGTTGACGGCGTCCTCGGCGATGATCTGCTGGGCCTTGCGGAACAGTTCGTAGCGCGCGTCCTCGCCGGCGGTCACCGACAGTTCGTCGATCACCGCGTCGAAGTCGTCATTGTCGTAATTGAAATAGTAGTCCTCGCGCGCATAGATGCCGATGTCGTTGGGCTCGGTATGCGAGACGATGGTCAGGTCGTAGTCGGTGTTGGTGAAGACCTGCTCGAGCCACTGGGCCCATTCGACCGGGATGATCTCCAGATCGATGCCGACCTCGCGCAATTGCGCGGCGATCACCTCGCCGCCGCGGCGCGCATAGGAGGGCGGCGGCAGCTTCAGCGTCGCCGAGATGCCGTCGCCATGGCCCGCTTCGGCCAGCAGTTCGCGGGCCCGTTCGGGATTGTAGGGATAGGTCTCGACGAGTTCCATGTAGGCGGGGTGGTGCGGGGCGAAGTGCGAGCCGATCGGCGTGCCGAGGCCGAACATCGCGCCGTCGATGATCGCCTGCCGGTCGATGGCGTGCGCGATCGCCTGGCGCACGCGGATGTCGTCGAACGGCGCCTTGGCGTTGTTGGTCGACAGGATCGTCTCGCCCTCGGTCGAGCCGATCACCACCTCAAAGCGCGGATCGGCCTCGAACTGGGGAATGGATTCGGGTGTGGGCAGGTTGGGGAAGGCCTGCACGTCGCCGGCCAGCAGCGCGGCGGTCGCGGCGGCCGGATCGGGGATGAAGCGGATCGTCACCTGCTCGAGCGCGGGCGCCTCGCCCCAGTAGCCGTCGAAGCGTTCGAGCGTGACGGCGGCGCCCTTCTGCCATTCGGCGAAGCGGAACGGGCCGGTTCCGACCGGGTTCTCCTTGTTGGTCTCGGCGCTTTCGGGCGCAACGATGACGGCATCGCCCCAGCCCATATTGTAGAGGAAGTCGCCGGCTGGCCTCGACAGCGTGATCTCGACGGTCAATTCGTCCATCTGCTCGACGTTCTCGATCGGCTCGAACAGCGCCTTCTGGGCGTTGACGGATGCCTCGCCGCGCGCCCGGTCGAGCGAGAACACCACATCGCCCGCATCCAGCGTGGTGCCGTCATGGAAGGTCACGCCCTCGCGCAGCTCGAAGGTGTAGGTCAGACCGTCATCGGAGATCACCCAGTTCTCGGCCAGACCCGGCTGCACGGCGCCATCGCTGGCGATGCGGGTGAGCCCTTCGAACACGTTGGCGTAGACCACCTCGTCGATCGCCGCCGCCGCGCCCGCGGTCGGGTCGAGATGGGGCGGTTCGAGCACCATGCCGAGCGTCAGATCGGTGCGCTGGGCGCTGGCGGAGACGGTCATGGCGAAGGCGGCGGAGGCGGCCAGGGCGAAACGTGCGATCATGTGTTGGGTCTCCCGTGATTGCCGGCACAATTAAGCAGGTTCGGCCGCCTCTGTCAGCACGGCGTCGATCGCGTCCGCTTTTGTCCCGAGTGACCCGGGGACGGCACATCCCTTTCCTTGTCCGGGAATGTATTTGCGCCGGTTGCTTGTTTGTCGCCGTCGTTGGCTTATGCTTCGCCCTCAATAAAAAAGCGGGGAGGGAACCTGATGCGCGAGATCATTGTCATCGTCGCGATTGCGGGACTTTCGATCTTCTACATGAACAGCGTCTACGGGACCGCGCGGCCCTGTGATGCCTTCAAATTGGCCCTTGTGGAGGAGTCACCGGGCATTCTCGAAGAGATGGCCAGGCGCGACAGCGACTTCCGGATCGTTTCGCTGGGGCAACGGCTTTTCGATCCGACCGGCGCTTCCATCAGGGAGTTCTCGCGCCTGCTGGTCAACGAGATCGCGACCGACGCCAACGTAATCGCCTGCTCGTTCATGGTCGGCATGCGCGAGGTCGCGCCGGCCCAGTTCCGGACCAGGGTCGCCGCCGAACTGCTCGATCAGGAGAGCTGACTGTCGCGCCGGGCGGGTTCGGCCGCCCCTTTCAGCAGGGCGTCGATAGCGCCGGCCATCACATGGGCGCTTTGCACCATGTCGTCGATGCCGATCCATTCGTCCGGCTGGTGGGCGAGGTCGAGGATGCCCGGTCCGTAGGCGATGCAGTCGTGCAGATGGCCGATCCGGGCGATGTGCTTCTGGTCATAGGTGCCCGGCGAGATGACATAGTCCGGCGCGCGGCCGAACTCGGCCTCGATCGCGGCGGCGACCGCGCGGACCACCGGCGCTTCTCGGTCGGTCATGGTCGGAAGCACCTCCATCACGTCGCGGATCGCATAGGCGAATTTCGGCCGGTCGCGGACAAGCGCGTCGAGAATGTCGGTGACCTCCTTCTTGACCTCCTCGAGCTTTTCCTCGAGCAGGAACCGCCGGTCGATGGTCATCGCGCAGCGGTCGGGCACGTTCGGTGAGGGCAGGCCGGTGAAATCGTCGGTCTGGCCGCCGTGGATGGCGTTGATGTTGAGCGTCGAGGCGCGGGCGCCTTCGGGAACGACCGGCATCTGCGTGCGGCGGGCGGCGAGCGCCGGAAAAAGGTCCCGCTCGAAGGCTTCGAGCACGGCGCCCATGTGGCGGATGGCGCAATCGCCCAGAAACGGCATCGAGCCGTGCGCGATGCGCCCGCGCGTCTCTATCTCGGCCCACCATACGCCCCGATGGCCCAGGCAGATGCGGTCCTTGTTGAGCGGCTCGGGGATGATGACGTGGTCGACGCGCGGCCGCGAGAACAGGCCCTGCTTGGCCAGATAGCCGACGCCGGCATAGCCGCCCGATTCCTCGTCGACCGTCCCGGAGATCTCGATCGCGCCGGGAAAATCGGGACAGACCTCGATGAAGGCGTCGGCCGCGACGATGGAGGTGGCGAGCCCGCCCTTCATGTCGCAGGTGCCGCGTCCGTAGACCCTGCCGTCCTTCACCACGCCCTCGAACGGATCGACGGTCCAGCCGTGACCGGCCTCGACCACGTCGATATGGGAGTTGAAGTGCACGGTCCGGCCGGGATGCCTGCCCTCGCGCCGGGCGACGACGTTGACGCGCGGATAGCGGTCGGTGTGGCCCGGTTCGCCCTCGGCGACGATCAGCCTCGTTTCGAAGCCCGACCGCGCGAGACGCCGCGCGATGAACTCCGCGCATGGGCCATAGGCATCGCCGGGCGGGTTGACGGTCGGCAACCGGACGAGATCGCGCGTCAGCGCAACCAGTTCGTCCCGGCGCTCCTCGACGGCCCTGCGCAATCGATCGGACATGGCGCCATAGTGCGCCGGCGACTGCGATTTGCAAGCGATATCGCGCACCTCAAGGACCGGTTCTGCGCCCCTGTCCGTGCCCGAACGCACAGCGCGCGGTTAAGACTAACGGCAAGACGATGGCGGGCGGACTTTGACGCCCGTCAGACTTGGCAGTACGCTGAAAGTCCTCATATTGTGCCGCGTTCTATCGGGGGGCGTTTCCGATGAGACACTATCTTCTGACACTTGCGCTGGCGGTCGCCATCGCGTTTCCTGCCGCTGGCGAAGCGATGGCCGCAAGGCTGATCGCAGACGTCGATCTCTCCAGCCAGACCATGACCGTCAAGAAGGACGGCCGGGTGCTCTACAGGTGGCCGGTCTCGACCGCGCGGCCGGGCAAGGTAACGCCGGTCGGCACGTTCCGTCCGCAGCGCATGCATCGCAAGTGGCGCTCGACGATCTACGGCTCGAACATGCCGTACTCGATCTTTTTCCGCGGACCCTATGCGATCCACGGCACCAGCGCGGTCTCGCGGCTCGGCAGCCCGGCCTCGGCCGGATGCGTGCGTCTGCACACGTCGAACGCCAAGCGGCTCTTCGACCTGACCCGCCAGGTCGGTCCGGGCAACATGCGGGTGCGCATCCGGCACTGACGTCGGCGAATTACCCGCCGGCTCAAGCCTTCTGCGACGCGGCGCCGGCGCGCGGGTCGACCAGCGAGGTCGGGTCCCAGCGCCGGTGCAGCCACATCCACTGGTCCGGATAGTCCCGGACCCAGCGCTCGACGATGTCGTTGAGCATCTGGCAGCTCGCGTCGACGTCGATGCGGCCGTCCTCGCCGCGCGGCAGCTCCACCGCCTCTTCCAGTTCGAGCCGGAACCGGTTGCCGGGCAACCGCACGCAACGCGCCGGATAGACTGGGCATTCGAACTGACGGGCGAGCTTGGGCAGGAGCGGGTTGGTGCGCACCGGCTGGCCGAAGAAGGTGCCGAGCCGGCCGCGCCGGAACTTCTGGTCGACCAGCACGCCGACCGACGCGCCGTCCTGAAGCGCCTTGGCGAGGCCGGCGGCGGCGCCCGTCTTGGACGGTACGAGCGCGCCCATGGTGGTGGTGCGCGCGGCCAGCACGCGCCGGGCGATATAGGGATTGTTGGGCGGCCGGAACAGCGCCGTCACCTCCAGATCGAACGTCGCCGCGCAGATCGGCAGCAGTTCGAAATTGCCGGTATGGCCGGTGAAGAAGATCGCCGGCTCACCGGTTGCGTGGATGCGCTGGAACAGGTCCCGGCCGCTGACCTCGATGCGGCCGACCGTCTCGGCGTCGGGATCGTAGTCGAAAAGCTGGTCCAGAAAGACATACTCGGCGACCTGCCGGCCAAGGTTCTCCCACATGCTGCGGGCGATCGCCCTGCGCTCGGCCTCGTCCAGCTCGGGCATGGCGTGGGCGAGGTTGTCGAGCACCACCTTCTGGCGCGGCAGGAAGGGACCGATGCGGCGCAGGACGGCGGCGAGCGTCGAGATGGCCGCGTCGGCCGGCAGCGGCTTCAAAAGCGCCAGAACGCCAAAGGCGAAGGCCGCCTCGACGGCGTAACGGGCTCGCTTGGCCCGCTGCGACAGCTTCAGCAGCCATAGCTTGGCGGGCGACATGGCCGATCAGCCGTCGAGCCTGAGGACGATCTTGCCGAACACGTCGCGGGTTTCCATCCGCGCAAGCGCGGCATCGATGCCGTCCCAGTCGAGCTCGGTGTCGATGACGGGGCGGGCAAGGCCGCGCGCCATCTTCTCCATGGCATCGGCCATGTTGGCCATGGTGCAGCCGAACGAGCCGATCAGGCGAAGCTGCTGCTGGAACAGCATCATCAGGTTGGTCTGCGCCGAAACGCCCGAGGTCGACCCGCAGGTGACCAACCGCCCGCCGCGCTTCAGGCACAGCATGGAGCCGGCCCAGGTGTCCGCACCGACATGTTCGAAGACGACATCGACGCCGCGCTTCCTGGTCAGCTTGCGGACGACGCCCTCGAAGCGGTCCTCGCGATAGTTGATCACATGGTCGGCGCCGAGCGCGCGGGCCGGCTCGATCTTGGCGTCCGAACCGACCGTGGTGATCACGGTGCAGCCGATCGCCTTGGCGAACTGGATCGCGGCTGAACCGATGCCCGAGCCGCCGGCATGAATGAGGATGGTCTCGCCGGGTTCGAGCCGGGCATTGTCGAACAGCATGTGCTCGACCGTGCCGAAGGTGATCGGCGCGAGAGCGGCGCCGACCGCGTCGACGCCGGGCGGGGCGGGCACGCAGTTGCGCGCCGGCATCGTGACGATCTCGGCGGCAAAGCCGTCCAGATGAAAGCCGTGCACGCCGCCGACATGTTCGCACAGATTGTCGCGGCCGTCGCGGCAGGGGCGGCACAGCCCGCAGGTGCGCGCACCGAAGATGGCGACGAGCTGGCCGGGCACGAGCCCCGCCACGCCCGGGCCGACCGCGTCGACCTCGGCGCTGGCCTCGGCACCGATGACGAGCGGCAGCTTGCGCTTGGCGAACGCCATGCCGCGCCAGCCCCACACGTCGATATGGTTGAGCGCGACCGCCTTGACGCGCAGCCGGACCTCGCCATGGCTCGGCGGGGGCGGCGGGTCGATCTCGACGCGTTCGAGCCTCTTGTCTTCAACGAGTTGAAGCGCGCGCATTGTCGTGTCCTGAAGCTTGAGCAGATCGCGTCCGCTTAAGCGGGTTCGGCGGCGATGACAAGGCAGGTGTTCTGGCCGCCGAAGCCGAACGAGTTCGACAGGACGCGCGTGACCTGCCGGTCGCGCTTGACGTTGGGCACGCAGTCGAGGTCGAGCGCGGGGTCGGGATTGTCGTGATTGATGGTCGGCGGCAATGTGCCCGTGCGGATCGTCAGGAGCGAGAAGACCGCCTCGATCGCGCCGGCGGCGGTCAGCGTATGGCCGATCATCGACTTGTTGGACGAGATCGGCACGCCGCCCAGGCCCTCGCCGAACACGTCGGTCAGCGACAGATGCTCCATCTTGTCGTTCTCGGGCGTCGAGGTGCCGTGCGCGTTGATGTAGCCGATGTCGGACGGATCGGCGCCGGCGTCCTCGAGCGCGGCGCGTACCGCCGCGATCGCGGGCGAGCCGTCGGGCTTGGAGCGGGTGCGGTGGAAATCGTCGGCCTTGTCGCCGCAGCCTTCGACGATGCCGAGTATCGTCGCGCCGCGCGCCCGGGCACCCTCGAGCGTCTCCATGACGAAGGCGCCGGCGCCCTCGGCCATGACGAAGCCGTCGCGATCCCTGGAAAAGGGCTTGGAGGCCTTTTCGGGCACTTCGTTCTGGGTCGACAGCGCCGACAGCAGCGAGAAACGCACCAGCGCCTCGGCCGTGACCGAGCCGTCGGTGCCGACCGAGACGACGCGGTCGGCCTCGCCGCGCCGGATCGCCTCGACACCGAGCTGGATCGCCGTCGCGCCGGATGCGCATGCGGTCGAAAGCGTGATCGGCAGGCCCCGCGCGCCGATCCTTTCTTTCAGATGCATCGCCGTGTTGCCGAACCAGACACTGCCCGCATAGGCCGGATGCGGAGCGGCGCGGGCGGCGGCGAGAATGCGCCCGTAGCCGGCTTCTTCCTCGCCGAGCAGCGCGCCTTCGGCGTCGAGCGCCAGCCGCTGGCGCCATTCGAGCTCGACCGGTGGGGCGGCGACGAACAGCGGGCCGCCGAAGTCGCCGCCGTCGAGGCCGGCCTCATCGAGCGCCTCGAGTACGGCCGCCTCGGCGAGCGCATAGGTCAGCGCGGCCGAGCCGTCCTCGGGCGCGGTCATGAAGTCGACCGTGCCGGCGATCGTCGTGCGCAGATGATCGGTCGGAAAGCGGGCGATGCGATGAATGCCGGACCGACCCGCCGTCAGC
The DNA here is from genome assembly GCF_004331955.1 of Roseitalea porphyridii. NCBI lineage: Bacteria > Pseudomonadati > Pseudomonadota > Alphaproteobacteria > Hyphomicrobiales > Ahrensiaceae > Roseitalea > Roseitalea porphyridii. The sequence goes on along the minus strand of NZ_CP036532.1, from coordinate 2,526,613 downwards.
GCATCCCAGTTGTCCTTCTTGCCCCGGCCGAGCGGGGAGACGACGCCGGCACCGGTGATGGCGACGAGCGGCCGGCCGGCATGATCGGTCGCAGCGCTCATGAGGTGTCTCCAGCCCGTTCGAGCAGCACCATCGCTTCCGCCGACGCGTGACCCAGCCCGATGACGCCGACGGCCGATGGCGCGCCGTCTGCCGCCCGTTCGGTTGCGCTGTCCGTCGGCGCGATCGTCGCGCCGTTTGAAAGCGCCAGTGCGCCGGCGGCGACGGCAAGCGGAAACTGCGCCTCGCGCAGATGGCCGGTGAGGTTGGCGATCACGCGCGCGGGCTTGTCCGCGCACCGGTGGGCGAGGAATGCGCGTTCGGTTGCACCGCGCGCGGCAATGCCCGAAGCGGCCGAAACGACCATGTCGGCGCGACCGATGCCCGAGCGCTCGGCGAGCCTTTCGAGCCGGCCGCGCACCTTGTCTTCGGCGGGATCGCCGGCGTCGGTTGCAACCGGCCCGATCCGCGCATGGGCGCGCGCGCTGCGGGCGGCGGCATGCTCCTGTTCCTCGATGACGAGGAAGACCGCTCCGGACCCCGGCACGATGCCGCCGCCTTTGGCTCCGTCGCGTTCGGCAACGGGGCGCCAGTCCCCGCGCATGAGAAGCTGGCCGGTCTCGAAGCCGAGCAGCATGTCGGGATGCTCGCAATTGTAGGCGGCGCCGACGAGCGCGTGGGTGGATTGGCCGGCGCGGATACGCGCAACGGCCGTCTCGAGCGCGGACATGCCGGCGCCTTCCTCGCCCATGAAGGTGCGCGACGATCCGGTCACCTTGTGGACGATCGAGATGTTGCCGGCGAGCAGGTTGGAGAGCTGGGCCAGAAACAGGGTCGGGCGCAGTTCGCTGGTCAGCACCTCGTTGACCAGAACGTCGGCATCGTTGCGACCGCCGGCGACGCCGGACAGGATCATCGTGTCGACGGCGACGTCACGCTCGCCGCCGGCGGCGGCGACGATCATGTCCATGGTGCCGGTCAGCGCCTCGTCGCCCTTGATCGCCGCATCGTCGAGGGCGAGACCCGCCGCGAACGTGCCGAGCCGCTGCCAGGGTTCCATCTGGCGCTGGTCGCCGCGCCGCGGGATCTGCCCGGACCAGTCGATCTGGGGGGCCGGATGGACGGGGTAGGGGGCGAAGCTTTCGGTGTCGACCGGCGAGCGGCGGCCTTCGGCGAGCGCCTGCCAGTTTGCCTGCGCGCCCACGCCAAGGCCGCTGATCAGGCCGATGCCGGTGATGACGGCGTTCTTGTGGGTCACGCTGTGTTCCGGCTTGGTGCGCGTCTTCAGGCGGCCTTGGCGGCGACCAGCCCGTCGATCTTCGCGCACAGATTCTTCAGGACGAAATACTCTTCGGTAGGCACCTTGCCGTCGTTGACGTCCTGCGTCCACTGTTCGAGCGGTATCTTGATGCCGAACTCCTTGTCGATGGCGAAGACGATGTCGAGGAAGTCGAGGCTGTCGATACCGAGGTCATCGATGGTGTGGCTTTCCGGCGTGATGGTCTCGCGGTCGATCTCGCTGGTCTCGGCGATGATGTCGGCGACTTTGTCAAACGTGCTGGCCACGGCTGTGTCCTTTGTTCTTGCGGGCATGGGCGCCAATTCGAGCGCGTGTCTAACCGGTTTGGCGCGTCAGGAAAAGGCCGTTGTGCCGCCGTCCGGACGCAGGTCGGCAAGCGCATCGGCGGGGAGCAGCGCACCATGTCGGCCGATGACGCGCGCGGCCACCCGATGGGCGAACAAGGTCGCCCCGACCGCCCCGATGCCGGACAAATGGGCGGCGAGAAAGGCCCCGTTGAAGCTGTCGCCGGCGCCGGTCGTGTCGACCGGCGCGGCGGGTTCCGGAGGCGCCACGGATCGCACCGTGCCGTCCTGCCAGACGAGGGCATCATCGCCGCCGCGCTTGACGATCACCGTGCGCGCGCCGCCGATGCCGATGCGGCCGACCGTGTCCTCGGGCATCGCGTCGCCGAACAGGGCCTGCTCGTCGTCAAATGTCGGCAGCACGATGGCGCTCGCCATGCAGCCGCGTTCGATCGCCGCGCGGGCGGTTTCGGGCGACGGCCAGAGGCGGGGGCGGTAATTGGGATCGAACGCGATGGTCGCGCCGGCCTCGGCTGCTTGCGCAAGCGCGTCGAACAGATGCCCGCGCGCCGCCTCGTCGATGATCGCCAGGGTGATGCCGGAGAAATAGATGAGGTCGGCGCCGTCGATGCTCGCGGCGAGCGCCGCGGGGTCGTCGGCGAGGCGGCGTGCCGCGGCATCGCCGCGCCAGTAGGTGAAGGAGCGTTCGCCCGTTCCGTCGAGCGTGATCGCGTAAAGACCGGGCGCCTTGCCTTCGATCACCGGGCTGTGCGCCGTGCCGATGCCGTTCTGCTTCAGGAAAGCGATCTGTTCGGCCGAAAACGGGTCGTCGCCGAAGGCGGAGACATAGTCGGTGACCGCATCGGCCGGCAGCAGGGCGCGCAGATACCACAGCGTGTTCAGCGTATCGCCGGCAAAGCCCTGCCGCCACGTCGCGCCGTCGCGGCCGGACAGTTCGATCATGCATTCGCCGATGGAGACCACACGCATGCAGCGCCGATAGCGAGGCGATCGCGGCCTGTCCATACGTTCGTTGCATTGCGGGCGCGGGGCGGCGCATTATGAACAGCCAACGCCAAAGGAGGAGGCGCGCCATGGCCGATCAGGACAAGCCCGAACTGGACGCGTGGCGGGCACTCGCCGAACGCGAGCTCAAGGGCGCTTCGCCCGACGATCTGACCTGGCACACGCCCGAGGGCATCGCCGTCAAGCCGCTCTACACCGAAGCCGATCTCGAAGGCGTCGACCATCTGGGTTCGCTGCCGGGCGTGGCGCCCTTCACGCGCGGCCCGCGCGCGACCATGTATGCCGGCCGGGCCTGGACGATCCGGCAGTATGCGGGGTTTTCGACCGCCGAAGAATCCAACGCGTTCTACCGCAAGGCGCTGGCGGCCGGCCAGAAGGGGCTTTCGGTCGCCTTCGATCTGGCCACCCACCGGGGCTATGACTCCGACCATGACCGTGTCGTCGGCGACGTCGGCAAGGCGGGCGTCGCCATCGATTCCGTCGAGGACATGAAGATCCTGTTCGACGGCATTCCGCTCGATGAGATGAGCGTGTCGATGACGATGAACGGCGCGGTGATCCCGGTGCTCGCCATGTTCATCGTCGCCGGCGAGGAACAGGGCGTCGACCGGGCGCAGCTCTCGGGGACCATCCAGAACGACATCCTCAAGGAGTTCATGGTCCGCAACACCTACATCTATCCGCCCGAGGCCTCGATGCGGATCGTCGCCGACATCATCGAGTACACGGCGCGCGAGATGCCGCGCTACAACTCCATCTCGATCTCCGGCTATCACATGCAGGAGGCCGGCGCGACGCTGGTGCAGGAACTGGCCTTCACGCTCGCCGACGGGCGCGAATATGTGCGCGCCGCGCTCGAAAAGGGCATGGATGTCGACGCGTTCGCGGGCCGGTTGTCCTTCTTCTTTTGCATCGGCATGAACTTCTTCATGGAAGCGGCGAAGCTGCGCGCCGCGCGCCTCCTGTGGTCGCGGATCATGGAGGAGTTCGAGCCGAAGAAGCCGCAATCGAAGATGCTGCGCACCCATTGCCAGACATCGGGCGTGTCGTTGCAGGAGCAGGACCCCTACAACAATGTCGTGCGCACCGCCTACGAGGCGCTGGCGGCGGTGCTGGGCGGCACGCAGTCGCTGCACACCAACTCGTTCGACGAGGCGATGGCGCTGCCGACCGAGTTCTCGGCGCGCATCGCCCGCAACACGCAGCTCATCCTGAACCATGAGACCGGCGTGACGCGGACGGTCGATCCGCTGGCGGGGTCCTATTATGTCGAGAGCCTCACCAAGGAGCTCGCCGACAAGGCCTGGGACCTGATCGAGGAGGTCGAGGCGCTCGGCGGCATGACCAAGGCCGTGCAGGACGGTCTGCCCAAGCGGCTTATAGAGGAGGCGGCGGCACGGCGCCAGGCCGCGGTCGACCGGGGCGAGGAGGTGATCGTCGGGGTCAACAAGTACCGGCTGGAGGCCGAAGAGGAGATCGATCTTCTGAACGTCGACAACGAGGCGGTGCGCATGGCGCAGGTGGCGCGGCTCAAGCGCATCCGGTCGAGCCGGGACGAGGCGGCGTGCGGCGCCGCGCTCGAGGCGCTGGAACAGGCGGCCGCGTCCGGCAGGGGCAATCTGCTCGAAAGGGCGGTCGAGGCGGCGCGGGCGCGTGCCACCGTCGGGGAGATTTCGGCGGCCATGGAGCGCGTCTTCGGCCGGCACGTCGCCGATGTGGTGACGATCAGGGGGGTCTACGGCGACGCCTACGCCGAGGACGAACGCTTCGCCGGCATCAGGAAACGGATCGAGGCGCGCAAGAGCGGCAGCGGCCGGGCGCCGTCGATCTTCATCGCCAAGCTCGGGCAGGACGGGCATGACCGGGGCGCCAAGGTGATCGCCACCGCGTTCGGCGACATGGGTTTCGACGTCCATGTCGGCCCGCTGTTCCAGACGCCCGACGAGGCGGCGCAGATGGCGGTCGACCACGATGTCGAGATCGTCGGCATGAGTTCGCACGCCGCCGCCCACACGACGCTGGCGCCGATCCTCGTCAAGGAACTGGCGGCGCGCGATGCCGCCGACAAGGCGGTGATCGTCGGCGGGGTGATCCCGCAGAAGGATTACGCGCTGTTGCGGGAAGCGGGCGTGGCGGCGATCTTCGGCCCGGGCACGGACGTGCTCAAGGCGGCCGAAGACCTGCTCGATCTGATCGAAGAACGCGAGCGGCGCCGGAACTTCCCGGGCGAGGCGGCGGAGTAGCGTCCGGTGTGTTCCGCCGCGTCTCGCCGCGTTGCCCCCGCTTCCGGCCGCTTTCCCGACCCTCCGTCCCTTCCCCGCAAGCGTGGGAGGGAGGACTTCCACATCCAGCAATCCCCTCCGATCTTCGAACCAGGCGCAAAGCGCGCGTCAATCTCGGCGGCGCCAAGGTCTTCCCTCACACGCTTGCGGGCAAGGGACGAAGGGTGGGGGCAATTCTCGAGGCGGTGATTGGCCCGCTCACCCGTAGGCGGCCTGGCGTCGTCGGATCGCCGTCTGCGCCTCGGAGATGCGCAGCGCGTCGCCCAGCGTGGTCACGCCGCTGGCCTCGAGCAGCCTGATCAGTTTGGCGAAGATGTGCGCGGTCGCCAGCGCGTCGCCGCGCGCGGTGTGCCGGTCCGCCTCGGCGATCGTCACGTTGAACCGTTCGGCAAGGGCATCGAGCGTCAGTTCGCCCTCGGTGCCCTGCAGCCAGGCGGCGAGCAGCACCGTGTCGAGCACCACATTGTCGAACCGCACGCCGGCGGCCGCTTCACCCTTGGCCAGAAAGGCCATGTCGAAGGCCGCATTGTGGGCGACCAGGACCTGGTCGCGGGCGAAGGCGTGGAAACGCTTGAGCGCTGCCGGCACGCCGGGCGCGTCGGCGACCATGCGGTCGGTGATGTGGTGGATGTTGGTCGAGGCGGCCGGTATCGGCCGGCCCGGATTGACGAAGAGATCGAAGATTTCGCCGGTCAACACGCGGCCGTTGACGACGCGCGCGCCGGCAATCGAGACGATCTCGTCGCCCCGGCGCGGGTCGAGCCCGGTCATCTCGCAATCGAAGACAACCGCATGGAGTTGCGACAGGGGCACGTCGAGCAGGTCGCGGGAGGTGTCGCGCTCGAACAGGTCGAAATCGTAGAATTCGGGGCGGGCGCCGACGCGCTCGGCTTCGCGCCTTTCGGCGTGCGGGCGCGCGGTCGTGTTGACCGGAAAGTCGATGACGATGGCGCCGTTTTCAATGCGGGCAGTGGCGCGGTGGCGCTCGAGGATCGCATGGCCGGACAGGAAAGCGGTCGACGGGTCCGCGTTCGCGTCCAGGTGCGCCTCCAGCCATGCCGCATCCGGCCCGGCGCCCCTGGCGGCGATGCGGATGGCCCGCGCATGGCCGGTTCCGCTTGCGGCCAGCGTCAGACCGGCGGCGCCTTCATGGGCGATCAGCGCGCGCGACAGATGGCGCAGCAGCGCGATCAGCGTGGCGCTGTCGGCATGGATGAATTCGGCATCGCCGGTGGTCGCCAGCGTGACGCCGGTGCCGGCGAGCGCCTTGCGGACGGCGCCGAATAGGCGGCCGGCGGGCACGTCGGCCATCGGCCAGGCCGAGGCGATGATGTTGCCCGAGACGGCCTCGAGCCGGGCGAGGGCGCCGCGCAGCCCGTCCGATCCGGCGTTCGTGTCGACGGCCGCGCGGATATCGCCGATCGCCTCGCGCAGCACCCGGTCGCGTTCGAGGCCGGCCGCCAGTTCGGCGGTCACGTCGTCGAAGACGGCGATGAAGCCGGCCGGCGCATTGCCCGCCTCGTTCAGCCGCAGGGCGATGTGGCCGCGCATGGTCACCGCGCCATCGCAGGTCGAAAAGACGATCGGCACCGCGCCCTGATCGGCCATGGGCAGCGGATTGGCGCCATCGTCCAGATCGAAGGCCTCAAGCGCGGCGCGGAACGGGCCCTGCTCGACGATGTTGAAGAAGTCGCGCCCAAGGCCCAGCGAGCCGATCATGATCTCGGTAGAGCCGGGGTCGTCGCGGCGGAACTCCTCGACATGCAGGATCTCGACGGCACGATGATTGTAGAGCGTGACGCGGCCCGTCATCGTGCAGACGACGAGGCCCTGATGCAGGTCGCGCAGCAGCGCTTCGAGCTCGGCCTTCTGGCGGGCAGCGTCGCGGATCGCGTCCTCGATCGCGGCGTCGGTGCGGGCGCGGGCGTCGATCAGCGCGCCGGAGACCTCGCGCGCGGCCGGCGCGATCATGCCCAGATATTCGCCATCGGACTGCAGGCGCATGGCCTTGCCATCGGCATGCGCGATGGTCTTCAGGTCGGCGGCGATCGCCATCAGCGGCTTGGCGAGGTTCTCGTCGAACTTCAGCGCCACCCAGGCGATCAGGCCGGTGATCGCGAAGGCGGCGCTGCCGACGATGACGACGATATGGTCGACCGCGCCGGCGCCCAGACGCTGCGACAGCCAGATGATCGCGCCCACGAGCAAGCCCACGCTGACCGATCCGATCAGCGCGAAGAACAGGGCGATGCGAGCCCGAAGGCTCAGGCGCTCGACCCAATGCATAACGTGAACCTCCCTTGGCGGCGCGTCGGACGCGCACCCAGTCCCGAACTGAACGAATTGTGGGGTCTGGCCGGGGGGCAAGCCACCCCGTCTTTGGGCCTATGACCTTGGCAGCGGTTGGTGGTTCGATCAGCCGACCGGATGGTTGCAGACGGTCGCCATCAGGTCTCCGTCGGCAGGGATGTCGATCCACGTCACATTCGTCGGAAGGCCGTTGTCGTCCAGTTCGGTCGCATCGGTGTTGTCGGCGCGGCGCCCGTCCGCGCAATCGATGAACTGGCGCGTGACGACGGTGGGCGTGTAGCGCTGGACGAGGATGATCTCGGCCTGGCGCACGGTCGGCTCGGCCTGGTTGACGCGGATCGTGTCGGTGTCGACCAGCATGAAGCGGTTGATGCGCGGAAAGACCAGCGTCCAGGGCTGGATGAAGTTGGAGAACTCGCCGGTCGCGACGACGACATGGCTTTCCGGCAGTTCGGAGACGGTGCGGCCGTACCAGGAGTTCTCGATCCAGGCCATGAAGACGATCATGGCAACGCCGCCGGTGAGCGGCAGCACGCCCCTCGGCGCACGCTGGCCGGACGCGCGGAAGCCCAGCGAGACGAGGCCCGCGCAGGCGATGGCCAGAACGATGGCGCCGACGATGGTCAGGAACATGGTGTTCTCCCCCGGTGCGAGCCTATCGCCTCGCCCCGACCTGGCCAATCGCCGATTGCAGCGTCTTGACCACCGAGAAGGCGTCCTTGAGGTGGTTGCGCTCGAGCGCCGACAGCGTGTCCGGCACCATGAAGTTGTCGGGCTTGCCGCCGGCGCGGATCTGCGCGGTCTGGTGCTTGAGCCGCAGTTCGACGATCAGGTCGTAGGCGTCGATCAGGTCGTTGCCGCCGGTCTTCGACAGGACGCCTTCCATGTCGCGTGCCGCGATCAGCCGTTCGCGCGTGTTGACCGCCGTGATGCGGCCGGCGAGCGCATAGGCGCGGGCGAGATCCGTGATCGGCACGACGCCGGACAGTTTCAGATCGATCGCGTTGCGATGCTCGCGGTCGCGCATCAGCGACAGCCCGCCGAACAGGCCGAGCGGCGGCGTATGGGTCAGCGAATTGGCGATCATGTGTGCGCGGAAGATGGAATCGCGGCTGGCCCTTTCGAGCGTGGTCACGTTGAGGTCGCCGAACAGGCCCTCGTCGCCGGCGATGGGGCGCAGGTCGAACATGACGCTCGCCAGCATCTGCGCCATCGGGTCGGGCTTGTCGATCCAGCCGTCGAAATAGCCGCGCCAGACGCGCACCGGCTGACGCCATCTGGGGTTGGTCGCCATCATGTCGCCGGGGCAGTAGAAATAGCCGGCCGCGTCGAGCCCGTCGGAGACGAACTTCGCCATTTTTGCGAACCACGGCCCGTGCGCTGCTTCCTCATAGGCATCGGACAGGAACAGGCAATTGTCCTGGTCGGAGACGCCGGTCTGCTCCATGCGGCCCTGGCTGCCGCAGGCGAGCCACAGGAAGGGCGCCGGCGCCGGTCCGAACCGTTCTTCGGCAAGCGCGATCAGCCGGCGTGTGACGGCGTCGGCGACGCCGGTCATCATCCGGCCGACCTGATGGCCCTCAAGGCCGCTGGCGACAAGTTCGACCAGCATCTGCGGCGCGCGCGCGACCACTTCGGCGAGGCCCTCGTAGCTGTCGCGCCGGTTGATGTCGGCGATCATGTAGATCAGCGAGTTGGAGTTGCGGCGCACCAGATCGGTCTGGGTGACGATGCCGGCCGGTCTGCCCCCGGCGTCGACAACCGGCAGATGGCCGATGCGCCGCTCGGTCATGACGATCACCGCTTCGAGCATCGTCGACGTCGGTCCCAGCGCGACCGGATCGGCGGTCATCACCGCCGAGAGGGGGCTGTCGGGCGAAACGCCGCGCGCGATGACGGTTCCGACGAGATCGCCGGCGGTGACGATGCCGGCAAGCCGTCCGTCGTCGCCGGTCACCAGCATGCAGGAGATGTGCCGGTCCCACATGATCTCTGCCGCCTGGCGCACAGTGGCGTCGCGCGGCAGGGTCATCGGGTTGGCCGTCATCAGGTCGCCGAGCGTCGTCGCGGCGAGATCGGCGGCGGTGGGCGCGGTGCTGCGCGCCTGCGGGGCATCGGCGCGCCGCCTGAAGAAGGCCGCGAAGACCGGATCGTCGGCCATGATCCGCTTGAAGACGGGGGCGGGGATCACCGCGAATTCGGCCCGGCTGCGCGCGACGACCTTGAGGATCGCCCGGCCGTCGCGCATCAGGGCGCGGTGCCCGAATATGTCGCCGGCATGCATGTCGGCCAGTACTTCGCCCTCGGGCGAGATCAGGTGCATGTTGCCAGACACGATGACGTGCAGGCCGGCGATCGAATCGCCGATGTCGCAGACGGTATCGCCCGCCTCGACCGTGTGGCGGCCGGCATTGTGCGTGATCGCCTCGAAATGGTCCGGCGCGAGCGACCGGAACGGGGCGCGGCCTTCGGCGAAGGCGGCGAAGTCGGCAAAGGCCCGGGCCTTGTCTGTCATCGGAGCCGACGGCATGAACTTTGTGAACCCCTTTTGGACTTGGGCGCAAAAAGCCCCGCTCTTGTCAAGCGGGGCTTTTCGTGGCGGCCGGGCCGGCGGGAGAATCCGGCCCGGTCCGCGTGTCAGTGGTCGGCGGTTGCCGCGCCGGCGCCTTTCGGGATCCGGACGCTTTCGACCAGATCCTGGATGTGCCGGGGCGGAGCCTCGGTGGCGCGGGCCACCGCGAAGGCGACCGCGAAGTTGATCGCCGCGCCGACCGCGCCGAACGAGGTCGACTTGATGGTCAGCAACAGCGGCTCGGCATCGGTGAACGAGTTGGTTCCGGGAATGAAGAACCAGCCCTTGTGCAGGAAGATGTAGACAAGGGTGACGCCAAGGCCCGCGACCATGCCGGCGACCGCGCCCGTGTTGTTGATGCGCTTGAAGAAGATGCCCATCATCAGCGCCGGGAAGATCGACGACGCCGCAAGACCGAAGGCGAGCGCCACGGTCTGGGCGGCAAAGCCGGGCGGGTTCAGCCCCAGCCATGTCGCCACGCAGATCGCCACGGCCATCGAGATACGTGCCGCGAGAAGCTCGTTCTTCTCCGAGATGTTCGGATTGATCGCGCTCTTGATCAGATCGTGGCTGATGGCCGAGGAGATCGCCAGCAAGAGGCCGGCCGCGGTCGAAAGGGCGGCGGCGAGACCGCCCGCGGCGACCAGCGCGATCACCCAGCCGGGCAGGTTGGCGATCTCGGGGTTGGCGAGCACCAGGATGTCGCGGTTGAAGTTGGTCAGCTCGTTGCCCTGCCAGCCGCGCTCCTCGGCAAAACCCGCGATGGCGGCCGAGCCTTCGTTGTAGTACTGGATGCGACCGTCGCCGTTCTTGTCTTCCCAGCCGAGCAGACCGGTCTGTTCCCAGGTGCGCATCCAGTCGAGCTCTTCGCTGTTCTGGATCGCCTCGAGCGAGACGGCCTCGCCCTGCACGCCGTTTGGCCACATCGTGTCGGTGATGTTGAGCCGCGCCATGGCGCCGACGGCCGGGGCGTTCAGGTACAGGAGCGCGATGAAGACCAGTGCCCAGCCGGCCGACCAGCGGGCGTCGGCCACCTTCGGCACGGTGAAGAAGCGGATGATGACGTGCGGCAGGCCGGCCGTGCCGATCATCAGCGACAGGGTGAACAGCACCATGTTGAGCGTGTTGCCGTCATGGGCGGTGTACTCGTTGAAGCCCAGGTCGGTGACGACCTGGTTGAGCTTGGCCAGAACCGGGGTCGCCGATTCGGAATGCTCGCCGAACAGGCCGAGCGCCGGGACCGGATTGCCGGTGAGCTGCAGCGAGATGAAGATCGCCGGGATCGTGTAGGCGGAGATCAGCACGCAGTACTGGGCGACCTGGGTGTAGGTGATGCCCTTCATGCCGCCAAGGACCGCGTAGAAGAAGACGACGGCCGCGCCGATCAGAAGGCCGGTCGTGTTGTCGACTTCAAGGAAGCGCGAGAAGGCGACGCCGACGCCGGTCATCTGGCCGATGACGTAGGTGACCGAGGCGACGATCAGGCAGACCACGGCGACGATGCGCGCGGTCTGCGAGTAGAACCGGTCGCCGATGAACTCGGGCACGGTGAACTTGCCGAACTTGCGCAGATAGGGCGCGAGCAGCATCGCCAGCAGCACGTAGCCGCCGGTCCAGCCCATCAGGTAGGTCGAGTTGTCATAGCCGACAAAGGCGATCAGGCCGGCCATGGAGATGAAGGATGCGGCCGACATCCAGTCGGCGGCGGTGGCCATGCCGTTCATGATCGGGTTGACGCCGCGCCCGGCCGCGTAGAACTCGCCCGTCGTGCCGGCGCGGGCCCAGATGGCGATGCCGATGTAGAGCGCGAAGGACGCGCCCACGAACAGCAGATTGAGTGTGTATTGGTCCATGATGATAGGTCCCTAGGCGCTTGTCGCCGTCACTCTTCGACGCCGTGCTTGCGGTCGAGCGCGTTCATGCGCCAGGCATAGAAGAAGATGAGAAAGAGAAAGACGAGGATCGATCCCTGCTGGGCGAACCAGAAGCCGAGATCCGTTCCGCCGATGGTGATGCCGGCCAGAAGCGGGCGCAGCAGGATGCCGAAGCCGAACGAGACCAGCGCCCAGATCACAAGGCAAACGCCGATCAGCCGGAGATTGGCCGACCAGTAGCTGTCCGCCGAACCCTGATTGTCACTCATTGAGTTGTCCTCCCTCGAGTGCATGCCACGTTCGGGGCACGGAAGAAGGCGCGCAACGGCAACCGGACGTCCACGCGGGACGTCGCAAGCGGATCGCGCGGGATCCTCCCGACCCCTTGGATGAAGAGCGATCGGCGCTTGGTCCTGATCGCGTTTGCCGCCAGCGGACGGATCGTTTCCGGCCGGCATGGCGGGGTGGCGGCATATCAGTCGAGGGGTGCCCCGTTCTCAACACTACTTAGTGCTAAGCCATCCGGAAGCGTTGGCGGAAACCACGGAAAAAACAGAAAAATCAATTGGATAATCAGGTTGCGGGTTCGGCTAACACTTTATGGGCGCAGCTTTCGTCGTAAGCCTATCCGACGAGAATTCTTGGCGCCCAAGTCGAGGGCTGCGCGAAAACAGATGCGGAGTCGCTTGGTTGTCACACATCGAACGTAGCTAATGCGCCAAGGAAACGGCCATGTGATTCGCCCCATGCGTTACGCGATCTACTTCAGTCCGCCTCGCGACAACGACCTGACGGTCGCCGCCGCCCAGTGGCTTGGACGCGATCCCTTTTCGGGTCTGCCGATCCCGGCGACCGGACTGGGCGCGCTCGGCGCGGGCGCGCAGGCCTATTACACGGCCGCGCCGCGCCGCTACGGCTTCCACGGCACGCTGAAGGCGCCGTTCCGCCTGGCCGGTCATGCGCGCGAGGCCGATCTGTTGCGTGCGCTCGGCGACTTCTGCGCCGGCATGACCACGGTCGACCTGCCCGAGATGAAGATCGGCCTTCTGGGCGGCTTCTTCGCGCTGGTTCCCGCGCAGGAGAACGGCCGGCTGAACGATCTGGCCAACCGGGTGGTGGCGATGTTCGACAAGTTTCGCGCGCCGCTCAGCGACGCCGAACTGGAGCGCCGCCGGCCCGAGCGGCTGTCGCGCACCGAACTGCGCAACCTCTACAACTGGGGCTATCCTTACGTGTTCGACGCGTTCCGCTTCCACATGACACTGACCGGCCATGTGGAGGAGCATGAGCGCGACCGCGTCGAGATGGCGCTCAGGCGCCATTTCGGGGCGCTGCCGGAGGCCGGGCTGACAATCGACCGCCTTACCCTTTTCGTCGAGCGCGAGCCTGGGGCGCCGTTCGAGGTGCATTCGGTGCATGCGTTCGAGCCGCAGGCCGCACGGGCCCTCGCCTGACGGTTTCTTGACCGCAATGTCGCCAAGGGCTACATTGTGGCATGAAGCCGATCGTCTATCTTCCCGGTGCCGAGAAGACGTTGCGACGGCTTCCGCGGAACGTTGCCATGCGTATCATCAGGAAGGTGGAGGCGTACGCCACCGATCCGGCGTCGCTGGCCAACAACGTCAAGACATTGAAGGGCCGGGACGGTATCAGGCTCAGGGTCGGCGATTGGCGCGTCATCATGAGGGACGGGGTTGTCCTGGAAGTGCTCGCCGTGGGGCCGCGCGGCAGCGTCTACGATTGAGGCTATGATGAAGATGATCACCATTCCCGAGGCGGAGTATGAGGCGCTCGTCGCCGCCAAGGAGGATCTCGAGGACATTCTCGCATACGACAAGGCGATCGAAGAGGGTGGGGAGGGTATCCCGCACCCATTCATGGTTCGTCTCATCGAGGGTGACAGCCCTGTTGCGGTCTACCGCGAATGGCGCGGCCTGACGCAGGCGGCGCTGTCGGAGGCTTCCGGCGTCAATCGCGTGCAGATCGCCGAGATCGAGGCGGGCCGGAAGACCGGCTCGGTGAAGACGCTCAGGAAGCTCGCCGACGCGCTCGGCGTGACGATCGACGATCTGGTCTGAAGGGCCTCACAGCCGGCCGTTCGCCCGCAGGATTCGTCCGACATCGTCGGCCTCGGCAAGACCCGCGTCGAGCGCGAACACATAGGCCTGGGTGAAGAAGAACAGGGCGGCGTCGACCTGCCCGAGGCGTTCGAGCGTGTCGGCGGCCTTGCGGTAGAGCGCGGCGAGCATGGCCGGATCGCCGGCCTCGTGCGCGGCGATCAGCGCGGCGTCGAGCGTGGCGCGGTCAAGCAGCGACATCGGCGAACTGCCGCGCGATCCACCGGTGGAACAAATGGGTCGGGCTGTCCATCACCGGCGAGAAGCGGCCGCCATCGAACCCGCCGGCATGACGGCCGCGCTGCATGCCCTCGACGACGAACAAATCCTCCTCGAACACCGTCTTCCATTGCGCCGTGTTGCGGGCGCGCAGGCCCGCGCGTTCGGGCCCGGTGTCGCCGGGATGATGATAGTAGAGCGCGACATGCTCGACCGAGCGTTCGGGGCCGTGCGGCTCAATGATGATGGCGAAGGAATGGTCGCGGTGCACGCCGAAAAGGACGTTCGGATAGAGCGCGACATATTCGGCCGCCGTGTCCCACTTGGCCGGTAAGTCCGGCGCGTCGCGGAACCTCTCCCCGTCTTCGCCGGCAAGCTGGCGGTAGACGTGGGTGCCCTGTCCGGAAAAGGCGTCGGGCTCCTCGATGTTGTAATGGTCCTCGAGCCGCGAATAGGCGTTCAGGCCAGGATGCACCCAGGGCAGGTGATAGCTCTCGCAATAATTCTCGACGGCAAGCTTCCAGTTGGTGGCGACATCGAGCGTGAACGCGCTGTCTTCACCGGCAAAACTGAGCGGATGGTCGAAATCGGCCCAGCGGGCCATCAGGGTGGCGTGCGCGGTCTCGAACGGCGGCGCGTTGCCGGCCAGGTTGATGAAGACCACGTCGCGCCAGACATGGCTCGGCACCTCGATCAGGCCGAGCGTGGCGCGGTCGACCGCCTCGTGCGCGTTGTGCCCGGGTCCGCCGACATGCGGGGTCGCCTTGAGCGCGCCGTCCAGATCGTAGCACCAGGAATGGTAGGGGCAGCGGATCGCGCCGCGGATCGGGCCGGCCTTTTCGACCAGCACCATGCCGCGGTGGCGGCACACATTGTGGAACACGCGCACCGTGCCGGCGCGATCGCGCACCATCAGCAGCGGCTGGCCGAGAAAATCGACGGGCACGGCCCAGCCCGGATCGGGCAGGTCCTTGGCGAAGCCGATGCCGGCCCAGTTGCGCGCGAACACGGCATTGTTCTCGCGCGCATGGGTCTCGGCGCTGGTGTAGAAATGGTTCGGCAGGCCGCGCGCCCGGTCGACCGGCGCAAGCACGGCGGCGAGTTCGGTGTCGCGCTCCAGCGGCATGATGTTCATGGCCAACCTCCCGGCTCCATGCGGCGACGGTCAGGATCGGCCATGGCGACGATTTCGGGAATGTCTGAAAACGACATCGGCCCGGCCGTGGCGGGTCGAGGGCCGACATGGCCGGTCCGGCGCGTGTGGAGGCGGCCGCCACGGGCGCGCGCGGCGGTTGACCGCTAAAGCTGGTTGCCATACTCCACTTTATCGCAACACGATCCGGGCTCCGACTTGTCGAACCGTGTCATCCTTTTCGCCGCCGGGACGATCGCGGCGCTGTGCATCCTGCCGATGGTGGCGGTCGCCGTGTCGGCACTGGGCGGCAGCCTCGATGTCTGGCGCGGGCTCGCCGCGACCGTGCTGCCGCGCTACGCCTGGACCACGGTCCAGCTTGTGGTTCTCGTCGGCGTCGGCACGGCGCTGGTCGGCACCGGGGCGGCATGGCTCGTGACGATCTGCCAGTTTCCCGGCCGGCGGCTGTTCGAGGTGCTGCTGGCGCTGCCGCTCGCCTTTCCCGCCTACGTGCTCGCCTATGCCTATACCGACCTGCTCGATCACCCCGGCGCGGTGCAGAGCGGTCTGCGGGCGCTGACCGGCTGGGGCCCGCGCGATTACTGGTTCCCGGAGATCCGTTCGGTGGGCGGCGCGGCGATCATGCTGATCTGCGTGCTCTACCCTTATGTCTATCTGCTCGCCCGCGCGGCGTTCCTGCGCCAGTCGCCGACCGCCTATTTCGCCGCGCGCACACTCGGCCATTCGCCCTGGAGCGCGTTCTTCCGCGTGTCGATCCCGATGGCCCGGCCGGCGATCGCGGGCGGGGTCGTGCTGGCGCTGATGGAGACGGTCGCCGATTTCGGCACCGTCGCCCATTTCGGCGTGCAGACGTTTGCGACCGGCATCTACCAGGCCTGGTTCTCGATGGGCGACCGGGCGGCGGCGGCGCAGCTCGCCTTCTGCCTGTTGCTGGTCGCGCTGTTCCTGGTCTTCATCGAACGCATCGAGCGCGGCGCGCGCAAGCATCACGAGGCCGGCCGCAGGATCGAGGCAATGGCTCCGCACCGGCTCGATGGCTGGCGCGCGGCGGGCGCGATCGCGCTGTGCGCGCTGCCGGTGCTGGTCGGTT
Organism: Roseitalea porphyridii; assembly: GCF_004331955.1. Taxonomy (NCBI): domain Bacteria; kingdom Pseudomonadati; phylum Pseudomonadota; class Alphaproteobacteria; order Hyphomicrobiales; family Ahrensiaceae; genus Roseitalea; species Roseitalea porphyridii. Next base: position 2,510,347 of record NZ_CP036532.1, on the reverse strand, counting down.
TTGCAATCCCGCTGGGCGTCCTGCTCGACATGGCAATCGATTCCGGCCAGAGCCCGTTCTCGGACCGCTATGCCGGGTTTATCACCAATTCGCTGGCCGTTTCCTTCGTCGCCGCGCTGGTGACGATGGGCGGCGCGGTGATCATTGGCTATCTGGTGCGTCTCAAGCCCGGGCGGACGGCCCATTTCATCAAGACCGTCGCCGGCATGGGCTATGCGATTCCCGGCGGTGTGATCGCCGTCGGTGTGCTCGTGCCGATGGCCGGTTTCGACAATGCGCTCGATGCCTTCATGGAGGCGCGGTTCGGCATTTCGACCGGGCTTCTGATCACCGGTTCGATGGCGATCCTGGTCTTCGCCTACATGGTGCGGTTCATGGCGGTGGCCCTTTCCTCGTTCGACACGGGCATGAGCCAGATCAAGCCGAACATGGACGCGGTCTCGCGGACGCTCGGCTGCTCGACCGGGCGCATGCTGGGCCGGGTGCACCTGCCGCTGATGAAGGCGAGCCTCCTGACAGGCGGGCTGATCGTCTTCGTCGACGTGATGAAGGAACTGCCGGCGACGCTGATCCTGCGGCCGTTCAATTTCGACACGCTCGCCGTGCAGGCCTATCGCCTCGCCTCGGATGAACGGCTGGCGCAGGCGGCCGTGCCCTCGCTGATCATCGTCGCGTTCGGGCTGCTGCCGGTGGTGGTGATGATGCGAACGATCGCCCGCGAGCGGCCGCGCCACCATTCGGAAATCCCCGCCGCGCTGGCCGACCCTTACGCCGCGCCCGAGCCCGAAGAGCAAAGGGCGGTTTAGGTCCCGCGTTAACCTGGGTCGCAGGGATAGGCGCTTGCGATCGCCGCATACACAACGGAGTACGCACCCAAGCCATGAAGTCCTTCATGGGTTTGGAGAATTCGGACGACATGGCCGACAAGGTCTGCCCGCGTGGTTCCCGAAGGAATGCAGTAGCCGTTGTTGTCAACGCGCGGACCGTCGACGACTGCCTGAACGTAGCCGTGGCAGAAGCTTATCCAGCTCTCGTCCATCCTTGAGCAGGCATTCAGGAAGTCGGCCCCGGACATGCCAACTCGGTGTTCTTGTCCATTCGCTTCCAGCACAAGCGACTGAATGGCCAGAAGCGTTACGACAGAAATCTTGTATGGCTTCAACTTCATAACAAAAGACCCCGGTCAGCTCTCGAGCCGATAGTACGGGGGCTGTTGGCCGATAAAAAGCCCGCGCGGGCCGGAGCACCACGCGGGCAAGTCGGGACGGGCCATGAGGACCCTCTGGCCGGCTCGGGGAGAGACCGGCCGCCCGGAGGAACCTTACTCCCAGCCGACCTCGTTGAAGATCTGCTGGGCGGCCGGAACGTTGGCCGCGATCGCCGAGGCGTCCAGATCGTCGGGCTTGAAGAAGCCGAGCGCGGCGACGGACGGTGAGATGGCGACGCCCGGCACGGCCGGATACTCGTCATTGCCGGCGGAGAAATATTGCTGCGCCTGGTCGGAGGCGAGATATTCCAGAAACCGGACCGCGTTGTCGCGGTTGGGCGCGTTGGCCGCGACGCCGCCGCCCGACAGGTTCATGTGCGCGCCGGTGCTGTCCTGGTTGGGGAACACCCAGCCGAACATGTCGAGGCTGTCCGACACGCCGTCGACGTCCTTGCGGATGGCGCGGGCGAAATAATAGGTGTTCGACATGGCGATGTCGCACTCGCCCGAGACGATGCCGCGCAGCTGGTCGGTGTCGCCACCCTGCGGCGAACGGGCGAAGTTGGCGACCACGCCTTCGGCCCAGGCCCTGGCTTCTTCCTCGCCCAGATGTTCGATCAGCGCGGCCATGATCGTCTGCGAATAGACATTGGTGCCCGAGCGGATGCAGACCATGCCTTCATATTGCGGGTCGGCGAGATCGGCGTAGCTCTGCGGCGGGTTTTCGACGTCGTTCCTGTCGTAGAACAGGATGCGCGCGCGCTGGGAAAAGCCGAACCACTGGTTCTCCTCGTCCTGCAGATAGGAGGGGATGCGCATTTCGAGCGTGTCGCTCTCGATCGACTGCAGAAGGCCCATCTCCTTGGCGCGCTCGAGCCGCGAGGTGTCGACCGTCAGCAGCACGTCGGCGGGGCTGTTGGCGCCTTCGGCTTCCATCCGGGCGAGCAGTTCGTCGGCATTGCCCTCGATGCGGTTGATGGTGATGCCGGTCATCTCCTCGAAATCGGAGTAGAGCCGCTCGTCCGTGTCGTAGTGGCGCGAGGAATAAAGGTTCAGTTCGCCGTCGGCGAACGCAGCCGACCCGGCGGGCACGGCCATGGCCGTGGCGAGCAGCGCAATCGTCATGGACTTGAGGCGTGGCATGGAGGCACTCCTTAACTTGATAATGGCAATCATGTTTTGTAGAAGCGCCAATCCGATGTCAATGCGGGCCCGGCCATAAAGTTGACGATTTTTGGAAGTTTTTTCTGGAACGATTCCAATCTGATGGCCGGATGCGCCGGCGCGGGCTTTTTGCGTTCCGGCCCGATTGCGACCATGATAAAGCTGAACCGATGAAGCTGACCAAACAGACAGACTATGCGTTCCGCATCCTGATGTTCTGCGCCGCCGGCGGCGACAGGCTGAGCCGCGTCGCCGATATCTCGCGCGTCTACGGGGCGTCCGAACCGTTCCTGTTCAAGATCCTGCATCCGCTGGTCGAGGGCGGGGTGGTGCAGACCGTGCGCGGCCGCAATGGCGGCATAAGGCTGGCGCGGCCCGCAAGCGAGATCACGCTGGCCGAGGTGGTGCGGCTGACCGAGGACAATTTCACCATGGCCGAATGCTTCGACCTCGATGACGCCGATTGCCCGCTGATCGAGAACTGTCGGCTGACCGCCGCGCTGCGCGAGGCGCTCGATGCGTTTCTGGCGGTGCTCGAAAAGTATACGGTCGACGATCTCGCGCGGCCGAGCGCGGCCGTGATCAATCTTCTGTCGATGATCGAGGCCGGCCCGCCGACGGGAGCCAAGCCCGGCCGGGCCTGACCGGTCCCCCGAACCGATCCCGACACGCGCTCGCGTTGACGCGGGCGTGATATATCAATAGTCCATGATGTATTGATGTATCACCGGTCGAGGGTCTTCCATGTCCAGCCCGTCCCAGCGCCTTGGCGCCGAGTTCATCGGCACCGCGTTCCTGCTTGCCGCAGTGGTCGGCTCGGGCATCATGGGTGACACGCTGGCGGCCGGCAATGTCGCCGTCGCGCTGCTCGCCAACACGATCGCCACGGGCGCGATCCTTGTCGTGCTCATCACCATGCTCGGCCCGGTCTCGGGCGCCCATTTCAACCCCGCGGTGACGCTCGCCTTCTTCCTGCGCGGCGAGATCGGCGCGGGCGAAGCGGTGCGCTTCGTGCTCGCCCAGATCGCCGGCGGCATCGTCGGCGTGTGGGCGGCGCACCTGATGTTCGCCGACGATCTCATCCAGTTCTCGACCACCGCGCGCACCGGCGGCGCGCAATGGTTCTCCGAATGGGTCGCATGCTTCGGGCTGGTCTTCACGATTCTCGCCACGCTGAAGGTGCGCCCCGCAGCGGTGCCGATGGGGGTCGGCCTCTACATCACCTCGGCCTACTGGTTCACCGCCTCCACTTCGTTCGCCAACCCGGCGGTGACGATCGCGCGGGGCCTGTCGGACACCTTCGCCGGCATCAGGCCGGCCGACGTGCCGCTGTTCATCCTGATGCAGCTGATCGGGGCGGCCTGCGCGGTCTACGTGGCGCGCTGGCTGTGTGCCGGCCGGGTCGAAACCACGTCCTGAAAAAGCGTGCCGCCCCGTTCCCATCGGGTCCTGAAACGGTTTAAACAGCCGCGACGGATACGCACGGGAGGACCGGACATGGGCGAATACATACTCGCCATCGACCAGGGCACGACATCGTCGCGGGCGATCGTCTTCGCCAAGGACCAGACCATCGCCGGCATCGACCAGCAGGAGTTTCCGCAGCATTTTCCCAAATCCGGCTGGGTCGAACACGATCTCGAGGACATCTGGCGCACCACGGTCGAGACCTGCAGGGGCGCGATCGAAAAGGCCGGCATCGCCGCCTCGGACATCGCCGCGATCGGCATCACCAACCAGCGCGAGACGGTCGCGATGTGGGACCGGGCGACGGGCGAGCCGGTCGGCAAGGCGATCGTCTGGCAGGACCGGCGCACCGCCTCGATATGTTCGGCGCTGAAGGAGGCGGGCCACGAGCCGATTTTCACCGAGCGCACCGGGCTGCTGCTCGATCCGTATTTCTCCGGCACCAAGGTCAAGTGGATGCTGGACACTGTCGACGGGCTGCGCGCCCGCGCCGAGGCCGGTGAGATCGCCTTCGGCACGATCGACACGTTCCTGATCTGGCGGCTGACCGGCGGGGCCCGGCACGTCACGGATGCGACCAATGCGGCGCGCACGCTGATGTACAATATCGGCGAAAACCGCTGGGACGACGAACTGCTCGCCATTCTGGGCGTGCCCGCGGCGCTGCTGCCCGAGGTGCTCGACTGCGCCGCCGACTTCGGCACGGCAAGGGCCGATATCCTGGGCGCGGAGATGCCGATCTACGGCGTTGCCGGGGACCAGCAGGCGGCGACGATCGGCAATGCCTGCTTTGCGCCGGGCATGGTCAAGTCGACCTACGGCACGGGCTGTTTCGCGCTTCTGAACACCGGGCCGGACCGCGTGCCTTCGAAGAACCGGCTGCTGACGACGATCGCCTATCGCCTCGACGGCGAGACGACCTATGCGCTCGAGGGGTCGATCTTCATGGCCGGCGCGACCGTGCAGTGGCTGCGTGACGAGCTGAAGATCATCCAACACGCCTCCGAAAGCGGGGAGATGGCCGAGAGGTCCGATCCCGAGCAGACCATCTATCTGGTGCCGGCCTTCGTGGGTCTGGGGGCGCCGCATTGGGATGCCGACGCGCGCGGCGCGATGTTCGGCCTGACGCGGGCGACCGGGCCCGAGGAGATCGCCCGCGCCACGCTCGAGGCGGTCTGCTACCAGACGCGCGATCTGATCGAGGCGATGCATGGAGACTGGCCCGAGGCGGAGGGCGCCGAGACGACGCTGCGCGTCGATGGCGGCATGGTCGCCTCGGACTGGACGATGCAGTGCCTGGCCGACCTGCTCGACGCGCCGGTCGACCGTCCAATGATGCTGGAGACGACGGCGCTGGGCGTTGCCTGGCTCGCCGGCAGCCGCGCCGGCGTCTGGCCCGATCGCGACGGCTTCGCCGCCACATGGGCGCGCGACCGGCGGTTTGCGCCGCAGATGGACGCCGAGACGCGCGCCGCCAAGATCGCGGGCTGGGACGACGCGGTCAGCCGCACGCTGAGCCGGCGCTGACCGTGGCAAGCGACCGGGTCACGCTGCTGGGCACCAAGGGCGGGCCGGCGATCTATCCGGGCGCGCCGGTGCGCATGCCGACGGCGACGCTGGTCGAGATGGCCGGCCAGAGGATCGCCGTCGATTGCGGCCTGGGCGTCACGCGCGCGCTGGTCGGCACCGGCATGCACCTGCGCGATCTGACCAGCGTGATCGTCACCCATCTTCATTCGGACCATTATCTGGAGCTTGGCCCGCTGATCCATACCGCCTGGACCGCCGGGCTGAAGACGCCGGTCGCGGTCTACGGGCCGGCCGGGCTCGCCGCCTGCTGGGAAGCCTTCCTGCGGTCGATGGCGTTCGATATCGAAACGCGCATCGCCGACGAAGGCCGGCCCGATCTCGCCGGGCTCGTCCATCTGCACACGATCGGCGAGGGGGTCTTCGCCGAGATCGGCGACGTGGCCGTGTCGGCCATCCGCAATGCCCATCCGCCGATCACTGACAGCTATGCGGTGAAGTTGGAGGCCGGCGGGAAGGCGGTCGTGCTGTCGGGCGACACCGCGCCGTTCGACGGCATGGCCGGTTTCGCGCGGGGCGCCGATCTTCTCGTCCATGAAGCGATGATCGCCGAGGGCGTCGACCGGCTGGTCGCGCGCGTCGGCAATGGCGAGCGGCTTAAGGCGCATCTGGAAGCCAGCCACACGGAGGCGGTCGATGTCGGACGGCTTGCGGCGAAGGCGGGCGTCAGGGCGCTGGCGCTCAACCACCTCATCCCGGTCGACGATCCGGCGATCGGCAACGACAACTGGGAGCGCGCGGTGCGGGCGGGCGGCTACGAAGGCCCGCTGCATATCGGTCAGGACGGGATGGCGATCGGCTTGTGAAGCAGCTAAGACTCGGCTCTTCGCCAGGGACGGGCTTGGTAATGCTCATTGATTTCGACGATGAACTCTTTTCCGAATTCTCGGATTGGTTCGATCGGCTCGCCCATGATCAGCCTGTCATTGCCGATCAACTGCGCGCCTGCCTCGCCGATCTGATGAACGGTGGTGAAATCAGAACGGAGTATTTGCGGGGTGACGAAGCGGTCAGCGTCTATCTCGTGCCGCGGCGCCATTTACTGGCGAAGACGGATGGTACCGGTATTCTGCTGCATGTCGACCGTCGTGGTATCGCCGTCCGGTTCAGCGTGCTCTCGTTTGATCTTTCCTCGGTCCGTGCGGTCGATGAAGCTGTTGGCAGGATCATCCTGATGATCGAGCGCGAACTTGGGATTTGATGCATCGTCGGCCGCCTTCGGTGCATTCGCTCCACAGGACTTTGAGAAACATATCGAATGTGATATATGAGCAGTCATGGCCAAGCCAACGACCGAACATGCTATCGAACGTAAGGACGACCAACCCGTCCGTGCACGTCCGAGCGCTGATGCCGCCGGACGATCCCGTCTGCGCGATTATCTGACGACGCTCGACGAGCGTTTTCCTCAAGTGGCCGAAGCGCAAGCGGTGCGCGAACGCGCCGAGCAGGGTGCGCGTTCGATCATTGGCGCGCTGGCACAGGAGCGGGCCCGCCGCGAGATCAGCCAGGTGGCGGTCGCACGGGCGATGCAGACCTCCCAGTCGGCCGTTTCGCGACTGGAATCGGGGTCCGTCGATGTCGGCCTGGAGACGCTGCTTCGCTATGCGATGGCAATCGGTCTCGATCCGGCCGACGTCTTCGCCCTGAATGCCGCCGCGCCGGCGGCGAAGGACATGATGGAGCGTCCGTAATGCTGGACGCATCGGCCTTGTCGGGACTGATCGGGTCGCTCTGCCTGTTCGTGCCACCGTTCAGGGACCAGCTTTCTCGCCTGAAGATCAAGCGAACACGCAACCGTGAGGCGCCTTTGCGCCCCGATGGACAGGCGGTTCCGGAGACCATGGCCCGGCGCTTCGCCCGGCTCGGCGAGGCGATCGCCAATGGATACGATCGCGAGCGCAACAGCTTCTCTGCGCAGGATACGCTTCTGATGGCGATCGGAGCGCTGCTGCTGGCGGTGTCGTACGGCCTTTCAGGTTAGCGACCGGAGCCCGTCCCGCTCAGTTCCCCTGCGCCATGCCCGACCGGTGCGCCCAGCCGGTGGTGCGCTTTTCGATCCAGGCCATCAGCGCGTACATGGCGATGCCCTCGACGGCCAGCATGATCAGCCCGGCGAAGACCAGCGGCACGTTGAACTGACTCTGGGCGGCGAGCATCATGTGGCCGAGGCCCGCATTGGCCGCGATCGTCTCGGAAATGACCGAGCCGACGAAGGCGAGCGTGATGGCGATCTTCAGCGAGCCGAAGAAGTAGGGCATCGAGCGCGGGATGCCGACCTTGAGCATGACGTCGAGCTTCTTGGCGCCGAGCGCGCGCAGCACGTCCTCCATCTCCGGCTCGATCGTCGCAAGGCCGGTGGCGACGTTGACTACGATCGGGAAGAAGGCGATCAGGAAGGCGGTCAGGATCGCCGGCACGTCGCCGATGCCGAACCAGATCACCAGGATCGGCACGACGGCGACCTTGGGGATGGCGTTGAAGCCGATCATCAGCGGGTAGAGCCCGGCATAGATAAAGCGCGACCAGCCGACCAGCAGGCCGAGCGCGAGGCCGCCGGCCACCGCCATCAGAAAGCCGACGACGGTGGTGTAGAGCGTCTGCACCGAATTGGTCCAGATCGTCGGCCAGTAGTCGATGATCGCGCCCAGGATGACGGTCGGCGCGGGCAGCACATATTGGGGGAGGGCGAACAGCCAAACGCTCGCCTCCCAGATCAGGAACAGGCCGATCGTGTAGAGCCAGGGCGCCGCCTTCACCCAGGGAAAGGGCCGGCGCTTTGCCGCGCGGACGGCCTCGCCGCGCTGGCGCGCCTCAACGCGCCGGGCCTCGGCGGGCTTGGCGGCGTCGGCCTGGGTCGGTTCGGCGCTCATGCGGCGGCCTCGAGCTGTTCGGTGCGCGCCGCCGCGATCAGGCCGCGCAGATCGTGCACGAGGTCGGTGAATTGCGGCGTGTACATCACTTCGAGGTCGCGCGGGCGCTCGAACGGCACGGTGTGCGTCTCGATGATGCGGCCGGGACGGGCGCTCATCACGAAGATCCGGTCGGCGAGGAAGACCGCCTCGCGCAGATCGTGGGTGACGAGCTGGATCGTCACGTCGGTCTCGTGGTGCAGGTCGCGGATCACGCACCACAGCTCCTCGCGCGTGAACGCGTCGAGCGCGCCGAACGGCTCGTCGAGCATCAGCAGTTCGGGCTCGTGGATCAGCGCGCGGCACAGGTTCGCACGCTGCTGCATGCCGCCGGAGAGCTCCCACGGATATTTGTCGCCGAAGCCCTTCAGGCCGACCGTCTCCAGCAGATGCTCGGCCCTTTCGACATATTCGGCCTTGTTGGCGCGCAGCCGCCGGCGATGGCGCTGGACGATCTCGAGCGGCAGCAGGATGTTGTCGAGCGTGGTCCGCCACGGCAGGAGCGTGGGGTTCTGGAACGCCATGCCGACGATCGAGACCGGTTCGGTCACTTCCTTGCCGGCGACCGTGATCACCCCCTGCTGGGGGATGTGCAGGCCGGTCACCAGCTTCATCAGGGTGGACTTGCCGCAGCCCGACGGGCCGACGACGGCGGTGAACTCGCCCTTTTCGACATGCAGCGAAAGGCCGGAGACGGCCAGCGTGCCGGTCTCGCCGCCATAGCGCATGTCGACATCATCGATGGTGACGAGGTGGTTGCTCACACCGGTTTCCTGCCCGCCGCCCTTGTCGGCGGCCTTGCCCACTCAAACGCCGGATGCGGGCTTTGTCCACATCCGGCGCGTTGAAGTTGATCGCCATTGCCGCCGGTCAGGGCAGCATGCGCTCCTCGGCGGGCGGCAGGAAGGACGGATCGAACACGTCCTCGGGCGCCGGCGGGTTCTGCACGTCCATGGAGATGGCGAGCCAGTCCATCGTCTCGCCCAGCTTTGCCATGTCGACGCCGCCGAAGCCGTTCTCGACCACCGCCGGTGTCCTGATCGACTGTTCGATCGCCATGTTGAGCCGGTCGATCTCGACATCGCGGTTCAGAACGCCGTTGCGCTCGATGACATGGTCGACGGCCGAGGCCGGATCGGCGACGGCATCCTGATAGCCCCTGATCAGCGCGCGGATGAAGCCGCGCACCGCCTCGGGGTTCTCCTCGGCGAACGCCGGATTGACCATCACCACATTGCCGTAGAGGTCGAGCCCGTTCTCGCCCATCATGATCGGCACGATGTCGTCGTCGGAGACCCCTTGCGCCTTCAGGTTGATGACCGAGGAGAAGGAAAAGCCGAAGATCGCGTCGACCTGACCCTGGGCCAGCATCGGCTCGCGCACGGGGAAACCGACATTTTCGATGGTGATGTTCGATGTGTCGATGCCGGCGGCTTCGACGAAGGCGGGCCACTGGCCGAAGGCGGCATCGGGCGGCGGGGCGCCCAGCGTCTTGCCTTCGAGCGACTTGGGATCCTCGGTGATGCCCTGGCTCTTCAGGCCGATCACCGCGAAGGGCGGACGCTCATAGGCCATCATCACCGCCTTGACCTGCTGGTCGGGGTTTTCCTCCAGGAACTTGATCAGCGCATTGACGTCGCCGAATCCCATGTCGTAGGCGCCCGTCGCCACGCGCGGAATGCTCTCGCGGCTGCCCGCACCGGAGTCGATCGTCACGTTCAGGCCCTCTTCTGCGAAATAGCCTTCGTCGAGCGCGATGAAGAAGGGCGCCGACGGCGCCTCGAACTTCCAGTCGAGCGTGAACTTGATATCGGTCTCGGCGAAGGCCGTTCCGGCGGTCAGCGCAAGCGCCGCCAGCGCTCCCAACAGTTTGTGCATTCTTGTCTCCCTGCTTGTGCCGCCAACGCGGATCATCGGAAAGATTGCACCGGGAATTGCACAGTTTTCAAGCGCAAATGACCGGACGCCCACCAAATGGGCAAATGCCTAGTCAAGCCCGCCCCGGTCGCTCAAGAAAGCGACAATCTCCTCGACGCCCTGGCCGCGGTTGAGGTCCGTGAACAGGTGCGGCCGCCCGTGCCGGCTGGCACGGGCATCGGCGTCCATCCGTTCGAGGTCGACGCCGACATAAGGCGCCAGATCGGCCTTGTTGATGATCAGAAGGTCGGATCGCGTGACGGCAGGCCCGCCCTTGCGCGGAATGTCGCCACCCTGACAGACGGAGATGACGTAGAGCGTCAGGTCGGCGAGGTCGGGCGAGAAGGTCGCGGCGAGATTGTCGCCACCCGATTCGATGAAGATGATGTCGAGGCCGGAATGGCGGGCGATCATCTGCTCGATGGCGCGCAGATTGATCGAGGCGTCCTCGCGGATCGCCGTGTGCGGGCAGCCGCCGGTCTCGACGCCCATGACGCGATCCGCCGGCAGCGCCTGCATGCGCGTCAGCGCCTCGGCATCCTCGCGCGTGTAGATGTCGTTGGTGATCACCGCCACCGAGCGGGTTTCGCGCATGGCCTCGCACAGGCGCGCGGTGAGCGTCGTCTTGCCAGAGCCGACCGGCCCGCCGATGCCGACGCGCAAGGGGCCGTTGGTGCCGGGGGCGGGCGATGTCATGACAGGAACAGTCGGGGCTGGCGCATCTCGTGGTTCATCGATGCAATATCGCTGCCAATCGCGCAGCTGCCAAGATCATCGAGCGTCGCCTCGGCGGCGCGGGCGGCGGTCTTGGCGATGACCGGCTCGAGCGCCGCAAGAACGCGGGCCGCGCCCGACTGGCCCGTCACGGACAGGCGGATCGCGCATTGAACCTGGTTGGTGGCAAACGTGTTCAGATAGGCGGCGAGCACGTCCTTGCGCGCGATGTCTGCAAGGCCGGCGGCGGCGCCGACCGCCACCGGCAGGGGCGTGTCGCGCGGGGGCAGCGCATCCGGCGTGATCCAGGCCGAGGCGGCATCGCGGAAGGCGGCGCCCTGATCGACGGTTTCGCGATGACGTCCGGCGGAGACCGAAAGCGCGCGTGCCAGCGCCGACAGATCGGCGAGCACGGCCCTGTCCGCCGCTGCGCGGTGCGCTTCGGCCAGCAGCACCGCATCGTTCCATGGCGCGCCACGGGCTATGCCGGCCTCCAGCCATGCGGCAAGGGAGGGCTCGCTGTCGACCGTGCCGACAGCAACCGCTTCCTCGAGGCCCGCCGAATAGGCAAAGCCGCCGGTCGGAAACACCGGCGACAGCCAGCTCATCAGACGCACCAGGGCGCGCGTGTCCGCGCTCATACGCTCAGCTTGTCGGCGATGTCGTCGACGTCGCCGATCGTCAGATAGTGGATTTCGCGCGTCAGCCGGATGGTCGGCTTGAGCGCGAAGAAGACCGATCCGATCACGAAGAACCAGATGGCGACCGTCTCGAATTCAGGAAAGAAGAACAGGACCGAGCCGATCACGAAGGCGAAGGCCGCGGCAAAGTCGACGGCCGTGAAGGCGATCTCATAGGCGGCATAGACCTTCTTGTGCCGGGGCGATTTCGTCCGGTTGCCGGGTGCGAACAGTGCCATGGGAACGCTCCGTTTTGCGGGGTTGAGCTTTCGAGACGGGCAATGGTCAGGCGGCGTTCGGGTTGCGGTCGTGGTCATGCGTGTTGTCGTGGGCGTGATGGTGACCGTGATGGCTGTCGCCATAGGCGCCGCCCTCGGGGTCGAACGGTTCGGTCACCTCTGACAAAGTGGCGCCGAGCCCTTCGAGCATGCTGGCGATGACATGGTCGCGCCGGATGAGGATCCTGTCAGATTCGATCTGGGCGGCGAGGTGCCGGTTGCCGATCTGCCAGGCCAGCGCCAGCAGATGCCGGCCGTCCCGACCGCGCACTTCCATGAGCGGCTCGGGCACGGCGTGCACCTCGATGACGCGGCCATCGCCAAGCACCAGCCCGTCGCCGTGGCGGAGCAGTTGCGCGCGCGGCAGGTCGAGCATGAAGGCGATGCCGCCGTCGGAAGTCAGGCGGATGCGGCGCCGGTGGCGGTCCGTCTCGTCGAGCGTGATCGTGTCGGCGGGTTCGAGGGCGGGTCGGACGACCGTCCCGGCAACCGGTAGCGTCACCTGTGGCTCCCTGCTTGCTTTCCGTCCGAATGAAGCAGCAATTTTTCGATCTTGTCGACCTCGTGATTGGTCAGATCCTTGTCGACCTCGGCGATCACGCGGTCGGCGACCTCCTTGTGCAGCTCCTTGCGGATTTCGCCGAGCACATGCGGCGCGGCGGCGATCACCAGATGCTCGAAGCGACCGGCGTGGGCATATTTGTAGAGACATTCGGCCACCTGCCTGGCGAACCGGTCCTTCTCCAGCCGGTGCCAGTCGGTTTCCTGGACCGCGCTGCGGTGGGCGCCGGCCGAACCGGCCGGCATGGCGCGGCTCGAGGGTGCGCCGTCGTTGAACCGGCCGGGCGTGTCGGTGCCCTGTTCGCGCGTGGGCGGATTGCGCTGCTCGTCCTCGCGGAAGACTTCGAGGTTGGGGAACTTCTCGTCGCCCTCATTGCGCAGGAACAGCGCCTTCTCGCCATCGGCGACCACGATCCAGCCATCGTGCTTGAGCCTGATTTCATGTTCGGACATGGATGCCTCCGTTTGCGTGTGATCACCAACAGGCCCGGTGCCGGCCGGTTCCATGCGCTTGCCTATTGGCACAGACGATAACGGCTCGAGCGGCTGGCGATGTCCAGATGCAGGTGATCGTCATGATACTCGTCCGAGCCCGGACCGAGAACGGTTGAAAAGGACAGGCAGGCCGAGGCGCGGACGGCGCGCTGGAAGGCCTCCTCGATGGTGCCGCGTCCGGCGCGCGGCTGGACGGGGATCGGGGCGCGTCCTTCGAACTCGAACCCGGTGACATCGATCGCCGCGCCGATGGCGTGGTGGGACAGTTTGCCGGTCGGCTGGTTGTTGCGCCGGCGACAGGCATAGGACGGGCCGTGGCGGATGCCGGTCAAACGGACGCCTTGGCCGCCGGCGACGCGCGCTTCGCGCGACAGGCCGCGCGTGGCGGGAATGACGCCCTGGCGGATCCACAGCGCCAACGCGAGCGCGGTCTCGCACCGCATCGTGCTGCCGTTCGCGCCGAGCGCGACATCGCCGACCGCCTCGACACGGTAGGCCGGCGAAAAGCCGCAGCCATTGTCACCGTCGACGGGGTCGACCTTCCGGTATCGGACGTCGAGTTCGTCGAGCCGCGCCTGGCATCCCTCGATCTCGGTGATCACCGGCAGGGGCGGGATGTCCTCGGCGTCGACGACGGCCGCCTCCTCCTGCTCCTGCGGCGCCGCGTCGCCTTCGGCCGCGGGTTCGTCACCGTCATCGGGACGAGCGTCGGCTTCAGGCCTTTCGGGCGCTGTTTCGGGTGTCGGCAGATCATCGATGTCGATCTGGGCGGAGGCTGGAGCCACCGCCAGCGCGGTCAGAAGGGTCAGGAAGAAGAGCGCGCGCATGTCACCGTGAAAATTCGACCGGAACGCCCGGATCGAGATTGCGGGCCAGTTCGAGCGCGTCCCAGTTGGTCAGTCGCACGCAGCCATGCGAGACGGTCTTGGCGATCGTGGCCGGATCGGACGTGCCGTGCAGGCCGTAGGTCGGCTTGGACAGATCGATCCACACAATGCCCACCGGGCCGTTCGGGCCGGGCGGAAGAGTCAGCTGCTCGTCATTGTCGCCCTGCTGGAAATTCTCGTCGGGCTTGTAGGCATAGGTCGGCTCGACCGCGATGCCGACCACTTCGTGCGTACCGGATGGCGAGGGCAACTGGCTCGAGCCGATGGTGACGGGATAGCTGGCGATCCGGGTGCCCCCGGCATCGAACGCATGGAGCCGATTGGCCGACTTGTCGGCAACGACGCGCCGGACGGGCGTGTCGAGGTTCTCGCCGGGACGCACAACCATGACCCGCGCGCCGACAGCGAAGCGCACACCGGCGTTCAGGTCGCGCAGGAAGTCGACATCCATGTGGAACTTCTCCGCGACCGCCTCGGCGACAGATGTGTGGCCGAGCCAATCCATCGCGGCGAGTTCGGCATAGTCTTCGGGCAGGTCGGGCCTCAACCGGTCGGCATCTGCTTGCGAAATCGTGTAGGGCGCGGCGATGTCTGCCATCTTCCCCGACCCGGTCAGCCGGCGCCAGAGCGTCTCGTCCGGTTGTCCGTCGACGGGCAGGCCTTCAACCTCTTCGAAGGCGCGCACGGCGCTTTGCGTGTTGCCGCCCCAGCGGCCGTCGATGACGCCGGGCGAGACGTCGGCACGGTCGAGCAGCACCTGCAGCTTGACCATCATGGCGCTGCGGCCTTCGGGCAGCGTGTCGCTGTAGCGGGCCTGGTTGATCGCCGATGCTTCAAGCGCCGCAGCGGGCGTTGCGGCGATGATGGCGCAGGCGGCGGCTATGTATCTCAGGGTTCTTTGCATGGGCGCCGGGTCAACGCCGTTAACGGGCGCGGGTTCCCGCAATCAACCCAGATCGAGGCGCCGGCCTTCGATCATCCCGTCATCGGCGAAGCGCTCGACGCAATAGCCCTCGGGCGGCTCGGTGAAGCCGGAAGCGGTGAGGGCGGCGGCGAGCCGGTTGCGCTCGTCCGCATCGTAGGCTTCCAGATGCAGATTGACGTATTTGCAGAAGGTACCGACCACAGACGAGCCAGCCGCATTGAACAGGATATGCGGCGCGCTCGCATTGCAGCGGGCAATCCAGAAGAGCGGGCCGAACAGCGGCGCAACGGCCCGCGGCGCGCCGGAAATCGCGCCTTCATGGTCGCGGGACAGGCCGGCCGCTTCGAGCGCGGCTTCGGCGGCCGCCGCCTGAGGGCTCTCATTATGCTGGATCAGGATCGGGGCGCGGGTGATCGGCATGATGGCGATCTCGCGCCAGCCCATTTGCGCGCATAACGCTACAAAGGCGGGGCCGCAGGCCCTCGCGCATTCGGCCATCGTCGCGCCGGGCGGTTCGGCGACGATCATCGGCAGCAGCGGGTCGCGGGGCAGGGGCGTGGCGAACGTGTCGCGCAGGGCCGCAAGGTCGGCTTCGGTCCGGCGGTTCAGATCCTCGGCCATCTCGGCGGTCAGAACGGCAGCCTCGTCGTCTTCGAGGTCCATGATCACAGCCTCGCCCGCCTCGAACCGATGGTCGGCGGGGTCGAGACACTCGGCCTGCCAGTCGTGCACGTGGCGGGCGAGATGGGGGTGGCCCGCGAAGGTCTCTTGACGGGAGGGGAAGGAGAGCGTCATCGCCATGGGGCCGGTCGCGAGACCGCCGCCCTTGATGGCGCAAGCCAGGCGTGGCGCGGGCTTGGGCCGTAGCGCACTTCGGCGTCAGGCCTTGGCGCCATCGGGAAAGAAGCTCTCGTCGAGAACCTGCGCGACCGAATAGGGGCAGGCTTCCGGGAAAGCCTCATAGGCGATGCCGGTTTCCCGTTCGGCGGCGAGGCGGGCTTCCATGTAGGCATGCGGCATCTCTTCGGCCGGGTAGTTTTTGAGGCTCGGATTCTCGCGCATGATCTTCGCCAGCCGGTCGCGCTGAACCCTGATGCTCGCCTCCCAGCCGCCCTTTCGCTTTTCCGGCTGGAACTGCCACTTCAGAAGATGCAACAGCACAAGCACCAGCCGGCTTTCGATCTCTCGCTTCTCGCTCTTCCCCAAGCTTTCGATCTCCTCGGCCAGGTTTTCGCGATCGACGAGATCGAAGCGTCCTGCGCGCACGGCGGCAGCCTGGTCCATGGTCCAGCCATAGTAGTCGGCCTCATAGGCGCGGGGCTTTTCAAGGCGGGTGTGCTTGTTCATGCCTTACTCTACCGCAGTGCCGGCCAATCGCGAAACGGTATCAGAAAAGGAAATAGCGCTGCGCCATCGGCACCACCTCGGCCGGCTCGCAGGTCAGCAGTTCGCCGTCGGCGCGGACCTCGTAGGTCTCCGGGTCGACCTCGACATCGGGCGTGGCGTCGTTGAGCCGCAGATCGGCCTTGGAGATGCCGCCACGCACATTGTCGACCGCGACCATCTCCTTGGCCGTTTCCAGCTTGTGGGCGAGCCCGTCCTCGATGGCCGCCTTGGAGACGAAGGTGACGGACGAATTAGTCAGCGCCCTGCCGAAGGCGCCGAACATGGGCCGGTAATGCACCGGCTGGGGCGTCGGGATCGAGGCGTTCGGGTCGCCCATCGGCGCGGCGACGATCGAGCCGCCCAGCAGGATCATCGCCGGCTTGACGCCGAAGAAGGCCGGGTCCCAGAGCACCAGATCGGCGCGCTTGCCGACCTCGATCGAGCCGATCTCGCCCGAAATGCCGTGCGCGATGGCCGGGTTGATGGTGTATTTGGCGATGTAGCGGCGCACGCGGAAATTGTCGTTGTCGCCTTTTTCCTCGGGCAGCGCGCCGCGCTGGCGCTTCAACTTGTCGGCGGTCTGCCAGGTGCGGATGATCACCTCGCCGACGCGGCCCATGGCCTGGCTGTCCGAGGCGATGATCGAGAACGCGCCCATGTCGTGCAATATGTCCTCGGCGGCGATGGTCTCCTTCCGGATCCGGCTTTCGGCAAACGCCACATCCTCGGGAATGTTGGAATCGAGGTGATGGCAGACCATGAGCATGTCCAGATGCTCGTCGATCGTGTTGACCGTGTAGGGCCGGGTCGGGTTGGTCGACGAGGGCAGCACGTTCGGCAGCCCGCAGATGCGGATGATGTCCGGCGCGTGGCCGCCGCCGGCGCCCTCGGTGTGGAAGGCGTGGATCGTCCGGCCATGGATCGCCTCGATCGTCTGCTCGACGAAGCCGCTTTCGTTGAGCGTGTCGGTGTGGATCATCACCTGCACGTCGAACGCGTCGGCCACCCGCAGGCAGCAGTCGATGGCGGCGGGCGTCGTGCCCCAATCCTCATGCAGCTTGAGCGCACAGGCCCCGCCCAGCACCTGTTCCTCGAGCGCGGCGGGCAGCGACGCGTTGCCCTTGCCGGCAAAGGCCAGGTTCATCGGGAAGGCGTCTGCGGCCTGGATCATGCGGCCGATGTGCCATGGGCCGGGCGTGCAGGTTGTCGCCAGCGAGCCGTGCGCCGGCCCGGTGCCGCCGCCGAGCATGGTCGTCACCCCGCTCATCAGCGCGTCGTCCACCTGC
This sequence comes from Roseitalea porphyridii, assembly GCF_004331955.1. Lineage (NCBI taxonomy): Bacteria > Pseudomonadati > Pseudomonadota > Alphaproteobacteria > Hyphomicrobiales > Ahrensiaceae > Roseitalea > Roseitalea porphyridii. The sequence goes on along the minus strand of NZ_CP036532.1, from coordinate 2,492,881 downwards.
TGGGGACAGATGAAATGGATGTGGCTGTCGAACCCGCCGGCGGTCAGGATTTTGCCTTCGCCGGCGATCGCCTCGGTGCCGGGGCCGATGATGATGTCGACGCCCGATTGCGTGTCCGGATTGCCGGCCTTGCCGATCGCGGCGATGCGGCCGTCCTTCAGGCCGACATCGGCCTTGTAGATGCCGGTGACATCGACGATCAGCGCGTTGGTGATGACCGTATCGACGGCCCCGTCATGGCGTGTGATCTGGGACTGGCCCATACCGTCGCGGATCACCTTGCCGCCGCCGAACTTCACTTCCTCGCCATAGGTCGTGAGGTCCTTTTCGACCTCGATGAACAGCTCCGTGTCGGCCAGGCGGACCTTGTCGCCCGTGGTGGGGCCGAACATGTCGGCATAGGCGGCGCGGGAGATGCGGGCGGGCATGGCAGAACCTCAGTGGCGCTGGGTGTCGTGACTGGAACCGTGGCGGGACGCCGTCGTTGGTCTGTTCAAGACAACCGGTTCCGGAGGGAAGCAATGAGACTTGCGAAAACCGTCATCGCCCTGATCGCGCTCGGCATGACCGCCATGCCGGCGGCGTTCGCGCAGGGCGTTTCGGAGAGTTCGATCATCGGTGCGGACGTGACGATCAACGAAGTCAGCCGAGACGTGTCCGAGATCGGGCTCGACGGACTTCTCGAAAATGCCGAGGACACGGCCGATCGCATCCGCCTGGTCACCGATCCTGAGGAAGTCACGATCATCCAGCTCGGCGAGCGGCGCACCGCGATCACCGAAGAGATCGAGCAGTTCATGCGCGATCACCAGCCGGTGCTGGCGGACTTGCGCAACGCGGTGCAGATCAACGCCGTCCTGTTCGAAATCCTCAACGCCAAGGGCATCGGCGCGCCGGAGGTGTTGGCCGCCGATGTCGGCGAGGACAACGCGATCACCGTCTACGCCTTCGCCACGCAGGCGCCGGGCAACTGAAGCGGCCCCGCGCGCAAGCTTGCGCGCCATGATCAGCCCTCCTCCAGCATCAGGAGCAGTTCCTCGGTGCGCTTGCGGGTCAGCGCTGCCTTGCAGGAATTCTCGATCAGCGGTCGGAGCGAGCCGCCGGCGAACCTTGCGCCCTCGGCGGTGCATTGGCCGTCGCGGTAGGTGATCCAGGCGCGCTGGGCCTCGAGCAGACTGTCATGGCCGTTGGCCTGTTCGGGAAAGCTCTCGGCGGCGAAGCCGTCCATCTCCTTCATCGCATCGACCACCAGCGGCCAGTCGGCGTTGAGCGCCCGGTCGGCGCGCTGCCAGTCCTGATAGGCGCACCAGTTCATGCCCTGCTGGGGCAGATTGCCCGCATCGTCGCAATCCCAGTCCTGGGCCGTGGCACTGGCACAAAATGCCATCAGAAATGCTGTTAAAAGAAAGCGTTTGCTCACTGATCGAATCCTGCTAGCAGATAAGAGGGGGGCGGTGAGGCAAGACCGAATTGGATGAATTCGTTGATTTCTTCACGATCCACGCCCGTTTCTTTCAAGAAGGATCCCAAACAGCGCGATCCTTCTTGCCAATTGAAGTAACCGAATGACGAGGGATGGTATGTCCAGAACAGCGGCCTGCCATTCAGCATTCCGGAATCACAGATGTCCACGCCTTCGGTCGCGCTGAATGGCCGATGATCAAGGTGGCCAGACTCTGACAGCGCTTCCCAGACTTTGTTGCCCAGACAGACGATGTGCGTCGGCTGAACGCGTTCGACCGCTTCGGCAAGTGGCGCTGCGCCCGCCAGAAGCGCACTCCATTGTGATGGACTGCGTGGACCGTCCACCGTTTCCTGAGCGAGGTTGGCAAATGCCACTCGCCGCCAGAACTCCTCGGGTTGCAACCAGTCTCCCGGCAGCCCTGTGATGAGCGAGGCGCACCGCGTAAAGAACGCCATCCGACCTTCAATTGCATTCTCCTGGATGACATTGATCGTGATCTCAGTACTGGGATCTCCGTAATGAGACTCGCCGACAATCAATGGGAAGAGGCCACTGCGGCGTGCGGACGAAGCGCCTACCCAGGGTTCAAACGCAAGAGCTGAGATGGCCTCTGTGAGGCCGAGATTGATTAACCCAGAGGCCCCACTTTCCATTTGTCACAATCTCTTCAATTGGTGGAACGAATTGAGCCGGAAGGATCGAACTCCGGATCGACGGGGATCTGCAGCGCGTTGGCCAGATGATTGGTCTTGCCGGCCAGCGCGATGATCGAGACCAGTTCGGCGTGCTGGGCGTCGGTCATGCCCTTGCCGCGCGCGGCGGCGGTGTGGGAGTGGACGCAATAGGCGCAGGCGTTGGCGGTCGACACGGCGATGTAGATCATCTCGCGCGTCAGCGGGTCGAGCGCGCCGGGGGCGCCCATGACCTGCTTGACCTCCTCCCATGTCCGCCTGAGCTGGGCGGGATCGTGCGCCAGCGCGCGCCAGAAATTGTTGATGAAGTCGGTGCCGCGCGTGGCGCGGATGTCGTCGAAGACGGCCAGCACCTCGGCGCCGGCCATCTCGTCGGTGATCAGCGGTACGGTCGCCATCAGGCCATCGCGAAGATGCGCGCGGGCCCGCCGGTGCCGCCGCGCGTCTTGGGCGCGCCGACGATAAGCGTGGCACCGGCCACCGGCACCTGGGTCAATCCGGCGATGGCCTCGATGCCGTAGCGGCCGGACGGCAGCCACGAGTAATGCACGGCGAAGTCGGGCGAGGGGCCGTGGTCGAGCGACAGCGTGTCGACGGCGATGGCGACCGCGCCGGTCTCCTCCATCAGCATGTCCGTCGCTTCCACGTGAAAGCCCGGGAAATGCAGCGTGCCGTCCGCGTCGGCGCCCCTGAACGCGTCCGAGCCGGTCTTGGCATCCCAGCCCGAATGCATCGCGACGCATGCGCCGTCCGGGATCGGGCCGTTGGCGTCGATCCAGGCCCTGATGTCGTCGGGCGTGACCTGGGCGTCGGGATTGTCGGCGGCGCGCTCATGGATGTGGATCACGCAGAGCGGGCAGACCAGGTTCTCCACCGGGATCTCGGCCACCGACTGGCCGTCCTCGGAGAAGTGCAGCGGCGCGTCGATGTGGGTGCCGGTGTGCTCGTTGATCGTCAGATTGTAGAGATTGTAGCCATCAGAGCCGATATCGAAGGCCTTGTCGTAGGCGATCCCCGGCGTTCCGCCGAAGGTCGGAAAGTCTTCGCTGAGTTCATGCGTCATGTCGGTGACGCTGGTCGCCTCGTGCGCCAGCACCGGCCGCGCGGCCGTCGCCGCAAACGTCGCCGCCGCCCCGGCGCCCGCCGTCGCAGTGAAGAAATTGCGCCTCGAAAGCATGCGGTCCTTGACCGCGTTGATGACACAGGCATCGCACATGATCGTTCTCCCTTGTTCTGTCCCCGGTTGCTAGAGACTCCCCATCACCATCTTCCTGAAGCCGTAGATTTCGTGGTTTCCGCCGATATGGATGAGCGTGACATCGCGGCTCTGGCCCGGTTCGAAGCGGACCGCCGTGCCGGCCGGTATGTCGAGCCGGAAGCCGCGCGCGGCCTCCCGGTCGAAGTCGAGCGCCGGGTTGGTCTCATGGAAATGATAGTGCGAGCCGACCTGCACCGGACGGTCGCCGGTGTTGGCGACGGTCAGCGTGATCGTCTGCTGGCCGGCATTGAGTTCGATCTCGGTGTCGGGCGTTATGATCTCGCCGGGGATCATGATCCGCTCTCCCGTTTGCGTGCCGCCTCGATCTCCGCTTCCAGCCGCGCCGCCGAACGGTCGAAGCGGGCTTCGAGCCGTGGTTCGAGGCCGCGGCAGACATCGACGACCTTGCGCGCCCAGTGAAGGTAGCCGGCGTTGGCCCCGGCGTCGAACGCTTCGTGCGGCAGGTCGAGGAGTTCCTCGACGTTCGAGGTCTTGTCGGCCAGCTTGAGCCGCTTGACCCGGTCGCCCGCATCGCGCGTGTGGTCGACCTGGCGCTGGCGCCGCGCATCGCCCTTCAGGTCCGGCGGATCGGTGACGTCCATGACCAGATCGGCGATCTCGCCGCCGAACCGCTCGCGGAGGATGGGTTCGCGCACGCCGGTGTCCTCGACCGTGTCGTGCAGCCATGCCGCGGCGACGAGCACGGGATCGAACGGTTCGAGCATCGCGCACATGGCGGCGACCTCCGCGAGATGGACCAGATACGGATCGCCCCTGTCCGTGCGGGTCTGGTTGCCGTGTGCATGGGCCGCGAAGAGCGCCGCCTCGCTGATCAGCCGGGCGTTGGCGTTCGGGTCGGCTGACGGGGCGATCATCGGCTCACCTGATCGGCTCGTGCACGGTCACCAGCTTGGTGCCGTCGGGAAAGGTCGCCTCGACCTGGATGTCGTGAATCATCTCGGGCACGCCCTCCATGACCTGTTCGCGGGTGATCACATGAGCGCCGGCGTCCATCAGGTCGGCGACGGTTCGGCCGTCGCGGGCGCCCTCGACGACGAACTCGGTGATCAGCGCGATCGCTTCGGGATGGTTGAGTTTCACGCCGCGCGCCAGCCGCTTGCGCGCCACCTCGGCGGCCATCGCCACCAGAAGCTTGTCCTTTTCGCGCGGCGTCAGTTGCATGCGCTTCCCCGATCGTCGTTTTCACCCATGCTAGAACCGAAAACCGCGCCGGGGAAGGCTGCAAAGCGATGCGGCACTGCTCAAATTTTGGGCGTCATCTGCCGTGCGTTTGGTCAGCCGCCAAGCCAGTCCGCCAGCGAGGCTTCGCGCACTTCGCCGAGCAGCGCGGCCATGCCCTCGGCCTGGTAGCGGGCCGTCGCCTCGCCTTTTTCCGCGCTCGCCCGGCCGGCCTCGCCGACCACGCCCTCGGGATTGAGATCGCCGGCGATCCAGGCCCAGGCGTGGGTGCCCTGCGGCGCGATATGGCCGAACCTGGCCCGCGCGTCGACGGTGGTCGATGGGAAGTCCATGACCCGCTTGAGGTCGACCGTCTCGGGGCGGAAATGCAGCATCAGCGAGGTCTCGACATCGCCGCCATGGATGCCGAATTGGCGCTCGGTCTCCGAATAGAGCCCCTCGGGCAGGCCGAAGCGCATCCAGCTCGTCTTGATCGCCAGCATGTCGTGGCGCACGCGCATCTCGCGGGCGACGATGCCCATGATCTCCTCGTTGCCGCCATGCGAGTTGAGGAAGACCAGCTTGCGGATGCCGGCGCGGGCGATCGAATCGCCAAGGTCACTCCAATGGTCGATCAGCGTGGTGGCGCCGATGGTCAGCGTGCCCGGAACGCGGATATGCTCGTTGGACTTGCCGACGCACTGGATCGGCAGGAAGCGCACATCGAGTTCGGCCGGCAGCAGGGGGAACAGCGTTTCCAGCATGCCTTCCATGATCGCATAATCGGTGGCGACGGGCAGGTGCGGCCCGTGCTGCTCGGTCGCCGCGACCGGCAGCACGGCGATGGTCGCCTCGGGATCGAGGTTCTCGAACTGCCGGGCGGTGAAGTCGCCCCACCAGCGCCTGCGGGTCATGATGCATCTCCGGCCGGCGCGGCGGCGATCGCCTCGATCTCGACGGTGAATGCCTCGCGCGCAAAGCCCGACACGATCATCAGCGTCGAGGCCGGCGGGCTTTCGCCAAACAGCTCGTCGCGGACCTTCATATAAGGCGCCAGATGCTCGCGACCGGTGACGAAGGCATTGATGCGCACGATGTGCTCGAACCCCATGCCGGCGTCGCCGAGGATCGCGTCAATGTTGGCGAAGCAAAGCCGGGTCTGCGCCTCGGTGCCGGCGGGGATGTCGGCGTCCGGCGCGATGCCGAGCTGGCCCGAGCAGAACAGGAGGCGAGCGCCGGGCGGCACCTCGACGGCATGGCTGTAGCGGGCGAAGGGCGGGTGGATGGTCGCGGGCGTGTGATGAACGAGCATGGCATATCCGATCCGGGTCGCGTGCGATCATGCAAAAGCCGGACCGGTTGGCAAGCCGGCGCGGCGGTAAGATCGTCGCGGCCGTCTAATGGCACGTCGCTTGCATCACGGACCATATCGGTCAACCATGAGGCCGGCGGCAACCGGCCGGCGAAACTGACGAGGTGTCATCGATGAAACGCATCCTTCTGGCCTCCACCATGATGGTCCTTCCCGCCGCCGGCGCGCACGCCGAACCGTTCATATTCGGCACCAACTGGCTGGCGCAGCCCGAGCATGGCGGCTTCTACCAGTCGGTCGCCGACGGCACCTATGAGGCATGCGGGCTCGAGGTGGAAATCCAGCAGGGCGGCCCGCAGGTCAACAACCGGGCCCTGATGCTGGCCGGGCGGATCGACGCGCACATGGGCGGCAATCTGCTCGAGGCGTTCTCGGCGGTCGAGCAGGACATTCCGGTGGTGGTCGTTGCGGCCTCGTTCCAGAAGGAGCCGCAGGTCCTGATGACCCACCCCGACCAGGGCCTCGACACGTGGGAGAGCCTGAAGGAGGCCGAGGAGTTCATTTTGGGCGATCAGGGCTTCCAGAGCTATTATCAGTGGATGATCACCGAGTTCGGCTTCGACGCCTCCAAGCGCGTGCCCTACACATTCAACCCCGCGCCGTTCATCGCCAATCCGCGTTCGGTGCAACAGGGCTACATCACTTCCGAGCCGTTCGCGGTCGAGCGCGAGGGCGGCTTCGTGCCGAACCTGTTCCTCGTCGCCGACTACGGTTTCGACACCTATTCGACGACGATCGAGGTGATGCAGGAGACGATCGACGAGCGGCCCGAGGCGGTCAAATGCTTCGTGGAGGGCTCGATCCTTGGCTGGTACAACTACCTTTATGGCGACAACAGCGCCGCCAACGAGTTGATCCAGGCCGACAATCCCGACATGACCGACGAGCAGATCGCCTTTTCGATCAACAAGCTCAAGGAGTATGGCATCGTCGATTCCGGCGACACCGAGGAACTGGGCATCGGCGGGATGACGGCCGAGCGAATCCAGAGCTTCTATGACAAGATGGTCGCCGCCGGTGTCGCCTCCGAAGGGCTCGACATCTCCAAGGCCTACACGCTCGACTATGTGAACCAGGGGTTGGGGCTTGACCTCAAGCAGTAGTGACAGGGGCGGCGCGCGGTGAGCGCGGCCCTTCCTGAGACGCAACGGACCGGCGCGCCGCAACTGGTGCTGCGCGCGGTCGGCAAGACATTCGGCAACGATGTCGTTGCGCTGCGCGACGTCGACATGACGATCAGGCAGGGGGATTTCCTGTCGCTGCTGGGCCCGTCCGGCTGCGGCAAGTCGACCGCGCTGAGACTGATCGCGGGGCTTTCGACGCCCAGTTCCGGGCTGATCGACTGGCGCGGACCGCCGATGGGCAAGGCCGATATCGGGTTCGTCTTCCAGGAACCGACGCTGATGCCGTGGGCCAGCGTGTTCGACAATGTCTGGCTGCCGCTGAGGTTGCAGGGTGTGGCGCGCGATGCGGCGCGCGAGCGGATCGCCGCCGTGCTCGAGCAGGTGCACCTGACCGGGTTCGAGGACGCGGTGCCGCGCGAACTGTCGGGCGGCATGAAGATGCGGACCTCGATCGCCCGGGCGCTGGTGACGCGGCCGCGCGTCCTGCTTATGGACGAGCCGTTCGCCGCGCTCGACGAGATCACGCGATCCAGGCTCAACAACGACCTGCTCGAACTGTGGGAAGCCGAGCGCTTCACGGTCATCTTCGTGACCCATTCGGTGTTCGAGAGCGTGTTCCTGTCCAACCGGCTGATCGTGATGTCGGCCAAGCCGGGCCAGGTCTTCGACGAGATGGAGGTCGACGCGCCCTATCCCCGCGACGAGGCGTTCCGCACGTCCGATCGCTACACTCACCTGATCCGCAAGGCCTCGGCCATGCTGCGGGCGGCGATGGGCGTTGAGGCCGGGGAGGGTGCCGATGTCCACCATTGAAGCGGGGGCGGAACGCAGGCCGGCGCCGCTCGAACGGGCCGATGCCGAGGAACTGGCGCGGCAGCGGCAGCGGCGCTTTGAGCGGATCGGCCGCTGGGCGCTGCCCTTGCTGATCATGGTCACGGCGATCTGGCTGTGGGACCGGATCTGCGTGTGGAACGACATTCCGCACTTCATCCTGCCGCGGCCGGGCGTCGTGCTTGAGACGCTTGTCGCCGACGCGCCGCTCCTGTTCTCCTCGCTGTGGGTGACGCTGAAGATCACCTTCCTGTCGCTGCTGCTGGCGGTCCTCGGCGGGGTGGGGCTGGCGGTGCTCTTCACCCAGTCCAAATGGGTCGAGATGAGCTTTTTTCCGTTCGCGGTGATCCTGCAGGTCACGCCGATCGTCGCGATCTTCCCGCTGATCAACATCTATGTGGAGAACCAGACGGCCAAGCTGCTGCTGTGCGCCTGGATCGTCGCCTTCTTCCCGATCCTGTCGAACACCACGCTCGGGCTCAATTCGGTCGACCGCAACCTGCTCGACCTGTTCAAGATGAACGGCGCGAGCCGCTGGCAGACGCTTTGGCACCTGCGGCTGCCGGCCTCGATGCCCTATTTCCTGGGCGGGCTGAAGATCGCCGGCGGGCTTGCGCTGATCGGCGCCGTCGTCGCCGAGTTCGTGGCCGGTTCGGCCGGCCAGTCGACCGGGCTCGCAAGCCGCATCATCGAGGCCGGCTACCGGCTGAACGCGCCGCGTCTGTTCGCCGCGCTGATCCTGATCTCGTTTACCGGCATCGTGATCTTCCTGGCGCTGAGCTGGCTGTCGAACCGCATCCTGCGCCGCTGGCACGAAAGCGCGCTCGTCGGGGAGCACTAGATGCCCGCGCAAGTTCTGGCGACACCGGCCTCCGGCTTCACGCTGACCCGTGCCCGCCTCCATGCATCATGGCTGGCCGAGACGCGCGCGCGGCACGATGCGGACGGTTTCGGGCTCTACGATGTCGAGGTCTCCGGCGGGCGCATCGCCGCCATCCGCCCTGCGGCTGCCGATGACGGGCGCGCCGGCAACGATCTGCGCGGGCGGATCGTCACGCCCTGCTTCATCGACTGTCACACGCATCTGGACAAGGGCCATGTCTGGCCGCGCCGGCCCAACCCCGACGGCACGTTCGCGGGGGCGCTCGAAGCCGTCGATACCGACCGTGCCGCCAACTGGTCGGCCGACGACGTCGAGGCGCGCATGGAGTTTGCGCTCAGATGCGCCTACGCGCACGGTACCCGCGCGATCCGCACGCATCTCGATTCGATCGCGCCACAGGAGACGATCTCCTGGCCGGTGTTCGAAGCCATGCGGGAGCGCTGGGCCGGCCGGATCGACCTTCAGGGCGTGTGTCTTGTCGGCATCGAGGCGGTGCGCGATGAAGCCTGGTTCGCAACGCTGGTCGAGCGCGTCGCCGGGGCGGGAGGCGTGCTGGGGGCGGTCACCTACATGGTGCCCGATCTCGACGAACTCCTTGACCGGATGTTCGCGGCCGCGATCGAGCACGGCCTCGCGCTCGATTTCCATGCCGACGAGACCGACGATGTGAACGCCCGCTCCCTGCGCCATATCGCCGAGGCGGCGCAGCGGCATGATTTCGGCGGCCCGATCCTCGTCGGCCATTGCTGCTCGCTGGCCCGCCAGCCCGACGCCGAGGTTCTGGCAACGCTCGACAAGGTGGCGGCCCGGGACATCTCGATCGTCTCGCTGCCGCTGTGCAATCTCTACCTGCAGGATCGTCGCACCAACGCGACCACACCGCGCTGGCGCGGGGTGACGCTTTTGCACGAGATGGCCGCGCGCGGCATCAATGTCGCGGTTGCTTCCGACAACACGCGCGATCCGTTCTACGCCTATGGCGATCTCGACATGCTGGAGGTCTACCGGATGGCGACGCGCATCTGCCATTTCGACCATCCGGTCAGCGACTGGCCGAAGACGGTCTTCGCCAATCCCGCCGCCGCGATGGGGCTCGAGGCCGGCAGCGGCCGGCTCGCGGTCGGCCAGCGGGCCGATCTGATCGTCTTCGAGGGCCGGTCGTGGACCGAACTCCTGTCGCGGCCCGAGGCGAACCGGATCGTTATCCGCGACGGCGCATTGATCGAGCGGACGGTTCCCGCCTACGAAGAACTCGACCACCTGATGGAGTGAGCCATGGGCAATCTGGACGCGCTGCGCGCGGCGATCGACGGCATCAAGACCGAGGACAACGAGAAGATCGTCCAGCAGAAGAGCCGCGACTTCTACTGGTATTCGCCCGTGCTCAAGGAACGGCTCGAACACGTTACCGGCGATCTGATCGTCTCGCCGAAGAACGAGGACGAACTGATCCGCGTGCTGAAGGCGTGTTACGCCCATGACGTGCCGGTGACCCCGCGCGGCACGGGCACGGGCAATTACGGCCAGGCGATGCCGCTGTCGGGCGGCGTCGTGCTGTCGCTGGCGGACATGAACGAAATCCGTGAGATCGCGCCGGGGCGCGTGGTGTGCGGGCCGGGCGTCATCTGCGCCGAACTCGACAAGGCGGCGAAAGCCAGTTCCGGTCAGGAGCTTCGGATGCATCCCTCGACCGCGCACACGGCGACGATCGGCGGCTTCATCGCCGGCGGATCGGGCGGGGTCGGCTCGATCCGCTGGGGCGGCCTGCGCGACTGGGGCAACGTGATCCGGCTGCGCGTGGTGACGATGGAGGCCGAACCGCGGGTGCTCGAACTGACCGGGCAGGACCTGCACAAGGTCACGCACGCCTATGGCACCAACGGCATCATCACCGAGGTCGAGATGCCGCTGACGACGGCCTATGACTGGGTCGACGTGATCGTCGCCTTCGACGATTTTCTTGAGGCCGCGCGTTTCGGCAACGAGCTTGGCCGGCAGGACGGCATCCTGCTCAAGCTGAACGCCGTCGTCGCGGCCCCTGCGCCGTACGACTATTTCAAGCGCCACCGGAAGTTCCTGCGCGAAGGCGAGAACACGGTGCTGGTGATGGTCGCGCCGCAGTCGCTCGACGCCTTCCTCGCCTTCGCCGCCGACCATGGCGGGCGCATCGCCTTCAACCAGTCCGAACTGGGCGCCGACGACCTCAAGGGCCTGCCGCCGGCGTTCGAGCTGAGCTGGAATCACACCACGCTGCGCGGCCTGCGCGTCGATCCTGCGATCACATATCTGCAGGTGCTCTACCCGTTCCCGAACCAGCTTGCGCTGATCGAGGAACTGCACACGCGGTTCGAAGGCGAGGTGATCGACCATCTCGAATTCGTGCGCTTCGACGGCGACGTGACCTGTTTCGGCCTGCCCATGGTGCGTTTTTCGACCGAGGAACGGCTCGAGGAGATCATGGATATCTTCAGCGCTACTGGCGCGCCGATCTTCAACCCGCACCGCTACACGCTCGAGGAGGGCGGCATGAAGCAGACCGACGCGGTGCAGCTTGCCTTCAAGCGCGAGGCCGATCCCAAGGGCCTGCTCAACCCGGGCAAGATGATCGCCTGGGACGACCCCGACTATGACTACGCGTCCGGTGGGGTCTGGCTGTTCAAGGGCCTGCAGAAGGCAAGCTGACGGGGACGGTCATGCGCATTCTGGTTCTTCACGCGCATCCGGTCGAGGAGAGCTTCGGCGGCGCGCTGCACAGGCTCGCCGTGGAGCGGCTCGCGGCGGCCGGGCACGCGGTCGACGATTGCGACCTCTACGCCGAGGATTTCGATCCGCGGCTGTCACCGCAGGAGCGGCGCGGCTATCACGAGATCGGTCCCAACATCGAGCCGGTGCGCCCTTACGTCGAGCGGCTGCGGGCGGCCGACGCGCTGGTGCTGTGCTACCCGGTCTGGAATTTCGGCTACCCGGCGATCCTGAAAGGGTTCTTCGACCGGGTGTTCCTGCCCGGCGTGTCCTTCACCATCGAGAACGGCCGGGTGGTGCCGTGCCTGCACAACATCGGCAAGGTCGCGGTGATCACCACCTATGGCGGTTCGCGCACGCGGGCGCTGCTGGCCGGCGATCCGCCGCGCAAGCTGGTCGAGCGGGTGCTGCGGCTGACGGTCAGGCCGGGCGCGTCGGTGCGCTATCTGGCGCAGTACGACATGAATCGGTCGACCCCGCGCATCCGCGAACGGTTCATGGAGATGGTGGGACGCGAGATGGACGCGTTCTGATGCGCGTGCTGGTCATCTACTGCCATCCGGTGCCCGACAGCTTCTGCGCGGCGCTGCGGGACGCGGTGCTCGAAGCGCTGGGCGAGGCGGGGCACGAAACGCGGCTTCTCGATCTCTACGCCATCGGATTTGATCCGGTGATGGGCTGCGCCGAGCGGCGCGCCTACAACGAGCCGGGCAATCCGCACCCCATGCCCGAACAGGCCGAGCACCTCAAATGGGCCGAGGCGATGGTGTTCGTCTATCCGACCTGGTGGTACGGCCTGCCGGCCATGCTCAAGGGCTGGCTCGATCGGGTCTGGACGCCCGAGATCACCTTCGACATCCCGACCGGACCGGGCCCGATCCGGCCGAAGATGACCCATGTCCGCAAGCTCGGCATCGTGACCACCTGCGGGGCGCCGCGCTGGTGGACCCATGTCGTCGGCCATCCCGGCCGGCGGACGCTGGCGCGGGGCATGCGGGCCCTGTTCCACAAGCGCTGCAGAACGGTGTTCATGGCGCATTACCTGATGGATGTGTCGACGCCGGACAGCCGCGCCGCCTTCCTTTCCCGCGTGCGGCGCAAGATGGCGGCGTTCTGAGCTTTCGCGCCCCGGGGCGGTGAAGCCGGGTTCCGGGTCGCCCAACGGGTTGCGGCGGGCTTGAAAGATCGCGGCGAGGGGCGCACATCTGCGCGCAACAGACCGGAAGGATCATCTGATGGACATGGCCACCGACAAGACGCCCGTCACCGTGCTGACCGGCTATCTGGGCGCCGGGAAGACGACGCTGCTCAACCGCATTCTGACCGAGAACCACGGCAGGAAGTATGCCGTCATCGTCAACGAGTTCGGCGAGGTGGGTATCGACAACGATCTGATCGTCGACGCCGATGAAGAAGTGTTCGAGATGAACAATGGCTGCATCTGCTGCACGGTGCGGGGCGATCTGATCCGCATCCTGTCGGGGCTGATGAAGCGGGCAGGGCAGTTCGACGGCATCATCGTCGAGACGACCGGCCTGGCTGACCCGGCGCCGGTGGCGCAGACCTTCTTCGTCGACGAGGACATCGCCGCGCGCACCCGGCTCGATGCGATCGTCACGGTCGCCGACGCCAGGCACCTGACGGACGAACTGGGCCGGGCGCCCGAGGCGCAGGAGCAGATCGCGTTCGGCGACATCGTGCTGGTCAACAAGACCGATCTGGTCGGCGAGGACGATCTGGCGGCGGTCGAGGCACGCATCCGCCGGATCAACCCGACGGCGCAGATCGTGCGCACGCAGCGCGCCGACGTGCCGCTCGAGACGATCCTGGGCCGGCATGCCTTCGATCTCGACCGCATTCTCGAGAACGCGCCGGACTTTCTGGGTGAGGACCATCATCATCACGGGCACGATCACCACCACCACCATCATCACGACGTGAACCGGCATGACGAGCATGTGTCGTCCTTTTCGCTGGTCTCCGAGGAACCGCTCGATCCCGAAAAGTTCTTCCCCTGGGTGCAGACGATCACGCAGGAATTCGGCATTGATCTTCTGCGCATGAAGGGCATCGTCGCCTTTCCGGACGATCCCAAGCGCTATGTGGCGCAGGCCGTCCACATGATGCTGGAGGGCGATCACAGCCGGCCGTGGCGCCAGGACGAGCCGCGCGTCAGCCGTATGGTCTTCATCGGCCGAAACCTGCCGCGCGACATCATCGAGGACGGGTTCTTCAAGTGCCGGGCCAAGCAGCCGGCGCACGCATGAACCTGACGCTGAAAGCACTGGAAGTCGGCGTGCCGCTGACGGGCGGCGGCTTTGCCGGCAACGCCTATGCGGTCGCCGATGGCGACGGGCACGTGCACGTGTGCGGCTTCGACGGCGCCGTCAGCCATCGCAAGCTGCACGAGGGCGCGGTGCTGGCCGTCGCCACAGACCAGAAGACAGGCACGATCGTCACCGCGGGCGACGACGGCAGGGCGATCCGCGTGCGCCCCGAGGGCGAGCCCGAAGTTCTGCACGCCGGGCGCAAATGGGTCGACACGGTCGCCGCTTCACCGCGCGGGCACGTGGCGTGGACGGCGGGCAAGACGATCTTCCTCCTGCCGAAGGGCGCCGATACGCCGGTCGAGGCGACCGCGCCGTCCTCGATCGCCGATCTTTCCTTTTCGCCCGACGGCAAATGGCTCGGTGCGGCGGTCTATGGCGGGGCGTTCCTGATCCGGCTGTCCAAACCCTCCGAAACCACAATGCTGAACTGGCAGGGCGCGCACAATGCGGTCGGCTTTTCGCCGGACGGGCGCTTCTGCGTGACCTCGATGCTGGAAAACGCGCTGCATGTGTGGCGCATCGACAAGCCCGACGAAAAGCATGGCCGGATGGGCGGCTATCCGGCCAAGCCGGTCTCGTTCGACTGGACCGCGGACGGTCGCTATCTTGCGACCGCCGGCGCCGACGTGCTGGTGCTGTGGCCGTTCTTCGGGGCGGACGGGCCGATCGGCCAGCAGGCGGGCGTGTTCGCGCCCGAGCAGAGCCTTTTGTCGCGCACGGTCGCTTCGCGGCCCAATTCGCAGCAGATCGCCATCGGCTATGTGGACGGCTCTGTCGCCCTTTTCGACCGCAAGAGCCAGGCGTTCGTGCCCGTCGCCGACGAGCACGAGGCCGGCGCGGTCAACGCGCTGAGCTTTTCGGCCGATGGCGGCCGGCTCGGCTTCACCCGCGAACGCGGCGTGGCGGGCCTTGCGGAGCTGGGGAAGGGGTAGGCGCTGGTCCTTCGTTCTGAGAGGGATACCCCCCACCCCTTACCCCTCCCCCATACAGTTGGGAGGGGGTCGTCAACATACCGCCCCACTGTGAAAACCGAACCACGCTCGAAGTCTGAGTTCTCGTGTGATGCCGAGGTCTCCCCTCCCACATTTATGGGGGAGGGGTGAGGGGTGGGGGCACTCACACGAAGCGTCCTACCGGGACTTGATCCCGGTATCCAGGCGATGCCGACGCCGCGATGGATTCCGGAATCAAGTTCCGGAATGACGTCAGTTGAGGGTGGCCCTCAGATCCGCTCTTCCTCATACCGCCCCACTGTGAAAATCGAACCACGCTCGAAGTCTGAAGTCTCGTGTGATGCCGAGGTCTCCCCTCCCACATGTATGGGGGAGGGGTGGGGGCACTCACACGAAGCGTCATACGGGACCTGATCCCGGTATCCAGGCGATGCCGACGCCGCGATGGATTCCGGAATCAAGTTCCGGAATGACGTCAGCGGCGGGTGACCCTCAGATCCGCCCTTCCTCCACGGCGAAGCATTTGGCTTCGCCGGTCGGCGTCGGCACCGGCTGGGGGACTTCGTTCGGGCAGCGCTCGAACCGGTAGGGGCAGCGCGGGTGGAAGGTGCAGCCCGATGGCGGCGAGATCGGGTTGGGGATTTCGCCCTTGACCGCCTCGTGCTTCTTGCCGGTCATTTCCAGGTCCGGCACCGCTTCGAGCAGCATGCGCGTATAGGGATGGCGCGGATTGCGGAACAATTCCTTGCCGTCGGCGGTCTCGACCAGCGCGCCGAGATACAGAACGCCGATCCGGTTGGCCATGTGGCGGACGACCGACAGGTCGTGGCTGATGAACAGGTAGGTCAGGCCCAATTCGTCCTGAAGATCGCGCATCAGGTTGAGGATCTGCGCCTGCACAGAGACGTCGAGCGCCGAGGTCGGTTCGTCGCAGACGATGAATTCGGGGTTCGACGACAGGGCCCGTGCGATGGCGATGCGCTGGCGCTGGCCGCCGGAGAATTCGTGCGGATATTTGCCCGCGTCCGAGGCGCCAAGACCGACAAGATCGAGCAGTTCGTCGACGCGCTTGTCGATGCCGGCGCTGCTGTCGAACGTGCCGAACGCCTTCATCGGTTCGGCGATCACGTCGCGCACGCGCCAGCGCGGGTTCAGGCTCGCATAGGGGCTCTGGAAGATCATCTGGAAGCGCGAGCGCAACGCGGTCATCGCGGCGCTCGAATTGACGTCCATGGTCTGCCCGTCGAACAGGATCCGCCCGCTTGATGCGGACAGCAGGCCGACCACCATCTTGGCGATGGTCGACTTGCCCGAGCCGCTCTCGCCGACCAGCGCGAAGGTCTCGCCGCGCCGGATCTCGAAGCTCACATCGTCGACCGCGCGCAGGAACTGGCGCTCCTGACGCTCGATGACGCGGTTGAGCCAGGGCATCGACACGTCGAACGTGCGGGTCAGGTTTTCGACCTTGACGAGGACGTCGCTCATTCGGCGGCCTTTATGCTGGGTTCGTCGTAGAGCCAGCATGCCACCTGCCGGGTGCCATGGGGCATCGGGTCGGGCCGTTCGACATAGCAGCGGTCGAACACCTTCGGGCAGCGCGGGTTGAACGGGCAGCCGGGCGGGATGTTGGTCAGACGCGGCATGGCGCCGGGGATCTGCACGAGCCGGTCCTCTTCCTGGGCGAGCGTCGGGATCGAGCCCATCAGGCCGGACGTATAGGGGTGCAGCGCGTCCTTGATGACGTCGCGCACCGGACCGATCTCGGCGATCCGGCCGGCATACATGACCGCCACGCGATCGGCCGTCTCGGCGATCACGCCCATGTCGTGGGTGATCAGCATGACCGAGGCGCCGCGTTCGGCGCACAGCCGCTTGAGCACGTCGATGATCTGCGCCTGAACCGACACGTCGAGCGCGGTGGTCGGCTCGTCGGCGATGACCAGTTCGGGCTCGGCGGCAAGGGCGAGCGCGATAACCACGCGCTGGCGCATGCCGCCGGAGAACTGGTGCGGATAGTCGTCGATGCGGCGGCTGGCTGCCGGAATGCCGACATCGTCGAGCAGGCCGATGGCGCGCTGGCGGGCTTCCTTGGCCGAAACGTGCAGATGCGTCTGGATGGTCTCGACGAGCTGTTCGGCGATCGTGAAGAGCGGGTTGAGCGAGGTCAGCGGGTCCTGGAACACCATCGCGATGCGGCGGCCGCGCACGGTGCGCATCTGGTCCATCGACAGATTGTCGATACGCTGCCCCTCGAGCCGGATCTCGCCGCCGGCGATGCGGCCGGGCGGCTCGATCAGCCCGATGATGGCCGAACCGGTCATCGACTTGCCGGCGCCCGATTCACCGACCACGCCCAGCACCTCGCCGCGCCTGATGTCGAACGAGATGCCGTCGAGCGCGGTGAGCAGGCCGCCCCGGGTCGGAAACTGCACGACGAGATCGCGCACGGAGAGCAGCACGTCGTCCATGGCGGTCACCTCAGCTTCGGATTGAGCGCGTCGCGCAGCCAGTCGCCGAGCAGGTTCACCGACAGGGCAAGGGCGAGCAGCGTCAGCGCCGGAAAGAACAGGATCCACCATTCGCCCGAGAACAGGAACTCTTGGCCGATGCGGATCAGCGTGCCGAGCGAGGGCTGGGTGGGTGGCGCGCCGACGCCAAGGAACGACAGGGTCGCCTCGGCGATGATCGCGAGCGCCAGCGAGATGGTGGCGATCACCAGCACCGGCGACAGCGTGTTGGGCAGGATGTGCTGGACCATGATGGCGAGTGGCGAACGGCCGATCAGCCGCGCCGCCTGGACATATTCCTTGCTCTTTTCGACCAGCGTGGCGCCGCGCACGACGCGCGCGAACTGCACCCATTCGGACAGGCCGATGGCGAAGATCAGCACCCAGATCGCCACCTCGTCGCGCCGGTCCGGCGGGGTGATGCCCTTGGCGATGCCGAAGATCAAAAGCGCCACGAGGATCGCCGGGAAGGTGAGCTGCACGTCGGCGATGCGCATGATGATCGTGTCGGTGCGCCCGCCGACATAACCCGAAAGAAGGCCCAGCGTGACGCCGAGCACCATGGCGAAGATGACGGCCGAGAACCCGACGAACAGCGAGATGCGCATGCCGTAGAGGATGGTCGCGAACACGTCGCGGCCCTGGTCGTCGGTGCCCAGAATGAAGGTCTCGCCGGTGAACTGGTTGGGCTGCATGGGTTCGGAGAAGCCGTTCATCAGGTTCAGCGACGCCGGATCGAACGGGTTCTGGCTGGTGATGAACGGCGCGAACACGGCGCTGCCGATCAGCAGCACGACGACGAAGGCGGCGACCATGGCGACAGGCGACTTGCGGAACCGGTAGGCGAGGTCGGAATCGAGGGCGCGGCCGATGGCGTTCATGTCAGTGACCTCCGCCGCGGCTGGCCGAAAGGCGCGGATCGATCGCGAAATAGAGAAGATCGACCACCAGGTTGATGACGACGAACATCACCGAGATCAGCATCAGGTAGGAGGCCATGACTGGGATATCGACGAACTGGATGGAGTTGATGAACAAAAGCCCGACCCCGGGCCACTGAAACACGGTCTCGGTGATGATCGCGAACGCGATGATCGAGCCGAGCTGCAGGCCGGTGATCGTGATGACGGGCACCAGCGTGTTCTTCAGCGCATGGCGGAAATAGACCGAGCGCTGGCCGAGCCCGCGCGCGCGGGCGAACTTGACATAGTCCGATCGCAGCACTTCGAGCATTTCGGCGCGGACGAGGCGCATGATCAGCGTCATCTGATAAAGGCCCAGCGTGATCGCCGGCAGGATGATCGCCTTGAGGCCGGATTCGGTCAGGAGCCCTGTCGTCCACCAGCCGATCCGGACGGTCTCCCCCCGTCCGAAACTCGGCAGCCAGCCGAGTTCGACCGCAAAGACGTAGATCAGCAATATGCCGATCAGGAAGGTCGGCAGCGACACGCCGATCAGCGACGATGTCATGATGAAGTTCGACAGCCAGCCGTCGCGCCGGATCGCGGTGTAGACGCCGAGCGTGACGCCGATGAGGATGGCCAGAAGCGCGGAGACGGCGGCGAGTTCGAGTGTTGCGGGCGCGCGTTCCACGAGAATGTCGGCGACCGGCCGGCCCTGGCGGTAGGAGACGCCGAGATTGCCCTGTGCGACGCCCTGCAGGAAGTTGAAGTACTGGACCGGGAAGGGCTGGTCGAGGCCGAGTTCCGAGCGCAGGCGCTCGATGTCCTCGATGGTGCGTTCCTGCCCGAGCAGATTGTCGATCGGATCGCCGACGAACCGGAACAGCGAGAAGGCAACGAGCCCGACAATCAGCAGAACGACGATCGATTGCAGGACCCGTCTGATGATGAATGCGAGCATGGGGTTTAACGATCCGTCTGTCCGGCGTCATTCCGGGTTCCGCTACGCGGCTCCGCAATGACGACAAGGGGACGTGGCCCCGGAATGACGGCCCTGGTCCGTCCGTCGTGCGCGGGTGCGAACGTCACTCGACGGTCACCCAGCGCAGAATGAAGAAATTGTCCGGCCGCTGGGTCAGTTCGATGCCGTCGCGCACGCCCCACAGCAGCGGCTGAACGTAGAGCGGCACATAGGCCATCTCGTCCTGCAGGATCTGCGCGACTTCGTCGATCATCGCCTGGCGCGCCGCGTCGTCGATTTCCGACTGGATCATCGGCAGCAGCGCGTCAACACGATCGCTGGAGAAATCCCCGAAGTTCCAGCTTCCAAGCCGCTTTTCCTCATCGGGCGTGGCGGCAAGGAAGCGGATCGGGTGCTCGTGGTCGAATGTGCCGGGCGACCAGCCCAGGAGGTACATGTCGAAATTGTCCTCGCGCAGCTCCGGCCAGTAGTTGCGCACCGGCATGGCGTCGAGTTCCGCTTCGATGCCGACCTGGGCCAGCATGGAGACGATCGCCTGGCAGACCGATTCATCATTCAGATAGCGATCGTTGGTGCATTTGAGGCCGAACGAGAAACCGTCCTCGTAGCCGGCTTCGGCGAGCAGCGCGCGCGCCCGGTCCGGATCGAAGGCGGGGCGGTCGCCGAGGGCGTCGACATAGCCGCGCATCGCGGGGCTGACGAGCTGTGCCGCCGGTTCGGCGGCGCCGCGCATGATCGTCTGCAGGATCGCATCGACGTTGATGGCGTGGGCCACCGCCTGGCGCACGCGCACGTCCCGGAACGGGTTCGGCGCGCCGGCATCGTCGGCGAATTTCAACGCGTCCGCCTGATGGGCGAAGCCCAGCATGATCACGCGCGCCTCGATGCCCTGGATGACGGACACGCCGTCGCGCGCCTCGATGCGCTCGACGTCCTGGATCGGCACCGGGTTGATCATGTCGACCTCGCCGGTCAGCAGCGCGGCGACGGCGGTGGCCGAATTCTGCACTGGCGTGAACTCGGCCCGGGTGATGTTGTGTTCGGCTTCCCCCCACCAGTTCTCGAACGGTTCGAGCACGGTTCTGAGGCCCGGGTCACGCTCGACGAGGCGGAAGGCGCCGGTGCCGTTGGCATTCAGCGTGGCGAAGTTCTCGGCATCGCGGGCGGGCAGTTCGACGCCGTTCTCGGCGGCCCAGCCGCTGTCCATGATCATGAAGTTGGCGATCGAATCCGGGAAGATCGGATTGGGCGCGCTGGTCATGAAGTCGATCGTGTAGTCGTCGACGACCCGCACCTCGGAGACCGGCGCGAACCATGAGGCGGTGTCGGCCGCCTCCGAGGAGGCGCGCTCATAGGAGAACAGGACGTCCTCGGCGGTGAACTCGGCGCCGTTGTGGAAGGTGACGTCGCGGCGCAGGTTGAAGCGCCAGCCATCGCCGCCCAGCGGTTCCCAGCTCTCGGCCAGCGCCGGCTCGACGGCCATGTCCCTGTCGCGGCGGACGAGGCCCTCATAGACGTTGTTCAGGAAGCCCAGCACCGGGGTCGAGTTGACCGCGTGCGGGTCCATCGTCTGCGGGTCGGTCTGCGCGGCCCAGCGGAACGTTTCTGCGTGCGCCACGCCGGCTGCCAGAAGCAGCGCCGTCGCGGCGATGAAGCTCTTGGTTTTCATGAGATTTCCCCTTTCGGTCGGGCCGGTTGCGGCATCGGCCGGGCGGGTCAGGGTAGGCCGGGGGCACAGGGCCCCCAAGCCTTTCGGTGTCACGTCGCGGTCACGCTTAGTTGAACTGCATGAACTTGAAGTGCGGCTGGTCTTCCGGCTGCACCGGGAAGACGATGTTCTCGGTCATGCCCCAGTTCAGCACCTGGTTGTGGACCGGCAGGTAGATGGTCTCGTCCTGCACGACCTCCCAGATTTCCGCGATGGTCTGGTTGCGCTTTTCCAGATCGACCTCGGATGCCAGCGACTTGATCTTCTCGTCGAGCTCGGGGTTGGAATAGCGGGTGCCGTTCCACGAGCCGCGATCGTCCGTCGTCGTGTGGACGAGGAAGTTGAAGATGTACTCGCTGTCGAAGGTCGGAACGCCCCAGCCGAGCATGTAGAAGTCGGTCTCCTTGTTGGAGATCAGCGGGAAGTGGTTGGCCTTGGTCTGGGCCACCAGGTTCACGTCGATGCCGATCTGGCCCATCATGCCGACCACGGCCTGGCAGATCGCCTCATCGTTGATGTAGCGGTCGTTCGGGCAGTGCATGGTCACGGTGAAGCCGTCACCGTAGCCGGCTTCTTCCATCAGCGCCTTGGCGGCATCGACGTCGGTTTCCGGATACTGGTCCAGTTCCTCGGTCCAGCCGTTGACGAAGGGCGGCATGATCACGCCGGTCGGCGCCGACTGGCCGCGCATGACGACCTGCTGGATGGCCTCGCGGTTGATCGCCATGTTCATGGCCTGGCGGACCTGCTTGCTGGCGAACGGGTTCTCGCCCTCGACCGTATCGTTCTGAAGGTCCTCGTCGCCGACATTGATGCCGAAGAAGATGGTCCGGTTCTGGGCGGTCTTGTTGACGATCAGGCCTTCGGTGTCACCGACGCGGTCAAGGTCCTGAACCGGGACGTCCTGGATGAAGTCGACCTCGCCGGAGAGCAGGGCCGCGACGCGCGTGGCCGCGTTCTGGATCGGCGTGTAGATGATCTCGGTGACCTCCATCGGGAAGTCGTCCATGCCCCAGTAGTCCGGGTTCTGCTCGAGAACCGTCTGCGTGTCCGGCTCGCGGCTGACGAGCCTGAACGGACCGGTGCCGTTGGCGTTGCGGACCGCGTAGGTCTCTTCGCCGCCCTCGAAGTCCTGTGGCTTGGTGACGTCGTTGGCTTCGGCCCAGCCCTTGTCCATCATGAAGGTGTTGGTCAGATTGTTGGGCAGGAGCGGGTTCGGTCCGTCGGTGACGAATTCGACCGTGTAGTCGTCGACCGCGCGCACCTCGGAGATCGAGACGAGCAGTTCCTTCATGTCGGAATCGGGCATCTTCGCCCGGTTGATCGAGAAGACCACGTCTTCGGCGGTGAAGTCGGCGCCATCGTGGAACGTGACGCCTTCGCGCAGCTCGAACACCCATACGTTCGGATCGTCTTCCTTGACGTACCATTCGGTCGCCAGGGCCGGGATCTGCTGGGCCGCCATGTCTGGCGAGATCAGCGGCTCGTAGATCTGGTGCGACAGCGCGTGCGTGGGCCCTTCGTTCTGGGCGTGCGGGTCGAGCGTCAGCGAGTCGCCGGCGCGCGCCCAGCGCAGGGTCTCGGCGCTTGCCATGACGCTGGTTCCCGCAAGCAGTGCGGCCGTCAGCGTGGCGCCGATGAGTTTCGTTTTCACGTGCATGAAGTTCTCCCTGATTATGGTGCCCGCGTGAAGCGCGGACATGAGCCCAAAGTCTAGACAATGCGCTTCATGCAAATCCAGCGAAAAATCAGAAAGTTTGACCATACGGTCAACGAAGCGGCGCGGCCGGCCGCAGACGCGCGCGGGCGGCCTGCCTGCCCGCCCGCGCAGACGGGCACGGTCGGCTGCGTGGGCTTGGCCGACAAGGCGTCAGTCGAGCGCCGTAAGGACCTTGGTCATGCGGTCGACGATCTGGTCGATATGTTCCTTGCCGATGATCAGCGGGGGCGAGAAGGCGATGATGTCGCCGGTCGTCCGGATCAGCAGATCGTGGTCGTGATAGGCGCTCAGGAACGCCGAGAATGCACGCTTGGTCGGCTGACCGGCGATCGGCTCGAGTTCGACGGCGCCGATCAGGCCCAGATTGCGCGTGTCGATGACATGCGGCAGGTCGCGCAGCGAATGGATCGCGTCGGCCCAGTAGTCGGCGAGTTCGGCGCCGCGCGTCAGCAGACCCTCGTCGGCATAGGTGTCGAGCGTGCCAAGCGCAGCGGCGCAGGCGAGCGGATGAGCCGAATAGGTGTAGCCGTGGAAGAACTCGATCATGTGGTCGGGACCGGTCATGAACGCGTCGTGGATCTTGTCGGAGGCGAAGACCGCGCCCATCGGCACGGTGCCGTTGGTAAGCCCCTTGGCGGTGGTCATCAGGTCCGGCGTGACGCCGAAATAGTCGGCGCCGAAATTGGTGCCGAGACGCCCGTAGCCGGTGATCACCTCGTCGAAGATGAGCAGGATGCCGTGCTCGTCGCAGATCTCGCGCAAACGTTTCAGATAGCCCTTGGGCGGCAGCAGCACGCCGGCCGAGCCGGCAACCGGCTCGACGATCACCGCGGCGATGGTCGACGGATCGTGCAACTGGGCGATGCGCAGAAGGTCGTCGGCCAGTTCGATGCCGTGCTCGGGCTCGCCGCGCGTGAACGCGTTGCGGGACAGATCATGGGTGTGGCGCATATGGTCGACGCCGGTGAGCAGCGTGCCGAACATCTTGCGGTTGGCGACGATGCCGCCCACCGAGATGCCGCCGAAATTGACGCCGTGATAGCCGCGCTCGCGACCGATCAGGCGGAATCGGCCGCCATCGCCCTTCGCCCGGTGATAGGCGAGCGCCATCTTCAGCGCGGTCTCGACCGACTCCGAACCCGAATTGGTGAAGAACACATGGTCGAGGCCTTCGGGGGAAAGGGCGGTCAGGCGCGAAGCGAGTTCGAACGCCTTGGGATGGGCCATCTGGAACGCGGGCGCATAGTCGAGCGTCGCCGCCTGGGTCTGGATCGCCTCGACGATCCTGGGCCGGTTGTGGCCCGCATTGACGCACCAAAGGCCGGCGATGCCGTCGAGCACCTTGCGGCCGTCGTCGGTGACATAGTGCATGCCGTCGGCGCCGGTGATCATGCGCGGCGCGCGCTTGAACTGGCGGTTGGCCGTAAACGGCATCCAGTAGGCGGAAAGATCGTTCGGGCGTGAGACGGGTTTGTCGAGCATGGCTGGCCTCCGGAAAGCGTAAGGCGGCGCCGACCGCGCCCGCCGCCGGGCGATGGCGAACGCTAGGCCCGGCCAAAGGTCCGGTCAAGCCGGTTTTACCGAATGGTCAAAAACCGCTCCGGCGGTCAGTCCTCGTCGTCGTCGAGAATTCGGGCGGCGGCGCCGTCGAGATCGTCATACTGGCCAGAATTCAGGCTCCAGATGAACGCGCCAAGGCCGAGCAGGCCGAGGAACAGCGCGATCGGGATGAGCACGGACAGAAGTGTCATTACTCTGCGGCCTCCAGCCGTGCGGTGGCGGTCGGCATGGCCTGGCCGGCGGTCGGCGTATCGGGGGTCGGCGCGCCGCGCGTCAGCCGCATCGAGTTCATCACCACCACGATCGATGAGGCGGACATGGCGATCGCCGCGACAAGCGGCGTGACGAGGCCCGCCATGGCGATCGGTACCGCGATGACGTTGTAGAGCGCGGCGAGGGCGAAGTTCTGCCGGACCAGCGATTGCGCCCGAAGGGCGATGCCGCGCGCGGCGGTGACCGCCTCGAGGCTGTCGCGGGTGAAGACGAAATCGGCGGCGGTGCGGCCGACATCGGAGCCCGAGGAGGGGGCCATCGAGACATGGCCGGCCGCGAGCGCGGGCGCGTCGTTGATGCCGTCGCCGACGAACAGCACCTTGCGGCCGGCTTCGGCGAGCGCCGCGACATGGCCGATCTTGTCGGCGGGCGTCTGTTCGGCGTGCCATGTGTCGATTGCGAGGCCGCGCGCCAGCCGTTCGACCGGGCCGGGCGCGTCGCCCGACAGCATCCGGGTTTCAAGGCCGGCGTTCTGCAGATCGGCGATGGTGGCGCGGGCGCCCGCACGGATGTCCTCGCCGAGCGTGACCGAGCGCACGGGCGCGTTCTCGATCGCGAAGGCGAGCCCTCCGTCGGCTTCGGACACCGCGGACGCATCGGCGATCGCGGCCACCCAGCCCATCCGGCCAAGGCGCGCGCGGCGGCCGTCGAAGACGCCCTCGACGCCCAGTCCGGGGGATTCCGTGACGTTCTCGCCCCGGTCGAGCGCACCGGTTCCGAGATGGCGCATCAGCGCGCGCGAGGCCGGGTGGCCGGAGGAGGCGGCGAGCGCCCGCGCGATCCGGGTTTCCGTTTCGTCGTCGATGGCGCAGGCGGTCACGGTCGGCGTGCCGGTGGTCAGCGTGCCGGTCTTGTCGAAGACGACGGTGTCGGCCTCGGCCAGCCGTTCGAGCGCGGCGCCGTCCTTCATCAGGATGCCGTTCTCGAACAGCCGGCTCGCGCCGATCACGTGGACGACCGGCACGGCAAGGCCGAGCGCGCAGGGGCAGGTGATGATCAGGAGCGCGATGGCGATGTAGAGCGAGGTGTGCCAGTCACCGCCGGTGATGACCATCCAGACGGCAAACGCGATCGCGGCAAGCGAGTGGACGAAGGGCGCATAGAGCCGGGCGGCGCGGTCGGCGGCGCGGACATAGGCGCCGCGACCGTTCTCGGCCGCCTCCATCATCGCGCGCACCTCGGCCAGGAACGAGCGGTCGGCGGCGTTGGTCACCTTCAGGTCGATCGCGCCGGTCAGGTTCATCGCGCCCGCCTCGAGCGCGACGCCGGTCCGGGCGGCGACCGGCATGCTCTCGCCGGTCACCAGCGACCGGTCGACATCGGAACGGCCGGCGATCACCGTGCCGTCGATCGGCACGCGCTCGCCGGCGAACACGCGCACGGTCATGCCCGGCTCGATCTCGTCGAGCGGCATGTAGCGGGTCTCGCCACCCTCGAGCGCGACATTGGCGCCCTTGGCGGCGAGCCGCGAAAGCTGGACGACGGCGGTGCGCACCCGCTCGCGCATGCGCTGGTCGAGATAGCGGCCGATCAGCAGGAAGAACAGCAGCATGGTCGCCGCTTCGAAATAGGTCTTGGGTCCGCCGGTCATCGCCTCGAACAGGCTCATGCCGGTTGCCAGCATGATGGCCAGCGAGATCGGCACGTCCATATTGACGCGGCCGGCCGAAAGGGCGGTCCAGGCGGAGCGGAAGAACACCCGGCCCGCATAGGCGACGGCCGGAATGGCGATCAGCGCCGAAATCAGGTGGAACAGGTCCCGCGTCGCCCCGTCCGCGCCGGACCAGACCGAGACCGACAGCAGCATGATGTTGGCCGAGGCGAAGCCGGCGACGGCCAGCGACTTGAGCAGTTCGGAATCGGTCCGCTTGCGTTCGAGATCGTCGAGATCGCCCAGATCGACCGGCTGGGCGGGAAAGCCGAGCGTCGACAGCGCCGTCGCCACTTCCACCGGGCCGGTCTCGTCGGGGTCCAGATGCACCGTGACGCGTTTCAGGGACAGGTTGACGCGGGCATGGCGCACGCCGTGCATCGGGCCGATCGTGCGCTCGATCGACGAGATGCACGCGCCGCAATGGATGTCGGGCACCGAGAAGACGTACTCGACCGTTCCGTCGTCGCGGGACCGGCCGGCGTGCAGCAGTTCCTCGGCGCGCGCGAAGTCATGGGCGGCTTTCGCGCTTTCGGCGCCGTCGGCGGCGATGTTTCCCCCGCAACAGGTCATCGGCCCTACCTGACGCTGAACCGCAGCGTGCGCGTCCAGACGTCGCCGCCAGCGCCGGTGACCGTGACGTCCGCGTTCCAGACGCCGGCGGTCAGGTCGGTCCGGCCTTCGTAGATGCCGGGGGCGGTCTCGGCGAACTGGACCATGTGGTCGTCGGCCTCGTAGGAGGGCCGGCCCAGCTTCGCCGTGATGATGGCGTCTGCGATCGGCGCCCTTGCAGCATCGCGCATGTCGAGCGTCAGCGTGCCGGCCTCGTAGGCGGGCGTGGCCTTCCAGCCCATGGCCAGCTGCCGGCGCTTTTCGGCGGTTACCTCGTTGAATTGCTGGCTGGCGACGTAGGAGTTCTTGACGACGAGGCCGGTCCAGCTCGAGGTGGCGTTCCAGGCCATGAACAGATTCACGCCGATGACGATGCCGAACCATCCCAGCATGATGGCCAGGAAATGCCAGCCGGTGAATCGTTCGGGTGCGAAGATGCGTTGCAGCATGGCGGTTCCTACTCTTCCGGCGCTTCGAAATTGGCGTTGTAGACGTCTACCTCGCCGGAGCCGGCCTCTTCGACCGTGAAGCTGAACGGCGTCGATCCGGGCTGGACCTGATCGGGGCTCTGCGAGACGAAGACGCGCAGCGGACGCAGCTTGTCGGGCTCGACGGGGATATCGAAGCTGCGCGCGGGCTCGCCGTCAATCCCGTTGATGGCCATCGTCGCGCCGGGAAGGCCGTCGAGCGTCAGCGTGAAGGTGCGCGGTTCGGCGACCATGTTGAGGATCTTGACCGTGTAGCCGTTGCGGATCGAGCCGTCCGAAAGCTGCGTGAAGACCGGGTTGCGGTCGTGCTGAACGTTGACTTCCAGACGGTCGCGCGTGCCGAGCGCCACCAGCAGGCCAAGGCCGATCAGGCCCCAGGCGGCGAAGTAGATGATCGTGCGCACGCGCAGCATCTCGCGCCAGCGGAAGCCGCGGATCGCGTCGACGAAGTTGCCCTTGTCGTCGCGCACCCTTGACGGATCGATCGCGCCGGTCGCCTCGCCGCCGGTGGCGACGCGCATGTTGTGGTTGTAATCGGCGAGCGTGGCATAGGAGATCAGGCCGCGCTCGTGGCCGACCTTGTCCATCACCGCGTCGCAGGCGTCGATGCACAGCGCGCATGTGATGCATTCGAGCTGCTGGCCGTCGCGGATGTCGATGCCGGTCGGGCAGACCGCCACGCAGGCGTTGCAGTCGACGCAGTCGCCGGGCACGAGCCCCTGCGCGCGCGCCTTCTTCTGGCCGCGCATGCGCGGTTCGCCGCGCCAGTCATTGTAGGTGACGACGAGCGAATTCTCGTCGAGCATCGCCGCCTGGATGCGTGGCCAGGGGCACATGTAGATGCAGACCTGTTCGCGCATGATGGCGCCGAGCACGTAGGTGGTCGCCGTCAGCACGGCAACGGTCAGATAGGCGGCCAGCGGGGCCTGGCCGGTGGCGAAGTCGACCGCCAGCGTCGGCGCGTCGGCGAAATAGAAGATCCAGGCGCCGCCGGTCGCCACCGATATCAGCAGCCAGACGATGTGCTTGGGCACTTTCCTCGCCAGTTTCTCACCGGACCAGGGCGCCTTGTCGAGCTTGATGCGGGCGTTGCGGTCGCCCTCGAAGAAGCGTTCGACGACCAGGAACAGGTCGGTCCAGACGGTCTGCGGGCAGGTGTAGCCGCACCATGCGCGCCCGACCACCGAGGTGATCAGGAACAGCCCGATCCCGGCCATCACCAACAGGCCGGCGATGAAGATGAACTCCTGCGGCCAGATCTCGACGAAGAAGAAGTAGAAGCGCCGGTTCGGAAAATCGATCAGCACGGCCTGATCGGGCGCGTACGGACCACGGTCCCAGCGCAGCCAGGGCGTGATGTAGTAGATGCCCAGCGTGATCGCCATGATGATCCATTTCAGGCGGCGATAGAAACCCTCGGCACGCTTGGGATAGACCTTCTGGTGGGCGGCGTAGAGCGGCTCGCCCTTCTGCTTGGCGCCCTTGTTGACGGCTTCAACATCGAGCTTTTCGACGGCGGTCTGGTCCAACACTTCATGCCTCTTTGCCGGGCTTGCACGAGGCCGGGGTGACGCGCACGTCCCCCGGCATATCGACATGTCTAGATGGAGGTGCCGATCGGGTCGTTGACTTGGGTCAACAAGGGCCGGGCGGCGGGTGCGACAGGTTGGCATCGGTCCGCCGGTGAACCGCGCCCCGGCACTTGTGCCAAAAGAAAAACGGCGCCCGGAGGCGCCGTTCGGTGACTGGTTCGCCGGAGCGCGCGGCGGTTACTGGCCGCCGCCGAGCTGGTGCACGTAGACCGCAAGCTGCTTGACGGTGGTCTCGCCGAGGCGCTCGCCCCATGCCGGCATCACGCCCATCTGCGGATTGTTGATCTGCGCGACGATCTCGGCGTGGCTGCCGCCATAAAGCCAGATCGCGTCGTTGAGCGCCGGACCGCCGAGTTCGGGAATGCCTTCGCCGTCGACGCCGTGACAGGCCGAGCATTCGATCTCGAACGTCTCGGCGCCGCGCGCGGCCGCTTCGGCGTCGTACTCCTGGCCCGAGAGCTGGCGCACGTACCAGGCGACGTCGGCGATCTGGCCGCTGTCGAGGATCTGGTCGCGGCCGTAGGCCGGCATCTCGTTGAAGCGGGTGTCGAAGTCGGGCTCGTGGCGGACGCCGTGGCGGATCGTCCAGGCGATCTCCTCGAGCGTGCCGCCCCAGATCCACTCATCATCGTTCAGGTTCGGATAGCCCTCGCCGCCCTGCGCGCCGGAGCCGTGGCACTGCACGCAGTAGACCTTGAAGGCGGACGAACCGCCGGCGACGGCGAACTGGACCAGTTCGGGGTCGGTCGGGATCTCGGTGATGTCGGTCTGGGCGATGCGGTCGATATAGACCGACTGCTCGGCCTTGGCCGCCTCCATCTCCTGAGCCAGCTGGCCGCGCGAGGACCATCCGAGCACGCCGGCGGTGGCGCCGGTGATGCCGGGCCAGGCCGGATAGAGGATGGTGTAGCCGATCGTCCAGACGATGGTGGCGTAGAAGGTCCACAGCCACCAGCGCGGCAGCGGGTTGTTCAGTTCCTTGATGCCGTCCCATTCATGGCCGGTGGTCTCGACGCCGGAGACCTCATCTATGTCTTTTCTGTCGTCGGCCATTACCGGTCCTCCTTGAAGGGGATTTGTGCCGCATCATCGATGTGTTTCTGCGAACCGGGCCGGAACACCCAGACGATGACGAACACGAAGATCGCCACCAGGTAGACCAGCCCCCAGCTGTCGGCGAAGGTACGCATGGCTTGGTAATCGAAGTCCATCTGTCGGCCCCTTAGCGGAAGTTCTCTTCGGGCTGGTAGACCGAGAAGTCGACCAGCGTTCCGAGCATCTGAAGATAGGCAACCAGCGCATCCATCTCGGTGAGCCGATCGGGATTGCCGTCGAAATCGCCGGTGACCGCCTTGGGATAGCGTTCCTCGATGCCCGACCAGTCCGCGTCGGGATCGGCCTGGGCCTCAAGGTCCGCACGGGCGTTGTCGATCATCTCGTCGGTGTAGGGCACGCCGACGCGCCGGTTGGCGATCAGGTGTCCGGAGACGTTCTCGATTTCCAGATCGGTGTTTATCAGGAACTCGTAGGACGGCATGATCGACTCGGGCACGACCGACTGCGGATCGATCAGGTGCTGCACCTGCCACTCGTTCGAATAGCGTCCGCCGACCCGGGCCAGATCGGGCCCGGTGCGTTTGGAACCCCACTGGAACGGATGGTCGTACATCGACTCGGCGGCCAGCGAATAGTGCCCGTAGCGCTCGACCTCGTCGCGGAACGGCCGGATCATCTGCGAATGGCAGACATAGCAGCCCTCGCGGATGTAGATGTTCCGGCCGGCCAGCTCGAGCGGCGAGTAGGGCCGCATCCCCTCGACTTCCTCGATCGTGTTCTCAAGGTAGAAGAGCGGCGCGATCTCGACGATGCCGCCGATCGAGACGACCACCAGAGAGGCGGCCAGCAGCAGCGTGGCGTTCTTTTCGAGGATGGCGTGCTTGCCCAGGACGCCCTTGGCGACAGGGTCGGCCTTCACCTCGGGCAGGGCCCCCGCCATGGGGTTTTCGTGTACATCTTTTGCCATGGTCGGTGTCCTTATTCGGCGGGCTGGGCGACGGGCCGCGGGGCTTCTTCACCCATCGGGACCTCGTCGCGTTCGACGCCGCGGATGGTCATGTAGACGTTGAAGGCCATGATCAGACCGCCGGTCAGGTAGAGCAGCCCGCCCACGGTGCGCAGCACGTAGTAGGGGTGCATGGCGGCGACCGATTCGGCGAACGAGTACACCAGGAAGCCCTGATCGTTATACTCGCGCCACATCAGGCCCTGCTGGATGCCGGCGACCCACATGACGGCCGCGTAGACGACGATGCCGAGCGTGGCGAGCCAGAAGTGCCAGTTGACCATGCGCAGCGAGTAGAGCCGCTGACGTCCCCAGAGCTTCGGCACGAGGAAGTAGATCGCGCCGAACGAGATCATGCCGACCCAACCGAGCGCGCCTGAGTGCACGTGGCCGATCGTCCAGTCCGTATAGTGGCTGAGCGAATTGACCGCCTTGATCGACATCATCGGGCCCTCGAAGGTCGACATGCCGTAGAAGGCGACGGCGATCACCATCATGCGCAGGATCGGGTCGGTTCTGAGCTTGTCCCAGGCACCCGACAGGGTCATCAGGCCGTTGATCATGCCGCCCCAGGAGGGCATCCACAGCATCACCGAGAACACCATGCCCAGGGTCTGCGCCCAGTCGGGCAGGGCGGTGTAGTGAAGGTGGTGCGGACCCGCCCAGATGTACAGGAAGATCAGCGCCCAGAAGTGGATGATCGACAGCCGGTACGAGTAGACCGGGCGTCCGGCCTGCTTGGGCACGAAATAGTACATCATGCCCAGGAAGCCTGCGGTCAGGAAGAAGCCGACCGCGTTGTGGCCGTACCACCACTGGGTCAGCGCATCCTGCACGCCGGCGAAGGCGGAGTAGGATTTCGCGCCCAGGAACGAGACCGGCATGGCCAGATTGTTGACCACGTGCAGCATCGCGATGGTGATGATGAAGGCCAGATAGAACCAGTTGGCCACGTAGATGTGCGGCTCCTTGCGCTTCATCAGCGTGCCCATGAAGACCAGCAGATAGGCCACCCAGACGATCGTCAGCCACAGGTCGACATACCATTCGGGCTCGGCATATTCGCGGCCCGCCGTGATGCCGAGCAGATAGCCGGTCGCGGCCAGCACGATGAAGAGCTGGTATCCCCAGAACACGAACCATGGCAGGCCGCCGCCGAACAGGCGTGCGCGCGTGGTGCGCTGGACCACGTAGAACGAGGTCGCCAGCAGCGCGTTGCCGCCGAAGGCGAAGATCACCGCGGACGTGTGCAGCGGCCGCATCCGGCCGAAATTGAACCACGGCTCGATGTTGAGCTGCGGCCAGGCGAGCTGGGCGGCGACGACGACGCCGACCAGAAAGCCGACGACGCCCCAGAACACGGTGGCGATCGCGCCGTAGCGGATCACCTCGTCCATGTAGCGTGGATCGGTGTCGGCGCCGGTGAACGGGATCTTGGCCGCCGGCGCAGGTTCGAACCGGATGGCGCGCAGCATGACGATCGTCGAGCCGAGCAGCACGATGGTCAGGATCGCCATGTGGATCCTGAACAGTTGGTCCTGGCCGAGCGCCGCGCCGAGCAGCGCCAGAAAGGCGCCGGCCCCCAGCAGCACGACCCAGCTTGCATTTTTCATGGAATGTCCTCTCGCACTTGCGTTGCACGAAGCCGCGCCACGGCGCGCCGGCGTGCAATTGCGTCCCGGTTCGTGCCGGGTCGGTCTCACCTGTGCCAGCCACCCCCCGTCGTCGCTTTGATCTTGATCAAGGACCCTACGGAGGTCTGAAGCCTACGTTCGGCGCATCGACAGGGCACACGAAGACAGGAAAACACGCATGAGCCTGCCCAGGGATCGGGGTGACGAGCACAATGGCGCGCGCTCGCGCGGACCCGTCATGACCGTGGTTTCGGGCGGTGCCGGCAATGGCCGGGCGGAGCATCGCCGCAATGCGGCCAACGGCGACGGCGCGGCCGTCAATCCGACAGCGCTGGCGGGGACGCTGAAGCACCATCTGAACGTGCAGTCCAACCTGTGCGCGGCGCTCGAGCAACTGGCCGACGCGCTTCCGGCCGAGGTGCGCAACGACGACTGTCTGGCGCTGGCGCGCAGCATCTACCCGATCGTTCATCGCAGCCACACGTTCGAGGAACGGGAGCTGTTTCCCTATCTGAAGGCGCACTGCCCGGCCGACCCGGAGCTGCCCGACACGCTCGATCGGCTGCACGGCGAGCACTGGGAGGACGAGGCGTTCGCCGAGGAAGTCCAGCACGAACTGATGGCGTTCGCCGCCGATCGCGATGCGGTCGACGTCGAAAAGCTGGGCTACATGCTGCGCGGCTTCTTCACCGGCGTGCGGCGGCACCTGGCGTTCGAGCGCGAATACATCCTTCCGATCATCGAAGGCCGGGAGAAGACGTGATGACCGGGGCGAGCCAGCGCGATCTGTCGATCCTGCTTTCGCAGCGCGGCGGCGCCGTGCCACGCTATACGAGCTATCCCACCGCCCCGCATTTCGAGGCCGGCATCGGTCCGCAGATGCAGGACGCGCTTTTCGGTTCGCTCGACGATGCGACGCCCGTGTCGGTCTATCTGCACATCCCGTTCTGCGACCGGCTGTGCTGGTTCTGCGGCTGCAACACCAAGCACACGCTGAAATACGAGCCGGTTCACACCTATGTCGAGGCGCTGCTGGCCGAGATCGCCGCCCTTGGCGATCGGCTTGGCTTCCGGCCGGTGGCAGGACAGATCCATTTCGGCGGCGGATCGCCGTCGATCCTGTCGGCCGAGGACATGGGCCGGCTCGGCGCCGCCCTGCGCCGGAGCTTCCACGTTACCGAACAGACCGAAATCAGCGTCGAGATCGATCCGTCGGACGTGACCGACGATACGCTGAGAGGCCTGCACGAACTGGGCGTCACGCGTGCGTCGGTCGGCGTGCAGGATTTCGACCCGCTGGTGCAGAAGGCGATCAACCGGCCGCAGAGTCTCGAACAGACGCGCGACGTCATCGCGGCGATGCGCGCGGCCGGCGTCGGCTCGGTCAACATCGATGCGCTCTACGGCCTGCCGCTGCAGACGCGGGCACGCCTGATGCGGACCATCGAGCAGGTGATCTCGCTGCAGCCGGACCGGATCGCGCTGTTCGGCTATGCCCACGTGCCGTGGGTCAAGAAGCACCAGAAGATGATCAAGGACGAGCATCTGCCCGACATGCACGAGCGGTTCCAGCAGGCGCTCGCCGCCGGCGCGGCGCTGGTTGCGGCCGGCTATGACGCGATCGGGATCGACCATTTCGCAAGGCCGGACGACGGCCTGGCGGTGGCCGCGCGGACGGGCCATCTGCGCCGCAATTTCCAGGGCTACACGACCGATCAGTGTCGCGCGCTGATTCCGCTGGGCGCCTCGTCGATCGGCGCGTTCGACGGCGGCTACGTTCAGAACATCGTCGCCACCGGACAGTATCAGGATGCAGTTCACGCGGCGCGCAGCACCGCCTCGAAGGGCTACCGGATGAGCGAGGACGACCGCATCCGGGCGCACATGATCGAGCGGCTGATGTGCGATTTCCGGATCGGCTTCGAGGCGCTGGAGGCGCGATTCGGCGCTGCCGCCGAACCCTACATCAACGAGGCGCTGGCGATCGCCGAGGCCGACGAGGACTATATCTGCGGCGCCGATATCGACGGCTTCTTCGTGCCGGAGGATGCCCGTCCGTTTGCCCGGCTCGTCGCGGCGCGCTTCGACGCGCATCTGCACGAGTCCGACTTCCGCTATTCGAAGGCGGTTTAAAGTCAGCCAGCGCGGCCTTGTCCGCCTCGTCGCGCCCCCACCCTTCATCCCTCCCCCGCAAGCGTGGGAGGGAGGACATCAAAATCGCGCGTCACCCTACAGACTGGCGCGCCTCGCTTCGATGTCGGCGGCACTGAGGCCATGTCGAGGTCTTCCCTCCCACGCTTGCGGGGGAGGGATGAAGGGTGGGGGTGAACCGCCGGATTTGATTGAAGCGTGCGCCTACTGCTCGCTTTCGCAGGCGTCCTCGAGGCGGGCGAGGGAGGGCACGATCACCGTGCGGTTGTTCTCCAGTTCGATGATGCCGGCCTTGCGCAGCTTGGTGATCTGGCGGCTGACCGTCTCGATCGTCAGCCCGAGGAAATCGGCGATCTCCAGCCGCTTGAGCGGCAGTTCGAAGCGGATCGTGTGCTCTTCCGCGTCGATCTCGGGATCGATGTTGGAGGCGATCAGATAGAGGAAGCTCGCGACCTTCTCGGTCGCGGTCTTGCGCCCAAGCGTGAGCATCCAGTCGCGCGCTTCGTCCAGCTCCTTGAGCGTCTGCTCGTGCAGCGCGTGCTCCATGTCGGGCGCCGTGCGGGCGAGGTCCTCGATCACCGATTTGGGGAACGAGCATACGCGCACATCGGTCGCCGCCTCGGCCGAATAAGTGCTCTGGTGCGAGAAGATGCGGCCCAAGAAGTCCGGCGCGAACTGCAGCCCGACGATCTGCTGGCGGCCGTCCGCCATCAGCTTGGTCAGCTTCACCACGCCCGACAGGATGTTGGAATAGGTGTGGACGTCCTCGCCGACCGTGATCAGTTCGGACTGGCTGCGATAGACATGCTTGGTGGTGTGCCGCGAGAGCTGGATCAGTTGCTCCGGCGAGAGCGAGCCGCACACGCCCTTGTGCCGCGATTCACAGGCCCGGCAGACCAGCGGAACGTCCGAATTGTGTACGTCGAGTCGCGGCTGGCCCCGCGCAGCCGTCTTCCTGTTTTCCACGGTCGTTCTCCCGATCGCCCGATGCTGTCAACATAACGTGACACTCGGCAATGCGCAAACATATACCGATGCGGCAGGTTTTTGGGGATCAGCCCCGCATCTGCCGCAAATGCCTGATTCTTCTTCGTTCCTCGCCGCCGTTAATTTCAGCCGTCATTTTTCGGTTTCAATACGGCACGATTTTCGCCGTCGGCGGCGGGTGTCCCTTATATTGATGACCAATGATACATGCGCCTCGCCGCGGCAGCGTGCAAGCGTCGATCGGACATGCCAAGTGTCGCAGACGAAAGTCTAAGGCGGTTGCTGTTCCATCGCGGAGTTGATCGACCGCGCGGGGTTGGCTATGCGCCGTTCG
This sequence comes from Roseitalea porphyridii, assembly GCF_004331955.1. Taxonomy (NCBI): domain Bacteria; kingdom Pseudomonadati; phylum Pseudomonadota; class Alphaproteobacteria; order Hyphomicrobiales; family Ahrensiaceae; genus Roseitalea; species Roseitalea porphyridii. Next base: position 2,456,889 of record NZ_CP036532.1, on the reverse strand, counting down.
GGACACTTGCGGCACGGAGGTGAGCCATGGCCGGTCAACCGACGATCGTTCCCTATCTGAGTTACGAGGACGGCCATGCGGCCATCGCGTTCCTGCGCGATGCGTTCGGCTTCGACGTCATCCAGGCCCATGATGACGATGAGGGCAGGCTGCTTCATGCCGAGATGTGCTTCGGCGACGGCGTGGTGATGATCGGCACTGCGAAGGCCGGCAAGGGATCGCCAAGGATCTATGTCGTGGTCGACGATGTCGAGGCGCACCACGCGCGTGCCCGAGATGCCGGGGCGGAGATCGTCTATCCGCCCGAACGCACTGATTGGGGCACGTGGCGTTATCGCTGCGCTGATCCCGAGGGCCATGAGTGGAGCTTCGGCTCATACCAGCCCCGGACCGAGGCGCCGTCTTGGGCATGACCGAACTTCCGCGCACGCCCTCGTTCCGGCTCGATGGCCGGCGGGCGCTCGTCGCCGGCGCATCGAGCGGGATCGGGCTCGGCTGCGCGACGGCCGTGGCCGAAGCCGGCGCGCATGTGGTGATGGCCGCGCGCGGGCGCGAGAAGCTGGAGGCGGCCGTGGCGGCGGTGCGCGAGGCAGGGCTTTCCGCCGAAGCGATGACGCTCGATGTCTCCGACATCGGCGCGATGCGCGCGGCGGTGGCCGGAGCGGGGCCGTTCGACGTGCTGGTCAATTCGGCCGGGTTGGCCCGGCACGCGCCGGCGCTGGAGACGGAAGAGGCCGATTTCGATGCCGTCGCCGAGGCCAACCTCAAGGGCGCCTATTTCCTGGCGACCGAGGTGGCGCGCGGTCTGGTCGAAGCGGGCCGGGGCGGCTCGATCATCACCATCTCCTCGCAGATGGGCCATGTCGGCGGCATCGACCGGACGGTCTATTGCGCGACCAAGCACGCCGTCGAGGGCATGACGAGGGCAATGGCGATCGAGTGGGGGCCGAAGGGCATTCGCGTCAACACGATCTGCCCGACCTTCATCCGCACGCCGCTGACCGAGGCGACGTTCGACAATCCAGAGCGCGTCGCCTGGATCACCGACAAGATCAAGCTCGGCCGCGTCGGCGAGGTCGAGGACATCATGGGCGCGGTCGCGTTCCTGGCCTCGGACGCCTCGGCGCTGGTGACCGGCACGTCGCTGCTGATCGACGGCGGCTGGACGGCCGGCTGATCAGCTCATCTCGGCAAGCAGCGAGGCGTTGCCGCCGGCGGCGGTCGTGTCGATGCACACGTGCCGCTCGATGAGGCAGGCCGGACCGATGTCGCGCGCCGTGATCAGCGGCAGGATCGGCCCGTCGCGACCGGCAAGGACCTTTCGAACGGCGCGGGCAGAGGCTTCATCGCCCCGGAAGGCGACCGCGTCGAAGCCGTCGAGCCGCTGGAGATCGGCCGGATCGAGCCTGCCGTCGACCACGTTGGCGCCGCAGGCGCCGGGCGCCACCATCAGCGCCGCGCAGCCGGCGGCCATCGCCTGCCGCGCCTGTTCGTGCGCGTCGTCGAGCGATGGACCAAGACACAGGACGAGCCCTCGGGCATAGGTCGACCAGCGGTTCGATTCGCCGGTCGGGCCGGGCAGGTCGCGCGTCTGGCGCGCGTTGCCGGCGATCTGGGCGCGCAGCGCGTCGATCCTGTCCTGCACCGCGCGGCGATCGGCAACCGCGCCTTCCTTTGCAGGCTGAGAGACCGTTTCGGTCTTCCTGAAGCGCGGCACGTAGAGCGGGCCGCCCGCCTTGGGGCCGGTGCCCGAAAGGCCTTCGCCGCCGAAGGGCTGGGAGCCGACGATGGCGCCGATCTGGTTGCGGTTGACATAGATGTTGCCGGCATGGATCGCAGAAGCGATCTCCTCGACGCGGTCGTCGATGCGCGTGTGCAGGCCGAAGGTCAGCCCGTAGCCGGTGGCGTTGATCGCCGCGCACACCTTGCCGATCTCGCTCGCCCTGAAGGTCGCGACGTGCAGAACGGGGCCGAAGACTTCGCGCGTCACCTCCGCGATGCCGGAGACCCTGATCACGGCCGGCGAGACGAAGGTGCCGCCTTCGGGAATGGCGAGTCGCTTCAGGAGCTTGCCGGCCTTTTCTGCGGCGTCGATATAGGCGGTGATCTCGTCGCGGGCCTTCTCGTCGATGACCGGGCCGACATCGGTGGACAGCGCCCAGGGGTCGGCGACGGCCAACTCGTCCATCGCGCCGAACAGCATCTTCATGAACGGCTCGGCGATGTCTTCCTGCAGGTACAGAACGCGCAGCGCCGAGCAGCGCTGGCCGGCCGAACGGAAGGCCGAGACGATGATGTCGCGCACGGCCTGTTCGGGCAGGGCGGTCGAATCGACGATCATCGCGTTGATGCCGCCGGTCTCGGCGATCAGCGGCGCGGCCGGGTCGAGAGCGTCGGCCATGGCGCGGTTGATCGCCTGCGCGGTGCCGGTCGAGCCGGTAAAGCACACGCCGTCGATGCGCGGGTCCGACGTGATCGCCGCGCCGACGGTCGCGCCGGTGCCGGGCAGAAGCTGCAGCGCGGTGCGCGGCACGCCCGCCTCGTGCATCAGCCGGACGGCGCGATGGGCGATCAGCGGCGTCGCCTCGGCCGGCTTGGCGATGACGGCATTGCCGGCGGCGAGCGCGGCCGCGATCTGGCCGGTGAAGATGGCAAGCGGAAAGTTCCACGGCGAGACGCAGGCGAAGGTGCCGCACGGCTCGGCGTCGGGGTCGGTCAGCGCCTGGCTGGCATAGTAGCGCAGGAAATCGGCCGCCTCGCGCAGTTCGGCGATGGCGTCCTCGGTGATCTTGCCGGCCTCGCGCGTGATGATGGCGAACAGTTCGCCGAAGTTCTCCTCGTAAAGATCGGCGGCGCGGTTCAGGGTCTCGGCGCGCGCGGCGGCCGATGCGGTCCAGGGCGCGGCGGCGGCAAGGGCGCTCTCGATGTCCGCCTGCGCCGCTTCATGCACGGTGCCGACCGCATCGTCCGGCCGGGCGGGGTTGGCGATCGCAAGCGCCTTGCGCTCGGGGTCGTCGCGCTCTTCGGCCAAGAGCGGAGCGGCCGTCCATTGCGCGTCCTTAAATGGCGTCCGGGCGGCGTCGATGCGGGCGATGTCGGCCGGGTCGTAAAGGTCGAAGCCCTTGGAATTGGCGCGCTCGGGGGCGAACAGCTCGGCCGGCCGGCGCACCTGGCGCTCGGGGGCCTGGGCTAGCGCGTCGAACGGGTCGGCGGCGACGGTCTCGGGCGGCACGTTCGCATCGACGATCTGGTTGACGAAGGAGGAGTTGGCGCCGTTCTCCAGAAGCCGGCGGACGAGATAGGCCAGAAGGTCGCGGTGCTTGCCGACCGGCGCATAGATGCGGCAGCGCGTGCCCTCGGTCTGGAGGACGCGCGTGTGCAGGCTTTCGCCCATGCCGTGCAGGCGCTGGAACTCGTAGGTCTCGCGGTCGGCGCCCATCTGCAGGATCGCGGCGACCGAATGGGCGTTGTGGGTGGCGAACTGCGGATAGAGACGGTCGGTCAGGGCCAGCATGTGGCGGGCACAGCGCAGCCAGGCGACGTCGGTCGCCGGCTTGCGCGTGAACACGGGAAAGCCCTCGAGGCCCTTTTCCTGGGCCCACTTGATCTCGCTGTCCCAATAGGCGCCCTTGACCAGCCGCACCATGATGCGCCGGTCATGGCGCTCGGCCAGCGCGTGCAGCCAGTCGATGACCGCCATGGCGCGCTTGCCATAGGCCTGCACGACCACGCCGAACCCGTCCCAGCCGGCCAACTCGGGATCGGCGAGGGTCGCCTCGATGACGTCGAGCGACAGTTCCAGCCGATCGGCTTCCTCGGCGTCGATGTTCAGCCCGATATTGGCACGGGCGGCCATGCGGGCAAGCTGGCGGGCGCGGGGGACCAGTTCGTCCATGATGCGGGCGCGCTGCGGCTCCTCGTAGCGCGGATGCAGCGCCGACAGCTTGATCGAAATGCCCGGATTGTCCTTGACCGCGCCGTGGGTGGCGGCCTTGGAGATCGCGTTGATCGCCGCCATGTAGGCCGTGTAATAGGTGTCCGCGTCGTCCATGGTCAGCGCGGCTTCGCCGAGCATGTCGTAGGAATAGGTGAAGCCCCTGGCTTCCATGCCCTTGGCGCGATCCATCGCCTCGCCGATCGACTGGCCGAGCACGAATTGCCGGCCCAGTTCCCGCATCGCCTGACGCACGGCGGTACGGATCACCGGCTCGCCCAGTCGGCGCACCGCGCCGCGCATCACCGAGGCAAAGCCGCCCGGGGGCGGGTCGCGCAGCACGTTGCCGGTCAGCATCAGCGCCCAGGTGGAGGCGTTGACCAGCGAGGAGGCCGACCTGCCCAGATGCTCGCCCCAGGCGGACGGAGCGATCTTGTCCTCGATCAGCGCGTCGACGGTTTCGGCGTCGGGCACGCGCAATAACGACTCGGCGAGGCACATCAGCGCGATGCCCTCGTCGGTGGACAGGCCGTATTCGGCCAGGAACACTTCCATCAGGCCGGGCGTGTCCATCTTGCGGATGTCTTGGACCAAGGCAGTCGCGCGGCTGTGGGCGGCGGCGCGCAAGGCGTCACCGACGGGCGCGCGGGCGGCCATCGTATCGAGCGCGTCGGCCTCGTCGGCGAGATACAGACGGGCGATCTCGGCGCGCAGATCGTGGAGCGGGGCGGGGTTCATGCCGGTGGTGTCGATTGCATGGGACATGCATCCAGTCTATCGGAGAGCGAGCAGGCATGTTGCCTGTTCATTGGCAACTTGAACGAAATCTGCCTGATATTGGGCCTTATCGGAGATTGAATTGGCTGAAAATGGTAACCGGGAGGTCGATCTGGACCGTTTCGACCGGCGCATCGTCGAGGCGCTCAGCGAGGACGGGCGCATGCCGGTGACGACGCTTGCCGCGCGCGTCGGGCTGACAAAGACGCCGTGCCAGACCCGGCTGAAGCGGCTGATCGACGAGGGCGTCATTCGCGGTTTCCGGGCGGTGATCGATCCGGGCCGGATCGGCCGCGATCATGTCGCCTTCGTCGAGGTCAAGCTCAGCGACACCACCGAAAAGGCGCTGTCGGCATTCAACGCGGCCGCCGCGGCACTGGCCGAGGTCGAGCAGTGCCACATGATCGCCGGGCCGTTCGACTATCTTCTCAAGGTGCGCACGCGCGACATCGCCGCCTACCGGCGCGTGCTGGGCGAGAAGATTTCCGCGCTGCCGCACGTCGCCAACACCTCGACCTATGTGTCGATGGAGGCGGTCAAGGACGCCGGCGCGTAACAGGGTCGCGGTTGCGGCCGATCCGTGCGAGACTATGTGCGGTGCAGAACGCGCCGCGGGAGACCTTTCATGATCAGTGCCGTCGTCTATGCCCTGCTGGTGGCCGTGGCCGCTGCGTCGGGCGGCATCTTCAAGCCCGGCGAATGGTACGAAGGGCTCGAAAAGCCCGGCTGGACACCGCCCAACTGGGCGTTTCCGGTGGTCTGGACGACGCTCTACCTGATGATCGGCGCGGCCGGCTGGATCGTCTGGCGGCTCGACGGGTTCGGCATCGCCACCATGCTGTGGGGCGCGCAGCTGGTCTTCAACGCGGCGTGGTCGTATCTCTTCTTCGGGATCAGGCGGATGGACTGGGCGCTGGTCGATTCGGGCGCCATGTGGCTGACGATCGCCGCCTTCATCGTCCTGGCCTGGCCGATCTCGGTGGTCGCCGCGCTTCTCTTCGTGCCTTATCTTGCTTGGGTCAGCGTGGCTTTCGCGCTCAACAAGCGCGTGATGGATCTCAATCCCGCGGCGATGGCGGCGGTTCGGGCGTCTTCGTGAAGGCGCGGTGGCGGAACCACAGTTCCGCCAGATGCATCGCGAAGCCCAGCGACAGGAAGCCCGCGATGACGAGCGCGCCATGGCCGATCAGCGCGGCGCGCAGCGCGGCCATCAGCGCCAGCCCGGAGGCCGTGTTGAAGACCAGCGTGCGGCGTGCGGCCGGCGCGCGATAGACAAACAGGAACAGCGCCAGTTCGGCGACCAGAACCGCCATGGCGATCTCGGCCAGCCGACCGGACGCGGCGATGGCATCGAGCCAGTCGGTCAAACCATCCACGGCAGCGGTCAGGTCGTGCGGGCGAGGCCGAGAAGCTGGGCGGTGTCCTTGACCATGATCTTCAGGTGCGCCAGCGGATCGCGGCGGACGAGCTTCTTGTTCAGATAGCCTTCCCAGGTCAGGCGCTGCACGTCCGGATCGGCGCACATGGTGACGAACTTCTCGCGGCGCTTGTCGTTGGCGTACCAGAAGTACTGCATCATCCCGAGCACGAAGAACACCTTGCCGTGCTCCTTCATGAAGCGCTTGCGGGCCGTCTTCAGGGCGGTGGCGCGCTCGGTGGCAATCGCCTCGACGGCGGCTTCGGCGCACAGGCGGCCGGTCAGCATGGCATAGTAGATGCCTTCGCCCGACGAGGGCGCGACGACGCCCGCCGCATCGCCGGCGAGCACGATGTTGCGGCCATTGTCCCAGCGACGCATCGGCTTGAGCGGCAGCGGCGCGCCTTCCTCGCGCACCGTTTCGGCATCGCCCAGCCCCGCTTCCTCGCGCAGCTTGCGGGTCGCCTCCTTCAGCGAATGGCCCTTGACCGCCGAACCGGTGCCGACGGAGGTGTGCTCGCCATGGGGAAACACCCAGCCGTAGAAGTCCGGCGAGATGCGCCCGTCATAGATGACGTCGCAACGGTCGGCGCGGAACCGATCGGGATCCGGCCGGGCGGGTGATTTGACGATCTCGTGATAGGCGAAGACGTAGGGCGGCTGTCTGGCCTTGTCGAAGGCGGTGCGGCGGACGGCCGAATTGGCGCCGTCGGCGCCGATCAGCATGCGCGCGGTGATGGCGTGGGTCTTCGACTTGTCCGCCTTGTCGGTAATGTGGGCGGTGACGGTGCCGTCCGGGTTCTGGTCGAGACCCTTGAAGGCGCCGACGATGTACTCGGCCCCTGCGTCGGCGGCGCGCTGGCGCAGAAAGGGATCGAACTTGTCGCGGTCGACCATGCCGACATAGCCGATATTGCCGATCTGCATCTCGACGGTCTTGCCCGAAGGCGCGATGATCCGCGCGGCATGGGCCCGCGAGACGATCTGCTCGGCGGGAATGGCGAATTCGGTGATCGCCTTGGTGGGGATGGCGCCGCCGCACGGCTTGATGCGGCCCTGCTTGTCGACCAGCACCACATCGTGGCCCTGAACGGCAAGGTCGTGCGCGGCGGTCGCGCCGCCTGGCCCGCCGCCGATGACGATGACGTCGTGGATGATGTGGTCGGACATGGGTCTTTCCTCCCTATTCGGCCGGCGCGAGCGGGGCGTGCGCGGCCGGCCGCTGCTGCCGCGTGGCGGCAACGCCGATGGTGGTGGCGATCATCGCCGAAACCAGGAACAGAAGCGCCTCGCCGGTGAAGACGACGGCAAACGACAGGGCGACATCGCCCGTCAGCCAGCGCGTGATGTCGATGGCGACGGTGCCCAGGAAGCCGCCAAGGCCGAAGGCGATGGCCTGGGCCGCGCCCCACACGCCCATGCGGATGCCCTCGCGCGATTTCGCGCCCTGGCCGGCGAGCGTCATCATGGTGCCGATGGCGGCGACGGCGAACATGCCGTTGGCGACGCCCAGCGCGAAGACGTTGGCCTCGAGCGGCCAGGCCGGGGCGGCGCTTGCCGCCACGGCCATGAGCGCCAGCGCGACGCCCGAGCCCAGACAGCCGGCGATCGTGAACAGCTTCAGAAGGCCCGGCCGGCGCCTGGCGAAGACGCTGCCGACGATGCCGACGAAGGCCATGCCCAGGAACACGCCGGCATGATGCATGCCGCCCAGCGCGGTCGATTCGCCGGGCGTGTGGCCGAACAGAAGGCCGGCGAACGGTTCGAGGATCAAATCCTGCGTCTGGTAGGCCAGCATCGAGACGAAGACGAACACGGTGAAGGTGCGCGCGGCCGGATCGTGCCAGATGTCGACGAGGGCCTCGCGGAAGGAGACGTTTTCGGCGCGCGTTCCGGGATCGCGGATGTCGCGGGTGCTCCGCTCGATGCCGCGAACGCCAAGAGCCGCGACGAGGAAGGCGATCGTGCCCGAGATGGCCGTGATGATGACCAGCCTTGCGTGCGAATAAGGGTCGAGGAACTGCGCCGACACGATCGCGGTGATCACGATGCCGGCGATCATCATCATCCAGACGACGGTGGCGGCGGCCGGGCGGCGTTCGGGCGCGGTGCGGCTGGCGAGAAGCGCCAGCAGCGACGTGCCGGAGGCGCCGATGCCGAAGCCGATCAGTGTGAAGGCGGCGGTCGCGGCGGCCATGCCGAGCCAGAAGCTCTGCTCGAACAGCATCGTGGTCGCCGCGGCGCCGGTGCCGGCCAAGGCGAGCAGGGCGAGCCCGCCGAGGATGAAGCGCGTGCGGCTCGAACCATTGTCGGAGGCGTGGCCCCACAGCGGCCGGCCCATCTGCACCGCATAGTGCAGGCCGACCAGCAGGCCGGGCACGACGGCGGCGAGCGACAGTTCGACCACCATGATGCGGTTGAGCGTCGAGGTGGTCAGGACCACGATCGAGCCGAGCGCGGCCTGGACGAGCCCGAGCCGGACGATCGCCAGCCAGCTCAGGCCGGGCGAGCGGGGGTACCACAATGCGCGGGTCTGAAACATCTTTCGTGCCTCCTCAGACCGTTGGGAGCGTCGCCGCGCGCAGGGCGAAGGCGGCGATCATCATGCCGGTGACGTAAAGCCCGACGCCGATGGCGCTGAACCAGACGTCGTATTTGAGCGGGTTGCCGACGAAGCGGACCATGGCGACCGCCTGAACCAGCACGAGAACCGCGATGGCTGCTGCGTGCCACGGCATGGCGAGTGCGAAAAGGATCGCGACGACAATGGCTTGCGGGACGGCCATGACGAGGCTGGCGACCAGCGCGGCACGCCGGGCGCCGAGCTGGACGGGCAGGGTGCGCACGCCCATCTGCCGGTCGCCCTCGATCGCCTTGAAGTCGTTGATCGTCATGATGCCGTGCGCGCCAAGGCCATAGAGCAGGGCGACGGCCAGGATCGGTCCGGGCGGCAACGCGCCGAGCGCGGCGGCAGCGGCCGTCATCCAAGGCAGGCTCTCATAGGCGAAACCGCAGGCGCCGTTGCCCCACCAGCCGTTCTGCTTGAGGCGCACCGGCGGCATCGAATAGGCCCAGGCGAGAACCAGCCCGATCACGGTCGCGACCAGAACCCAGGTGCCCAGCAACGCTCCGAGCGCCAGCGACAGCGCCGTCCAGATCAGCGCGATGTAAAGGCCCCAGCGGCCGGGCATGCGGCCCGAGGGGATGACCCGGTCGGGCTCGTTGATCGCGTCGACGTGGCGGTCGAACCAGTCATTGATGGCCTGGCTGCCACCACAGACGAGCGGGCCGGCGAGAATGATCCCGCCGATGATGTAGGGCAGCCGGTCGATCCCGACCGCGCCGACCGAGACGGTGCCGCAGGCATAGGCCCACATCGGCGGAAACCAGGTGATCGGCTTGAGCAGCGCGACAACCGCGCCCGGTCGGGGCACGGTGATGGCCGGTGATGTTGCGGACGGCGCGCTCATGGCTGGAAAGCTAGAGCGGTCCATTCAGAGTGTCAATTCAAATTGACAGTCCGTGTTGTCAAAAATAGGCGACGATTTCGGAAGGAGGCGCGGGCCGGCTCAGGCGTTGTCGGAGCCGAAATCCTCCAGCCCGTGACGGCGCAACTTGATATAGAGGCTCTGGCGCGAAAGGCCGAGCATGTCGGCGGCCGAGGCGCGGTTGTTGTCGGTCTGGCGCAGCGCCGCCTCGATGCACATCTTTTCAATGACATCGACCGCCTCGCGGATGAGGTCCTTGAGCGGCACGCGGCCGACCAGTTCGGCGAAATCGGACGAACCCGCATCGGCGCCGGGCGAGGGGACGGTGAACTGGGCGTCGCGGCGGGCGGCCTCCGAAATCTGCACGCCGATCCGCTGCCCGTCGCTCTCTCCGGGCATGCGGGCGGCGGAAACGGCGACCGTCTTGGTGGTCCCCAGCTCGTCCCGGACCACGGTCGAGAACTGGCGCACCTGGCCTTCCTCGCGAACCCGCGACAGCAGCACCTGCAGATCGACGGACGAGGCTCCGAGCCAGCCGTTGAGATTGCGGTCGATGACCATCGACTTGTTGAGCACGTGGATCAGGTCGAGGAAGGGGTCGTTGGCCGCCGCGATCATGCCCTTGCGGTCGATGATCACCAGCGCCTCGGCGAAACTGTCGAGCAGCGCCATGTCCGCGCTTTCCGACATTTCGGCGCTCGTGCCGGCGGCGGGCAGGAGCGACAGCATCAGGTTGCCGCGCCCGTTCTCGCGATAGGGCTCGATCACCGCGCTGAGCGGGTCGGCGTGGCCGGCCGCGTGCAGGGTCAGTGTCTTGCGGGCGCCGCCGTGGCGGGCCGCGCCCAGCGCATCGGTCAGCGCGTTGCGGTCATCGCGCTCGACGAGCTGCTGGGCAGGCTTGTCGATGAGCCGCGAGGCGGGCTGGTGCAGCAGATTGGCGCCGGTCAGGTTGATGTCGATGACCGCGTGGCTGTCGCCGTCGACGATGATGATCGCCTGGGCGGTCTTGTGGAAAATGGTCCGGTAGCGGCCCTCGGCCTCGCGGATCTTGCGATATTCTGATTCGAGCTCGGTCTGGGTGCGCACGAGCTGCTGCTGGATGTCGGACAGCTTGCGCATGTCCTCGCCGAGCGCCAGCCGCCAAGGCATGCCCTCGATGGTGACGAGCGTATAGTCGACCGGAAGGTCGGGCAGGCCCTTTGCCGGATGATTGACCTGGCGCCGCCGGGTGGTGCCGGTCTTGTCGTTCTCTTCGAGCAGCGCATCGATCTTGTCGAAGCATTCGGGGTGACGGTGTCGCGCCACGCCCGGCCGATCCAGTCGTCCACGCCATAGCGCTCGACGCCCGGCTCGCGATAGGCGACGTCGACGATGTCGCCCTCAGGCGAGATCAGCAGCGACAGATCGGCGCCGACCGACGCGAGAAACGCGATCGTTTCGGGGCTCGCCTTGTCGAAGAGCCGGTTCGACCGGCTGAAGATGCGATGGTTGTGGCGTGAGACCTGCTTTTCCATAGCACTCACGGGGCGGCGGGCAATGCGGAAAGGGATGGCGGCGAATGGCCACCCGCGGAAGCGCGCGTATCGAGCAGTTGCCGAGCCGCAGCCAGCGCGCCATACGTGCTCTCGCAAATGCAGTCAACGCCGAGCCGGACGAGCCAGCGCTGGTGCTCGCTGCTGGCCCGGCCGCCGGCGATCACCGCCGGGCGCGTGGCGTAAGGCATTGATTCTATGGCCTTGATCGTCGCGCGCGCCGTTTCGGCCAGAGCCCCGGTGGACCAGGACAGGCAGACGATGTCGTGCCCCCGCTCGGCGATGCGGTCGATGATCGCGCCGGTGCTTTCGGGCCAGTACAGATCGGTCGACCAGCCCTCGGCGCGAAACAGTTCCTCGATCATGCACTGGGCGAAATGGTGTGCCTCGGCGGGCGGAACGGTGACGAGCGCGGTGCCGCGCTGGGGTGCGGGGCCGCGCTCGCCCTGGGCGTGTACGAGTTGCCGCAGCACGAGCTGCAGGCGGCCCATGGCGATCGTCACGTCCAGAAAGCTGCGCGAATCGCGCGACCAGTCATCGCCCAGCGAACGGGCCACCGCTTCCAGGAAGGCCAGCTTGCCCGGCATCGACAGGCGCTGGCGCACCAGCCAGCGGGCCGGCGCCGTCAGTGGGCGGCGGCCGGAGCCGCGCCTGGGTCCGGGGCCGCGTTTCTCCTCGCCGCCATAGAGCGATTGCTTGAACCGGTCGAGGGTCCGCGCGTCGGACAGGGCCCGGTCCGCCTCGTCATGGCCTCCGATGCCAAGCCGTTCCTTGGCTTGCCAGAACACGCGCGTGCGGATGATGGCATGCAGAAGCGGCCGGTGTGCCACCTCGTCGGTGACGGCCGGGCGTGGCTTCCGCGCCGGCGCGCGTGCGTCGGAAGGAGGCGGTGCCTCGATGTCGTGCAACGGTTCCAGGCCGACCGGATCCTCCGCCGCTGTGGCCGCGAGCCCATCGATAGCCTTGGTGTCGTCAGTCATGGCTTTTGACGCGCTTGGCGCGTTCCCGATCGCGCACTGCAGGTCCCCCATGAAGCGGCGGACCCATGGAACGTGCCAGGGACGGCGACCGGTTCATTGGCCGGAACCCGGGCTTTGCGCTCGTGCGACCAACCCCGACGCGATGAAGGATGGAACAGTGCGCTCCGATTGTAAACAAAAATAAACGTCAATTAAAGTTGACACTCTGCGAAGCCCGGGTTTAGATTTCTCCCATGGTCAGGGAGGAAGCCGCCAAGGCGCAGCGACGATGAAGGGCGAAATCCCAAAAAGCGCGCGATTTGAACTGTATACGCCCGAGCAGCGTGTGCGTCGCGACAACACGCGCTGGACGCTGGTGCAGGGGATTCTGGCGCCGCTCCAGTTCCTCGTGTTCGCCGTCAGCCTCGGTCTCATCGTCCGCTATCTGTGGACGGGCGAGGGGCTTCTTGCGGCCGACATTTCGATCATCGTCAAGACACTCGTTCTGTACACGATCATGGTCACCGGAGCGATCTGGGAGAAGGTCGTGTTCGGCCGCTATCTGTTCGCGCCGGCCTTCTTCTGGGAAGACGTCTTCTCGATGGCTGTGCTCGCCCTGCACACCGCCTATCTGATCGCCACCTTCGGCGGCCTTCTGGCGCCTGCGCCGCTGATGGCGCTCGCGCTTGCTGCCTATGGCGCCTACGTCATCAACGCGGCCCAGTTCGTCTGGAAGCTGCGGATGGCGCGGCTGAGCGATCCGCGCACGCGGCGCGATGCGGCCGTCGTGCCGGCGGGAGCTGCGACATGAACCGCCACGTCCCCCCGCATGTCGCCGCCGCCGAGGCGCGCGAGGCCGACGGCCTCGGATGCACCGACGTCACGCCGATCAAGCAGCGCGGGCAACACGAGGTCTTCTGCGGGCTGACCTCGATCATCTGGCTGCATCGCAAGGTGCAGGACGCGTTCTTCCTGATCGTCGGCTCGCGCACCTGCGCGCATCTGATGCAGTCGGCCGCCGGCGTGATGATCTTCGCCGAGCCGCGATTCGGCACCGCGATCATCGACGATCGCGACCTGTCGGGCATGGCCGACATGAACGAGGAACTCGACAAGGTGGTCGCGCGGCTGATCGCCCGCCGTCCCGACATCCGCATGCTGGTGCTGGTCGGCTCGTGCCCCTCCGAGGTGATCAAGCTCGATCTGGGCCGCGCCGCGATGAAGCTGAACGAGCGTTTCGCGCCGGACCTGCGGGTCCTGTCCTATTCGGGTTCGGGCATCGAGACGACCTTCACGCAGGGCGAGGACAATTTCCTCCAGGCGGTGATCGGCGGCACGCCGCGCGCCGCGCCCGACGCACCGCGCCAGCTGCTGATTGCCGGTTGTCTGGCGGACGTGATCGAGGACCAGTTCACCCGCATCTTCCACGGGCTCGGCATCGAGAACGTGCATTTCCTGCCGGCCCGTCACGCCGAGGGCGTGCCGCCGATCGGCCCGAACACCACCGTGCTGATGGCCCAGCCCTACCTGACCGAGACGGCCAAGATGCTCGAGAAGAAGGGCGCGCGCGTGCTGACCGCGCCGTTCCCGCTGGGCGAGGAAGGCACGACGGCCTGGCTCCGCGCGGCGGCGGATGCGTTCGACGTGCCGGCCGACCGGTTTGCGGCGATCACCGACGCGGGCCGTGAGCGCGCCCGCAAGGCGGTCTCGCTGTATCGCGACCGTCTGGCCGGAAAGCGCGTCTTCTTCTTCCCCGACAGCCAGATGGAGCCCTCGCTTGCGCGCTTCCTGTCGCGCGAGGTGGACGCTGAGATCCTCGAGGTCGGCACGCCCTACCTCAACAAGAACCACATGGCGCCGGACCTTGCTCTGCTGCCCTCCAGCGTGCGGCTCGCCGAGGGCCAGGACGTCGACAAACAGATCGACCGGGTGCGCGCCGACGATCCGGACCTGATCATCTGCGGCATGGGCCTTGGCAATCCGTTCGAGGCCGAGGGCCGGACGACCAAATGGTCGATCGAGTTCGCATTCACGCCGATCCAGGGCTACGAGCAGGCCGGCGACCTCGCTGAACTGTTCGCCCGTCCGCTTGGCCGGCGCGACCTGCTTCAGGTGGAGGTCTGACATGCAACTGACGGTCTGGACATATGAAGGGCCGCCGCATGTGGGCGCGATGCGCGTCGCCACCGGCATGAAGGGGCTGCACTACGTGCTGCACGCGCCGCAGGGCGACACCTATGCCGACCTTCTGTTCACGATGATCGAGCGGCGCAAGGCGCGTCCGCCGGTCACCTACACGACCTTCCAGGCGCGCGATCTGGGCTCGGACACCGCCGAGATCTTCAAGACCGCCTGCAAGGAGGCGGTCGAGCGGTTCGATCCGCAGGCGATCATCGTGGGTGCCTCGTGCACCGCCGAACTGATCCAGGACGATCCGGGCGGTCTCGCCAAGACGCTCGATCTGAACGTGCCGGTCATTCCGCTCGAATTGCCGTCCTACCAGAAGAAAGAGAACTGGGGCGCCTCGGAGACCTTCTTCCAGCTCGTGCGCGGGCTCGCCGGCGGGCGCACGCCCGAAGAGAAGCCCGAGGGCGCGCCGAAGACGTGCAACATCCTCGGTCCGACCGCGCTCGGCTTCCGCCACCGCGACGATGTCACCGAGATCACGCGGCTTCTGGGCACGCTCGGGGTCGAGGTCAACGTGGTCGCGCCGATGGGCGCGACGCCGCACGACCTGACGCGGCTGCCGAATGCCGACTTCAACGTTGTCCTCTATCCGGAAGTCGCCGGCCAGGCGGCGCAATGGCTCAAGCGCACCTTCGGCCAGCCGATCGTGTCGACCGTGCCGATGGGCGTGAACGCGACACGGCAGTTCGTGCGCGAAGTGGCCGAACTGGTCGGCGCCGATCCCGAGCCGGTGATCGCCCAGGCCGACGAACGGCTGTCCTGGTACTCGCTGTCGATTGATTCCAACTATCTGACCGGCAAGCGCGTGTTCATCTTCGGCGATGCGACCCATGCGATCGCCGCCGCGCGCATCGCCGAGCACGAGCTTGGCTTCAAGGTGTGCGGGCTTGGCACCTACAGCCGCGAATTCGCCCGCGAGGTGCGCGCCGCGGCCAAGGAATACGGCATCGAGGCGCTGATCACCGACGATCATCTGGAGGTCGAGGACGCCATCGTCGCGGCCCAGCCGGAACTGGTGCTCGGCACGCAGATGGAGCGGCACATCGCCAAGCGCCTGCGGATCGGCTGCGCGGTGATCTCGGCGCCCGTCCACGTGCAGGATTTCCCGGCGCGCTATTCGCCCTTCATGGGGTTCGAGGGCGCCAACGTCATCTTCGACAGCTTCGTCCACCCGCTCGTCATGGGGCTCGAAGAGCATCTTCTGGGCATGTTCCGGGAAGACTTCGAGTTCAACGACGACGCGCAGGCTTCGCATCTGGCGGCGTTGCACGCCGGGGCGAAACATGAGACCATCGAGATACCCGAAGCCCAGACCGCGCCTGATGATAAAACGCAGGATGTAGTGGCGAATGGCAGCGTGGCGGCGAGCTTCGGGTCCCCGTCATGGACCGACGACGCCGAACTGGAGCTGAAGAAGATCCCCTTCTTCGTGCGCGGCAAGGCGCGCCGTAACACCGAACGGTTCGCCGCCGAGCAGGGCGTGAACCCCATCACCATCGAGACGCTCTATGATGCAAAAGCCCATTACGGCCGCTGAGGCCGCACGGGCCGCTGCATCGCCAGCGGCCACTCCGGTGAAGGTGACGATCGTCACCCTCGACAGCCACATGGCCTCGACCGTCGAACGCGCCCGGGCGATCCTGAAGCGCGAGCTGCCGGGGCTTTCGCTGACGCTGCACGCGGTGACCGAATGGGCCGGCGACGCCGAGGCGATGGCGCATGCCCGCGAGGACGTGCTGAGCGCCGACATCGTCATCGCCAACATGGTGTTCCTTGAAGAACACATCAAAGTCGTCGAGCCGTGGCTGACCGAGGCGCGCGAGCGCAACGATGCGACGGTGGGCACGCTGTCGGCCGCCGAGATCGTCAAGCTGACGCGGCTCGGCGAATTCAACATGGCCAACCCGACCGGCGGGATGATCGGCCTCCTGAAGCGGCTGCGCGGCAAGAAGTCCAAGACCGGCTCGGCCGGCGCGGGGCAGATGAAGCTGCTGCGGCAGATCCCGAAATTCCTGCGCTTCATTCCCGGCAAGGCGCAGGACGTGCGCGCCTATTTCCTGACCATGCAGTACATGCTGGCCGGCTCGGACGACAACATCGTCAATCTGGTCCGGTTCCTGATCGCGCGCTATGCCAAGGGGCCGCGCGAGGTGCTGCGCACCATCGTCAAGCCGGCGGATCCGGCGATCTATCCCGATGTCGGGCTCTATCATCCCGCGCTCAAGGACCGGGTCACCGACGATCTGGCGGTCTATGAGCGCGCCACGGGCAGGGGCGGGGAGGCCGGCACGGTCGGTCTTCTGGTGATGCGCTCGTATGTGCTGGCCGACAACACGGCCCATTATGAAGGCGTGATCGCGGCGCTTGCCGCGCGCGGACTGAAGGTCGTCACCGCGTTCGCTTCGGGGCTCGACGCGCGGCCGGCGGTCGAGAAGTTCTTCATGAAGGATGGACGCGCGACGGTCGATTCGGTCGTTTCGCTGACCGGTTTCTCATTGGTCGGGGGACCGGCTTACAATGACGCGGCGGCGGCCGAAGAGCTGCTCGCCCGCCTCGATGTCCCCTATGTCTCGGCGTTCGCCAGCGAGTTCCAGAGCCTGCAGCAATGGGGCCGCGGCGAGCAGGGGCTGACGCCGGTCGAGGCGACCATCATGGTCTCGCTGCCCGAGATCGACGGCGCGACAGGACCGATCCTTTACGGTGGGCGCAATGACGGGTCTGGCCCCTGCGCGGGCTGCACGCGGCAATGCCGCTTCGACAACGCCGTTAACGGCCGCGACATGCAGTCCTGTCCCGAGCGCGCCGAGATGCTGGCGAGCCGGGTGGCGAAGACCGTCGCCCTGCGCCGGCGCGACAAGGCCGAGCGCAAGATCGCCACCATCCTCTACAACTTCCCGCCCAATGGCGGGGCGACCGGCACGGCGGCCTATCTGTCCGTCTTCCGTTCGCTGCACAACACGCTCAAGGCGCTCAAGGCCGAGGGCTACACGGTCGATGTGCCCGAAAGCGCCGATGCGCTGCGCGACATGATCCTGGGCGGCAATGCCGACAGCCACGGCACGCCGGCCAACGTCGCCGCCAAGATCGATGCGGACACCCACGTCCGGCGCGAACCGTGGCTCGCCGAGATCGAGGCGCAGTGGGGCCCGGCGCCGGGCCGCCAGCAGACCGACGGGCGCAACATCTTCGTGATGGGCCACCGGTTCGGCAACGTCTTCGTCGGCGTGCAGCCCGCGTTCGGCTACGAGGGCGATCCGATGCGGCTTCTTTTCGAGAAGGGGTTCGCGCCGACGCATGCCTTTGCCGCCTTCTACCGCTATCTGAAGGACGATTTCGGCGCCGACGCGGTCCTGCATTTCGGCACCCATGGCGCGCTCGAATTCATGCCCGGAAAGCATGCCGGCCTTTCGGGCGATTGCTGGCCGGACCGGCTGATCGGCGATCTGCCGAACCTTTATCTTTATGCCGCCAACAACCCGTCCGAAGGCGCGATCGCGCGGCGGCGTTCGGCGGCCACGCTGATCTCGCACCTGACCCCGCCGGTCGCCAATGCCGGGCTCTACAAGGGTCTTGCCGACCTCAAATCCTCGCTCGACCGCTGGCGGGCGCTGGAGCCGCAGGCGGTAAACGAGCGCAACGATCTGGCCGTTGCCATCAGGGCGCAGGCCGAAGCGCTCGATCTGGTCGCCGAGGACGCCCAATGGAGCGCCGGCGGAACCGACGAAATCCCCAGCCTTGTCAACGAGCTGGCCGAGTTCGAGCAGACATTGATTCCGCACGGCCTGCATGTGGTCGGCGAGCCGGTGTCCGATGACGAGCGGCACGATCTGCTCGAAGCGGTCAACACGGCGATGGGCGAGGACGGCATCGGCGCGATGACCATCGACGCCGCCCTTCAGACCTATCAGAAGCAGGGCGACCGCGCGCCGCAAGGCGTTCAGACGCTGGCCCGGCTCGATCACGATCTGCGCCGGGACCATGAACTGCCGGCGCTGATGCACGCGCTCGACGGCGGCTACATCCGGCCGGTTTCGGGCGGCGACATCGTGCGTTCGCCCTCGATCGTGCCGACCGGCCGCAACCTGCACGGGTTCGACCCGTTCCGCCTGCCGAGCGCCTTTGCGGTGGCCGACGGGCGCAAGCAGGCCGACCTCCTGATCGCACGCTTTGCGGCCGACAATGACGGCGAACTGCCGAAATCTGTGGCCATGGTGCTGTGGGGTACCGACAATCTCAAGTCCGAGGGCGCGCCGATCGCCCAGGCGATGGCGCTGATCGGGGCAAAGCCGCGTTTCGACGGCTTCGGCCGGCTCGCCGGCGCGGACCTGATGTCGCTTGAGGAACTGGGCCGGCCGCGCATCGACGTGGTGATGACCCTTTCGGGCATCTTCCGCGATCTGATGCCGCTGCAGACGAAACTGCTCGCCGATGCCGCGCTGCAGGCGGCGCTGGCCGAGGAGCCGGTCGAGATGAACCCGGTGCGCGCCCATGCGCTGGCCTATGCCGAACAGCATGGCTGCGATTTCGAGACGGCCGCGCTGCGCGTCTTCTCGAACGCGGCCGGCGCCTACGGCTCGAACGTCAATTTGCTGATCGACTCGGGCGCTTGGGACGAGGAAGACGAGATCGCCGACACCTACACCCGTCGCAAGAGCTTTGCCTATGGCGTCGACGGTCAGCCGGTGCAGCGCGCCGACATGCTCGGCACCATCCTCAAGGATGTCGATGCGGCCTACCAGAACATCGAATCGGTCGAGCTGGGCATCACCACGATCGACCATTATTTCGACACGCTCGGCGGCATCTCGCGGGCGATCCGCAAGGCCGGCGGCCGCGACGCGCAGGTCTATGTGGGCGACCAGACCTCCGGCAAGGGCAAGGTGCGCACGCTCGACGAACAGGTCGCGCTCGAAACCCGCACCCGCACGCTCAACCCGAAATTCTACGAGGCGCTGCTCGACCATGGCTATGAGGGTGTGCGCCAGATCGAGAGCCAGGTGACCAACACGCTGGGCTGGTCGGCGACCACCGGCAAGGTGCAGCCCTGGGTCTACAAGAACATCGCCGAAACCTTCGTGCTGGACGCCGAGATGCGCCAGCGGCTGGCCGATCTCAATCCCAAGGCGAGCGCCAAACTCGCCAATCGGCTGATCGAAGCAACCGAACGGGCCTATTGGCAGCCCGACGAGCAAACATACCAGGCCCTGTGCGCGGCCAGCGACGAGCTGGAAGACCGTGTCGAGGGCATTGGCACAGTGGGAGTGGCGGCATGAACGTCTTTACGCATCCGAAAACCGCCGAGCGCGAGGCCCGCCTACTGGCGAAGGCGTCGGGCAAGGCCCCGGCCGCCGCAAAGCCGGGCAAGGGCGAGGACGGGGAAGGATCGGTGCAGGTCCACCTCGATCCGTCCATGGAGATCGAGGGCGCAAAGGTGTTTGCGATCTACGGCAAGGGCGGCATCGGCAAGTCGACCACCTCGTCGAACCTGTCGGTGGCCTTTTCCATGCTGGGCAAGCGCGTCCTGCAGATCGGCTGCGATCCGAAGCACGATTCCACCTTCACGCTGACCAAGAGCCTGATCCCGACGGTCATCGACATTCTCGAGGAGGTCGATTTCCACGCCGAGGAACTCAAGCCCGAGGATTTCGTGTTCGAAGGCTATAACGGCGTGCAGTGCGTCGAGGCGGGCGGCCCGCCGGCCGGCACCGGCTGCGGCGGCTATGTCGTCGGCCAGACAGTCAAGCTTTTGAAGGAACATCATCTTCTCGAGGACACCGACGTCGTCATCTTCGACGTTTTGGGCGATGTGGTGTGCGGCGGGTTCGCCTCGCCGCTCCAGCATGCCGAACGGGCGCTGGTCGTCGCCGCCAACGATTTCGATTCGATCTTCGCGATGAACCGGATCGTCGCGGCCATCAAGGCCAAGTCGAAGAACTACGACGTGCGCCTTGGCGGGGTGATCGCCAACCGCTCGCGCGAGACCGACCAGATCGACCGGTTCAACGAGGCGATCGGGCTCAAGCGCCTGGCGCACATTCCCGACAGCGACGAGGTGCGCAAGTCGCGCCTGAAGAAGTCCACCCTGTTCGAACTGGGCGATCATCCCGAGATCGTCGCCATCCAGAACGAATATCTGCAGCTTGCCGAACAGCTCTGGGCGGGGACGGACGAGCTGAAGGCCGATCCGATGAAGGACCGGGACATCTTCGATTTCCTGGGGTTCGAATGAGATGACGACGGCGGACGTCCATAGCGGCACATACGCCAAGCGGCGCGGCGAGCTGGAGGTCTATTTCGACCGCACGGCCGTCGACGGCTGGAAGAAGCTGGTCACCGACGAAAAGGTCAGCCGCATCCGCCAGACCGTCCGCGAGGGCCGCGATGCGATGCGCGCGACCATGCTGTCCTATCTGCCCGACGACCTGACCGGCTGGCGCGTGCTCGATGCGGGCTGCGGCTCGGGCGTCGCCACGTTCGAGCTTGCCCGGCGCGGCGCCGACGTGGTCGGCGTCGATCTGTCCGAGCAGATGATCGGCTTTGCGCGCGAGCGGCTCGCCGAGATCGAACGCTACCGTCCTTTCGAAGCGCGCGTGACGTTCGAAGCCGGCGACATGCTGGCCGACCGGGGCCGGTTCGACGCGGTGTTCGCCATGGATTCGCTGATCCACTACCGGACTGAAGACGCGGTCAGCGCGATCGCCAGACTGGCCGGCCGCACCGACCGCAAGCTGGTCTTCACCGTCGCGCCGCGCACGGCGATGCTGGCCGCGATGCACGCGGTCGGACAGCTGTTTCCGCGCGGCGACCGGTCGCCGGGCATCGAGCCCGTCGCGCCGCGCCGGCTCGCCGACCTGCTGCTGGCGCGTCCCGACATGACGGACTGGCGCGCCGGACAGACGCATCGCGTCGCGCGCGGCTTTTACATTTCGCAAGCCATGGAGGTGATGCGCTGATGGCCTTTGGCGGCGTTCATTATCCGCGCAAGAAGCGGTCCATGGCCACCATGTGGCAGCGGCTCGGCCCGCGCTGGCTGCCGTTCGCCGATGTGGCCACCGAGGATCTGCCGCTCGGCCGGCTGCTGCGCCTGACCCTGTTCCAGGTGTCTGTCGGCATGGCCATGGTGCTGCTGACCGGCACGCTGAACCGGGTGATGATCGTCGAACTGGGCGTGCCGACCAGCCTGGTCGCGCTGATGGTCGCCATTCCGGTGCTCGCCGCGCCGTTCCGCGTGCTGATCGGCTACCGGTCCGACACCTATCGCTCCTTCCTCGGCTGGCGGCGGGTGCCGTACATCTGGCTCGGCTCGATGCTCCAGTTCGGCGGCCTTGCCATCATGCCGTTCGCGCTGCTGCTGCTGCAGTCGCAGACGCTCGGTCCGACCTGGGCAGGCCCGGTGGGCGCCGCGCTCGCGTTCCTTCTGACGGGCATCGGCATGCATATGGTGCAGACCGCCGGCCTTGCGCTTGCGACCGATCTCGCCGCGCCCGACAATCGGCCGCGCGTCGTCGCGCTTGCCTATGTGATGCTGCTGATCGGCATGATCGTCAGCGCGCTCGCCTTTGGCTGGCTGCTGCGTGACTTCGCCGCCGTCGCCCTGATCAAGGTGGTGCAGGGGGCAGCGGTCGCCACCGTCGCGATCAATCTGGTCGCGCTGTGGAAGCAGGAGCCGCGCAACGCCCAGCTCACCCGGCACGACCGTGAGGTGCCGAGCTTCCGCGAGGCGTTCACAGGCTATTGCAAGGATGACCGCACGGTGCGCCTGCTGGTCGCCGTCGCGTTCGGCGCGGCCGGCTTTTCGATGCAGGACGTGCTGCTCGAACCCTATGGCGGCGAGGTTCTGGGGCTTTCGGTCTCGGCGACCACCATGCTGACGGCGATCTGGGCCGGCGGCACGCTGGTCGGGTTCGCCATGGCCGGGCGCTGGCTGGACAAGGGGCGCGACATGTACCGGCTCGCCGCCGTGGGCGCGCTGATCGGCGTGTTCGCCTTTTCGGCGGTCGTCTTCGCCGAACCGCTGCAGTCGCCGACGCTGTTCCGCATCGGCACCGCGCTGATCGGTCTTGGCGGCGGGCTGTTCGCGGTATGCACCATGCTGGCCGCGATGGACGTCTCCGACACCACCGACAGCGGCATCGCCATCGGCGCCTGGGGCGCGGTACAGGCGACCGCGATCGGCCTTGGCCTGGCGTTCGGCGGCTTTATCCGCGACGGCGTCAACGCGGCCGTCGAAGCGGGCATGTTCGGACAGGCCCTTGTCGCTCCCGCCGCCGGCTACGGCGTCGTCTACCACATCGAAATCGGTCTTCTGTTCGCAAGCCTCGTCGCGCTCGGCCCGCTCGCCGGCCGCACGCGCCGGCGCGCCGAAGACCAAAACCCGTCCAAGCGGTTCGGCCTTGCCGAACTGCCCGGATAACCATGAACCAGGAGAACCGCCATGGTTGAACTCACCGCAGGCTATGATGTGGCGCTGATCACGTTTTACGTGTTCGTCGTCTTCTTCATCGGACTCGTCGTCTATCTGCAGCGCGAAAGCCGCCGCGAGGGCTTCCCGCTGGAGAACGATGCGGGCGAAAAGAACGCCCCGTCCTTCATCTTCACGCCGGGCCCGAAGACGTTCCACATGCCGCACGGACGCGGCACGGTGGAAGCGCCGAACCAGAAGGTGGACTCGGTCGCCGCCGCCGGAAACATCAAGGGCGAGCACATGGGCTTCGAGGGCACGCCCTGGCGGCCGACCTCCGAGAACCCGATGCTCGACGGCATCGGCCCGGGCGCCTGGACCGAGCGGGCCGACGTGCCCGATCCGCTGCATGACGGCCGTCCGAAGATCGTTCCGATGCGCGCCGACGAGACGGTGACCATCGCCGAGGGCGATGTCGATCCGCGCGGACTGCGCGTGGTGGGCTGCGATTCCATCGTGGCCGGTCGCGTCAAGGATGTCTGGGTCGACCGCATGGAGCACATGGCGCGGTTCCTCGAGATCGAGACCGAAGTGGGCGAAGCGCCGCGTTCGGTGCTGGTTCCGATGAACTTCTGCGTCGTCAAGACGCCGCGCGACCGTGAGAAGGTCTTCTACGTGCATGCCATCACCGGCGAGCAGTTCGCCATGGTGCCGGGCACCAAGAAGGACGACGAGATCACGCTGCTCGAGGAAGAGAAGATCATGGCCTATTACGGCGCCGGCCTTCTCTATGCGACCCCCGCGCGGCAGGAGGCCTACCTGTGACGGGCTTCATCGCACCGGAGTTCGACGAAAAGGCCCATGGCGGCCTGCCCGGGCCCCTGCCGGCCGGCGAGCACATCGTCTGGCAGGGCAGCCCCAGGGCGGCCGGCATCGCCAGGCACGTCCTGAAGACGCGCTGGATCGCCGGCTATTTCGGCATCATGCTCGTCTGGCTGGTCGCGACGGGCCTTTATTTCGGCCGTGCCGCCGACGACATCATCATGTCGCTGGTGATCATGACGCTGGCGGGCGCCGTCGTCATCGGCCTTGCCCGCTGGTATGCCGGCGCGGTGGCCCGCGCCACCGTCTACACGATCACCGAAAAGCGCGTCGTGATGAAGTTCGGCGTGGCCCTGCCGACCGCCTTCAACCTGCCGTTCGCCGAGATCGAATCGGTGGACGTGCTGGAGCGGGCCGACGGGTCGGGCAACATCGCGCTGAGGTTCCAGCCCGACGTGCGGCTGGCTTGGCTGGTGTTCTGGCCGAACGTGCGCGGTTTCCGCATGGCGCGCACCGAGCCGCAGCTGATCTGCATCGACGATGTCACCGAGGTGGCCGGTCTGCTGGCGACGCAACTGCACGCCAATGCGGCGCGCACGCAACGCCCGGCCGGTGCGGCCGAACAGACGATGGACGGCACCCTGATGCCGTTCCCGGAAGCGGCCGAGTAGGAAAGGCGCAAGGAGACGATCATGAGCGACACCGAAGCCACCGCGCACGGACACGGCCACCACGTTCACGGCACGTCGGTGAAGTGGGTGCCGCTGACGATGGCGGTCGGCATGGTGCTGTTCACGCTCTGCGTCGTCACCTTCGCCAACCTGACCGGCAAGGGCGTGGTGCACACCGGCGCCAACGAGATCGTCGTCGCCGGCCATGTGCAGGTCGCGCGCGATGCCGAGGGCACCATCCACGTGCTCGACGCTTCGACCAAAGAGGTGGTGGCCTCATACCCGCAATCGCGGGAACAATTCCTTGCCGGCGCGCTGCGTTCGCTCGAACGGATGCGGCCGGCAGTGGAGGAAAGCACCCGCACATTCGCGGTGCTGCGCATCGGCAACGGCCGTCTGGTCTTCCTGGAGGACATCGAGACCGGCGACCTGATCAGCCTGAATGCGTTCAACCGCGCCAAGTCGCAGGCTCTGGCGAGCCAGGTGGCGGCGCTCAATGGAGGACAGAAATGAGTCTGATCGGTCTGATCGCCCGGACGCGGGAAGATGTGCCGTGCACGGTCGAGATCAACAACACGTTCGAGCAACTTGGGGCCCATGTGCGCTTCGAGGGCGGGGTGACCGTCGAGCCGGGCGACGAGGTGATGGTGCACGGCGCGCCGGTCTCGGTGCCCTATGGCGAATGCGCCACGTTCGAGCGGATGGCCACCATCACGCGGGCCAGCGGCATCGAACGCGCCTGGACGAAAGCGACGGGCGATCTTGAATTCATGGAGCTGTGCGAATTCAGCTTCTCCGAGGAGGCAGCGCTATGAACAAGCACGTCGAAACGCCGGTCGCCGGCCGCAAGACCGCAGCGCCGCTCGATGCGCAGAACGAAACAACCCGCATGGCGCACGAGACGACCATGCTCAACCCGCGCTTCTACACCACCGACTTCGACGAGATGGACCGGATCGACGTCACGCCGGTGCGCGGGGAGTGGGACGCGCTGATGGAAGAGATGCGCTCGGACCCCAACAAGGGCCACTTCAAGCGCAACGAGGAGTGGGACGATATCGACATCGAGTCGCTGTCGCCCGAACTGCGCAAGGAACTGATCGATTTCCTCGTCTCCTCGCTCACCGCCGAATTCTCCGGCTGCGTGCTCTACAAGGAGATGAAGCGGCGCGGCTCCAACAAGGAGATCTGCGAGCTGTTCGGCTATATGAGCCGCGACGAAAGCCGCCATGCCGGCTTCATCAACGATGCGCTCAAGGACTTCGACATCGGCGTGAACATGGGCTTTCTGGCCAAGGCCAAGAAGTACACCTACTTCCGGCCGAAGTTCATCTATTACGCCACCTACCTGTCCGAGAAGATCGGCTATGCGCGCTACATCACCATCTTCCGGCACCTCGAGCAGAACCCGGACAAGCGCTTCCACCCGATCTTCAAATGGTTCGAGGAATGGTGCAACGACGAGTTCCGCCATGGCGAGGCGTTCTCGCTGCTGATGCGCACCGACCCGAAGCTGCTGGAAGGCCGCAACCGGCTATGGATCAAGTTCTTCCTGCTTGCCGTCTTCGTGACCATGCATGTGCGCGACCATCAGCGCCCGGCGTTCCACGAGGCGCTCGGCGTCGATATCGACGAATATGACTGGAAGGTGTTCAACCTGACCACGGAGATCTCCAAGCAGGTCTTTCCGGTGCTGCTCGACCTCGACAATCCGGCGCTGCGGCGCGGCTTCACGCGCATGGTCGAGATCAACGACGCGATGGCGCGCGCCCATGCGCAGGGCGGCATCGCGGGCCGGGTCAAGAAGGGCTGGCACGGCGCGCGCGCCGCGCTCAACTTCGCGCGGCTGTACATGATCCCGGGCATCTCCAACGAGATCCCCGAGACCAGCCGCCTGCAGCCGGTCTGGTAGGAGCGCGGACATGAGCCTTGCCCTCGGTGCCTTCGCGGTCGCGCTCATCGCCTGGTGGTTCGCCACCGGCGCGGTGATCGTCGCGGCGCGGCGCAACGTCGGCCATCCGCTCTATCTGCTGGTGCCGGCGGCCGCGCTCGCGGTGGCCGGGCTTGTGCTGGCGCTGGTGACGGCGGGCTCGAGTTCGGTCGTCGCCGTCTATGGCGCCTTCTTCGCCGCGCTCGCCATCTGGGCGTTCCACGAGATCACCTTCCTGACCGGCCATGTGGCCGGCCCGCGCCGGACGGCGCTGCCGGCGGGCGTGACCGGCGCTGCGCGGTTCCGTCTCGCCTATGCGGCCGTGCGCGACCACGAGTTCGTCCTGTTCGCCACGGGCGTGGTGCTGATCGCGCTGCTAGCGGGCGCGGTGAACCCGTTCGCCTGGGCGATCTACGCGCTGATGTGGGTGATGCGGCTCCTGACCAAGTTCAACGTGTTCCTGGGCGCGCCGAACGCGGTCAGCGAGATCCTGCCCGAACGCATGGCGTACCTGACCAGCTATTTCCGCACCGACCGGGTGCATCCGTTCTTCATCGTCTCGGTCACGGCGATCACCTGCCTGTTCACGATCTGCGTCTACATGGCGGCCACCGCCGACGCGCCGGGCATGGTCACCGGCTGGTCGCTGATGGCGACCTTCGCCTTCCTCGGCCTGATCGAACATCTTTTCCTCGTCCTGCCCGTGCGCGATGCCGCGCTGTGGGGCTGGGCGACCGGCCGCTCCGGGGGCGGCTTCGTCAAGCGGCAGGCGCAGGTGGCGCCCGAGCCGGAAACAGCATCCAACAAGGACGTCCGGGCCGACAAGCGTGCCGCGCCGGTCATGAGTTAGAAGGGGAACCGCGATGAACTTCGAGCAGCATTTCGACACGGCGCTCGCCGGTCTTCACGAGGCGGGCAATTACCGTGTGTTTGCCGAGCTTGAGCGCAAGCGGGGTTCGTTTCCGCGGGCGACGCGCTATCGCGAGGACGGCTCGACGCACGATGTGACCGTGTGGTGCTCGAACGACTATCTGGGCATGGGCCAGCATCCGGAGGTGGTCGCGGCGATGCACGATGCGATCGAGCGCTGCGGCACCGGCGCGGGCGGCACGCGCAACATCTCGGGCACCAATCATGGCCATGTGCGGCTCGAGCGCGAACTGGCGGACCTGCACGGCAAGGACGCCGCGCTGATCTTCACCTCGGGCTATGTCTCGAACTGGGCCGCGCTCGGCACGCTGCTCGCCAAGATCCCCGGGATCATCTGCTACACCGACGCGCTCAACCACGCCTCGATGATCGAGGGCATCCGCCATTCCAGATGCGAAAAGCGCATCTTCAAGCACAATGACTGGCGCGATCTGGACCGGCTGATGGCCGCCGACGATCCGGCCGCGCCCAAGCTGGTCGCCTTCGAGAGCGTCTATTCGATGGATGGCGACATCGCGCCGATCGCCGAGATCTGCGACGTCGCCGACAAGCATGGCGCGCTGAAATATATCGACGAGGTGCATGCGGTGGGCATGTACGGTCCGCGCGGCGGCGGGGTCGCCGAGCGCGAGGGCCTGATGGACCGGATCGATGTGATCGAGGGCACGCTGGGCAAGGCGTTCGGCGTGATGGGCGGCTACATCACCGGTTCGAGGAACCTGGTCGACTTCGTGCGCTCGTTCGCCTCGGGCTTCATCTTCACCACCGCGCTTCCTCCCGCACTGGCCGCCGGCGCGGTCGCCTCGATCCGGCATCTGAAGGCCCATGACGAAAAGCGGCAGGCCCACCAGGAGGCGGTGCGCAAGGTGCGCGCGGCGCTCGACCGGCAGGGCATTCCGCACATGCAAAACCCCTCGCACATCGTGCCGGTGATGGTGGGGGACGCGGCCAAGTGCAAATGGATCTCCGACATCCTGCTGGAGGATTACGGGATCTATGTGCAGCCGATCAACTATCCGACGGTTCCCGTGGGTACCGAACGGCTGAGGATCACGCCGACCCCGTTCCACACCGACGCCGACATCGCCCATCTTTCGGGCGCCCTGTGCGACCTGTGGAGCCAGTGCGCCCTCGCAAGGGCCGTGGCGTAGGGCAGGGCTTCACGCCTCCCGCCCGTTTCCCTGTGTCGCCCTCGCGGGATGAGGGTTGTATCGCGGTTCCGTGCTCACCCGGTCTTGGGCCGGTGAGATGACTGCACGTCGATAAGGGTGGCCCCGCGTCCTCGGTTCCCGCGCACGCAAGCGGGCCACGTGGGCCAACGGATCGGCGGCCCGGGGACATCCTGACGCCACCGATTGACCCTAAGGTTGGGGTTGGATTGCGTAAGGGCACGGTTACGGTGCTCGTATATCCCGAACCATGAGCGGCGAAAGGGGCCGCCAATCCATGCAGGTCGTCACGCTCTCGCTCTATCATTTCACCGGTCTGCCGGCGAAGCTGTGGGCGTTCTCGCAGATGGGGCTGATGCGGCCGGCCGTGACGCGCATGGAAGGGACCAGCTTCGCCAAGATGCTCGGATCGGGGGCCGGCGCGGGCTTTTCGCTCAAGCCGGATTTTTCAACCTACGGCCTTCTGTGCGCGTGGCGGGACATGGGGGCCGCGCGCGCCGCGCAGGCCCATGCGAAACCCTTTGCGCGCTATCGCGACCGGGCGGACCGGTCGGCGACGCTCTATCTGACCGCGACGCAGGCGCGGGGACAGTGGAACGGACGGGCGCCGTTCGCCGTCGATGCGCAGACCCGGCCGACCGGCCCGATCGTCGCGCTGACCCGCGCTACGTTGCGCTGGGCGACGCTGACGCAATTCTGGTCGCTTGTGCCGGCGATCTCCGACATGGCCGAAGCCGACCCGCACCAGCACTTCATGATGGGTCTGGGCGAGGTCCCCTACAAGCACATGATGACGTTCTCGATCTGGGACGACGAGGCGGCGATGCGCGCGTTCTCCGTCAACAGCCCGACCCATGGCGTCGCCGTCCGGCGCGCCTGGGACGAGGGCTGGTTCGCCGAATACCTTTTCGCCCGCTTCAATCTGCTCGCCGTCGAGGGCCGCTGGCCCGGCCTTGACCGTTTCGCGGCCGGCGAGCCCGAAATCGAACCGATGCAGGCAGCCTGATGGATACGATACGCGACACCGACACGATCATCCCGGCGATCGCCGGGGACGGCTCCTTCTACCCGATCGGCAAGATGCAGGCGCACCGCGAGGCGGTGTTGCATCTGGCCGTTTCGGTGTTCGTGTTCTCCGGCGATCACCTTCTGATCCAGAAGCGCGCCGCGCACAAATACCATTGCGGCGGGCAGTGGGCGAACACCTGCTGCACGCATCCGCACTGGGACGAGCCGGTGGCGACGAGCGCCGCCCGTCGCCTGCGCGAGGAACTCGGCTTCGGCGTACCGCTGATCGAAAGCCACGAGGTCGAGTATTTCGCCGATGTCGGCAACGGGCTGCACGAACACGAGCGCGTGACCATGTTCGTCGGCCATGCCGACCGCAGCACGCTCGAAATCCGGCCCAATCCGGACGAGGTGGAGGATGTGCGCTGGGTCACGGCCGAGGCGCTGAAGGCCGACATGGCCGACAATCCGCACGCCTTCACGCCCTGGTTCCGCATCTATTGCGACCGGTTTCCCGACCTGAAGATCTGACCGGCGCGCGGTCGCGCCGCTTCCCGAACCTCCGGCAAAGAAAAACCTCCGCTTCGCGTCCGAAGCGGAGGTAGGCCGGCCCCATGTTTGGAGGACAATGGCCGGCGGTTCGGTCTGGCCGTGACCGGTTCGGCGCCATGGCGCGCCGTGCCCGGCCGGTCATGCGGGCGGATGGAGGTCGGTCATCCGCCCGGCATGGGACTGCCCGCTACTGCTGACCCCAGGAGGAGCGGGTCGAGTCGGGCGTGATCGGCCACCAGCTCGCATCCTCGGGCACGATGCCGTGCTTGATGCCCCAGGCGGTCCAGTCGTCGACGACCGTGCCGGTGAGCAGGATGCCGATGCCGCCGGTGAGCACGCACAGCATGGCGAACCACCAGGCCCAGCGGTGGATCGATTCCATGGAGGCGTTGAAGCCCATGGTCCAGCGCCAGAACAGCGCACCGCGCTCGGCGGCCGTGCCCCGGTCGACGATCTGCTCGATCTCGCGCTCGGCCCCGTAGCGGCTGGTCGCAAGGATCGTCGCGCCATGCATGGCGAACAGCAGCGCCGAACCGTACAGGAACACGATCGAGAGCATGTGGAACGGGTTCCAGAACAGGCTTCCGCCCCAGATCAGCGAGAAGTTGTTGGTCCAGTCCAGATGGCTGAGGATGCCGAACGGCACCGCCTCGCTCCACGAGCCCATGGCGAGCGGCCGGATGAAGCCGAGCACCAGGTAGAGCCAGATCGCCGCCGCGAACGCGGCCGGCACGTGCAGGCCCATGCCCAGTTCGACCGCGCGGCGGTACATGCGGAACCACCACAGGATGATCGAGACGGTGATGAAGAAGCCGGCGATCATCCACCAGCCTCCCTCGGCGAGCGGGGGCATCACCTTGATGCCGTGCTCGGGCAGCGGCGGGTCGAGCGACAGCCACGGCATTTCCAGCACGAAGCGGACCGGGTTCCAGTCCACCTGCGCCCAGAAGTTCAGGCCGATGATGACGAAGCCGATCGTGAAGGTGATCAGTGAGGCCACGCCCAGAAAGCCCAGGTAGATCGGGCCGAGCTGGGCGTTGCCCACCTTGCCGATCCAGTAGTTGAAGGTGGCCGACTTGGACCGGTCCATCTCGCTCTCGATGGGAATGCCCATCTCGGGTGCGGTGCGGACCTGAACCGTCGTGAAGATGTTCTGATATTCGGGTAGCATTGTCAGATCCTCCTCAACCGGCCCAGCGCAGGGACAGGTTGCGCAGTGGCTCCCACCATTCGATCCACGAGCCGCCATAGATCGGGCCCGCGGAAATGAAGATGCAGACCGCGCTCCAGAAGCCCGCGTTCAGCGCCAGGAACAGGCCGAGCCTGTGGATGCCCAGCGTGCCGATCGAATAGCCGATCGTGTCGCGGAAGTAGGTGTCCTCGTGCTCGGGGGTCTTCACCTCGGCCGGACCGGAGCGGAAGGACTGCGCGTTGCGCGGGTTGACCGCCGACAGCACCAGGCCACCGTGCAGCGCGAGCGCGAAGGTGGTGGTGAAGAAGAAGGTGATGGCGATCATGTGGGCCGGGTTGTAGTGGAAGTTGCCGTACTGGTAGCCGGTGTCCCACACCCATTGCAGGTGGCTCATGATGCCGTAGGGAAAGCCGTGGCCCCAGGCGCCCAGCAGCAGCGGCCGGAAGACGACCAGCGTCACGTAGGCGAAGATCGCCACGCCGAAGGCGAACGGCACGTGATAGCCGATGCCGAGCTTGCGGCAGATTTCCACCTCGCGCAGCATCCACGAAACGAACGCGCCGACGGCGCATATGGTGATGACCTGCCACAACCCGCCTTCCGCGAGCGGGGCGAGGCCGAGGCCGTATTCGATCGGTGGCGGATTGATGGAAATCAGCCAGATGTTCCAGGTCGGGCCGAGCGCCGCACCGTAGACGATGAGCACCGTGCCCAGAGCTGCAAAGAACGCGGTCGTGATGCCGAAGAAGCCGACATAGAAGGGACCGACCCAGAAGTCGAACAGATCCCCGCCTATCAGCGTCCCGCCCCGCACGCGGTATTTGCGCTCAAAACTGAGCATTGCCATGGTTTACCTCCAATGACGGACGGCGTTCAGCGGCACCGTCCGCCCGAAAAATCGCTGATCGGCGGCGGGCAAACCGTCAGGCACGAAGCCCTCGGGCGTTGCCCGCCACCTTTGGTGTCGCAGCGTCAGCCGAAAAAGCGCGGTGTATCCACCGAACCTTCCATGGACTGTTCCATGGCGGCTCCCGTTGCGGGGTTGCCTTCGAGCCAGTTGAAGCGCTCCGTGCTCAGCAGAACGAAATGAATCAGAACTGCCAGCGAGAACAGGAAGACTCCCTGGACGACCAGCGTTTTGCGCGGGTCGAAAATCATCCAGACTCTCCACATGTCGCTTCTCCTTTACGAAAGCATGGGCAGGAGGGTCGACACCGTCTGGTTGACGCTCTCGAGAGATGCGTAACCATCCGGTCCCGGAATCCACGGACGCCACAACCATACGAGCAAGTGGGCCACCACCGCGATCGCGGTGAAGATCCCAAAGCCCTGCATGTAGTAGCCGTGGAACTCCTGGGCTTCGCTTTCCGTCATTCCGGACAGCGAAACGCTTTGCGGACTAGACATTCATAGACCTCCTAGTCACGGTTGCCGCGGAACCCCGCGGCCGGGTGCTTCGGGGCGGCGGACCACCCCTCGGCTTCCACCGGGTTGCCCCGGTGAAACGGGTCCGGTCACACCAGAAGGGCGTAACCGGCGGCGGCGCGGGCCGAAGACAGCGCCTCCGTGAAAACGGTCTGTCCCGCCTGGGCCTCGGCGCCGAAACGGCGCAGCATGGCGACCCCCAGGCAGGGCAGGAACGAGATGGCGACGAGCGTGCGATACTCGAACCGGTCGCGCCGGCGTTCGCTCCGGTGATGGCGCGGCGCCTTGATCGGATGCGTCTGTGTCGTCATCGTTTCACTCCTTTCGTTCGCCCGCAGGCGAACCGTTGAGCGGCCGCCTCACGCGGCCTTGCCCGCCACGATCTGAAGCCGGGCGCGCTCGACATGGCTGGTCTGAACGCGCTCGGCATCCTCGTTTTGGGCAATGGTTTCGGCGGCATCGCGCAGGTTCTTCGCTGCGGAGATGCGCACCAGAACGGGTTGGGCCTCGACGATCCGGTCGAGGTCGGACTGGGCCTGCTCGCTCCACGGCATGGAGCGCTGGACGCGCGCCGGCGTCGCCTCGACGGAATCGAGGTCGGTGGCGAGCGGGATGATGTTGAACAGCGCGTCGAACAGGCCGTTGCAGACCTCCTGGATCATCCAGGACGCGCCCGAATAGCCCATCACCGGCGTGCCGGTGTGGCGGCGGATGATCGCGCCGGGGAAGGACAGCGGGATGTAGATCGCCTTGCCGCCGGTTTCGGCCAGATACATGCGCTCGTTGTAGGAGCCGAACAGGATCAGCGGCGGGGTGTCCTTGATCGCCTGGCGGATCGCCTCGTTGTCCGGCTTGATGCCGGCGCGGCGCTGGAACGAGAAGGTGCAGGGCAGCCCCATCTCGTCGGCGAGGAAATTGCGCACGCCGCGCTCGTAGGTTTCGTTGGCAACGATCGCGAAGCTGGCGGTGGCGAAGAAGTCCTGCGTGACGGAGCGCCACAGATCCCACATCGGTTTCAGCGTCGTGTGCTTTTCGCGCTCGATGAACGGTTCGGGGTCGAGCCCGAGCATCTCGCCGAGGGTGCGCAGGAAGGCGGTGGTCGAATGGATGCCGATTGGCGCCTGCAGATAGGGCCGCTCGAGCGCCTCGCACAGGCCGCGCCCGAACTCGCGATACATGCACACATTGGCGTGCGCGTTGGCGAGCTTGGGCACGTCGGCCAGATGGGAGCCGAGCGGGAAGGTCATGTTGACCTCGGCGCCGATCCCTTCGATCAGCCGGCGGATTTCGGCAAGGTCCGAGGGCATGTTGAAGGTGCCGTAGATCGGGCCGATGATGTTGACCTTCGGCCTTTCGCCTTCCTTGAGCTCGCGTGGCGGGCGCACCTTGCCCTTCTTGGGGCCGTACTCGGTCCACAGCCACTTGATGGCGCGGTCGGCCGACTGCCACTGGTCCTCGTCGATGGTGCGCGGCAGGAAGCGCTGGATGTTGGTGCCCTGCGGCGTCACTCCGCCGCCGATCATCTCGGCGATGGAACCGGTGACGACGACGGCCGGAAGGTCCGGATCGAGCACGGCGCGGGCGTTCTTCATCGCCTGCTCGGTGCCGGTCTTGCCCAGTTCCTCCTCGCCGAGGCCGGTAACGACGATCGGCAGTTCGTGCGGAGGCAGGGCGTCGGTGTAGTGCAGGACCGAAGTGACCGGCAGGTTCTCGCAGCCGACCGGCCCGTCGATGATCACCTGCAGGCCCTTGATGGCGGTGAAGGCGTAGACCGAACCCCAATAGCCGCCGGCGCGGTCGTGATCGATGATCAGGGTCATGTCCCCACCGCCTCGCCGGCATCGACGGCGTTGTTGGCGACCTTGCCGCGGGCCGCGTACTTCTTGCGGAAGGCGGTGTTGATCTGCGGCTTGTCTTCCCAGACCCCGGCGGTGTCGCCGGTGCCGACGCCCTCGAAGAATTCGCTCATCTTGTCGAAGCGCGCCTTGTTGGCGATCGCCGCGTTGATGACGGTGGCGATCGAGCCGGCGCCGGCCGGCCCCATCAGCGGGCGGGCCGAGATCAGGTTGGTGAAGTAGAGCGCGGGCGTCGAGGCCTGCTTGGCATGCTGGACGACCGGCGTCGTGCCGATGGCCAGATCGGGCTCGAACTCCTCGAACGCGGCGATGTCCTGTTCGAGCGAGGCGCGGTAGCGCACCTCCACGCCCCGGGCTTCGAGCCAGTCGGCATCGTCCTTCGAAAGAGCCGTCTTCGGGCAGGCGGTGCCGACATAGCGCAGATCCGCGCCGGCCTCGACCAGAAGCCGGCCGACGAGCAGTTCGGAGCCCTCATAGCCCGAAAGCGTGATGCGGCCCTTGATCGGGTTGGCGGCAAGCGCGCCGCGCGTGGCACCGACGAACGCATTGCGCGCCGCATCGATCTTCGCCCTGGCCACATTGGCCTTGTCGCCGATCGCGGTGAGCCAGGCATCGACCCCATCGGCGCCGACCGGGGCCGAGCCGACGACGGGGCGTCCGGCGGCGGCGAATTCACGGAAGCTTGCCGTGTAGAACGGATGGATGCCGGCGACCACGGCGCAGTCGAGCGCCGCGTAGAGCTCGCGCCATTCGCGCACGGGCACGACCGGACCGGCGGCCAGGCCCATCGGTTCGAGCATCTGGCCGATCACCACCGGATCGGCGGGGAACATCTCGCCGACCAGCGTGACGGTCGGCCGCTCCGAAACGCCTTCGCGCGGCGCCATCACGGGCCCGCTCGCCGCTTCCTCGCGGGCGTATTTCAGCATCGCGCCGGACAGGACGTCCTTGGCCTCTGCATGGGTCGGCACGCCGAAACCCGGCACGTCGATGCCGACGATGCGCACGCCGTCGATTTCCTTGGGCAGGGCGCCCAGCGGAATGCCCGAAGCTGTCGGCACGCACAGATTGGTGACCACGACCGCGTCGTAATCGTCGGGCTTGGCCATCTCCTGGACGGCGTCGCGGATGTCCTCGTAGAGCTTGCCGGTGACCAGCGTTTCGGAGTTGAACGGCACATAGCCGACCGAGCGACGCGCGCCGTAGAAGTGGCTCGTGAAGGTCAGCCCGTACACGCAGCAGGCGGAGCCGCTGAGAATCGTGCCGACGCGGCGCATGCGCAGGCCGACGCGCAGGCTTCCGAACGCCGGACACATGGACTGCGGCTGCTCGTGCGGGCCCTTGGGATAGTCCCGCTCGAAGCCTTCCATCAGTTCGGCATTGCCGGCGGCCTTGGCGGCCGCCTTCATCTGTTCGGGGCCGGCATGGCAACCGGCACCGTCGATCGCCGATTGCGCGGCTGCCTGACGGGCCAGTTCCGCGTCGTGGTCGGGCGGCGCGTCGATGTCCTTTGGAATGTGCGGATCCCTGATCAGCGTCTCTGCCATCTCACACCTCGTCGTAGATCACTTCGAGGGAGGGCTTATCGAGCTTGTCGGCTGCGCACATGTCGGCCTGGGTGGCCGGCGTGAGCACGAAGTCGCCGCCGGTGTCCTCGGTGTCGAACAGGGCGAGCAGGCCGTCCTGGGTCAGCGGCGTGGGCTGATGGGGCGGGGCATCGCACAGATTGTCGGCGAGTTCGCCGAACAGATCGCCCCACTGGCCCTCGGGATAGCCGATGATCTGGTAGTTGGCGCTCTTGCGGCGGATGTCCTCGTTCTGCGGGATGGCCGCCAGAACGGGAATGCCGACCGCTTCTGCAAACGCGGCCGCCTCGCCGGTGCCGTCATCCTTGTTGACCACCATGCCGGCAACACCGACATTGCCGCCCAGTTTGCGGAAGTACTCGACCGCCGAGCACACATTGTTGGCCACATAGAGCGACTGCAGGTCGTTCGAGCCGACGACGACGACCTTCTGGCACATGTCGCGGGCAATCGGCAGGCCGAAGCCGCCGCAGACCACGTCGCCGAGGAAGTCGAGCAGGACGTAGTCGAAGTCCCAGTCGTGGAAACCGAGCTTCTCGAGCGTCTCGAAGCCGTGGATGATGCCGCGTCCGCCGCAGCCGCGGCCGACTTCCGGGCCGCCCAGTTCCATGGCGAAGACGCCGTCGCGCTTGAAGCAGACATCGCCGATGGCGACCTCCTCGCCCGCTTCCTTCTTCTTGGACGAGGTCTCGATGATGGTTGGGCAGGCCTTGCCGCCGAACAGGAGCGAGGTGGTGTCGGATTTGGGATCGCAGCCGATCAGCAGCACCTTCTTGCCCTGGCGGGCGAGCATGTAGGACAGGTTGGCCAGCGTGAAGGACTTACCGATCCCGCCCTTGCCGTAGATGGCGATGATCTGCGTTTCCTTGACGACCTCGCCGGTGTGGACCGGATCGGGTTCCTGGCTCGCCTCGTCGCGCAGATTGTCGTACATTTCGGCGCCGGGCCGGCTCATGGAGTCGGTCATGCGTCATTCTCCCAGGTCAGAACCATTTTCGTGCAGGCCGGATCGTCGAAGGCCGTCCGGTAGGCCGTGCTTGCGTCTCTGGCGGACGCTTGATTGGAAATCAGGCCCGACAGATCGAGCCGGCCGCGCGCGATCAGATCGAGCACGGCGTTGACATCGGCCGGCTGGAACTCGGCGGCGATGCGGATGGAGGCCTCGCGCATGAAGGCGGGCGGGAAGGTGAAGCTCAGCGGCTTTGCGTAGAAGCCGGCGAGGACGATCTGGCCGCCCCTGGCAAGGCGCGGGACCGCCGTGTCGATGATCGACGGATCGCCGCTGGCATCGATGATGGTGGCGTGGTCGCGCCGGTCGTCATCGTCGGCGTTGGTGACGGCGTAGCCGCGCGCGCCATCTGTGCGGGCCGGGTTGATCTCCCAGACCGCCGGCGCCTCGGCGCCGAGCGCGATGGCGATGCGGGCAAGCAGGCGACCGACGACGCCATGGCCGACGATCAGGCCGGGCAGCGCGACCCCGGGCAGGGTCAGCGCGTGATGGGCGGTGGCGGCGAGCGCCAGCAGCACGGCGTCCTGGCCGAGCGCGTCGGCGACCGGATAGACCTTGTCACCGTTCACGACGAGATGGGCGGCGGTGGCGCCGAACAGCGGGCGAACGTCCTCGTAGCAGCGGGCGCCGGGCACGAAGACCATCTGGCCCGGCTGCAGCGCGCAATCGGCGCCGGTCTCGCGAACCCGGCCGACGGTCTCGTAGCCTGGCACCAGCGGATAGCCCATGCCGGGAAATGCCGGCATCGTGCCGTCCCACAGCATCTTCTCGGTCCCCGTCGAGATGCCGCTCCACAGCACGTCGACGAGCGCGTCGCCATCGTCGGGCGGCGTCAGGCGAACATCGCGCAGGGCAATGTCCTTTGGCTGTTCGAGAACGATCGCTTCGGTTCGCATTCCCATTGGCCCGGCCGCATCTTTCGCCGGACTCTTCCTCCGACCGTCATCCTAGAATGACAACATAAGGTGTCAACTATTTTTTACACACAACGAACGCAACTTGCCTCAGATTTGAGCAGAAATGACGCTTGCGACGACCGGCATGGCCGTCGGGTGCACGCGCATGCGGGAAAAGCCGGCGCGTTCGAGCAGGGCGAAATGATCCTGCGGCGTGCGGCAGCGGCCCGAGCGCATCGCCAGCAGGTAGAAGGTGAAGTAGGCGGCGACCTGCCGCGCGCCGGCGCTGTCGCCCGCCATCGGCTCGCCGATGATCAGCGTGTCGCCGGGCGCCATTGCCTTGCGGATCGCGGTCAGGATCGCAAGCGCCGCCTCGTCGTCGTGATCGTAGAGCACGCGGATCAGGCTGTAATAGTCGGCCTCGCCGGGAATCGGGTCGTCGAAGAACGAGCCGCCATGGATTTCCAGCCGGTCGGCGATCGGCGTGTCGGCAAGCCGCGTGCGGGCAGTCCCGGCAACGGCGGGCAGGTCGAACAGGGCGAGATCGAGATCGGGCCAGCGCGCGCCGGCGGCGCTGACGAAGGCGCCGCTGCCGCCGCCGACATCGAGCAGACGCCGGTTCCGGGACAGATCGACCGCATCGAGCACTTCGGCGATGACCATGTCCTGGCTGACGCGCATCAGCTCCGAATAGGCCGCCCCGTCTTCGTTGCCGACATCGCCGCCGACATAGGACCAGAAGCGGGACGTTTCGGTCTCGGCGGGCGGATCGCGCAGAAGCGCGACCGGATCGGCCAGGTCGCGATAGACCATCGCATGGTGCCGGATCATGGCGGTGATGCCGGGGCTCTCGCTGAGCACCGCGCCGTGGTCGGCCAGCGTCCAGCGTCCGTCCGACGTACGGGTGACGAGGTCGAGCCCTTCGGCCGCGCGCAACAGCCGGCCGGCCGCATCGCCGGTCAGCTTCATGTGCCGGGCGAGGGAAGCGGTGTCCTGGGGGTCGTCGTCAAGCGCGGCGAACAGGTCGAGTTCGACGCAGGCGAGCAGGACCTGCGAATTGACGAAGCCGGCCGTCAGCGCGAACAGGTCGTTGGCGCGCCGGTTGGTGATCTGCCGGAAGATCGGCCAGCGGCGGGCGAAGGCGCGAAAGGATGGATCGGCGATGGTGCGGTTGCGCCAGGCGCGCAGCCGGTCGCCGAGCGTCATGCGGCGGGCCGCGCCCATTTGGTTCAGCGGTTCGGCGCGGCTTGCGGTGTCGGCCATGGCCGGTCAGGCCGCATGGCTGGCAAGGCTCTTGGGCATCAGCCGCTTGGCCTCGCCGGCGATCAGGTCGCGCAGGACCGGCGCGCCGGGGCAGTCGGGCACGGCCGCGACGGTCTGCGAGACCATGTCGTGCAGCCGGGCGACGGTCTCGTCGAGCCCGCCGGCGGCGACCGCGTTGGGCCGCGCATTGAGGCTGTCCTGGCCGACCGGCTTGCCCAGTTCCGTCGCGCTCGCGGCGAAATCGCGCAGATCGTCGGCGACCTGATAGGCGGCGCCAAGCCGGTCACCCATCGCCCGCCAGATCTGCGGGTCGGCGCCGGCGGCGATGGCGCCGGCCATGGCCGCGCCGGTGAACAGCGAGGCGGTCTTGGCGCGATGATATTCGGCGAGCGGAACGTCGTCCTCGCTCTCCCAGGCCTGGCCGGCGACGAGGCCGTGCGGCATGCCGACGGCGCGGGCGACGGTGCCGGTCAGCGGCGCGATCAGGTGCGGGGTGGCGACGCATTCGCGGGCAATCGTCTCGAAGGCGGCGATGATCAGCGCGTCGCCGGCAAGCAGGGCGAGCGGTTCCGAGTAGGCCGCGTGAACCGATGGCTTGCCCCGGCGCGTATCGGCATTGTCGAAACAGGGCATGTCGTCATGGACGAGCGAAGCGCAATGCAGGAACTCGATCGCGGTGGCGGCGGCGTCGGCGGCCTGCGGATTGTCGTCGCCGCAGGCCATGGCGACCGCCAGACACAGGCGCGGGCGCACCCGCGCGCCGCCGGGAAACACCGCATAGCGCAGCGCGGCGGCGATCTTCGGCGGCTGGCCGCCGGCCGTTGTGTGCTTGAGGGCCGTTTCGAGGGCGCGCTCGATCCGCTTTTGCATGTCCATGGCCACCCTCCGTCCGCTTCACCGATCGTCAATTTACAACGACAAGAAAGACTGTAAAGTGAAATTGACACACTGGTCGGGAATGTCAATGCGGCGACAGACATGAACATGGGCGTCAGGCGCGAGCGGACCGTGGTGATCGGCGCCGGCATGGGCGGGCTCGCCGCCGCGATCCGGCTGGCCGGGCAGGGCCATGACGTGGTGGTCTTCGACAAGGAGAACGCGCCCGGCGGCAAGATGCGGCACGTGGCGGTCGACGGGGCGCTGGTCGATGGCGGGCCGACCGTCTTCACGATGAAATGGGTGTTCGACCGGCTGCTCGAAGGCTCCGGCCAGAGGCTGAAAGACGCGGTCGGGCTGAAGAAGGCCGATCTTCTGGCGCGCCACCGCTGGACCGACGGGTCCTCGCTCGATCTTTTCGCCGACATCGGCAAGTCGGCCGAGGCGATCGAGGCCTTCAGCGACCGCGCCAACGCGGACGGCTATCGCCGCTTCTGCGCCGACAGCGAGACGATCTTCGCGATCCTCAAGGAGCCGTTCATCGCCGGCCAGCGGCCGACCATGGCGCGGTTCCTGTGGCGGCTGGGGCCGCTGTCGATCCGGCGCCACCTGACGCTGCGGCCGTTCGACACGATGTGGTCGGCGCTCGGCGACTATTTCTCCGATCCGCGCCTGCGCCAGCTGTTCGCGCGCTATTCGACCTATGTGGGTTCCTCGCCCTTCCTGACGCCGGCCACGCTGATGCTGATCGCCCATGTCGAGCAGGAAGGGGTGTGGATGGTCGATGGCGGCATGCATGCGCTGGCCAAGGGGCTGGTGCGGCTTGGCGAGGCGCGCGGCGTGCGCTACCGGTTCGGCACGGGCGTCGCCGAAATCCTGTCGGAAAACGGACGCGTTTCGGGCGTCGTTCTGGACGATGGCGAGCGGGTCGAGACGCGCGCGGTGGTCTTCAACGGCGATGTCTCGGCGCTCGGCGCCGGGCTTGCCGGCGAAGCGGGCCGCGCGGTGCGCCCACGTCCCGTGCCGCCGGCGAAACGGTCCCTGTCGGCGATCGCGGTCGCCGGCACGATGCCGGTCGCCGACTTTCCGCTCGCCCACCATACGGTGTTCTTCGGCCCGGACTATCCGGCCGAGTTCTCGGCCATCTTCGACGAGCGCCGCATCGCGGCCCAACCGACCGTCTATATCTGCGCGCAGGATCGCGACCCGCACGGCACGGTTTCGGACGCGGCGCGCCAGGCCGGGCGCGAGCGCGTGCTGATGCTGGTCAACGCGCCGGCCGACGGTGACACGAAACAATACGACCACAACGAGATCGACCGATGCCTGACCCTGACCCTCGAACAACTGGACCGCTGCGGGCTGACGCTCGACCGGGCGTCGCTGCGGACCGAAGTGACGACGCCGGCGGGCTTCGCCAAGCTGTTTCCGGGCAGCGGCGGGGCGATCTACGGACGGGCGACGCACGGATGGTTGGCGAGCTTCCAGCGGGCGGGCGCGCGCACGGCGCTCAAGGGGCTCTATCTGGCGGGCGGCAGCGTGCATCCGGGTCCGGGCGTGCCGATGGCGACGCTTTCGGGCTTGCTGGCGGCGGACGCGCTGGTGAGGGACCACGGTTCGATGCCGGCGTCCCGTCCGGCGGCTATCTCTGGTGGTATGTCGACGGGCTGAGCGCCTGCGGCCGCTACGGCGTGTCGGTGATCGCCTTCATCGGCTCGGTGTTTTCGCCCTATTATGCCTGGCGCGGGCGGCACGATCCGGACGATCATGTGTGCATCAACGTGGCGCTCTACGGTCCGTCGGGGCATCGCTGGACGATGACCGAGCGCGGCCGATCCGCCATGCGGCGCGATGCGACGCAGTTCCGCGTCGGGCCGAGCCGGCTCGTCTGGCACGGCGACCGGCTGACCATCGATTTCGACGAGATCGCCGTGCCGCGTCCGCCGCGCCAGTGGCTGCCCGAACGGGTCGCGGGGCGCATCACGCTCGTCCCGCACGCGATCACGAACCGCGCCTTCGACATTGACGCCGAAGGCCGGCAGCGCTGGTGGCCGATCGCGCCGTCCGGCGACATCGCGCTCGAATTCACCCGCGGCGCGATGCCGGACTGGTCCGGCCATGGCTATCTTGATTCCAACTGGGGCGAAACGGGGCTCGAGAACACGTTCGAACGCTGGGACTGGGCGCGCGGCGAGATGGCGAACGGCGAATCGGTGATCCTCTACGACACCGAACGGCGCGACGGCTCGCGTGGCCTCCTGGTGCTGCATTTCGACCGAAACGGGCGGATCGTCGAGCGGGACGAGGTGCCCTATACGAAGCTCGGGCGCGGCTTCTGGGGCGTCGAGCGGGGCGCCCATGCCGATCCCGGACATCGGCCGGTGCTGGTCGAGACGCTGGAGGACGGCCCGTTCTATCTGCGCCAGACGATCGACACGGTGCTGTTCGGCCAGAAGGTCCGGCTGATGCATGAGAGCTTTTCGGGCCGGCGTTTCGCCAGCCCGATCGTCAAGGCGATGCTGCCGTTCCGCATGCCGCGCCGGGCGCACTATTCGGGCTGACGATCCTTTTCCGCCTCGGCCGCCTGCCGCGCCTTCAGCGCCTCCTTGTCGCGCTTGAGCGAGCGCATCTGCCAGACATAGAAGATGGCAAAGCCGACCGCGCCTAAGATCACCTCGATGATGCCGAGGTTCTCCATCGGTCAGCCCCCCTGCCGCGCGGCCATGTGCATCTGCTGCTGGCGGCGGCGGGCTTCGTCCATCAGCTCCAGCATGCGGCCGAGCTTGGCGTCCATGGAGCGCGGGGCGACCGGCTCGTGCGCGGCGGCGACA
This sequence comes from Roseitalea porphyridii, assembly GCF_004331955.1. Lineage (NCBI taxonomy): Bacteria > Pseudomonadati > Pseudomonadota > Alphaproteobacteria > Hyphomicrobiales > Ahrensiaceae > Roseitalea > Roseitalea porphyridii. The sequence goes on along the minus strand of NZ_CP036532.1, from coordinate 2,414,178 downwards.
TCGACGAGAAACGCGGTCGACGGGTCCGCCGGATCGTCCATCGGCGCGCGCAGCGGGAACGGGGTGAGCGTTGCCACCGCGATCAGTTCGCCCTTGCGCCGACCCGTCGTGACGGCGCGCGTGTCGACCGAGTTTAAGCCGGCCTTGCGGATTTCCCGGCCGATCTCCCGGTAGACGAAAGCGGCGCTGCGGATGGCCGGCCGGCAATCGACCGGAAGGCCGGCGACGCCGGTCAGCGCCCGGTCATAGAGCCGGTCGGCCTCGGTGAGCAGGCGCGCGACGACGCGGCCAAGCGCGGGCGAAAAGCGCGGCGCGGCGACGAGCGCGTCCGGGTCGATGCCTTCGGCGGCGAGCCATTCGCGCGGCAGGTAGATGCGGCCGCGCCGGGCGTCCTCGCCCACATCGCGGGCGATGTTGGTGAGCTGCATGGCAAGCCCCAGATCGGCGGCGCGGGCGAGGACCGCGCGGTCGCGGCAGCCCATCACCATGGTCATCATCACGCCGACGGTGGAGGCGACACGGGCCGCATAGGCCTTCAGATCGCCGAGCGTATCGTAGTCGCGGCCCGCTTCGTCCCATTCGAACCCCTCGACCAGCGCCAGCGGCACCTCGATCGGGATATGATAGGCTTGGGCGACGGCGGCGAAGGCGCGGTCGCAGACCAGATCGATCGGCCGGCCGGCATAGATGCGTTCGAGACGCTCCCCGAGCCGTTCGGAGGCGCGGCCGTCATTGCCGGCGTCGTCGACCAGATCGTCCGAGGAGCGGCAGAAGGCATAGAGCGCGCGTGCCCCGAGCCGTACGTCGCGTGGCAGAAGGCGCGAGGCGGCATGGAAGCTCTTCGAGCCGGCCCGGATGGACTCGTGGCACAGGCGCCGGTCATGGGCGCTCAGGAGCGGGGCCTTACGCGCGTTGTGCGGCATGGGGCACCAGCTTGTCGAGAATGGCGGCCGAGGAGACGACGCCGGGCAGGCCGGCGCCGGGATGGGTGCCCGCGCCGACCAGATAGAGGTCGGCGATCTCCTCGGAGATGTTGTGCGGGCGGAACCAGGCGAGCTGGAAGATCGTCGGTTCCATGCCGAACGCGGCGCCCTTGGTCGACAGCAGCCTGTCGCGGAAATCGAGCGGCGTTGTCAGCTTGGAGGTGACGATGGCGTCCGAAAGGCCGGGCATGACCGATCCTTCCAGATAGTCCTGGATGCGTTGGCGGTAGGGTTCGGCCATCGTCGTCCAGTCGGTGTCGCCGTCCAGATTGGGCACCGGCGCGAGCACGTAGAACGCGTCGCACCCCTCGGGCGCAAGGGATGGATCGGACGCGGTCGGCCGGTAGAGATAGAGTGAGAAATCGTCGGCCAGCACCTTCCTGTCGAAGATGTCGGTGATCAGGCCCTTGTAGCGCGGGCCCATCATGATCGTGTGGTGGCCGATGTCCTCGTAGCGCCGGTTGGTGCCGAAGTACCAGACGATCAGGCTCATCGAGTATTTCATGCGCGCGACCTTGCGATCGGTCCAGCGCTTGCGGGCGTGGTTGCGCAGAAGGTGGGTGTAGGTCCAGCCGGCCTCGGCGTTCGAGACGACGCAATCGGCCTCGATCGTCTCGCCTCCCTTGAGGCGCACGCCCCTTGCGGCGCCGTCCCGGACGACGATCTCGTCGACCTCGGTGTCGAGCCGGTAGGTTGTGCCGTGCCGTTCGGCGAGATCGGCGATGCCTCTGGCCAGAGCGCCGGTGCCGCCCATCGCATAGTGGACGCCGTATTTGCGCTCGAGGAAGGAGATCAGGCTCATCACGCCGGAGGTCCGCATCGGGTTGCCGCCGATGAACAGCGGGTGGAAGCTCAACGACTGGCGGACGTTCTCGTTGCGCACATATTTGGAGACCAGCGCGTGAACCGAACGGTCGGCGCGGCGGGCGATCAGGTGCGGCATCTGGGCGAGCATGCGGCCGAACGAGTGGAACGGCTCGTCGATCATGCGCAGGAAGCCGGTCCTGAAGCACTTTTCGCTCTCGACCAGGAAATCCTCGTAGCCGGCGATGTCGCCGGCGTCGAAGGCAGCGATCTCCTCGCGCATCCTGTCGGCGTCGGACCAGCAGCGGAAGGTGCGGCCGTCGTCCCAGCGCAGCGTGTAATAGGGTTCGAGCGGCTTGAGCGTGACATGGTCGTCCATGCGCTCGCCATGCAGCTCCCACAGCGCCTCGAAGATGAAGGGCGCGGTGATGATGGTCGGGCCGGCATCGAAGCGGAAACCGTCCTGCTCGTGCACGTAGGCCCGACCGCCGATCCGGTCGAGCTTGTCGATCACCGTGACACGGTAGCCGCGCGCGGTCAGCCGCACGGCGGCGGCGAGGCCGCCGAACCCGGCGCCGATGACGATCGCATGCGGTCTGGTGTCGGACCCGGTCACGGCGGGCGTCGGCGGCGGCTGGTGAATGGTCATCATCGCTCCGGAGTAAAGCTGTGCAGCGGGTGCAAGGCAAGCGGGCGCGGGTCGGCCATTGGCATCATTGAGCCGCCTGCGGGGCCGGCAGCAGGCCGGCTTCTGTCGCGATTTCGCACATGATATCAGCAAATTGGCGCGGATCCGCCTCGTGCGCCAGATGGCCGCCCTCCGGCAGGGACAAGATGCGGGCCGAGTTTGTCTTGCGGGCCGCCTGCCGGGAGACGCGGGCCGGCACCATGCGGTCGTCCTCGTTGGCGATCAGCACGGTCGGCGTCTTCAGTCCGGCAAGGCGCGCCTGCAGCGGCTTGAGATCCCAGTTGGCCATCATGCCGAGCGCGCCGGCGACGTGGGAGGGCATGCGCATCAGCGTTTCGTATTGGTCGACGCCGGCCTGGTCGATGCCCGAGCCGGTGTTGGCCAGCAGCCGCTGCGGCAGGTGCGTGTACTTCGCCTGCCAGGCGACGGTGTGGGCCGTGAACGGGTTGACGAACAGCGCCTTGGCGAGCGGCGAGAAGATCGCGTTTCCCTCGATCGGCTCGAGCGCGCTGTTGATGCCGACGAGCGTCGCCGGCGCGATCAGGCCGCGCAGCGCCATCTCGATCAGGATCGCGGCGCCGGCGGAATGGCCGGCGGCCAGATCGGGGCGGAAGTCGAGCGCAGCGCAAAGATCGCCGAGCGCGTCGGCCATGCCCGGAAGGCTCAACAGCCGGCCCTTGGCGCCGGTCGTGAAGCCGTGACCGGGCAGGTCGGCGGCAAGCACGTCGAAGCGCGTCGCCAGCAGCGGCATCAGGTCGCGAAAGGAATGGGTGGAGGCGCCGGTGCCGTGCACCAGCAGGCAGCACGGCGCGCCGGCCCTGCCCATGTGTTGAACGTGCCAGATGAGCGGGCCGAGGCGGATGAAGCGGCTCGCGTCGGAATTCGGCCAGCGCGCCCTGACGGCCTGCCAGTCGGCCGGGGGCGAAGCGTCCTGAGGGGCGGCCATGTCAGCCTTCCTTCAGGTAGCTGGTGACGACATCGGACATGGCGCGCGCATCGGCGCGCGGCAGCGTGACGTAGTCGGCCCCCATCGCCTCGGCGAGCGTGCTTGCGGCCGCACGCGGCCGCCGGGCGATGTCGATGATCACAGAGCGGGCGCCGACGATGCGTGCCTGCCGGGCGACGTCCTCGGCGTCGCTGCGGGCGGCGGCACGGTCCTGGGTTCCGTCGAGCGCGACATTGCCTTTGCCGTCGGTCAGGACGACGATCAGCGGCGACTGGCCCCGGCGCCTCGCGCGTTCGGCCAACTCGACCGCCTGCTTCAGGCCGGCGGCCAGCGGGGTCGGCCCGCCGCCGGGCAGGGCGGTCAGCGAGCGCTTGGCCCTGACCAGCGAACGGGTCGGTTCGAGCAGCACTTCGGCCCCTTCGCCGCGAAAGGCGACCAGCGCCACCTGGTCGCGCCGCACATAGCATTCGGCGAGCAGCAGTTCGACGCAGCCCTTGGCCTCGCCGAGCCGTTCGAGCGCGGTCGAGCCGGATGCGTCGACGGCGAAGATGGCGGTGGATTCGGTGTTGTGGGCGTAGCGCACATAGCGGAAATCGTCGGGCCGGATCTCGAGCGGCTCGCCGCGCGACCAAGGCGGCAGGCCGCGCGCCTTGCGCCGGATCGGCTGCCAGGGCGCGGCGGTGCGCAGGGTGGCGACGACATTGGGCCGCGCGTCGGGGTAGGGCGGCCTTGCGACGAGCCCGGCGGGGCGGCCGCGCCGGGCGCCCTTGCGCACGGCGCCGGCCTTGCCGGCGGCGGCCTGGGCGCGCGTGCGGGTGATCGCGGTTTCGTTCAGCGCCGCCAGATCGAGCCGGGTTCCCTTGGCGGCGGCGATCAGCATCTCCTGCAGCATCTCCGGGTCGAAGGCCGGCTGGTCGTCCTCGCGGTCCGTCTCGGCCTCGCTATCGGGTCGGTCCGGCCCTTCGGAAGGCGCGGGGTCAGGTTCGCCTTCGTCCTGCCGGTCCTGTTCGCCCCGGTCTTCGGGCGGCGCCTGAAGCATCGCGCCGCAGGTCAGCCGCAGGGCGGTGGCGACGTCATGCTCGTCGGCCTCGGCGCGGCCGTCCAGTGCGGCGAGCAGACGCGTCGCGACCATCGCCTGGGCCGGGGCGCGCATCGAGTGGCCGCGCAGCATGGCGGCGACGGCGACGATGGTCTCGGCCAGCGCGTCGGGCACCACGACCGTCGCGGCGGCCTCGGCATCGGGCGCTGTCCAGCGGTCGTCGCCGGTGACGGCATGGCGGATCGGGATGCCGTCGAGCCGCACGCGCAGTCCGAGCCGGTCGGTGATCGCGCCGGGCACCGCGTGGTCCTCGTCGTCCTCGCCCTCGTCGAGCGCGACGACGCCGAACCGGCCGCCCTCGTCGAGCGCGCGCGCGACGATGCCGGCCAGATCGGGCGGAAAGCGCTCGGCCATGGCGACGGTCAGGCAGCCGCCGGCGACGGTCTCCAGCAGGCCCGCCTCGTGAACCGGACGGCCCGCGGCGAGCGTTGCGGCGACGTCGATGCCGCCGGTCAGGCGTCCGGCCGGCACGTTCGGCGTGATCCGGCGGCGCGGCATCGCGTCGGGCAGCAGGGTCTGAAGACGCGAAAGCCAGCGATCGCGAACCGGGCCGGCGCGGGCGATGACATGGATGCCGCCGAGCGCTTCAGGGGCGCAGGCAAAAAGTCGCGCGGCGACAAGCGCGTCGGACCAGGCGGGATCGTGGCCGGCCTCCGCTGCCGGCCGGTCGGCGGCCACGGGCGAGGGGACGTCCGGTTCGGGCGCGCGCGCGCCGCCTTCAAGCATGGCCGGCGGCGCCGTTGGCCGCTTCGCCGACGGCGCGTTCGACGCGGGCGGCCGAACCGGCCTCATCAAGCGGGTCGCGGCGCAGCCTGTGGCGCAGCGCCATCGGCGCGATCGCGATCAGGTCGGCCTTTGTGGTCTCGCCCCGCCCTTCGAGCGCGGCGCGGGCGCGAGCCGCGCGCATCAGAGTCAGTTCGCCGCGCAGGCCGTCGACGCCCAGCTTCAGGCAGATGTTCGAGGCCAGTTCGAGCACCGCGTCCGGCGTCTCCACATCGGCCAGCAGGGCGCGGGCCTTGTCGATCCGGCGGCGCACGGCGGCGTCCTTGCGGCTCCATGCCTTGACGAAACCCTCGCGGTCGCGCTCGTAGGCCTCGCGGCGGCGGACGACCTCGATGCGGTCCTTGAGATTGTCGGGCGAGGCGACATCGACCGACAGGCCGAACCGGTCGAGAAGCTGCGGGCGCAGTTCGCCCTCTTCCGGATTGCCCGACCCGATCAGGACAAAGCGCGCCGGGTGCCGCACCGAAAGCCCTTCACGCTCGACCAGATTGACGCCGGAGGCGGCGACGTCGAGCAGCAGGTCGACCAGATGATCCTCGAGCAGGTTCACCTCGTCGATGTACAGAAAGCCGCGGTTGGCGCGGGCGAGCAGGCCCGGCTCGAACGCCTTTTCGCCGGAGACCAGCGCGCGCTCGAGATCGAGCGCGCCGCAGACCCGGTCCTCGGTCGCGCCGAGCGGCAGGTCGACCACCGGAGCGGGCCCGGCCCTGGCCCTTGGCGGCTTGTCGGCGTTGCAGACCGGGCAGATGTCGGCCGGTTGCGCCGGCTCGCAATTGTAGGGACAGCCGTCGCGACGCTCGACCTTCGGCAGAAGCGCGGCGAGCGCGCGCACGGCGGTCGACTTGCCGGTGCCGCGATCGCCGAAGACGAGCACGCCTCCGAGCAGCGGATCGGTCGCCGCCATCAGCAGCGCCTGCTTCATTTCCTCCTGGCCGACGATCGCGGCAAAAGGAAACGGTGCGGACATGGAAGGCTCCATAGTGTCAATTTCGGTTGACATTCTGGCATGTCGCCAGCCCGATTTCCATGGTGTTTTCAGGTGGGGTTCATCGACCAAAGTCTTAGGTTCGTGAACCTTGTCTGCCGAAATGGCTTCCCATCTTGCCATCTGACCGGGCACGCTGTTGACGGCCTTTTTTGAGGTGCTAGGAGAGACCCGGAAGGGATTTTAACCGGAGGAACCCACGTGAAATCGCTCAAGACATTTGTTATCGCGGCGGGCGCCGTGCTCGTATCCACGTCCGCCTATGCAATTGACGGCGATCCGGAAGCCGGCGAACAGGTGTTCCGCACCTGCGCGACCTGCCACAATGTCGAAGCCGAACAGAACAAGGTCGGGCCCCACCTTGTCAACGTCTTCGGACGCACGCCCGGCACCGTGGAAGGGTTCCGCTATTCGCGCGCCATGACCCAGTTCGGCGAAGAGGGCAACGTCTGGGACGAGGAAACGCTGTCGGCCTATCTCGCCGATCCGCGTGGCTATGTGCGCGGCAACCGGATGGCCTTCGTCGGCCTGAAGAGCGAAGAGGAAATCCAGAACGTGCTGGCCTATCTGGCGCAGTTCTCGGAGATGCCTGACGCCGAAGGTGGCGAGGAAGCCGCCGAGGGCGAGGAAGCAAGCGCCGACGAGTGATCGTCGCGCCATGATCGGTTCCAGCCCGCCGGCTCCGTCGGCGGGCTTTTTGCTGCCTGCGCGGTGGTTCGGAATCGGCGTCCATTATACTGATGTCTAAGGCCGGCGGCGGGCCCGTTCGGAGCATCGCGTGATGCCCTGGGGGCGGCGACAGGTCGAAATCCGAGCCAAGCGGACCGATCGCAAGGCGCTGTTCTTCAAAGGCTATTGAGGCGCGACCCTGCCGCGTCCGCGCGCAGCCGATCGCGGGCCCGGTCCACGTCGTCCCCAGGCGCCGGTTTCGGCGGCCGCCCCCTCGTGTCGCCGCCGATTTCATCGTATGATGATCCCGGGAGCGCACCGGTGTGATGGGGCGCTGAGGAGGCACGATGAAAGGGCGTCGGGAGGGACCGGACGACCCGGTGGAGGGCCAGGATGATGCCGGAAAGCCGGCCCCGGATTTCCGGTACACCCTACTGAACACACCCACGGTCGATCGTCGTCTGGACAGTAAATTGCTCGAGAAGGCCATCAAGCGGCATGTCGTCGCCCAGGTGCGCGACGGCGGCGGCAACGGCGTCGACCGGTCCGATCAGGTTCCCGGCATGGAACCGGACATGCTGCTCGACGCGCTGCTCGTCTCCGACCAGGCCTTTCTCGATACAGTCGTCCCTTCGCTGATCGACAACGCGGTGAGCCTGCATACCTTCTATCGCGTCATCGTACGGCCCGTGGCGGCGCGACTTGGCGATCTGTGGTGCGAGGACGAGATCAATTTCGTCAAGGTCGAGATCATCTCGATGCGGCTGCGGCTGATGTGCAACCAGCTCGTCGCCCGGCGCATGGCCGGTCGCACCCCGTGGCTCGAGGACGAGCGGCGGCGGGTGCTGCTTGCCCATACCGGCGGCGACCGGCACACGCTGGGCTTTTCGATGGCCGAGGCGTTCTTTCAGGATGCGGGCTGGCACGTCGCCGGCGGTTCCGATCTCGAGCCCGGCGCGGAATATTACGAGGCCCTGCGCCACGGCCATTTCTCGCTGGTCGCGCTCGCTTTCTCACGCGACGATGCCTGCGACCCGACCGAACTTGCCGTGCGCACCCGCATGGCCTCGTCCAATCAGCATCTGAAGATCTGCTATGGCGGCGTGGCGGTCAGCGCCAATCCCGACCGCTACCGCGTGGCCGGCGCCGATATCGTGGCCGTCGACGCCCCGGATGCGCTGCGGCAGGCCGAAATCATGCTTCTGGGTGGCCGCGGCGGAAGCCGCGATGCGCGCGGGCCGATGGAACCGCTCGCCTCTGTCTCGGACCACGAGCCGCTCGACGGGCACGAGTGACGTTCACGGCCGGCGGTTCGCGTCGGCGCATTCCCGTCAATCATCGTCGAAGATCGCCATCAGACGCAGTTCCGCGATCCGCTCGACCTGCCGGCAGGCTTCGGCGAACTCCTGCTCGGCGCTGTTGTCGAGCCGCGACTGAAACGCGGCGAGGATCGAAGCCTTGTCATGGTCGCGCACCGCAATGATGAACGGAAAGCCGAACTTGCCCGTATAGGCCGCGTTCAGCTTCTCGAAGGTGGCGCGCTCCTCATCGGTCAGCGCGTCGAGCCCGGCGGAGGCCTGCTCGGCGCTCGAATCGGCGGTCAGCCGCTTGGCGGCGGCCAGCTTGCCGGCCAGATCGGGATGGGCCTTCAGTACGCCCATGCGCTCATCGTGCGAGGCGGCGCGGAATTGCCTGACGAGCGCGGCATGCAGGCCGGTCGCCGTGTCGTTGGCCGGGCCCAGTTCGCCGTTGAAGGCCCGCTCGGCGATGAAGGGCGAGTGTTCGAAGATGCCGCCGAACGCCTCGATGAAGGCCGCCTTGTCGAGCCGCGAGGGCCGGGTGCGGTGCGGTGGCGGAAAGCGCGCGCGCCAATGGTCGGCGATGTCGATGCGGCGCGCGAACCAGACATCGGCCTTCGACTGCGCGTGATCGATGAAGCGCCTGAGCGCCATGATCCGGCCGGGCCGTCCGGCGAGCCGGCAGTGAAGGCCGACCGACATCATCTTGGGCTGCCCCTGTTCGCCTTCCTCATAGAGCGCGTCGAACGTGTCCCTGAGATAGGCGAAGAACTGATCGCCGCAATTGAAGCCCTGCGCGGTGGCAAAACGCATGTCGTTGGCATCGAGCGTATAGGGCACGATGAGCTGGTCGTGGCCGTCATAATGGTGCCAGTAGGGCAGGTCGTCGGCATAGCTGTCGGCGACATAGGCGAACCCGCCTTCCTGCGCGGCCAGATCGACCGTGTTGACCGAGCAGCGGCCGGTGTACCAGCCATGCGGGCGTTCGCCGGTGACCTCGCGGTGGATGCGGATCGCCTCCTCCATGTGGTGCTTTTCCTCGTCGGGCGAGTAGTCCCGGTACTCGATCCATTTCAGCCCGTGGCTGGCGATCTCCCAGTCCGCCTGCTGCATGGCGCGCACCTGCGCCGGCGAGCGGGCGAGCGCGGTGGCAACGCCGTAGACCGTGACCGGGATGCCGGCCTGCGTGAACAGGCGGTGCAGACGCCAGAAGCCGGCGCGCGCGCCATATTCATAGATCGATTCCATGTTCCAGTGGCGCTGCCCCTGCCAGGCCGCGGCGCCGACGATTTCCGAAAGGAACGCTTCGGACGCCGCATCGCCGTGCAGCACGCAGGTCTCGCCGCCTTCCTCGTAGTTGACGACGAACTGGACGGCGATCTTCGCGCCGCCCGGCCATTCCGGATCGGGCGGGGTCTGGCCATAACCATGCATGTCGCGCGGATAACGGTTCACGATGCGCACTCCCGGGCTCGATTGGCGGCTTCACAAGCGGGGCGGATGCTGTCAGAGGAAGCAGGGACCCGTTTGGCCGATTTGTCCGGCGCATACAAGCAAGCGAGAGGGACGATGACAAAGGGCGGATTTCTGACGACGCACGTGCTGGACACGGCGCGCGGCATGCCCGCCGCCGGCATGACGGTCCGGCTCTACCGGCTGTCGGACAGTTCGCACGAAATGATCGCCGAAGCGGTCACCAACGAGGACGGGCGCACGGACGCGCCGATCCTGCCGGCCGGTGAGTTCGAGACCGGCCAGTACGAACTGGTCTTTCACGTCGGCGATTATCTGCGCGCCAACGCGATGGCCGGCGACGCGCCGCTCTTTCTAGACGAGGTGCCGATTCGCTTCGGCATCAGCGACGGTAATGCCCATTATCACGTGCCGCTTCTTGTCTCGCCCTATGGCTATTCGACCTATCGGGGGAGCTGAGGTGGATCGCGTGCCAGACGATTTCCATTTTGCCCCCCTCTTGCAAAAACCAAGGACTTGGCTGCGCCAAGCCCGGGTTTTTCCTTTCTCCCCCTCAAGGGGGGAGAGGGCGCGCGCTGTTTGCATTTCGGTCCCCACTCTCCCCCCTTGCGGGGGAGATGTCGGCGAAGCCGACAGAGGGGGGTATCTCAGAGCCCATGTATGATCTCGCCATCTTCACGGAATGGGCCGAGTTCGCGGTGCGGTGGCTGCACGTGATCACCGCGATCGCGTGGATCGGCTCGTCGTTCTATTTCATCGCGCTCGATCTGGGCCTGAACCGCGACATTCCCGGTCCGGCCGACGGAGAGGAATGGCAGGTCCATGGCGGTGGGTTCTACCATATCCAGAAATATCTGGTCGCGCCGGACGCGCTGCCCGAACATCTGACCTGGTTCAAATGGGAGGCCTACTGGACCTGGATCTCGGGCTTCGCGCTGTTGTGCCTCGTCTACTATCTGGGCGCCGACCTCTATCTGGTCGATCCGAACGTCGCCGACATCTCGATCCCGGCCGCGATCGCAATCTCGCTGGCCTCGCTCGGTTTCGGCTGGATCGTCTACGACCGGCTGTGCAAGTCTCCGCTCGGCGAGACGCCGACCGCGCTGATGGTTCTCTTGTTCGTGCTGCTGGTCGCCATGGCCTGGGGCTACACGCAGGTTTTCTCCGGCCGGGCGGCGCTTCTGCATCTTGGCGCGTTCACCGCGACGATCATGACGGCGAACGTGTTCCTGATCATCATTCCCAACCAGAAGATCGTGGTCGCCGACCTCAAGGCGGGCCGCACGCCCGACGCCAAATACGGCAAGATCGCCAAGCTCAGATCGACGCACAACAACTACCTCACCCTGCCCGTGATCTTCTTCATGCTGTCGATCCATTATCCGCTGGCGTTTGCGAGCGAATACAACTGGCTGATCGCGGCGCTGGTGTTCCTGATGGGCGTGACGATCCGGCACTATTTCAACACGCGCCACGCGCGCGCCGGCAACCCGACCTGGACGTGGCTCGCCACGGCAGTGCTTTTCGTGCTGATCATGGCCCTGTCGACCTGGCCGCTGTTCTCGGATGAGCCCGCCAATCCCGAAGAGGCCAGGGCGACGCCGCACCAGGAGCGCATCATGGCGAGCGAAGGGTTCGAGCAGGTGGCCACGATCGTGCAGGGCCGCTGCGCCATGTGCCATGCGACAGAGCCGTTCTGGGACGGCATCCTGTTTCCGCCCAACGGGGTGCGGCTCGAAACCCATGCGCAGATTGCCGCGCATGCGCGAGACATCTACGTCCAGTCGGGTGTGACCCACGCCATGCCGCCGGCGAACGTATCCTTCATGGAAGAGGCCGAGCGCCGCGCCATCGTCGACTGGTATCGCTCGGTTCAGTGAGCCGCCGACAGGGCGCCTGCGACGGCGCGCGCCATCACCAGTTCCTCGTTGGTCGGGATCACCATCACGCGGACCCGGTCCGTGCCGATATCGCGGGCGTTGCCGGCGTTCCTGTCGTGGTCGATGGCGATGCCCAGCCAATCCATGCCCGAACAGACCTCGCGCCGCACGCGGGCCGAATTCTCGCCGATGCCGCCGGTGAAGACCAGCGCGTCGAGCCCGCCGAGCACCGCGCTCATGCCGCCCAGTTCGCGGCGGATGCGGAAGACGAAATAGTCGATCGCCTCGGCCGCGCGCGGATTGTCGCTGGCTTCCAGCGTGCGCATGTCATGGGTCAGGCCGGACAGGCCCTTCAGCCCGCTTTCGCGGTAGAGAAGATCGGCGATGGCGTCGGCGCCCATGCCCTCATGCTGCATCATGTACAGGAGCACGCCCGGGTCGATCTGACCGCAGCGCGTTCCCATCGGCAGGCCGTCGAGCGCGGTGAAACCCATGGTCGAGCCGACCGAACGCCCGTCACGGACCGCGCACATGGACGCGCCATTGCCCAGATGGGCGATGACGACGCGGCCCGTGGACAAGTCCGGCTCGGTGCGGGCGATCTCCGAGGTAATGTAGTCGTAGGACAGGCCGTGAAAGCCGTAGCGGCGCACGCCGCGGTCGAACCATTGCCGGGGCAGGGCGAAGGTGTCGTTGACGAACGGATGGGTGCGGTGGAACGCGGTGTCGAAGCAGGCGATCTGCAGCGCGTCCGGAAAGGCGGCCGAAGCGGCCTCGACGCAGGCCAGGTTGTGCGGCTGGTGCAGAGGCGCGAGTGGTTCGAGCGCACGCAGGGCGGCGATCGTGTCCGGTTGCAGCAGCGTCGGGACCGTGAAGTCCGTGCCGCCATGGACGACGCGATGGCCGACGCCGGCGACCGTGGCGCCGCCGAACAATTGTTCTGCATGATCGAGGATCGCGGCGAGCGCGCCGGCATGGTCGTTGGCGGCGATGTCGGCGGTCTGCCTGTCGCCGTCCCGGTCGACGATCAGCCGGGTCTGCTGGCTCGGCGACAGGTTCTCCACCTGACCGGATGCGCGCAGGGCCGGTTCTTCGCCGGGCTCGAAGACCGCGAACTTGATCGACGAGGAGCCCGCGTTCAGCGTCAGGATGACGGTGTCGGACATCGCCGCGCCTACTGCCTGATCTGCCAGTCGTGATAAAGGGCCGCCACCGCGCAGGAGGCAAGGCGCGCCTTGTCGTCATCGGCGCGGCTTGACAAGATCACCGGGCACTTGGCGCCGAGCACGATGCCGCCCGCCTCGGCGTGCGCCAGGAAGGTGAGCTGCTTTGCGATCATGTTGGCCGCCTCCAGATTGGGCGCGAGCAGGATGTCGGCATGGCCGGCGACCAGCGAGCGGATGCCCTTGGTACGCGCCGCGTCCTCGTCGACCGCGTTGTCCATGGCGAGCGGGCCGTCGACGATGCCGCCGCGGATCTGACCCCGGTCGGCCATCTTGGCGAGCGCCGCCGCCTCGATGGTCGAGGGCAGCTTCGGATTGACCGTCTCGACCGCCGACAGCACCGCGACCTTTGGCGTTTCGACGCCGAGCGCGCGACCCAGATCGATCGCGTTCTGGATGATGTCGACCTTCTCGTTGAGCGCCGGGGCGATGTTGATCGCCGCGTCGGTGATCATCAGCAGGTGATCGAGGCCCGGCACGTCCATGCAGAAGACGTGGCTGAGCCGGCGCCGCGTGCGCAGGCCGCCATCGGTGCGCACGATGGCACGCAGCAGGTCGTCGGTGTGCAGGTGTCCCTTCATGACCGCGCCTGCCCGGCCTTCATGGACGAGCTGGACGGCGCGCGCCGCCGCGACCGAGTCGGTCGGCGCGTCGACGATCTCGAACGGGCGCAGATCGACGCCCATTTCGACGGCCGTTTCGCGGATCTTTTTCTCGCTGCCGACAAGGATCGGCGTGATCAGCGTGCGCTCTGCCGCCAGCAGCGCGCCGCCAAGCGAATTGGGATCGTCCGGCGCCACCACGGCGGTCGGCAGGGGGGCAGGGGCTCGGCCAGTTCCAGAAGCCGGTCGAAATGGACGTGCCGCTGCACGGTGAGGCCGGGCAGGTCGTCGGCCTCAAAGCTCATCCCGGCCGCCGGCGCGATGACCGTCGCCTCGCCCTCGACGATCGGCGTGCCGTCGGCCTTCGTGATGGTGGTCACGAACACGGCGATGCGCTCGTCGCGCTTTTCGGTGAGCCGGACATGGACCGTCAGCTCGTCGCCGGCATGGGCGCGGCCCAGAAAGCGCAGGCTCTGGCTGTCATAGAGCGTGCCGGGTCCGGGCAACTGGTTGCCGAGCACGGACGAGATCAGCGATGCGACCCACATGGAGGGCGCGATCGGCTCGTCGGCCTTTCCGTCGCCGTCGTGGTCGGACTTGGGCAGGTGCACCGGATTGTGATTGCCCGACGAGGAGGCGTAGACGAGAAAGTCCTCGGCGCGGCACAGACGCTGGGCCGAGGCTTCCATGCCCACTTCGAGCGCGTCGAACGGCGTGTTGCGATAGGTGTTCATGGACCGGTGTTTTCCGGGTGGATCGGGACAGGGTCGGGCAGGCGCTGAAAAGGACAATCCGCCCCTTGCACGTCGCTCAACTCGGCCACGCGTGCGCGGTTCCCTCTCCAATACCCGGAGGGTACAGTCAACCGTCGCAGATGCGATGCCGCAGGACGCGGTCACCGAGGCAAGTCGGCGGTGTCCGGGCAGCCGCGACGCGGCGATTGCATTTGCCCGCGCGCGGCGGCACGGTGGACGGGGATACGGGAGGTTCAGATGCGCAGTTTCGCCGTTGCCGCATGCGCGCTGCTGGTCTGGTCCGGCGTCGCCGAGGCGGCCGACCTGCCGCCGCCGGTCACCGATGCGATGTATGTACCGGTCGACGAGGCCGAGGCGCGGCTCGGCTGGCAGCTCTTCTGGGACCCGATCCTGTCGGGCAACCGCAACATCTCGTGCGCGACCTGCCATCATCCCCGCTTCGGCACCGGCGACGGCGTGTCGCTGGCGCTCGGCGAGGGCGGCATCGGGCTGGGCCCCGACCGCCGGGTCGATCCCGACAACCGGCCCGAGCAGCGCATCCCCCGCAACGCGCCGGCCCTGTTCAATCTGGGCGCGCGCGAGTTCACCGTGATGTTCCATGACGGACGGATCGAAGCCGATCCGGCGCGCCCGTCGGGTCTGCGCACGCCGCTCGAGGACGAGATGGTGGCCGGGTTCGACAACATCCTGTCCGCGCAGACCATGTTTCCGGTGCTGTCGCAGGACGAGATGGCCGGCCATTATGGCGAGAACGACATCTCGACGGCCGTGCGCCAGGGGCTGATCACGGGCGAGGGGGGCGCGTGGGACCTGATTTCGCAGCGCGTGGCGGCCATCGATGCGTACCGGGAGCAGTTCGAGACGGTCTATCCGGAAATCGCGGGCGGTGCGCCGATCCGCTTCACCGACATCTCCAACGCGATCGCCGCGTTCATCGCGTTCGAATGGCGCTCGGACGGAAGCGCCTTCGACGCGGTGCTGCGCGGCGAGGCCGAACTGGCGGGCGAGGCAGCGCGCGGCATGGAACTGTTCTATGGCGCGGCGGACTGCGCGCGCTGCCATCAGGGGCCGTTCCTGACCGATCATGATTTCCACGCCATGGGCCAGCCGCAGATCGGCCCGGGCAAGGGCGCTCGGTTCGAAACGCACAGGCGCGATGTCGGCCGCATGCGGGTGACGGGCGATCCGGCCGACGCCTACCGGTTCCGCACCCCGTCGCTACGCAACGTGGCGCTGACCGCGCCCTATGGCCATGCCGGCGCGTTCGCAACGCTCGAGGCGTTCGTGCGGCACCATGTCGATCCACGTACCGAGCTCGCCGCTTACGACGCCGCGCAGGCCGTGCTGCCGACGCTCGAGGGCGCGGACGATTTCGCGGTTCTGGACGATGCGGGCGAATTGTCGGCGATTGCCGACGTCGTGGAGATCGCGCCGGTCGCGCTCGAAGACCGCGACGTCGCCGCGCTCGTCGCCTTCCTGAAAACGCTCACCGACGAGGCCGCCGCCAAGGGCCGCTTCGGCATACCCGATGCGGTGCCGAGCGGGCTGAAGGTGGAGCGTTAGGTTGTTTGCGATCGGCTGCGGACGCGCTAGAATACGCCAATGAGCCAGACGCACGAAAAGCCTGACCTTCGGGAACTGACCGAGCCGCGCCCTGCGGCGGGCGATCAGGAATATCTGGACTGGGCCGAACGCAAGTTACGCCGTTCGCTTGCCAATGACGACGCGCATCCGGAACGACGAGAGCCCCTTGCGGCCGTCATGAAGCGATTTGGCCTCCGTTGAACTCTCCGGCGACGCCCAGGATGATCTGGCTGCCATCAGACGATACATTGCCGAGTTCGGGCACTCGCCCAATCCTGACATAGCGGACCGCACCGTCAAACGGATCCTGGATGCGTTGCGGATTCTGGAAGCCTTTCCTCAGGCGGGCAAGCCGGGTCGTGTCTAAGGAACGCGTGAACTTCACGTCTCGACGGTTCCGTATTACGCGGTCTATCGGTCTGTCGGCTAAGATCGGCTCGTCGTCACCGCGATCTTTCACGACCGGCAGCAATATCCACCCGATGAGGCCGGGGCGTGACCTCTGCCGCTTAATCGCGTTCGATGAGCCAGGCGCGATTGGCGGTCAGGGTCCGCCATGGCGAAACCGCGCCATCGGGCCAGATCACCCGCACCTCGGCTTCGTCGGCATCGCCGAGCCCGAAATGCTGGGGCAGCGCGGTGCCGCTTGCGTGGCCGCCGCCGACCGTGATCTCGCGCGTCATGAGCCGGTCCTTCGTCCTTGATTCAACGAAGGCGCCGACCGCGTTGATATTGCTGCCTTCCTGACGCAGCGCGATGGACAGCCAGTTGCCCGTTCCGGGCGTGGCGTTCTCATAGACTTCGAGCGGAGCGCGGCGGTTGACGACGACGAGATCAAGCCTTCCGTCCGCGTTCAGATCGGCGAGCGCGCCACCGCGCGCCCGGTGCGTGGTGGCGATACCGGCCAGATGCCCGGTCTCAGTGAAGGTGCCGTCCGGCTGCTGGACGAGCAGATTGTTGGGGTCGTGGATCGCGTTGGACGGCATCTGGTCGACATTGCCCTTGGCGATGAACAGATCGTCGCGGCCGTCATTGTTCACATCGCCGAACTGGGCATGCCAGCCGGTCGATGGCCTGCCGTCGTCGCCGATGAAGGGCCGCTGGGCGTAGGTGCCCATGGCGTAGGGCGCCGGCTCGTATCCGTCCTCGGTGGCGATCTGCAGAAGCTGGTCGCCCATCGAGGTGGACATGACCTCGGCGCGGCCGTCGCCGGTCAGGTCGCGGGCGGCGATGCCCATGCCCCACAGCGAGACTTCGGGCCAGCCATCGTCCTCGTCGAGAAACAGCAGCGTTTCAAGATCGAGCTTCTGCTCGGCGCCGCCGCGCACATAGTAGTGCCGGTCGTTGGAGATGCGCAGATAGGGTTTGCCAAGGCGCCGCTCGTCGGAGATCAGCATGGACAGGGCGCAGAACCCCGGATCGAGCGTGACCGGCGGCGCGAAGCGGCGGCTCGCCGGCCGGTGCAGTTCGTTGGTGTCGCACGCCTCGAAAGGGCCGTCCGGATCGTTGCGGTCGACATAGTTGCCGATGGCGAGCGTCGGCCAGGCGGCATCGCCCTCCCAGGTCGCCGAGAACGATGTAGACCAGGCCTCGCCCGGGCTGAAGCTCCAGGTCTCGGTCGCGTCGGTGAAGGCGCAGCCCGGTCCGCCGCGCAGCAGGACGTTTGGCCCGACGCGCAGGACGACAAGGTCCATATGGCCGTCGCCGTCGATGTCCAAGGGATAGGCGCCGGTGACGCCGGTCAGTCGGGGCACGGCCCCGCCGGCCTCGAAACCGATGGCCGCGCCCGGTTCGGCGGTCGCATTGACGAACAGCCGGGCGGGGTTCTCGCCGCCGGCGACGAACATGTCGGGCAGGGTATCGCCGTTGCAGTCGAAAACGGCGACGCCGCCGCCGACGAAATGCTCCCAGCCGCCGTCATAGACGTGCTCGACCGGCATCGCGCCCGAGCGGTCGACGAAAACGGGGTGGCCGGTCTCGGACAGGGCGGGCGCGCCTGCCGCAAGAAGCGCCAGCAATGCGATCGCCGGTCTCATCGGCCGCCCGCCTGCGCGCCGAGCAGATCGTCGGTCACGGCGGCGAGCGCCAGCGCCGCGGCGCCCTGCGCCCAGACCATGTCGCCCCAGGCGTGCGTTTCGACGCGCGGTCCGCGCCGATGCGTCGCCGGCGACAGGTTGGCCATCTCGGCGAGCACCTCGCGCGCGTAGAGATAGTCGTAGCGCATGCGCGCGCCCGACAGGATGATCAGGCCGGGGTCGAACAGGGTGATGACGTTGGCGAGGCCCAGCGCCAGGAAGCGGCCGGCCCGGTGGAAGATCGAGCGCGCCGCCGCATTGCCGGCCTTGGCGTGGCTGAAAAGGCTCTCGAGGATGATCTGCGGCTCGCGCTCGGCGCTGGTCCAGTTCAGCGCGGTCGAGGCCTCGCGCACGAGCGCGTAGTCGGCGACATAGGCCTCGAGGCATCCGCGCTGGCCGCACCGGCACAGCGCGCCATCGAGATGCACCTTGGTGTGGCCGAGCTCCATGCCCATGCCGCCTGCGCCACGATAGATCTCGTGGTTGATGACGAGACCCATGCCGACGCCGTGCTCGATGGTGACGACGGCGAAGTCGGGCAGGGCGCGGCCGGCGCCGAACCAGAGTTCGGCCATCGTCAGAAGGTTGGCGTCGTTGTCGGCGGAAACGGCGATCCCGAGCCGATCGGCGACGAGACCGGCAAGCGGCACGTCGCGTTCGGCCATGATCGGCGACCAGGTCACGGTGCCTGTCTCGCTGTCGACGAAGCCGGGCACGCCCAGACCGACGGCGGCGAGGTCGGAACGGGCCAGTCCGGCCGCTTCGAGCGCTGCGTCGAGCATGCCGATCGTCTCCGACAGCACGTCGGCGGTGGCGTGGCGCGCATGGGCGCGCGGGGCGCTCGCCTCGCCGATCCGGTTGCCGGCGAAATCGACGATCACCGCCGAATGGCTGGGCGAGGACAGCTTGATGCCGGCGACGAAACGGGCGCGCGGACGCACGCTCAGCGCCACCGGTGGCCGGCCGCGGCCGGCATCGCCGTCGCGCTGGGGCGGTCCGGTCTCCTCGATCAGGCCCGCCTCGAGCAGTTCGGCGGTGATCGAGGTGACCGATCCGGGGCTGATGCCGACGCTTCTGGCGATGTCCACGCGGGCGATCGAACCGGCCGCGCGGATCGCCTCGAAAACCTGCTGGCGCAAGGGCTTGACCGAGCTCGACAGGGGCGGCGTCAGCGGCCCGCAGCCATCCGGCATGTCCGCCCGTTCGATCGGTTCGGCCGACTGCAACAGCATTTTCTTCATTCGCCGACCTAAATGACGGCGCAGCCGCGCTGTTTCCGGCGCAGATACGGTCAGGTCAGGCGATCCTCCCGGCGAGATGCTAGCCGGCAAACGCGCGTTCGGTCAAATTAATTTTGACAATTGAAATTAATGTGGCATGGTCGGGTCTGCGGCTTGCCAGCCGCCGCGTCGAGGAGTGGCGCGAAAACGGGAGGAGATTATCATGCGTAAAGCAATCGTGCTTGCGGCCGCGATGGCCGTGGGACTGACGTCCACCGCCCTGGCCCAGGACGACATCACCGTCGGCGTGAGCTGGTCGAATTTCCAGGAAGAACGCTGGAAGACCGACGAGGCGGCCATGAGGGAGGCGCTCGAAGCGGGCGGGGCGAGCTACATTTCGGCCGATGCGCAGTCGTCCTCGGCCAAGCAGCTTTCCGATATCGAAAGCCTGATCGCCCAAGGTGCGGACGTGCTCGTGCTGCTCGCCCAGGACACGCAGGCGATCATCCCGGCCGTTCAGGCGGCCGCCGACGAGGGCATCCCGGTCATCGCCTATGACCGGCTGATCGAGGACAGCCGCGCCTTCTACCTGACCTTCGACAATGTCGAGGTCGGCCGCATGCAGGCGCGCGCCGTGCTCGAGGCGCAGCCCGAGGGCAACTATGTGATGATCAAGGGCTCGCCGACCGACCCGAACGCCGACTTCCTGCGCGGTGGGCAGCAGGAAGTGCTGCAGGACGCGATCGACGCCGGTGACATCACGATCGTCGGCGAGGCCTACACGGACGGCTGGCTGCCGGCCAACGCGCAGCGCAACATGGAGCAGATCCTGACCGCGCAGGACAATGATGTCGACGCGGTCGTCGCCTCCAACGACGGCACCGCCGGCGGCGTCGTCGCCGCGCTCACCGCGCAGGGCATGGAAGGCATTCCCGTCTCCGGCCAGGACGGCGACCACGCCGCGCTGAACCGGATCGCCCAGGGCACGCAGACCGTCTCGGTGTGGAAGGACGCACGCGACCTCGGCCAGCGCGCCGGAGAAATCGCCATCGAACTGGCGGGCGGCACGGAAATGAGCGCGATCGAGGGCGCAGAGGAATGGACCTCGCCGGCCGGCACCACCCTGTGGGCCGAATTCCTCGAGCCCGTTCCGGTCACCGCCGACAATCTGTCCGTTGTGGTCGATGCCGGATGGATCGATCAGGAAACGCTGTGCCAGGGCGTCACCGACGGCCCGGCGCCGTGCAACTGATCGTCTGACCAAAAGGCCGTTTCCCGCCACCGCGCGGGGAACGGCCCCCTTTGTCCGGAGATTGGCCGTGAGCGACAGTCCCGCCGTGTCGGGCGCCCCGCCGGGCGTCCGCAACCTTGCCCGAACGCTTGAGATCGACACGCGCCTGCTCGGCATGATCGGCGCGTTCGTCGTCCTGTGTCTGGTCTTCCATTTCCTGACTGACGGGCGCTTCCTGACGCCGCGCAACATCTTCAACCTGACGATCCAGACCGTCTCCGTGGCGATCATGGCGACCGGCATGGTGTTCGTCATCGTCACGCGGCACATCGACCTTTCGGTGGGTTCGCTGCTGGCGACCTGCTCGGCGATGATGGCGATGACGCAGACGCTGGTCACGCCCGAATGGCTGGGGCTCGGCCTCAACCATCCGATGACCGCGCCGATCGCGATCCTTGTCGGCGTCGCCACGGGCGTCGCCATCGGCGCCTTCCATGGCTGGCTGATCGGCTATCTGGGCATTCCGGCCTTCATCGTCACGCTGGGCGGACTTCTGGTCTGGCGCAACGTCGCCTGGTACCTGACCACCGGCCAGACGATCGGCCCGCTCGACGAGAACTTCCAGCTTTTCGGCGGCATCGGCGGCACGCTTGGCGAGACGTGGAGCTGGATCTTCGGCCTTGTCTGCGTCATCGGTGCGCTTGCCGCGCTTTGGCAGTCGCGGCGCAACAAGCTGGCGCACGATTTTCCGGTCAAGCCGCTTTGGGCGGAGGTCGCGCTCGGCGCGGTGATCGCGGCGGCGGTCGTCGGTTTCATCGCGCTGCTGAACGCCTATGAAATTCCCGACCGGCGACTCGAACGCATGTTCGAGGTGCGCGGCGAGGTGATGCCCGAAGGCTTCACCGCCGGCTACGGCCTGCCGATCTCGGTGCTCGTGCTGATCGCGGTCGCGGTGGTGATGACGGTCGTCGCCAACCGCACGCGGCTCGGCCGTTACATCTTCGCCGCCGGCGGCAATCCGGACGCGGCCGAACTGTCGGGCATCAACACGCGCATGCTCACGGTCAAGGTGTTCATGATCATGGGAGCGCTGTGCGCGATCAGCGCGGTCGTCGCCTCGGCGCGCCTGACCTTCCATTCCAACGATATCGGCACGCTCGACGAATTGCGCGTGATCGCCGCCGCCGTGATCGGCGGCACGGCGCTGTCGGGCGGGGTCGGCACGATCTACGGCGCGATCCTTGGGGCGCTGATCATGCAGTCGCTGCAGTCGGGTATGGCGATGGTCGGCGTCGACGCGCCGTTCCAGAACATCGTCGTCGGCTCGGTTCTGGTCGCGGCCGTGCTGATCGACATCATCTATCGCAAGCGCACGGGAGGCCGGTGATGAACGATCGCGGCACGCCGCTCGTCGAGATGCGCGACATGCAGAAATCGTTCGGCGGCATCAAGGCGGTCGACCATGTCACGGTCGACCTCTATCCGGGGGAGGTGGTCGGCATTCTTGGCCACAATGGCGCGGGCAAGTCGGTTCTGATGAAGATGCTGTCGGGGGCGCTGCGGCGCGATGGCGGGCAGATCTTCGTCAACGGAACCGAAGCCCATATCGAGAACCCGCGCGACGCGCGCAACTACAACATCGAGACGATCTACCAGACGCTGGCGCTGGCCGACAATCTCGATGCCGCCTCCAACCTGTTCCTGGGTCGCGAACTGACGACCGCGCTCGGCCTTGTCGACGATGCGCAGATGGAGGCCGAGACGCGCAAGATAATGAACCGGCTGAACCCCAACTTCGTGCGGTTTTCGGCGCCGGTCTCGGCGCTTTCGGGCGGCCAGCGCCAGTCGGTGGCGATCGCGCGGGCCGTCTATTTCAACGCCAAGATCCTGATCATGGACGAGCCGACCGCGGCGCTCGGCGTCGAGGAGACGCGCATGGTCGCCGAACTGATCGACGAGTTGAAGAAGCAGGGTATCGGCATCTTCCTGATCGATCACGACATCCACCAGGTCAAGGCGCTATGCGACCGTGCCTCGGTGATGAAGAACGGCCAGCTCGTTGGCACGGTCGATGTGGACGCGGTCACCGAGGACGATCTGCTCGGCATGATCATCCTGGGCAAGCAGCCGCAGTTGGCGGCGTGATGTCGATCCGGGCTGCGTGGAGGGTCGGCGATGAAAGTTGCAGCCGGATTCGCGATCGTGATCGTGGCCGGTGTCGCCGGCTATTACCTGTCGGCGCTGGCGGCGGTCTGGTTCGTCGCTCTGGTCGCCGCGCACACCAGCCCGACGATGGCGCTCTTCGCCACGCTGATCCGGATCGTCGTGTTCTGGGCGATGCTGCTCGCCGGCTTCTGGCTCGCGGTGCGCCTGAACCGGCCCTGACGCGGCGGGAGCGGGCCTGATGTATCTTGGTCTCGATCTGGGCACGTCCGGCCTGAAGGGCATCGTCATCGACGCCGGACAGAAGGTCGTCGCCGAAGCGCAAGCGCCGCTGACCGTCTCGCGCGCTCATCCGGGCTGGTCCGAGCAGAACCCGGCCGACTGGCTCGCCGCCGCCGAAACCGTGTTCGATGCGCTTTCCGCGCAGACCACGCCGGGCGACGTTCGCGCCGTCGGCCTTTCGGGCCAGATGCACGGCGCGACGCTGCTCGACGCGCGCGACGAGGTTTTGCGCCCCTGCATGCTGTGGAACGACACGCGCGCGCACGAACAGGCCGCGGCGATGGACGACGACGCCGACTACCGCGCGATCACCGGCAACATCGTCTTCCCCGGCTTCACCGCGCCGAAGGTCGCCTGGGTGCGCGACAACGAGCCGGAGGTGTTCGAACGCATTTCCCGGGTGCTGCTGCCGAAGGACTATCTGCGCCTGTGGCTGACCGGCGGCTATCATTCCGACAAGTCCGATGCGGCGGGCACGAGCTGGCTCGACACGGGCAAGCGCGTCTGGTCGGATCGGCTGCTCGCCAGAACGGGGCTGAGCCGGGTGAACATGCCGGCGCTCGTCGACGGGCCGGACGTGACCGGCAAGCTGCGCGCCGGCATCGTCGACCGGTGGGGCTTTTCGGACGATTGCGTTGTGGCCGGGGGAGGCGGCGACAATGCAGCTTCGGCGATCGGCGTCGGCGTGACGGGGGCGGGCGAAGCGTTCGTTTCGCTGGGCACGTCCGGCGTTCTGTTCGCCGCGTGCGATGCCTATGCGCCGGCGCCCGAAACGGCCGTGCACACCTTCTGCCACGCGCTGCCGCGCACCTGGCACCAGATGGGCGTGATCCTTTCTGCCACCGATGCGCTGAACTGGTATGCCGGTCTCGTCGGCGCGGACGCGGCGGACCTGACCGGCGAACTGGATGACCTGCAGGCGCCCGGACGGACGCTTTTCACGCCCTATCTCGGGGGCGAGCGGACCCCGCACAACGACGCCGCCGTGCGCGGCGCGCTGGTCGGCCTCGAACATGCCTCGGGCCGGCAGGCCGTCACGCGCGCGGTGCTCGAAGGCGTGGTGCATGCGGTGCGTGATTGCCGCGACGCGCTGGCGGCGACCGGGACCCAGTTCGAACGGCTGCTTGCTGTCGGCGGTGGCGCGAAGTCCGACTACTGGCTCAAGGCGCTGGCGACTTCGCTCGGTGTCGCCATTGACGTGCCGGTCGCCGGTGATTTCGGTGGCGCGTTCGGCGCCGCGCGCCTTGCAATGATGGCGGCCGGCGATCTCGACGCGGACGGCTTGAGCCAACCGCCGATCGCGCGGTCGTTCGAACCCGACGCGGCGCTCGCCGACGCCTTCACCGAGGCGCATACGCGCTTCAGGACCGCCTATCAGCAGACGAGGACGTTGTGATGACCGACTTCTTCAAGGGAATCGAACCGATCCGGTACGAGGGGCCGGACAGCACGAATCCGATGGCGTTCCGCCACTACGATCCCGACGAGATGGTCTTGGGCAAGCGGCTCGAGGACCATCTGCGCTTCGCCGTCGCCTGGTGGCATTCGTTCGCCTGGCCGGGCGGCGATCCGTTCGGCGGGCAGACCTTCGAGCGCCCCTGGTTCGGCGACACGATGGACCACTCCAAGATGAAGGCGGACGTCGCCTTCGAGATGTTCTCGATCCTCGGCCAGCCCTTCTTCTGCTTCCACGATGCCGACATCCGGCCCGAGGGCGACGGCTTTGCCGGCAACACGCGCAATCTCGAGGAGATGGTCGACCATATCGGCACGAAGATGGAAGAGGTCGGCACGAAGCTGCTCTGGGGCACGGCGAACCTGTTCACCAACCGCCGCTACATGGCCGGTGCGTCGACCAACCCCGATCCGGACGTCTTTGCCTTCGCCGCGGCGACTGTGAAGACGTGCATGGACGCGACGCACAGGCTGGGCGGTGCGAACTATGTGCTGTGGGGCGGGCGTGAGGGCTACGAGACGCTGCTGAACACCGATCTTGGCCGCGAGGACGCCCAACTCGGCCGGTTCATGAACATGGTGGTCGAGTACAAGCACAGAATTGGCTTCGAAGGCACGATCCTGATCGAGCCCAAGCCGCAGGAGCCGACCAAGCACCAGTACGACTATGATGTCGCGACCGTCTACGGCTTCCTCAAGCGGCACGGGCTGGAGGACGAGATCCGGGTCAATATCGAGCAGGGGCACGCGATCCTGGCCGGCCATTCGTTCGAGCACGAGATCGCGCTGGCCGCCGCGCTCGGCATCTTCGGTTCGATCGACATGAACCGCAACGACTACCAGTCGGGCTGGGACACCGACCAGTTCCCCAACAACGCGCCCGAGGTGACGCTCGCCTATTACGAGATCCTCAAGGCCGGCGGGTTCACCACCGGCGGCACCAATTTCGATGCGAAACTCCGCCGTCAGTCGCTCGATCCCGAAGACCTTGTGGCGGCGCACGTGGGCGGGATGGATGTCTGCGCCCGGGCGCTCAAATCGGCGGCGAAAATGCTTCAGGACGGCGAGCTCGAACGGCTGCGCGAGGCGCGCTATGCCGGCTGGGACACCGAGCAGGGCAGGAAGCTGCTCGCCGGCGAATGGGGCCTCGACCAGATCGCCGACTATGTGCGCGAGAACGAGATCGATCCCGAACCGCGCTCGGGCCGGCAGGAACGGCTCGAGAACCTCGTCAACCGGTTTGTTTGAGCGGTGTACGCGCCTCGCCCTTCGAGGCTCACGACCTTCCCCTCATCCTGAGGTGCGAGCGCAGCGAGCCTCGAAGGGCAAGGGGAAGGTCGCTCGCACCTCAGGGTGAGGGCGCCTCGACAGGCCATCCACTTCCAATCGCGTGCCTTCAGGTCTAGGTGTTTGTCGAAAGTCCACACGAGGACCCCCGCCATGCTCAAAACCACCAAACCCGACCTTGCCGCCTTCGACTGGCAAGACCCGTTCCGTCTCGAGGACCAGCTCACCGACGACGAGCGGATGATCCGTGACGCCGCGCGGGCCTATGCCGCCGACAAGCTCGCACCGCGCGTGATCGAGGCCTATCGGGAGGAAACGACCGATCCGGCCATCTTCGCGGAGATGGGCGAAATGGGCCTGCTCGGCGTGACGATCCCGGAAGAGTATGGCGGGGTCGGCGCGAACTATGTCTCCTACGGGCTTGTCGCCCGCGAGATCGAGCGGGTCGATTCCGGCTACCGGTCGATGATGAGCGTGCAGTCCTCGCTCGTCATGTATCCGATCCACGCCTATGGCTCGGAAGAACAGCGGACGAGATATCTGCCAAAGCTTGCTTCGGGCGAGTGGATCGGCTGTTTCGGCCTGACAGAGCCGGACGCCGGCTCCGATCCGGGCGGCATGAAGACGGTGGCGAAGAAGACCGATGGCGGTTACGCGCTGTCGGGCTCGAAGATGTGGATCTCCAACGCGCCGATCGCCGATGTCTTCGTGGTCTGGGCCAAGTCGGAAGCCCATGGCGGCAAGATCAGGGGGTTCGTGCTCGAAAAGGGCATGAAGGGGCTGAGCACGCCCAAAATCGAGGGCAAGCTCTCGCTGCGCGCGTCGATCACCGGCGAGATCGTCATGGACGGCGTCGAGGTGGGCGAGGAGGCGCTCCTGCCGCATGTCGAGGGGCTGAAGGGTCCGTTCGGCTGTCTGAACCGGGCGCGCTACGGCATTTCCTGGGGCGTGATGGGCGCGGCCGAGTTCTGCTGGCACGCCGCCCGCCAGTACGGGCTCGACCGGACCCAGTTCGGCCGCCCGCTGGCGCAGACGCAGCTGTTCCAGAAGAAGCTCGCCGACATGCTCAGCGAGATCGCGCTCGGCCTGCAGGGTTCGCTGCGCGTCGGCCGGCTGCTCGACGAGGGCGAGGCGGCGCCCGAGATGATCAGCCTCGTCAAGCGCAACAATTGCGGCAAGGCGCTCGACATCGCCCGCGCCGCCCGCGACATGCATGGCGGCAACGGCATTTCCGAGGAATACCAGGTGTTCCGCCACATGGCGAACCTCGAGACCGTCAACACCTACGAGGGCACGCATGACGTCCACGCGCTGATCCTCGGCCGGGCGCAAACGGGCCTGCAGGCGTTTTTCTGAAGCCGGGTCGGCCCCCACCCCTTACCCCTCCCCCATGAATGTGGGAGGGGTGACGTCGACATCACGCCTTCCCGGTTGCATTCGAGCCGGGCGCAGGATCCAGTTGTAGGGCCTGGTGTTGAGGTCCTCCCTCCCACGCTTGCGGGGGAGGGATGAAAGGTGGGGGCGTCATCCTTATCCACGACAGCTTCATTCACGGCAGCGTCATCCCGGAACTTGATTCCGGGATCCATGATCCGGCCCGTACCGCGGATTCCGGAATCAAGTTCCGGAATGACGCAAGGCGTTTGCTTATCGCGGCCGGATGCCGTTCAGCAGGATCGACAGCACCGCGTGGGCGACCTGCTCGTTGAAGCCGGGCTTCTTTGCCTGGCCGCCGAGAATCGCCTGCACCTGCACCTCGAAGTCGGCATAGTGCTGCGTCGTCGCCCAGATCGTGAAGACGAGGTGGTAGGGATCG
Source organism: Roseitalea porphyridii (assembly GCF_004331955.1). Classification (NCBI taxonomy): domain Bacteria; kingdom Pseudomonadati; phylum Pseudomonadota; class Alphaproteobacteria; order Hyphomicrobiales; family Ahrensiaceae; genus Roseitalea; species Roseitalea porphyridii. Next base: position 2,386,877 of record NZ_CP036532.1, on the reverse strand, counting down.
ACCGGGGCGAGCTTTCCCTCGTCGATCCATGAACGGATCACCGCCGCCTTCTCGTCGACCAGCGACTTCAGCCGCGTCTGCAGGAACTCGCCGACGAGCGGCGCGCCGCGCTGGATCTCGTTGGCGAACAGGCGCGAGGCTTCCGGATAGCGGTCGCTCATCTCCAGCTTGATCGTTATGTAGCGCCTGAGCTCCTCGATCGGATCGCCGTCGGGATCGATCGCGGCGAACGGGTCAAGCCAGTCCTCCACCGTCTGCTCGATGGCCGAGCGATAGATCTCTTCCTTGGACGGGTAGTAGTAGAGCAGGTTCGTCTTGGACATGCCGGCGCGTTCGGCGATGCGGTCGACGGTGGCGCCGCGGTAGCCGTCGGTGGAGAACACGTCGAGCGCGGCCTGCATGATCAGGGCCCGGTTTTCCGTCTGGATCCGGCTTTGCTTGCCGCCGTTCCGCCGTGCCGCCGCCTGCGCCAAATCCGTGTCCCCGACTTTATAAGTTGATGTTTTCCGTCAATTTAAATAGCGTCTTGACCATGGTCAATCGCTCCCATAGCGTCCAAATTTGACCAGTTAGTCAAGATTTTTGATGCTTTGAAGGTGGTTCATGAGCGCTGCCCCCGAAATCATTCACAATGGCGTTGGAGGGGCGCCGAGCGTTTCGGCGTCCACCCGCCGCCAGCCCGTGTTCAATCCTGCGACGGGCGAGGCGATCGCCGAACTGCCGCTGTCGACGGTCGATGAGCTCGACGCCGCCGTCGGGACGGCCAAGGCCGCGCTGCCGGGCTGGGCGGCCACGCCGCCGCTCAAGCGCGCGCGGCACATGTTCAAGTTCAAGGAACTGCTCGACGCACATGCCGAGGACATCGCCCGGGCGATCTCGCGCGAGCACGGCAAGACCCATGACGACGCGCTGGGCGAGGTGGCGCGCGGCATCGAGGTTGTCGAGTTCGCCTGCGGCATTCCGCACCTGCTCAAGGGCGAGTTCTCGCGCAATGTCGGCCCGTCGGTGGATTCCTATTCCGACCGTCAGCCGCTCGGCGTCGTCGCCGGCATCACGCCGTTCAACTTCCCGGCCATGGTACCGCTGTGGATGTACCCGGTGGCGATCGCCTGCGGCAACACCTTCATCCTCAAGCCGTCCGAGCGCGATCCGTCCGCCCCGATGCTCGTCTACGACCTGTTCCGTCAGGCCGGCTTTCCCGACGGCGTGCTGAACGTCGTGCATGGCGACAAGGTGGTCGTCGACGCGATCCTCGATCATCCCGACATCAAGGCGGTTTCCTTCGTCGGCTCGACGCCGATCGCCCAATATGTCTATTCGCGCGGCACCGCGGCCGGAAAGCGCGTGCAGGCGCTCGGCGGGGCCAAGAACCACATGGTGGTGATGCCCGACGCCGACATGGACAAGGCGGCCGATGCGCTGATGGGCGCGGGCTACGGTTCGGCCGGCGAGCGCTGCATGGCGATCTCGGTCGCCGTGCCGGTGGGCGAAAAGACCGCCGACGCGCTGGTCGAACGGCTCAAGCCGCGCGTGGAAAGCCTGCGCATCGGCCCGTCGACCGATCCCGACGCGGACATGGGACCGCTGGTGACGAAAGACGCACAGCAGCGCGTGCTCGGCTATATCGACAAGGGGGTCGAGGAAGGCGCCGAACTGGTCGTCGACGGTCGCGGTTTTTCGCTTCAGGGCTACGAGGACGGCTATTTCGTCGGCGGCACGCTTTTTGACCGGGTAACGACCGACATGACGATCTATCGCGAGGAGATCTTCGGGCCGGTGCTGTCGGTGGTGCGCGCCAAGACATATGACGAGGCCGTGCACATGATCGACACGCACGAATATGGCAACGGCACCGCGATCTTCACCCGCGACGGGGATACCGCGCGCGACTTCTGCGACCGGATCGAGGTCGGCATGGTCGGCGTCAACGTGCCGATCCCGGTGCCGGTCGCCTATCATTCGTTCGGCGGCTGGAAGCGCTCGCTGTTCGGCGACCATTCGATCTACGGCCCCGAGGGCGTGAGGTTCTACACGCGCCTGAAGACGATAACCTCGCGCTGGCCCGAGGGCATCAAGGACGGCGCGGTGTTCACCTTCCCGGCGTGATGAATGCAAAACGAGACCATGAACACGGAAACAAATGATAATCCAATTCAGAGGGCTCACGACTATGCTTGGGGTTGGTTTACGTATCACGCCGAGCAACGTCTAAAGTCGTTCAGTTTCTTTTTTGTCTTGGTGGGTGCTCTAACAGCCGGCTACCTGACATCGATCGGGGCAAGCCATTGGCCGATCGCTGCGATGTTCGGCATTATGCTCCTTTTTTCCGCACTTCTGTTCTGGCGTCTTGATGCCCGAAATGCGGAGTTAATAAAGCTTGCAGAACAATACCTAAAGAAAAGCGAAATCAATTTGGCGGCTCATGTGGGCCAAGAAATATGTCTAGCCCACGAGGCGGACAAAGACACTACGCCTTTCAAGGTGTCTTTGTTCCCGAATATCCTTTCTACTTATAGGAAAGTCTTCCGTGCGATGTTCGTCATCGTGGTAGTGTTTTCCCTTTTCGCGACAGGATATGCGGTATCGACGGTTTGGTCCAACGGTGAAGGCGGGAATTTAGGTGGATCCGCAACGACAGATAACGCAGAGGGAGAATGACATGCCCGCAGCACCCGGTGAGAACCTCCGCATCGATGGCGACCGGCTGTGGGACGCCATCCATGCCATGGCCGAGATCGGGCCGGGCGTCGCCGGCGGCAACAACCGCCAGACCGTGACCGACGAGGACGCCGAGGGCCGCCGCCTGTTCCAGAAATGGTGCGAGGAGGCGGGCCTGACCATGGGCGTCGACGAGATGGGCACCATGTTCATGCGGCGCGAGGGCACCGATCCGGACGCGCTGCCGGTCTATGTCGGTTCGCACCTCGACACCCAGCCGACCGGAGGACGCTATGACGGGGTGCTCGGCGTGCTGGCCGGGCTCGAGATCGTGCGCACGATGAACGATCTCGACATCAAGACCAAACATCCGATCGTCGTGACCAACTGGACCAACGAGGAAGGCACGCGGTTTGCGCCGGCGATGATGGCCTCGGGCGTGTTTGCCGGCGTGCTCGACCAGGCGGACGTCTACGGCCACACCGACGCTGCGGGCAAGACGTTCGGCGACGAACTCGAACGGATCGGTTGGAAGGGCAGCGAGAAGGTCGGGGACCGCAAGATGCACGCCTTCTTCGAACTGCACATCGAGCAGGGGCCGATCCTCGAGGCCGAGGGCAAGGACATCGGCGTCGTGACGCACGGCCAGGGTCTGCGCTGGATCCAGTGCACGGTGACCGGCAAGGAGAGCCACACCGGCTCGACGCCGATGCCGATGCGCAGGAACGCGGGCAGGGGGCTCGCCCAGATCACCGAACTCGTCCACGACATCGCCATGTCGAACGCGCCCAACGCGGTCGGCGCGATCGGCCATGTCGACGTCTATCCCAATTCGCGCAACATCATTCCCGGCAAGGTCGTGTTCACAGTCGATTTCCGCAGCCATGAACTCGATACGCTCAACGGCATGGTCGACCGGCTGATGGCGCAGGCGCCCAAGCTGTGCGCCGATATCGGGGTCGAGTTCGAGGCGACAATCGTCGGCCAGTTCGACCCGCCGGCATTTGACGAGGATTGCGTGCGGATGATCCGCGAGGCGGCCGAGCGGCTGGGCTACTCGCACATGGACATCGTCTCGGGCGCCGGGCACGATGCGTGCTGGATCAACCGCGTCGCGCCGACGGCGATGGTGATGTGCCCGTGCGTCGACGGGCTTTCCCACAACGAGGCCGAGGAGATCACCAAGGAATGGGCGAAGGCCGGCGCGGACGTGCTGTTCCACGCCGTGGTGGAAAAGGCGGAGATCGTGGGGTGAGGCCGGTTTTGGTTTCTCCTCACCCAACCGCGACCAGGTCGCTTGCGCTCCCGGTCTCGCATCCCTCTCCCCAGTGGGGCGAGGAAGAACGCGTCGATGCCGGCGACTATTCCTTCTCCCCTCGGGGAGAAGGATACGAAGACACAATGAGCGGAGCGAATTGATGTCGAAGTTGGATGAGGGGGCATATGCGCCCAAACCAAGTCCGCACACCAAGACCTTTGCCCGCGCCATGCGCGCCGCACCGACGGATGCCGAGCATCTGCTGTGGTTCGAGCTTCGCAACCGCAGCCTCAATGGCTATCGGTTCAACCGCCAAGTGCGCATTGGCCGTTACATCGCTGATTTCGCCTGTCGTTCTCACAATCTGATCATTGAACTGGATGGCGGACAGCACTGCGAGAACGCCGATGATGAGCGACGCACGCGTGATCTGAACGCGCGCGGCTATTCGGTGCTGCGCTTCTGGAACGATGAGGTCGTCTTCGAACGCGGTGCGGTGCTTGATACGATCCTTGCCGTGCTCGACGGCCGGATCCATTCCCCCTCACCCGGCCTGCGCTTTGCGCTGGCCGACCTCTCCCCGATGGGGAGAGGAGAGCAGGCCTTCGGCCGCCACGCCCCACAATCGGGAGAATCCTCATGACCACCACCATCATCAAGAACGGCACCATCGTCACCGCCGACCTGATCTACAGGGCGGACGTGAAGATCGAGGACGGGGTGATCGCCGAGATCGGCCCGAACCTGTCGGGCGGGGAGGAACTGGACGCGACGGGCTGCTACGTCATGCCCGGCGGCATCGACCCGCACGTCCACCTCGAAATGCCGTTCATGGGCACCTATTCGACCGACGACTTCGAATCGGGCACGCGCGCGGCGCTGTCGGGCGGCACCACCATGGTCGTCGATTTCTGCCTGCCGAGCCCGGACCAGTCGCTGCTCGACGCGCTCAAGCGCTGGGACAACAAGTCGACGCGCGCCCATTGCGACTATTCCTATCACATGGCGATCACCTGGTGGGGCGAGCAGGTGTTCAACGAGATGCCGGAGGTGGTGAACCGGGGCATCAACACGTTCAAGCACTTCATGGCCTACAAGGGCGCGCTGATGGTCAACGACGACGAGATGTTCGCCTCGTTCCAGCGCTGCAAGGAGATCGGCGCGATCCCGCTGGTCCATGCCGAAAACGGCGATGTCGTTGCCGACCTTCAGCGCCGGCTTATGGAGGAGGGCAACAACGGCCCCGAAGGCCACGCCTATTCTCGCCCGCCCGAGGTGGAGGGCGAGGCGACCAACCGCGCCATCATGATCGCCGACATGGCCGGCGTGCCGCTCTATGTCGTGCATACTTCCTGCGAGCAGGCGCACGAGGCGATCCGCCGGGCGCGGCAGAAGGGCATGCGCGTCTGGGGCGAGCCGCTGATCCAGCATTTGACACTCGACGAGAGCGAGTATTTCGACAAGGACTGGGACCATTCGGCACGCCGCGTGATGAGCCCGCCGTTCCGCAACAAGGCCCATCAGGACTCGCTGTGGGCCGGGCTGCAGGCCGGCTCGCTGTCGGTGGTGGCGACCGACCATTGCGCGTTCACCACCGATCAGAAGCGCACCGGCGTCGGCGATTTCACCAAGATCCCGAACGGCACCGGCGGGCTCGAGGACCGCATGCCGATGCTGTGGACCAACGGGGTCAACACCGGCCGGCTGACCATGCAGGAATTCGTCGCGGTCACCGCGACCAACATCGCCAAGATCCTGAACATCTACCCCAGGAAGGGCGCGATCCTGGTCGGTTCGGACGCCGACATCGTCGTCTGGGATCCGAACAAGGAAAAGACGATCACCGCCTCCACGCAGCAATCGGCGATCGACTACAACGTCTTCGAAGGCAAGCATGTGAAGGGCCTGCCGCGCTTCACGCTGACAAGGGGCCGTGTGGCGGTCCATGACGGCGAGGTGCGGGGGCAGGAGGGCCACGGCCAGTTCGTCGAGCGCCCGCCGAACAATCCGGTCAACCGCGCGCTGTCGACCTGGAAGGAACTGACGGCGCCACGCAAGGTGGAGCGCACCGGCATTCCGGCGAGCGGGGTGTGATGGCTGGCGTTGTGACCATCTTCCGCACGGATCGTGCCCCCATCCATGATCGGTCACGCGATGTGGGGCGTGGCTCCACCGATTGCCTAGGGCGCCTGGCATGACCGACACGATTTCAACCCCCACCCTTCATCCCTCCCCCGCAAGCGTGGGAGGGAAGACCTCGGCACCGCGCCGTCTTGTCGGCCTTGGCGCCTGGCCCGGAGCGTTGTCAGATTGCGGGATGTCGATGTCCCCCCTCCCACGCTTGCGGGGGAGGGGTGAGGGGTGGGGGTTCCTGCCTCGATCGGGAGGGAGACCATAGATGCTCTCCCCGTCGCCCCAATCGGAAACGGTCATCGCCGCCGACAATCTCGATCTGGTGTTCCAGACCAATGACGGGCCGGTGCACGCCCTGTCGGACATCACGCTCGACATCCAGAAAGGCGAGTTCGTCTCGCTGATCGGCCCCTCGGGCTGCGGCAAGACCACGCTTCTGCGTGTCATCGCCGATCTGGAGCACCCGACTGGCGGGTCGATCACTGTCAATGGGCTCACGCCGCACGAAGCCCGGCTCAAGCGCGCCTATGGCTATGTGTTCCAGGCCGCCGCGTTGTTTCCGTGGCGGACGATCTCCGACAACGTCGCGCTGCCGCTCGAGGTGATGGGGCTTTCGAAGGCCGAGCGGAACAAGCGCGTCGCCGAGAACCTCGAACTGGTCGATCTTGCCGGGTTCGAGAAGAAGTTTCCCTGGCAGCTTTCGGGCGGCATGCAGCAGCGGGCCTCGATCGCCCGTGCGCTTGCCGTGCAGCCGGACATGCTGCTGATGGACGAGCCGTTCGGGGCCCTGGACGAGATCGTGCGCGATCATCTGAACGTGCAGCTTCTGAAGCTTTGGGCGCGGACCAACAAGACGATCGTCTTCGTCACGCACTCGATCCCCGAGGCGGTGTATCTTTCGACGCGGATCGTGGTGATGAGCCCGCGTCCGGGACGCATTCACGAAATCATCGACTGCGATCTGGGGCAGGACAGACCGCTCGACATTCGCGAGGATCCCAGATTTCTGGAAATCGCCCATCGCGTCCGCGAAGGGCTGGCGGCGGGGCATGCGTATGATTGAGGGTACGGCACGACTTACCCCTTCGCCCCGCTGGACGGGGAGAAGGTGCCCGAGCAGAGCGAGGGCGGATGAGGGGCGGCGCGACGGATTCCCCCTCACCCAACTGCGACCAGCGCGCGCCCTGCTTGCGCGGTCTTCGTATCCCTCTCCCCGCAAGCGGGGCGAGGGAACAGCCAAGGATTGCCGATGATCCGCGCGCGCCTGATCCCGATCGCCACGGTCGTCGCCGTGATCATCGGCGTCTGGTATCTGGCCGCGATGTTCCTGAACGCGCCGTTCGAACAAAATCGCGCCGAGCGGAGCGGCGAGACGCTGACCCTCACCGAAATCATCCCGCTGACCATGGCCCAGCAGCGCCCCGTTCTGCCGGCGCCCCATCAGGTGGCGGTCGAGATCTGGGACACGACGGTGATGAAACCCGTCACCTCCAAGCGCTCGCTGATCCATCATGCCTGGATCACCCTGTCGGCGACGTTGCTGGGCTTCGTGCTTGGTACCGCGCTCGGCATCGCGCTGGCGGTTGGCATCGTCCATTCGCGCGTGCTCGACAAGTCGATGATGCCGTGGATCATCACCTCGCAGACGATCCCGATCCTGGCGCTGGCGCCGATGATCATCGTCGTCTTCAACTCGGTCGGCGTGACGGGGCTGCTGCCCAAGGCGTTGATCTCGACCTATCTTTCGTTCTTCCCCGTCGCGGTCGGCATGGTGAAGGGGCTGCGCTCGCCAGAGACGATGCATCTGGACCTGATGCGGACCTATTCGGCGAACCGGACGCAGACATTCTGGAAGCTGCGCTGGCCGTCCTCGGTGCCGTTCCTGTTCACCTCGATGAAGATCGGCATTGCCGCGAGCCTCGTCGGCGCGATCGTCGGCGAGCTGCCGACCGGCGCGGTCGCCGGGCTAGGCGCGCGGCTGCTGGCGGGGTCCTATTACGGGCAGACCGTGCAGATCTGGTCGGCGCTGATCGTCGCCGCGATCATGGCCGGGCTGCTGGTCGGGCTGATCGGCTGGATCGGCGCACGGGTCAATGCGCGCATGGGCGTCAAGGAGGTGGCGGCGTGAACGGCGCGATCGTTACCCCCACCCTTCATCCCTCCCCCGCAAGCGTGGGAGGGAGGACCTCGTCACCACGCGTTTCCCGGCTGCATCGCGCCGGACTCGGAGCGTCGTCAGATTGCGGGATCTCGATGTCCTCCCTCCCACATTCATGGGGGAGGGGTGCGGGGTGGGGGCGAGGCTCCGCCGCTTCCGGAAGGTCTCCCGCATGACCGACACGACGCTTCTTGTCGCCGCGATCGTGTTCTGGCTTGCCGCCTGGTACACCAACACGCGGCTGGCCGCGCTAAAGCCGGAGACCGGGGCGATGAAGATGGTGGTGAACCTCGCCATCCCGGTGCTGTTCGGCGCGGCAATCCTGGCGCTGTGGGAGGGGATCACGCGCGGGCTCGACGTGCCGCCGGTTATCCTGCCGCCGCCGTCGATGATCTGGGATCAGGTGACGAACTCGGTCCCGACGCTGTGGGCCGACTTCGTGCAGACCTATCTGAAGGGCGTCCTGTCGGGCTACGTCATCGGCTGTTCGCTCGGCTTTGCTGTCGCCGTGCTTGTCGACCGGTCGCCGTTCTGGAAGGCGGGCGTGTTGCCGATCGGCAATCTGGTCTCGGCGCTGCCGATCATCGGCATCGCGCCGATCATGGTGATGTGGTTCGGTTTCGACTGGCAGTCCAAGGCCGCCGTCGTCGTGGTGATGACCTTCTTTCCGATGCTGGTGAACACGGTCGCTGGGTTGAACGCGGCCGGGCACATGGAGCGCGACCTGATGCACACCTATGCGTCCACGCGCACCCAGTCGCTGATCAAGCTGCGGCTTCCGGCGGCGATGCCCTTCATCTTCAATGCCTTGAAGATCAATTCGACGCTTGCGCTGATCGGCGCGATCGTCGCAGAATTCTTCGGCACGCCCATCGTCGGCATGGGCTTCCGCATCTCCGCCGAGATCGGACGGCTCAATGTCGACATGGTATGGGCCACGATATTCGTCGCCGCGCTGGCCGGCTCGCTCTCCTATGGCCTGATAGCCCTGATCGAGCGGTCGGTGACGTTCTGGCACCCGTCGATGCGAAGCGAGCGACCATAAGACGGGATGAGGGTGCCAAATTCGAAATGTCCATGAGCAAACAGGGAGAACCAAAAATGCGCAAATGGATTGCACTGACCGCCGGGACCGCGATGGCGCTGGTCGCCACCTCGGCCGCCAACGCCCAGAACAACGAACTGACGCTGCAGCTCAAATGGGTCACGCAGGGCCAGTTCGCCGGCTACTACGTCGCCAAGGACAAGGGCTTCTACGAGGAAGCCGGGCTCGACGTGACGATCAATCCGGGCGGGCCGGACATCGCCCCGCCGCAGGTGATCGCCGGCGGTGGCGCCGACGTGATCGTCGAGTGGATGCCGGCCGCGCTCGCCGCGCGCGAGAAGGGCGTGCCGCTCGTCAACATCGCCCAGCCGTTCGAGCGTTCGGGCATGATGCTGACCTGCCGCGCCGAGACGGGCATCGAGAGCCCCGAGGACTTCCGCGGCAAGACGCTGGGCGTGTGGTTTGCGGGCAACGAGTTCCCGTTCCTGTCGTGGATGAGCCAGCTCGGCATTCCGACCGAGGGCGGCGATGACGGCGTCGAGGTCCTGCGTCAGGGCTTCAACGTCGACCCGCTGATCCAGGAGCAGGCCGACTGCATCTCCACGATGACCTACAACGAGTACTGGCAGGTCATCGACGCGGGCTTCTCGCCGGACGATCTGGTCGTGTTCAACTATACCGACCAGGGCGTGGCGACGCTCGAGGACGGGCTCTACACGACCGAGGAGAACCTCGAGGACCCGGCCATGGTCGACAAGCTGGCGAGCTTCGTCGCGGCCTCGATGCGCGGCTGGGAGTATGCCTGCGAGAACCAGGAGGAAGCCGCCGAGATCGTTCTGGAGAACGATGCGACGGGCGCCCAGACGATGGAGCACCAAGTGCGCATGGTCGGCGAGATCTGCAAGCTGGTCGGCGAGTCCGACGGCACGCTCGACGTCTCGGCCGCCGGCACCACGGTCGACTCGCTGCTGTCGGGCGGTTCCGATCCGGTGATCACCGAAGCGCCCGAAGGCGCCTGGACCGATGCCGTCATGGAGAAGGTGCGCGGCATGTAATCGATCGCGGCAATTCGATCCGCAAAGGCCGTCCCGCCCGGCGGGGCGGCCTTTTTTGCGCAATGGCGCGTCATCGCGGCATTCACACGGCGTCATTCCGGAATCCACGGGTCAGGACCGCGAAATGAACTCCGGATTCAAGTCCCGGAATGACGTGGAGAAGCGTGTCAGAAACAGCTTCAGAAAAAATTTGACCTTTTGATCAAATTATTGAAAGCTTCCTCGAAAGGGCCGGCGGCCGGCAAGAGCCGCGAAGCCCGGGGTTCTCGGAGGGAGATCCGCGCCATGGCGCAAGACCGACTGTCACCGGACATTCAGGCCGGGCGTTTGCCGGCCAGCCAGTATTCCGAAAACTTTGACGATCTGCACGAACCGCTCGATCGGCACGAGGCCGTCGTCGAGGCCGACCGGTGCTATTTCTGCTACGACGCGCCGTGCATGCAGGCGTGTCCGACCTCCATCGACATTCCGCTGTTCATCCGGCAGATTTCGACCGGCAATCCGAACGGCGCGGCCAAGACCATCTTCGACCAGAACATTCTGGGCGGCATGTGCGCGCGCGTGTGCCCGACCGAGACGCTGTGCGAGGAAGTGTGCGTGCGCGAGGTGGCCGAGGGCAAGCCGGTCAAGATCGGCCAGTTACAGCGGTTCGCGACCGACAACTTCATGGAGACGGTGGATCGCCACCCCTATGAGCGGGCGGCACCGACCGGAAAATCCGTCGCCGTGGTCGGCGCCGGGCCGGCCGGCCTGTCCTGCGCGCATGCGCTTGCGCGACGGGGTCATGACGTGACGATCTTCGAGGCGCGGCAGAAACCGGGCGGTCTGAACGAGCACGGCATCGCGGCCTACAAGACGACGAACGGTTTCGCGCAGGAGGAGGTCGACTTCATCCTGGGCATCGGCGGCATCACCGTCAAGCACGGCTCGGCTCTCGGCCGCGACATCACGCTGGGCGAACTGGCGAGCGACCATGACGCGGTTTTCCTCGGGATGGGCCTGCCGGGCGTCAACGATCTCGGCCTTGAAGGCGACGATGCCGACAACTGCCTGGACGCGGTCGCCTATATCGAGCGGCTCCGGCAGACCGACGATCTGTCGACGCTGCCGGTCGGACGCAACATCGTCGTCATCGGCGGCGGCATGACGGCGATCGACGTGGCCGTGCAGACCAAGCTTCTGGGCGCTGAGACAGTGACGATCTGCTACCGGCGCGGACCCGAGCAGATGAACGCCTCGCAATACGAACAGGACGTCGCCCAGACGCACGGAGTGACCATCCGCCACTGGCTGCAGCCGCAGGCGCTTCAGCGCAACGAGGCTGGAGAGGTGACCGGCATTACGCTCGAATACACGGCAATGAACGGGACGCTCTCCGGCACCGGCGAAACGGTGACGCTGCCCGCCGATCAGGTGTTCAAGGCGATCGGCCAGAAACCGGTCGAGGGGCTGTTCGGCGGTGTCGATCTGGAACTGGCCCGGGGGCGGCTGGTGACCGACGCCTACCGGAAGACCTCGCACGCCAAGATCTGGGCCGGTGGCGACTGCATCGAAGGCGGCGATGATCTGACCGTGGTCGCGGTCGAGGACGGCAAGATCGCTGCGGCATCCATCCACGAAGCGCTGACGGGGTAGGGTGGTGGTTTACCGGTCGGTACCTGGTACCCCCACCCCTTACCCCTCCCCCGCAAGCGTGGGAGGGAAGATCTTGGCGGCGCGCTGTCTCGTCCGCCTCGGCGCCGGGCCCGGAGCGCCGTCAGGCCGCGTGATGTCGATGTCCCCCCTCCCACGCTCGCGGGGGAGGGGTGAGGGGTGGGGGCGGCCCGCCACAATCGCCCGACGAAAGTCACGCCCATGCTGACCCACATCCATTTCCAGACCATCGGCGTGGTCGACATGGCGCGGGCCGTGGCGTTCTACCGCGACATTCTGGGCATGAGCGTCGAGCGCGATGCGCCTTATGGCGACAGCCGCTGGATCTTCATGGCGATACCCGGCGCGCGCACCATGCTGCATTTCGACCAGCGCGCCACGATCGAGCCGCAGGACAAGCCGGCGCTGATCCTTGCTGCCGATGATGTCGACGCGGTGTGCGACGATCTGAAATCGAAGGGCGTCGACATCCATTCCGGCCCCGATGACGCGCCCTGGGAACCGGGCGTGCGCTGGGCGATGATCCACGACAGCGAGGGCAATCTGGTCCTGCTGCAGACGGTTGCCGGGCAATGATGATGGTGGCCGGTCACAGCAGAGCGACGAAAGCGTCGACGGAAAGGCCGGCCTTGTCGAGCACGTCTCTCAGTGTTCCGGGCGCAATGGTGCGTGATCCATGGACGGGAACGATGACCTTCGAACCGGCTTGGCCAGGCCTGCGCATCATGTGGTGGCTGCCGCGAACGCGAACCAATTCAAAGCCGGCCCGTTCGAGTGCACGAACCGTGTCCTTGCCGCTGACCCGGGGCAGCCGCGCCATGGCTCGTCTAGGCGGCGACGCTAAGCGATCTTATGAGTGTCGCAACATCCTCCGGGATCTCCTCGCCTTCATCGCGTCGAACGTCAAGCGCCAACTCAATCGCCTCGCGGGCATTGGCCATCGCTTCGGCCTCGTTAGCGCCGTAGCTGACCACCTCGGGCAGGGCCGGAACGAGCACGGTAAAGCCGCCTTCGGGCTCGGGGCGAAGCTGGACGGTGAATCGGTGCTCACGGCTCATCTGGAACAAACCCTGATTGGCATGGGGAATAGGATGCATTCTAGCGCAAGCGCGCCTGCTCATCAAACCTGAAGGAGACCGCCATGGCAGACCTCACAACCAGCTTTCTCGGCGTTTCCTCGCCCAACCCCTTCTGGCTGGCCTCGGCGCCGCCCACCGACAAGCAGTACAATGTCGAGCGCGCCTTCGAGGCCGGCTGGGGCGGCGTCGTCTGGAAGACGCTGGGCGAAGCGGGACCGCCGATCGTCAATGTCAACGGGCCGCGCTACGGCGCGATCTGGGGGCCGGACCGGCGGCTTCTGGGCCTGAACAACATCGAGCTGATCACCGACCGCGACCTCGAGGTCAATCTGCGCGAGATCGAACAGGTCAAGAAGAACTGGCCGGACCGGGCGATGATCGTCTCGCTGATGGTGCCGTGCGAGGAAGAGCCCTGGAAGAACATCCTCAAATGCGTCGAGCAGACCGGCGCGGACGCGGTCGAACTCAACTTCGGCTGCCCGCACGGCATGAGCGAACGCGGCATGGGCTCGGCCGTCGGCCAGGTACCCGAATATATCGAGATGGTCGCGCGCTGGTGCAAGCAGCACTCCGATCTGCCCGTCATCGTCAAGCTGACGCCGAACATCACCGACATCCGCTATCCGGCGCGGGCGGCGAAGGCCGGCGGTGCCGATGCCGTCTCGCTGATCAACACGATCTCGTCGATCGTCTCGGTCGACCTTGATTCCATGGCGCCCGAGCCGACCATCGACGGCAAGGGTTCGCATGGCGGCTATTGCGGGCCGGCAGTGAAACCGATTGCGCTGAACATGGTCGCCGAGATCGCCCGCGATGCCGAAACGCGCGGCCTGCCGATCTCGGGCATCGGCGGGGTCACCACATGGCGGGACGCGGCCGAGTTCATCGCGCTCGGGTGCGGCACGGTGCAGGTCTGCACGGCGGCGATGACCTACGGGTTCAAGATCGTCCAGGAGATGATCGCCGGTCTCGAGGCATGGATGGACGAGAAGGGCCATGCCGGGATCGAGGATTTCCGCGGCATGGCGGTGCCCAACGTCACCGACTGGCAGTATCTGAACCTCAATTACGTCACCAAGGCGCGGATCAACCAGGATCTGTGCATCTCGTGCGGGCGCTGCCACATCGCCTGCGAGGACACCTCACACCAGGCGATCACCAACATGGTCGACGGCGTGCGCAAGTTCGAGGTGATCGACGAGGAGTGCGTGGGCTGCAATCTGTGCGTCAATGTCTGCCCGGTCGATGACTGCATCACCATGGAGCAGATCGCGGGCGTCGATCCGCGCACGAAAAAGCCGATCGACCCCAACTACGGCAACTGGACCGAGCACCCCAACAACCCGTCGGTCTTCAAGGAGGCGGCGGAGTAGGGATCCCTTGGAACCCCCACCCCTTACCCCTCCCCCATGAATGTGGGAGGGGAGGCATCAGCACCGCACCAGCGCTGCCGGTTTCCGCGCCTGGCCGAAAAGCCGATTGTGACGGCATGGTGTCCGTGTCCCCCTCCCACATTCATGGGGGAGGGGTAAGGGGTGGGGGTTGGCGAAGCGCCAGCCGCAGGAACCCCAACACCGCTTCGCGCATCCGGGGCGTTTCTTCGTGGCCGGTGTCCGGCGACGTCAACACCGTCAGCGCATCCGAAACGCCTTGCGATTCATAGGCCTGGCGCAGTCGGGTGAGCGCCGGATTCAAGGCATCGGGCGGGGTGAGGGGATCGCGCGCACCGCTCGCCACCAGTTGCGGGCGTGGCGCCACCAGCGCTGCCACATCCCCCATGTCGCCCTTTTCCAGAAGGCCCGGCACGGTCATGTAGATGCCGTGCGGATCGTGCGCGCCGGTCCCGATCAGCGGGCCGATATCGGCGAACGCGCACATGTGCGCGCAGGCCGCGATGCGGTCGTCGAGCGCGGCGAGCCAGTAGGCATGCGTCGCCCCCATGGACAGACCGAGCGTGGCGATCCGGGCCGGATCGATCGACGGGTGAGCCGCAAGCGCATCGAGTGCGGCGGTCAGATCATCGAGCATCCGACCGAACAGGGTACGTCCGCGCCACAGCGCCGCCTTGGCGAGCGCGCTTTCCGTGCCTTCGGCCTGCCGCGCGCCGAAGCCGGCCATGTCGATGCAAAGGACCGCAAAGCCCGCGCGGGCGAGCACCGGGCCGTAGGGCGGCTCTTGCAGCGCCGGCCGGCCCTCCATCAACTCGGCTGCGCCGATCCCATAGCGGTTGCCGTGCGCATGGCAGTAAAGGACCGCGGGCAGCGGGCCAGTCGTGCCGGCCGGCGTGACGAACATGCCCGGAAGCGTCCGGTTTCCGCTCGTCACCGCGATCCGGTGCAGGTCGAACCCGTCATGGGCGGTCGTCGAGACCGTGCGCATCGCCGCCGTTTCGTCCCGCCGGTCGGCGGTTCGCAGCAGCACGTGGAGTTCGGCGCGCGTCAGGTCTGCCATGCACGCATCCCCTTTCGGGCCGTTGCGTTTCCATCTACTGGTATACTAGTACTCTCGAAACCGAGGAATGTTCAATGCGACAGACATGGCGCTGGTTCGGACCGGTCGACAAGGTGACGGTCGCTGACGCGCGTCAGGCCGGCGCGGAGGGGATCGTCACGGCGCTCCATCACGTACCGACGGGCGTGGTCTGGTCGGTCCAGGACATCAAGGAGCGCCAGCGCGAGGTCGCGACGCATGCCGATGGCACGCCGACGGGGCTCGCCTGGGAGGTGGTCGAGAGCCTGCCGGTCTCCGAAGCCATCAAGACGCAGTCCGGCGACTGGCGCGGTGATCTGGAGCGCTATGCCGAGAGCCTGGGCAATCTCGCCGCCTGCGGCATTCACACCGTGTGCTACAATTTCATGCCCGTTCTCGACTGGACGCGGACCGACCTCGCCGCGCCGACGCAGCAGGGCGGCCGGGCGATGGTCTTCGATCTGGTCGATTTCGCCGCCTTCGACATGCACATCTTGCGCCGGGCCGGCGCGCGCGCGGACTATCCCGAAGCGGTGATCGCGGCGGCCGCCGACCGGTTCACGCGGATGGGCGCGGCGCGGCAGCAGGCGCTCGCCGCCAACGTCACGGCGGGCCTGCCCGGGGCGGCCGAGCACTGGTCGCTGGAGGACGTTCGAGCCCGGCTCGCCGATTATCGCGACATCGATGCGGCGCGGCTGCGCGAGCGCCATGTCGCCTTCCTCAAGGCGATGGCGCCGGTCGCCGAGGATCTCGGGGTCCGGCTCTGCTGCCATCCCGACGACCCGCCATGGCCGTTGCTGGGGTTGCCGCGCGTCTGGTCGACGGCCGATGACGTGCGTCATGCCTTCGACGCGGTGCCGAGCCCGGCGGTCGGGCTCACGCTCTGCACCGGCTCGTTCGGGGCCCGCGCCGACAATGACATCGTCTCCATGGTGCGCGAATTCGGCCCGCGCATCCACTTCGTCCATCTGCGCAATGTGACGCGCGCTGCCGACACGGTGCCGTGCAGCTTCGTCGAGGACGAGCATCTCGCCGGCCAGACCGACATGGTGGCGGTGGTCGACGCGCTGCTCGCCGAGGAACGCCGGCGCGCGACGGAGGGCCGGGCGGACCGGCAGATCCCGATGCGGCCCGATCATGGCCACGACATTCTCGACGATGTCGCGCGTGGGGCCCAGCCCGGCTATCCGGCAATCGGCCGGCTGAAGGGCCTTGCCGAATTGCGCGGCGTGATGGCCGCGCTCGAGGCGCGTCATGCCGCGGCCTGAGACCTATCGCGCGGGCTTCGATCCCCAGACCGTGTTCGCCGATGTCTCGGTCGAACCGGGCAGGGCGATCGGCCCGCAGATCTACGAAGTGCTGCGCTCGCGAATCATCGACAACCGGCTGCCGCCGGGCGCGGTCGTTTCCGAGGCGGAGGTCGCGCGGCTGTGCGACATCAGCCGCACGCCGCTGCGTGCGGCGATCCAGCGACTGGCGGCCGAGGGTCTGGTCGTCGTGCGGCCGCAGGTGGGCACCGTCGTCGCCCCGCTCGATCAGGCGCGGCTCGAGGAAGCGGTGTTCGTGCGCACGGCGATCGAATGCGCCGTGGTGCGGCGGCTCGCCGAACGCCGGGCCGACCTTTCGGAACTGTCGTCGACGATCGAGCGGCAGCGTGCTGCCGCCGCGCGCGACGACTACATGACCTTCTTTCGCCACGATGAGGCGTTTCACGCGCGCCTTGCGGAGATCGCGGGCGTGCCGAACGCCTGGGGCGTCATCCAGTCGATGAAGGCGCATGTCGACCGCCAGCGGCTGCAACTGATGTCGTCGATCAAGGGCCGCTCGGCGACGGCCTTCGATCAGCATCTCGCCGTGCTCTCGGCGATCGGGGCCGGCGACCCCGATGCGGCCGAGAAGCACATGCGCGAGCACATTCATTCAGTATTCATTTAGGGCTTGCAACGCCGACGGTGCCGGGCCACGATCCGCTTCGAACGACGATGGCCCGCTTGCGGGGCACGGCAAGGTGTACTAGTATACCAGTAAATCTTTGGGAGGAGATACCATGATCCAACGCACATCGAAGACCTTCGTGCTGGGCGCCGCCGCCTTCGCGCTGATGGCCGGCACGGCGATGGCCGAGACCGAATTGCGCATCACCTGGTACAATGACGGCAATGAAGGCGAGGTGATGCGCGACCTGCTCGACCGGTTCGAGGAGCAGAACCCCGACATCACCGTCGTGCTCGACACCGTGCCCTACAAGGCGATCCTCGAAAGCCTGCCGGTGCAGCTTGCCGCCGGCGAGGGCACGGACCTTGCGCGCGTCACCGACCTTGGCGGGCTCGCGCAATACTATCTCGACCTGACGCCCTACATCTCCGATCCCGAATACTGGGAGACAAATTTCGGCCCGTTCCTGGAATGGAAGCGCGAACCGGGCAATGACAGCGCGATCACGGGCTTCATGACGCAGCTCACCGTCACCGGTCCTTACGTCAACAAGACGCTGTTCGAGCAGGCCGGCGTCGAAATGCCGGGCGAGGGCGCGACATGGGACGACTGGGCCGAAGCGTCCAGCCAGGTCGCCGAAGCCACGGGCGTGCCCTATCCGATGGCATGGGACCGTTCGGGCCACCGCGTTTCGGGCCCGGCCATTTCGATGGGCGCGCAGATGTTCACCGACGATGGCGAGCCCGCGCTGGTCGATGACGGACTGAAGATGATGGCCACCAAGCTTTACGAGTGGCACGAGGACGGCACCATGCCCAAGGAGCTCTGGGGCTCGGTCTCCGGCTCGCAGTATCTGGGCGCCAACGAGGATTTCGCCAACGCCAACGTCGTGATGTACATGTCCGGCTCCTGGCAGATCCCGCAGTTCGCCGAGACGATCGGCGATGCGTTCGACTGGTGGGCAGTGCCCGCGCCGTGCGGCCCGGCGGCCTGCACCGGCATGCCCGGCGGTGCCGCGCTCGTCGCGCTCAAGGACACCGATCATCCCGAGGAAGTGGGTATGCTGATGGACTGGCTGTCGAGCGAAGAGGTCCTTTCGGAGTTCTACGCCCGCACGCTGTTCATTCCGGGCCATCTGGGTCTCGCCGAGAGCGGCGTCGACTTCGAGACCGACGACCCGCGCGCCAAGCACGCACTGTCGACGTTCGCGGCGGCCGTGCCTTCGATCTCGCCGATCGCCTTCGATCTTCAGGGCTACATCAACAACCGCGTGATGTTCAACGCGCTGATCTCGCGGCTCGGCGAGGCGATCGTCGGCGAACTGACGCTCGACGAAGCCTTCGAGCGGATGGAGCAGGACGTTGCCCAGCAGATCGCCGAGCGCGAGCGTGATGGCTGATCGGCGGTCTCCGACCGACTGACCTGACGAGCGGGCGCGGCCGGCCGGTCGCGCCCGAACCTTTCCCGGCTCGCGCCGCGAAAAGGATCGCGCCATGGCACTCAACGACGTCGCACAGCCCGAAACGGTCACCATGACCGATCGCGCCAAGGCCCTGGCCGCCTGGCCGATCAAGCTCGTTGCGACAGTTCTCGACGTGCCCTTCCGCTTCATCCAGCGGATCTTCGGCATCGGCGCGATGCCCTACTTCTTCATCCTGCCGAACATGATCTTCTTCGGCACCTTCGTGGTGCTGCCGCTGTTCATCAACTTCGCCTTCTCGGTGACCGGCGGCACCGACCTGTTCCTGGCCGACCGGCCCTATGTGGGCGCCGAGCAGTACGAGTATCTGGCCGCCTGCGCCAACCATCTCGACCCGACCACGTGCCGCGAGGACCGGTTCTGGCGCGGCATCTACAACACGATGGTGTTCGTCTTCTTCCAGGTCTCGCTGATGGTGCTGTTCTCGCTGATCACCGCGCTGATCCTGAACCGCGACATCCGCTATCGGGGCTTCTATCGGGCCGCCTTCTTCTTCCCGGTGCTGCTGTCGCCGGTGGTCGTGGCGCTGATCTGGAAGTGGATCCTGCTGCGCGACGGCGTGCTGAACGCCGGGCTCGTCGGGCTCGGCCTCGATCGCATCCTGTTCTTCGTCGACCCGCAATGGTCGATGTTCTGGGCGATCTTCGTGTCGATCTGGGCCAATATGGGCTTTTACACGCTGATCCTGC
Source organism: Roseitalea porphyridii (assembly GCF_004331955.1). Classification (NCBI taxonomy): domain Bacteria; kingdom Pseudomonadati; phylum Pseudomonadota; class Alphaproteobacteria; order Hyphomicrobiales; family Ahrensiaceae; genus Roseitalea; species Roseitalea porphyridii. The sequence goes on along the minus strand of NZ_CP036532.1, from coordinate 2,367,265 downwards.
TGGCCGGGCTGCAGGCGATCCCGCCGGACCTCTATGAAGCGGCGGAGATGGACGGCACCAAGCCCGAGCGCGTGTTCTGGCGCATCACGCTGCCGCTTCTGTGGCCGAACATGCTGGTCGTCATCGTGCTGGCGCTGATCAAGTCGGTGCAGGTCTTCGACGAGGTGTTCGTTCTGACCGGAGGCGGGCCGGGCACGGCGACGCAGTTCATCGTCCAGTACATCTATACGACCGGCTTTGCATCGCAGGTGCAGAATTTCGGGCTGGCGGCCGCCGCCTCGGTGGTGCTGGGCGTTGTCCTGTTCGTGCTGACGCTGCTGCAACTCGCCGTGGTGCGTAACAGGGATAAGGCGTGATGGCGGACGTTGCGGCGACACCGAACCGGACGCTGGGCGGCATCCTGACCGCAACTCGCGGCAATGGCCGTCTGCACTGGACCGACGTCTTCACCTACGTCTACCTGGTGCTCGGCGTGGCGCTGATGTTCGGCCCGGTCGTCTGGCTGGTGCTGTCCTCGTTCAAGACACAGGCCGGCCTGCAGGAGTTCCCGCCGACGCTTCTGCCGCTCGGCCAGATCGAAGTGCAGGTCGAGGGCTATGACCAGCCCCTGCCACTGTTCGAGGTGACCTTCGACGACGGCACCGTCAGGGAGATGGCGCAGGTGCGGCGCATCGGCATCGTCTCGCAGATGGTCGATCCCGACGAGCCCGGCGAAACCGTCCAGGTGCCGATCGACCAGCGCGAGCCGGTGCGGGAGATGCGGATCGCCTGGGAGAACTACACCAAGCCGCTCGAGACGTTCAATTTCCTGACCTACCTCAACAATTCGGTCATCGTGACGGCGGCTGCGACGTTGATCACGCTGCTGATCAACTCGATGGCCGCCTACGGGCTGGCCATCTACGAGTTCAAGGGGCGCAATGCGGTGATGCTGTTCGTCATCGGCACGCTGATGATCCCGATCACCATCATCCTTGTGCCGACCTATCTGGTCGTCACCCAGCTTGGGATGGTCAACACGCTGTGGGCGGTGATCATACCGGGCTGCGCGACGCCGACGGGCGTGTTCCTGCTCAGGCAATACATGCTGACCATTCCGCGCGACCTGATCGAGGCGGCGCGCATGGACAAGGCCTCCGAATGGCAGATCTACTGGCGCATCGTGCTGCCGCTGTCGCTGCCGGCGATCGCCGTGCTCGCCATCTTCTCGGTGATGTGGCGCTGGAACGACTTCCTGTGGCCGCTGATCGTGCTCAACCGCTCGGAGGTCTACACGCTGCAGATCGGCCTGAACGCGTTCCAGGGCGAACTGAACGTGCAGTGGCATTTCGTGCTGGCGATGACGGTCGTGGCGCTGATCCCGGTGACGATCGTGTTCGCCTTCCTGCAGCGGTTCATCACGACGGGCATCGCCTCGTCGGGCATGAAATGACGCGCATGCGCCCGCTCATCTTTCTCGATCCCCACCCGCGCACCGAAGAAATGGTGTTCACGCCCGATGTGGAGGCGGCGCTCGGGCGGATGGGGCGCGTCGTCCATCATTTCGGGGGCCGGGCGCCGGACGATCTGGTGGAATCGGTGCTCGACGAGGTGGCGATCATCATCGGCCAGACGGCGATGGACCGCGACCGGCTCGACCGGGCGACGAACCTCAAGGCGATCATCAACGTCAAGGCGAACTGGGAGCCCAATGTCGACTATGCCCACGCGCAGGCGCTCGGCGTCCAGGTCCTGACCGTGGCGCCCGTCATGGGGCGTCCGGTGGCCGAATACTGTCTGGCGCAGGCGATCAATCTGGCGCGGGGTTTCGTGGCGGCCGATGCCGCGTTCCGGGCTGGCACCGAGCGCTATGGCGGAGCGGGCAACCGCGCCGCTTATTCGCTCTTCGATGCGCCGGTCGGCCTGATCGGCTACGGCAATCTGGGTCGGGCGCTGACGCCGCTTCTGCGTCCGTTCACCAGCCGGATCGCGGTGCACGATCCGTTCCTGTCGGACGCCTATCTGCGGACGCAGGGCCTTGAGCCGGTGTCGCTCGACGCCCTTCTGGCATCGAGCCGGTTCGTCTACATCCTGGCCGGCGCAACCAGCGAGAACGAAGGTTTCCTGTCCGCCGCAAAGCTCGCCGCGATCGGCGACGGCGCCAGCGTCGTCCTTGGCTCGCGGGCTGAGGTGGTGGATTTCGACGCGCTGCTTGCCGAGGCGGATTCGGGCCGGTTGCGCGTGGCGGTCGACGTCTTTCCCGAAGAACCGGTGCCGGCGGACAGCGCCTGGCGCGCGACGGCGAACGCGCTGTTCACGGCGCATCTGGCCGGGGGCATGGCCTCGACCTATGCGGCGATGCGCGAGATGGTGCTCGACGATGTGGCGCAGATCCTCAAGGACCTGCCGCCGATGCGCCTGCAACGGGCCGAGCCGCGCCAGGCGGCAATGGCGCGCAGCCGGTAACGGACAGATGACGGGGGTCAGGTGACAGAAATCCAGCTCAACAAGGTGCTCAAGGCCTATGGCGATGTCGAGGTGATCCACGGCATCGACCTGCATGTGAATTCGGGCCAGTTCGTCGTCTTCGTCGGCCCGTCCGGCTGCGGCAAGTCCACGCTTTTGCGGATCATTGCCGGGCTCGAGAACGTCACGGGCGGTGAGGTGGTCATCGACGGCGCGGTGGTCAACAATGTCACCGCATCCGAGCGGGGGCTTGCCATGGTGTTCCAGTCCTACGCGCTCTATCCGCACATGACGGTCTACAAGAACATGGCGTTCGGGCTCGAGAACTCGAAGATGCAGCGTTCGGAGATCGACGCGCGGGTGCGCGAGGCGGCCGACATGCTGCAGATCACGCCCTATCTCAACCGGCGGCCGAAGGCGCTGTCGGGCGGCCAGCGCCAGCGGGTCGCCATCGGCCGGGCGATCGTGCGCGATCCGAAGGCCTTCCTGTTCGACGAGCCGCTGTCGAACCTCGATGCCGAATTGCGGGTCGCCATGCGCAAGGAACTGGCGGCGCTGCACAACAAGCTCGGCGGCACGATGATCTATGTCACGCACGACCAGGTCGAGGCGATGACGCTCGCCGACGTGATCGTCGTGCTCAATGCGGGCCGCGTCGAACAGCAGGGCACGCCGCTCGAGCTGTACAACCGGCCGGAGAACACGTTCGTTGCCGGCTTCATCGGCTCGCCGCGCATGAACCTGATGGAGGCGTCCGTGGTGATGGGAGATGATGGCGGTCTCGATCTGATGGCCGGCGGCACCCATCGCATCGCGCTGCCGCCGGTTTCCGGTCTTTCGCCGGGCGACAATGTGACCTTCGGCATCCGGCCCGAACATCTCGAAATCGTCGACGCGGACCGCGCCGACATGTCGGCGACAGTCGATCTGACCGAACAGCTTGGCGGCGAGACCTATCTGTTCTGCACGCCCGAGGGATTGCCGCAGATCACCGTGCACCAGCTCGGACAGTTCCCCGTCTCCGAAGGCGAGAGGGTGCATCTGCGCCTCAAGCGCGAGGTGCTTCATCTGTTCGGCGAGGACGGCAAGGTGATCGCCAACGGCGTGCCCGAGCCCGAAGCGGCGAACGGGGCGGCCTGATGTCAGAAGCCCCGTTCGGCGTCGGTGTCGTCGGCACCGGCATGGCGGCCAAACCGCACGCGCTGGCGCTGCGCGATCTGTCGGACCGCATCGCGGTGCGCGGCGTCTATTCGCGCACGGCCGAAAGGCGCGCCGCCTTCTGCGCCGAGCACGGTTTTGCCGAGGCGGCCTCCATCGAGGCGCTGGCGAACGATCCGGACGTGCGCGCCGTCATCGTGATCACCCCTCCCAACCAGCGCGCCGAGTTGGTCGAGCGGTTCGCGAAGGCCGGCAAGGACATATTGATGGAAAAGCCGGTCGAACGGACGAGCGAGGCGGCGCGCGCCATCGTCGAGACCTGCGAGAAGGCCGGCGTGCAGCTCGGCATCGTCTTCCAGCATCGATTCCGGCAGGCCTCGCAAGTGCTTGCAAAGCTTGTGTCTTCGGGCGATCTGGGCGCGATCGGGCTGGCGCGGGCGTCGGTGCCCTGGTGGCGCGAGCAGAGCTATTATGACGAGCCGGGGCGCGGCACCTATGAACGCGACGGCGGCGGCGTGCTGATCAGCCAGGCGATCCATACGCTCGACCTGATGCTGTCGATCACAGGGCCCGTGGCCGAGGTGCAGGCGGTGGCCGGCACGACGCCGTTCCACACCATGGAGGCCGAGGATTTCGTCGCCGGCGGGCTGCGCTTTGCGAACGGCGCGATGGGCTCGGTGATGGCGACGGTCTCGGCCTTTCCCGGGGAGGCCGAGTCGATCACGCTCGACTGCGAGAAGGGCGCCGCGCACCTGCAATCGGGCACGCTGACGGTCCACTGGCGCGACGGGCGCACCGAGACCTTCGGCGAGGCGGCCGACGGCACGGGCGGCGGCGCCGACCCGATGGCGTTCCCGTTCGACTGGCACCGCGACCTGATCGCCGACTTCGTCGATGCGGTCGAAGTGGGCCGGCCGCCGGCGGTAACCGGGCGCGACGCGCTGAAGGTGCACGATCTGATCGACGCGCTGGTTGCTTCCTCGCGGGAGCGGCGCGCGGTCGAAATCAACAACAGGGACTGATCCATGAGCGAATTGACGGTCGGGGTGATCGGCGTCGATCACCGCCACATTTACGGCCAGTTGCAGGGCATGCTGGATGCGGGCGCAACCTGCAAGGGCTGGTGGACCGAGGGCGATCCGCAGCCGGTCGAGGGCTTCGTCAAACGGTTCCCGGACGTGCCGCGCGTTGCCGAGCGCGGTGACCTTCTGCACGATCCGGACATCGACCTGATCCTGCTTGCCGACATTCCGGCCCGCCGCGCCGACCGGGCGGTCGAGGCGATGCATGCGGGCAAGGACGTGATGACCGACAAGCCCGGCTGCACGACGCTCGACAAGCTCGAGGCGATCAGGGCGACCGTCGCCGACACGGGCCGGATCTGGTCGATCGACTTTTCCGAGCGTTTCGAGGTGCCGGCCAACCAGAAGGCGGCCGAGCTGGTCGCCGAGGGCGCGATCGGCACGGTGGTGCAGACGGTCGGCCTTGGCCCGCACCGACTCAACCGGGCCACGCGGCCCGACTGGTTCTTCGTCGAAGACCGGTATGGCGGCGTGCTGACCGATATCGCCAGCCACCAGATCGACCAGTTCCTGTTCTTCACCGGCTCGGACGATGCCGAGATCGTTGCGTCCTCGGTCGGCAATTTCGCCAATCCGGACAATCCGGGCCTTCAGGATTTCGGCGAGATCCTGCTGCGCTCGGACAAGGGCAGCGGCTATATCCGCGTCGACTGGTACACGCCCGACGCGCTGCCGACCTGGGGCGACGGCCGGCTGACGATCCTGGGGACGGAGGGCACGATCGAGATGCGCAAATATGTCGACATCTGCGGGCGGCCGGGGACAGATCACGTCTTTCTGGTCAATGGAGAGCGGTACGAGTACTTCGACGCTTCGGCCGAGAAGCTGACCTATTTCGAACGGCTCGCCGCCGACGTGCGCGACCGCACCGAGACGGCGATGAGCCAGAGGCACTGCTTCAAGGTGATGGAACTGGCGCTCAAGGCGCAGGCGCAGGCGGCGCGCCTTGGCCATCTGAAGGGCTGACCCATGCTGCGCGTCGCGATTCTTGGAGCCGGGATCGGCCAGCAGCACATGGCGGGCTACCTTCAGTTGCTGGACAGGTGGCAGGTCGCCGCCGTGTGCGACCTCGATGCGGCCAGGGCCGACCACATCGCCGCGCAGGCGCCGGGCTGTGCCGTCACCGCCGATCTGGACGGTCTGATCGCCGACCCGGCGATCGACGTGATCGACATCTGCCTGCCGCCGCACCTGCACGGGCCGGTGGCGATCGCGGCGCTGGAAGCGGGCAAGCATGTGATCTGCGAAAAACCGCTCGCCGGCTCGGTCATCGAGGCCGACACGATGGCCGAGGCGGCCCGCAAAGCCGGCCGGCTGCTGGCGCCGGTGTTCCAGTACCGCTACGGGCGCGGCCTCTATCAGCTTGCCGAACTGCAGAGGCGCGGGCTGACCGGCCGGCCGCTGGTGGCGACGCTCGAAACCCACTGGAACCGGGGCGCGGACTATTACGCGGTGCCCTGGCGGGGCAAATGGGAGAGCGAGCGGGGCGGGGCGGTGCTCGGCCACGCGATCCACGCGCATGATCTGATCACCAGGTTTTTGGGGCCGGTGACCGAAATCGGCGCCATCGCCGACACGCGCGTCAATTCGATCGAGACCGAGGACTGCGCCGCGCTGGCCATGCGCTGTCAGAGCGGTGCGCTGGTGACGTCGTCGATCACGCTGGGCGGGGCGCGCGACACGTCGCGGCTGCGGTTCGTGTTCGAAACCCTGACGGCCGAAAGCGGCCGCAATCCCTATGCGCCGGGGGCCGACGACTGGACGTTCGAGGCGCGCGCGCCGCTCGAACAGGCCGAGATCGACGCGGCGCTGGCCGAATGTGGTGACGAGATCGACGCAAGGCCGGTCGGCTATGCGGGCCAGTTCGCCGCGATCGCCGACCATCTGGAAGGGCGCGAGGCGGCCATGGTCACCGCCCAGGACGGGGTGCGCTCGATCGAACTGGTCGCCGGCGTCTACAAGGCGGCGCGCGGCGGGGCGATGGTGGCCCTGCCGCTTGACCGGGCCGATCCGATCTGTTCGGACTGGACGCCGGACATCCCCAAAGGAGCCTGACGCCTTGCAATTTGCCCAGATCAACGGGATCACGCTGCACTATCAGATCATCGGCGCGCCGGAAGGCAGGCCGGTGCTGGTCTTCGCCAATTCGCTCGGCACGGACTTCCGCATCTGGCGCGATGTCATCGTGCGGCTTGTCGGCGAGGTTGGGATCGTCCTTTACGACAAGCGCGGGCACGGCCTGTCGGACGCGCCGGACGGGCCTTATGCGATGGACGATCATGTCGCCGATCTTGCCGGCCTGCTCGACCATCTGGACGTGAAGAAGGCGACGGTCTGCGGGCTGTCGGTCGGCGGGATGATCGCGCTCGGCCTGTTCCGGGACCGGCCCGATCTGGTCCGCTCGCTGATCCTGTGTGACACCGCGCCGAAGATCGGCACGGAAAAGCTGTGGAACGACCGGATCGACACGGTGCGCGAGAAAGGCCTCGCGGCGCTCGCCGATCCGGTCATGGAGCGCTGGTTCACGCCCGACTTCCGCCGGCCGGACAATGCCGAATATCAGGGCTATCGCAACATGCTCACGCGCCAGCCGGTTGCGGGCTATGCGGGCACCTGTGCGGCGATCCGCGACGCCGACCTGACCGACGTGGCGCGCACGCTGACCGTGCCGGCGTCCTGCGTCGTCGGCGACCAGGACGGCTCGACACCGCCCGATCTGGTCGCCGCCATGGCCAAGGCGATCCCCGATGCACGTTTCGACGTGATCAAGGATTGCGGGCACATTCCCTGCGTCGAGCAGCCCGTCGCGCTCGCCGACATCATCCGCGCCTTTCTCGGCGGGCCAGGGAAGGGGACCGGTTAACCGGTCTCCGACAGGCAGGTCTCGAAGGCGGACGCCATCTCGCCGATCAGTTCGAAGTAGAGGCCCGGGCCGGGGGTCAGCGTCGCGCCGAGCGGATCGAGAACGCCGGAACGCGCCTCGGTGCCCTCGGTGACCACGTCGATGACCCGAGGCTCGAACTGCGGCTCGGCGAACACGCAGGCCGCGCCCAGTTCGCCGATCCGCTCCTTGATCTCGCGCAGCCGATCCGGGCCCGGCGACACTTCGGGGTTGATGGTGATCGCACCGGCCGCCGACAGGTCGAACCGGTTCTCGAAATACTGATAGGCGTCGTGGAAGACGATGAAGCCGGTCTCCGCATGCGGCGCCAGCCGCGCGGCGACATCGGCTTCGAGTGCGTTCAGCCGTTCGATGGTGGCGCTTGCATTTTCGGCGTAGGCGGCCGCGTTTTCGGGATCGGCCTCCGACAGCGCGGCCTCGATCGCGGTGACGAAGGCTGTCGCGTTTTGCGGGTCGAGCCAGAGATGTGCGTCGTGGACGTGGCCGTCATCGTGGCTGTGTTCGGCATGGTCGTGGTCGTCGTGCGCATGATCATCATGCGCGTGATCATCGTGGGCGTGATCGTCGTCGTGGGCGTGATCGTCATGGTCATGGTCGTCATCATGGGCATGGTCGTCCGCGCCATGCCCGTGATCATGGTCATGATCGTGGGCTTCAAACGCGCCGCCCTCGCGCAACTCCAGCAGCGTGGCGCCGTCCGTTTCCATCAGCGCGACGTGCGTGGCGTCGGCCGACAGCGTGTCGAGCGTGCCATCGAGGAAGGTCTCGAGGACCGGGCCGATCCAGAACACCAGATCGGCGTCCTGAAGGGCGGCCGCTTCCGAGGGCCGCAGATTGTAGCCGTGCGGCGAGGCCGCGCCCTCGATCAGAAGGTCCGGCTCGCCGACGCCGTCCATGACGGCGCTGACCAGTGAATGGACCGGCTTGATCGAGGCGACCACGTCCGGCGCGGCGAACGCCGGCGTGGCGACCAGGGCGGTGGAAAGGGCAAGACTTGCGGCGAAACGGCGTGTGGGCATGGTGTCTCCTTGGCAGTGCCGATGAGCGAGCGGAACAAAGGAACCGTAACGTTATATTGTAACAGATTGCGTCATGGAATAGCGTGTGGGATAAGCGTTGACAAGTCGTCTGCGCGCCCGATGCGACCGCGGCCCGAGGATAGCCGACACATGCTCAAACCTGCTGAACCGCTTGTGCGCCTGGAAGGCGCTGGGATCGAGCGTGCCGGCCGCTGGCTGGTGCGGGGCGTCGATCTGACCGTGCGCCCGCGCGAGATCGTCACGCTGATCGGGCCGAACGGGTCGGGCAAGTCGACGACGGCGAAGATGGCGCTCGGGCTGATCAGACCCGATGCGGGCACCGCCACCCGCAAGCCCGGGCTGACGGTCGGCTACGTGCCGCAGACGCTGGCGCTCGACTGGACGGTTCCGCTGACCGTCGAGCGGTTCATGACGCTGACGGCGCGCCCGTCCGAACACGAAATCGAGGCCGCGCTGGAAGCGACGGGAAGCGCCGGGCTGCGCCGGGCGCAGTTGCAGACGCTCTCGGGCGGCGAGTTCCAGCGCGTCATGCTGGCGCGGGCGCTCGCCCGAAAGCCCGATCTGCTTGTCCTGGACGAACCGGTGCAGGGGGTCGACTTCACCGGCGAGATCGCCCTTTACGAACTGATCGCACGCATCCGCGACGACTGGCATTGCGGCATCTTGCTGATATCGCACGATCTGCACGTCGTGATGGCGGCGACCGACCGGGTGATCTGCCTCAACGGCCATGTTTGCTGCGAGGGCACGCCGGTGGCGGTGGCCGCGAGCGAGGAATACAGGCGCCTGTTCGGCCCGCGCGCCGACGAGGCGCTGGCCGTCTACAAGCATCATCACGATCACACGCATCTGCCCGACGGGCGCGTGCGCCATGCCGACGGGACCATCACCGACCATTGCCATCCCGACGATGGCCATCATCACGACGCCGGCGAGGACCGCGGCGCGGAACACGGAGAGGGCGGCCATGCTCGATGACTTCTTCGTGCGGGCGCTGGTCGCCGGCGTCGGCGTCGCCCTCGTCGCCGGCCCGCTGGGCTGTTTCATCGTCTGGCGGCGCATGGCCTATTTCGGCGACACGCTCTCGCACGCCGCGCTGCTCGGCGTGGCGCTCGCGATCCTGTTCGAACTGAACACGACCTTCGGCGTCTTCGCGATGGCGCTCGGCGTGTCGCTGTCTCTGCTGGCGCTGCAGCGGCGGCGCAGCCTGTCCTCGGACGCGCTGCTCGGCCTGCTGGCGCATTCAACGCTCGCCATCGGGCTGGTCGTGCTCGCCTTCATGACCTGGGTGCGGGTCGACCTGATGGCGCTGTTGTTCGGCGACATCCTCGCCGTTTCGCGCACCGATATCGCGGTGATCTATCTGGGCGGCGCGGCCGTTCTGGCCGGACTGCTGATGACGTGGCGGTCGCTGTTTGCCGCAACCATCAGCCCCGACCTCGCCCGGGCCGAGCAGATGGATCCGGGGCGGGCGGATCTTGCGCTGATGGTGCTGCTGGCCGTCACGGTGGCGATCGCCATGAAGATCGTCGGCGCGCTCCTGATCACGGCCATGCTGCTGATTCCGGCCGCGACCGCACGGCGCTTTTCGACCGGACCCGAGCAGATGGCGCTGATCGCCGCGGCGGTCGGCGTTGCCGGGGTGGTGCTCGGTCTTTTCGGCTCGCTCGAGTTCGACACGCCCTCGGGCCCGTCCATCGTGGTTGCGGCGGTCACGCTTTTCGCCGTAAGCCTGCTGCCGTTCGGTCGTATCGCCAGAGCCCGGAGGTCCGTCGATGAGCGCTGAAACCAGACCCGCTGGCGATGGCCCGCCGCTGACGCGCAATCAGGGGCTGGTGCTGGACACGCTGACCAGCGCGCAGGGTCCGCTGAGCGCCTATGCGATCCTCGACGCGCTGCGCGATGATGGCTTCCGCGCGCCGCTTCAGGTCTACCGTGCGCTCGAGAAACTGGTCGGCGAGGGGCTGGTGCACCGTCTCGAGAGCCTGAACGCCTATGTCGCCTGCCGCCACGGACACGGTGAAGCGCACGAGACGATCGCGTTCGCCATCTGCGACCGCTGCGGGGATGTGCGCGAGCTGGAAGACGGCACGATGGGCGATGAACTCAACCGCCTGGCTGCCGAGGCGGCATTCCAGCTTCGCGCATCGGTGGTCGAGATGCGGGGGGTTTGCGCGGACTGCGCGGCCTGATGATTCCCAACTGGGACTTGCACATGCTTCGCAACTGGGCGAGGCTCGGACCATGATCGAATCCAGGACCGTCAGCGCCGATCCCATCAGTTCCAAGCCGATGAGCGCCGGCGAACTTGAGGACGCGTTGCGCGATGCGGGCGTGCGGATCACACGGCAGCGCAGCGCGATCCTGCGCACGCTCGCCGATGCGGACGATCATCCCGATGCGAACGAACTGTTCCAGAGGGCCAGCGAGATCGAGCCGACCGTGTCGCTGTCGACCGTCTACCGGACGCTGAGCGTGCTCGAGGACAAGGGCGTGATCCTGCGCCTGAGCTTCGAGGGCGCGCCGGCGCGGTTCGAGACCGCCGATTCGCCCCATCACGACCACATGATCGATCTGGAGACCGGCGACGTGATCGAGTTCCGCTCCGAGAAGATCGAGCGGCTCCAGGCCGAGATCGCCGCAGAGCTTGGCTACGACATCGTCTACCACAAGCTCGAACTCTACGGCCGCAAGAAGAAGCGGGCCTGACCCGGACCGGCGGACCCCGAAGGACCAGCCATGAACGACGTGCCGCGCCTGTCGGCCAGAACGCTTGCCCGTGCCCGCCAGGATGTCGAGCAGCCCGGCTATGATCGCGCGCGGGTAACCCCGGGTATCGTGCATCTGGGGATCGGCAACTTTCACCGCGCCCACCAGGCCGTCTATGTCGACGACTGCCTCGCGGCGGACCCGGGCTGGGGGATCGTTGGCGCCAGTCTGAGGCGGCCCGACATGCGCGATGCGCTGGCGCCACAGGACGGGCTTTACACGCTGGCGGTGCGGGACGGTGACACGACACGGGCGCGCATCATCGGATCGCTGTGCGAAGTGGTCTATTCGGACAAGGGCACGGCCGAACTGCTGACCCGCATGTGTGACCCGGCGATCCGGATCGTGTCGCTGACCGTCACCGAAAAGGGCTATTGCCGGAGCCCGGCGACCGGTGATCTCGACACGGCCCATGCCGGCATCCGCGCCGATCTGGCCGCGCCCGGAACGCCGTCGACAGTGCCGGGCCTTCTGGCCGAGGCGTTCAGGGCGCGACGCGCGGCCGGCGTGGCGCCCTTCACCGTGCTCAGCTGCGACAATCTTCCATCGAACGGGCGGACCGTCCGGCGCGTCGTCGCACAGTTCGCCGCAGCACGCGAGGAGGCGCTTGCCGCGTTCATCGAGAGCGAGGTGGCGTTTCCCGAAACGATGGTCGACCGGATCGTCCCGGCAACGACCGATGACGACCGGGCCGAGATCGCCGCGCTGACCGGGCTTGAGGACGCATGGCCGGTCATCACCGAGCCGTTCAGCCAGTGGGTGATCGAGGACGCGTTCTCCGCCGATCGGCCCGACTTCGCGGCGGCCGGGGCGCAGATGGTCGCCGATGTCGCCCCGTTCGAGACGATGAAGCTGCGCATGCTCAACGGCGCTCACTCGGCGCTCGCCTATTTCGGACAGCTCGCCGGCCATGAGACCGTGTCCGATGCGATGGGCGATCCGGCGCTGGCGCGGTTCGTCGCCGCGCTGTGGGACGAAGTCATGCCGACGCTCGCCATGGGCCGGAACGAGCTGACCGGCTATTGCGATGCGCTCACCGCGCGGTTCCTCAACCCGGCGCTGCGCCACAGGACCGCGCAGATCGCCATGGACGGCAGCCAGAAGGTGCCGCAGCGCCTGCTGGCGACGATCGCCGACCGGCGGGGGCGGGGGCTCGCGCACACGGCGCTGACAAGGGCGGTCGGGGCGTGGATCGCCTACGTGGGCCACGCGGGTGGCAAGGTGGATGATCCGATGGCTGACCGGTTCACCGATCTTGCCGCCTCGGTCCTGCCGGACATGGCCGGGTTCGCGCGGCAGATGGTCCGCGAAAAGGCCGTGTTCGGCGCGCTCGCCGAGGATATCGCCTTCGCCGATGCCGTCGCCGAGGCCGTGGTCATGCTCGACCGCAAGGGGGTGAGTGCGGCACTCGCGCCATAGGGGTCAGCGCCTGTCCTTGTCGCCTTCCTCCCCTTGTGTCCGCGGATTGAAGCGGATGAACAGGCCCCAGAAGCAGAGCGCGGCGAGCCCCAGAAAGAGGACGCCCCAACCCGTCGCGCCCATCCAGATCTCGAACGCGCCCCATGTCGCGCAGACGCCGACGACGGCGATTCGCCGCCAGAGCGGTCTGAAGAAGGGATGGTTGAAGTCGAAAAACGAACCCATGGATCTCTCCGCCGCCCTTCAACTGGCCGGTCGGACGCCCGAAGGCAAGCGCCAACCGCCTGCCTTCGTCGTGGAAGTCGAAAGTGTGCGCCGATTCATGGGCTTGCGGTCTTTGCCTCAGCGATCGATTCGGGCGCTTCGCAATCCGATCGAGGTTCGGCGTGCGCGGTTCTGGCGCCGGAGTAGTCGCCGGACCCGGGTCCTTCTTGATTCGCGTCAATGGCGGATCGGCATGCCCGTGTAGGGTCCGTGCATGCGCGATCAGCCCAACGGCGCCGCACCGGCGGTGTTCGACGTCGACGATCTGACCAAGGTCTACACCTCGGGCGAGGTGGAGGTGCGCGCGCTCGCCGGTATCGACATGACGCTGCACGAGGGCGAGATGGCGGTCCTGCTGGGTCCTTCGGGGAGCGGGAAGTCGACCCTTCTCAACATCATCGGCGGGCTCGACCGGGCGAGCAGCGGCACGGTGCTGTTCGAGGGACAGGATCTGACCGCCTACACCGACCGGCAGCTCACCCGCTACCGGCGCAACCATATCGGCTTCGTCTTCCAGTTCTACAATCTGATCCCCTCGCTGACGGCGTGGGAGAACGTCTCGCTCGTCACCGAAGTGGCGCGCGATCCGATGAAGCCGGAGGAGGCGCTCGCCATGGTCGATCTCGGCGACCGGATGAGCCATTTCCCCGCCCAGCTTTCGGGCGGGGAACAGCAGCGCGTCGCGATCGCGCGGGCGATCGCCAAGCGCCCGGACGTGCTGCTGTGCGACGAGCCGACCGGCGCGCTTGATTCCAAGACCGGCGTGATCGTGCTGGAGGCGCTCGCCCGGATCAACGCCGAGTTCGGAACCACGACCGCGATCATCACGCACAATGCCGGTATCCGGAAGATCGCCCATCGCGTCTTCCACTTCCTCGATGGCGAGATCGCCGCGATGGAGGTCAATGCCGAGCGGATCGCGCCGGCCGAGGTGGTCTGGTGATGATCGGCGCGCTCGACAGGAAGCTGTTGCGCGATCTGGGACGGCTGTGGGCCCAGGTGCTGGCGGTGGCGCTGGTGATGGCGTGCGGCGTGATGACGATCGTCGTCTTCATCGGCGCCAACCGGACGCTCGAGGAGACCCGCGCCGCGTTCTACGAGCGCTACCTGTTCGCCAGCGTCTTCGCCTCGGCCAACCGCGCGCCCGAAAGGCTGCGCGGCGCGCTCGCGGCGATCGAGGGCGTGGCGGCGGTGGAAACGCGCATCGTCAAGACGCTGATCCTCGACATCGAGGGGATGGTCGAACCGGCCGCCGGGATCGCCGTGTCGCTGCCCGATTTCGGCGATCCGGCCGTCAACCGGCTCTATATGCGTTCGGGGCGGCTGCCGGTTCCCACGCGGGCCAACGAGGTGGCCGTCGTCGAGACGTTCGCGCAGGCACACGGCTTTGCGCCGGGCGACACGTTCGGCACGCTGATCAACGGCAAGAAGCGCGAACTAACGATCACGGGCATCGTCCTGTCGCCCGAATACATCTATGCGATCGGGCCGGGCGACATGGTGCCCGACCAGCGCCGCTACGGGATCGTGTTCATGCCGCGCCGGGCGCTGGCGGCCGCCTTCGACATGACCGGCTTGTTCAACGATGTCGTGCTGACGACCCTGCGCGACGCCGACATCGACGCGATCATCGAGACGGTCGACGCGCTGCTCGAGCACTATGGCGGCACCGGCGCGTTCGGGCGCGAGGACCAGACCTCGCACGCGTTCCTGGACGCCGAACTCCAACAGCTCAATGCCATGTCCGGCGTGATCCCGCCGATCTTCCTGTTCGTGTCGGCGTTCCTCGTCAACATGATCCTGTCGCGGATGATTGCGCTCGAGCGCGAGCAGATCGGGCTCTTGAAGGCGAACGGCTATTCCAGCGCGGGCGTCGCCTGGCATTACGCCAAGTTCGTCATCGCCATCTCGTTCGTCGGGCTTGCGGTGGGCGGCATCGCCGGCGCGTGGCTGGGCGGGGCGATGGCCGAGCTCTACGGCCAGTTCTTCTCGTTTCCGTTCCTCGTCTTCGCGCAGAGCACCGACCTTTACGTGATCGCCGCGCTCGTCTCGGTGGGCGCGGCGTTGGCCGGAGCCGCAAGCGCGATCCGCACCGTCGTCGCTTTGCCGCCGGCGGTGGCGATGCGCCCGCCCGCGCCGACGCGCTATCGCAGTCTCGGCATCGGCCAGGGGCTGATGCACCGCGTCTTCTCGCAGCTGACAACCATGGCGTTCCGGCATCTGTGGCGGCATCCGGTCCGAACCGGTCTGACCGCGATCGGCACATCGTTTTCGGTGGCGTTGCTCGTGACCGCGATGTTCTCGTTCGATTCGATCGATCACATGATCGATCAGATCTTCTTCCAGACTGCGCGCGAGGATGCGGCGATCACCTTCGCCGGCGAGCGTCACCCCGACGCGCTTCGCGCCATCGCGAACCTTCCGGGCGTCATGAAAGCCGAACCGTTCCGCCAGGTCGCGGTGACGCTGTCGAACCGGCACATCGAAAAACGCATGGTGATCGAGGGCCTGCCGGCGCGAACCGATCTGACGCGGGTGCTCGATCTCGACCAGGCGCCGGTCGCGCTGCCGAGCAACGGGCTGATCCTGTCCGAGCGCGTCGCCGAACAGCTCGCGCTGCGGGTCGGCGATCTGGCCCATGTCGACTTCATGCAGCGCGACGACCGCGAAGCCCGCGTGCCGGTCGTCGGCGTCGTGCAGGGCTTCGTGGGCCTGACCGCCTACATGGAGCTGGGCGCGATGAACCGGATGATGCGCGACGGCGAGCGCATTTCGGGCGCCCGGGTGCGCATCGACGCGCGCCTGCTCGACCAAACCTACGCGGCGGTCAAGCAGACGCCCGGCATCGCCTCGATCGCGCTTTTGAGCCTGTCGCGCGAGAATTTCCGCGCCACGATCGAGGAGAACATCGCCATCTCGGTGACGATTTACGTGATCCTGGCGGTGATCATCACGTTCGGCGTGATCTACAATTCGGCGCGCATCCAGCTTTCCGAGCGGGCGCGCGAACTGGCGAGCCTGCGCGTGTTCGGCTTCACGCGGGCCGAGGTCGCCTCGATCCTGATGATCGAACTGGGGGCGATCGTACTGATCGCGCAGCCGCTCGGGTGGCTTCTGGGCTACGGCTTCGCCTGGTCGGTTTCGCAGGGGTTCGAGAGCGACCTGTACCGAATCCCGCTGGTGGTCGATCAGTCGACATTCTCGACGGCGAGCCTGGTGGTGGTCGCCGCGGCACTGGTCTCGGCGCTGATTGTGCGCCGGCGCATCAACAGGCTCGACCTGATCGAGGTCCTCAAGACAAGGGAATGAGACGATGAAGGGCGCATGGGCAAAATGGATCGTCGGGCTGATCGCCGTGGCGGTGGTCGGCTACGGCATCCATGTCTCGCTGCGCGAGCAGCCGGTGCTCGTCGATCTGGGCACGGTCTCGCGCGGCGCCATGGCGGTCGCGATCGACGAGGAGGGCATGACGCGGGTGCGCGACGTCTATGCGGTCTCCTCGACGCTGGCCGGCCGCATCGACCGGATCGCGCTGGAAGAGGGCGATACGGTCAGCCGGGGCGATGTGATCGCCACGATCCACCCGCTCGATCCGCCCTTTCTCGACCTGCGCACGCGGACCGAGCTGCAGGCGGCGGCCGAGGCGGCGCGCGCTGCGGTCGCGCTTGCCAATGTCGAGCATGCGCGGGCACAGACGGCGTTGAACCTCGCCCGATCGGCCTATGAGCGCGCCTCGGAACTGGCCAAGACCAACATCGTCTCCGACAGCGAACTCGAACGCGCCTTCGGCGATCTGCAGCTCAAGCAGGCGCAGGTGGAAAGCGCGCTCGCCAACATCAATCTGCGCCTTGCGGAACTGGCGAGCGTGGAGGCGCGGCTGGCGCAGCCCGGCGACGAACCCGGCAATGGCAACGGCGAATGCTGCGTCACGCTGCGCGCGCCGATCGACGGCATCGTGCTCGGCGTGAAGGTGCGCTCCGAGCAGGCGGTCAATGTGGGCACGGTGGTCGCCGAAATGGGCCGGCCGGACGATCTGGAGGTCGCCGTCGATCTTCTGTCGTCGGACGCGGTGCGGATCGGTCCGGGCACGACGGCGACGATCTCGGACTGGGGCGGCGACCGTGATCTGGGCGCCACGGTGCGCAAGGTCGAGCCGGCCGCCTTCACCAAGGTCTCGGCGCTCGGCATCGAGGAGCAGCGCGTCAATGCGGTGCTCGATCTGGAGGAGGTGCCCGAAGGGCTCGGCCACGGCTATCGCGTGGTCGCGCGGCTGACGGTCTGGCGGGCCGACGACGTCGTCAGGGCGCCGATCAGCGCGCTCTATCGCGACGATGGCGACTGGGCGGTCTTCGTCGCCGAGGACGGGGTCGCGCGGGTGCGGACGGTCGAACTGGGCCGGATGAACGACACGGTCGCCGAGGTGGCGGCGGGGCTGGCGCCGGGAGAGCGGGTCATCCTCTATCCGAGCGACCTCCTGCGTGACGGGCGCCTGATCGCCGACCGGGCCGCGCCGGCCGGCGACCGGAACTGAGCGAGCCGAGCCGGAAGACTTCCGGTCCCGGTCAGTGCGCCATCAGCACCGGCAGTGGGCAATCGTCCATCATCGACCGGGTCGTGCCGCCGAGCAGGCGCTGGCGCAGGCGCGAATGGCCGAACGCGCCCATGACGATGCCGTCCGCGCCGATATCGTCGGCGAACTCGACGATCACCCGGGAGACCGCCAACTGTCCGCTGGGCTGGGTGTGGACCGTCAGGCTGACGCCATGCCGCGACAGGTAGGCCGCCAGATCCCAGCCGGGCGCCTCGCCGTCGCCGGTGCGGCTCGCATCGGGGTCGATCGACAGGATGTGCACGGCCTCGGCGGCGCGCAGGATGGGCAGCGCCTCTGCGATGGCGCGCACCGCTGGCTTTTCGTTGTCCCAGGCGATCAGCACGGTCTTCCAGTCGAGGGTTTCGAACTGCGCAGGCGCGCCGACGAGCACGGGCTTGCCGGCACCGAACAGGACGCCGCTCGCCACGTGATCGGCAAAGCCCGACTTCTCGGGCAGCGTTCTCGAGATCAGCGTCACATCGGCGAAGAAGGCGTGTTCGGCGACGGCCAGTTCGATCGAGCTGTCGACCATCAGCGAGCGCTTGATCTCGCAGGAGATGCCGCTTTCGGCGATCAGGTCGCGTGCGCGCTCGCCATGGGCGTGCAACTCCTTCTTGATCTCCTCTGCCTGCGAAGCCCAGGCATCGGACAGGATCACGGTGTCGACGGCGATCGGCGGGGGTGGGGCGAGCGCGATCAGCAACACGGTCAGATGCGCCTCGCGGGCCCGGCACAGTTCGATCGCCGGGCGCAGTTCGTCGAGCGGCTGGTCCATACCCAGCGGATAGAGGATAGTCTTGGGGGTCATGGCTTGTCCTCCGGAAAATGCCGCAACAGCATGCACCGGCGCGGCGGCGGGTGGCTTGATCGGCATCAAACCGCGCGGGCGCGCACGGTCGGGGCCCGTTCCACCCGCCCCATGATCCTGCGAACGCCGGGCAGCAGCTTGAAGAAGTCGACGATCACGACCGCCGCGATCCCGACGCCGACCGCGAGCGCGATCTCCTGCGGCGCGGGCACGGCGAAGGCGAACAGGTCCCGCAGCGCGGGCACCACGATGCACGCGGTCACGACGGTGGCCGCCAGAAGGGCGATCGCACCGAACATGCGGTAGCCGCGTGCGAACAGCGTGCCGATCGTCAGGGCACGGCTGGCGTTGACACGGGCGAGGCCGGTGTTGCCCGCCGTCAGCGCGATGAAGGCCATCGTGCGGGCCACGTCGGCGTTCTTGCCCGATGCGATCAGCGCCATGTAGCCGCCCAGGCACGCCACCAGCAGCAGCGCGCCCTGGGCCAGGCCGAGGAGCAATTGCCGGCCGCCGATCAGCGGGTCGTCGATCGGCCTTGGCGGATGCTCCATGATGTCGCTTTCCTCGGGCGTCGATTCAAAGGCGATCGTGCACATCGGATCGATGATCATCTCGATGAGCACGACATGCATGGGCATCAGCACCGGCGGCAGGCCCATCAGCAGGGGAAAGAGGGCGAGCCCGGCGATCGGCACGTGGATGGCGGCGATGTAGATCATCACCTTGCGCAAATTCTCGAAGATGCGCCGGCCCATGCGCACGCCGCTGACGATGGTGCCGAAATCCTCGTTGAGCAGCACGATTCCCGCCGCAGCGCGCGCCACATCGGTGCCGTGCTGTCCCATGGCGATGCCGATGTTGGCCGCCTTCAGCGCCGGCGCGTCGTTGACGCCGTCGCCGGTCATCGCGACGATCTCGCCATCGTCCCTGAGGGCGCCGACGAGCCGCAGTTTCTGGGCCGGCATCATGCGGGCGAAGACGTTGGTCTCGGCCACGGCGCGGCCGGTTTCGTCGTCGCCGAGCCGTTCGAGTTGCGCGCCGGTCAATACGTGGTCGGGGTTGGCGATGCCGGCGTGGCGCGCCATGGCGGTCGCCGTGGCCGCATAGTCGCCGGTGATCATCTTGACCGCGATGCCGCCCGCCATCGCCTCGCGCATGGCCTGCGGCACCGTCTCGCGCAACGGATCCTCAAAGCCCAGCAGGCCCTTGAATTCGAATCGGAAACCGGTCGGATCGTCGGGCAGCGAATCGCCGGGCGGGTGGGCGCCGGCGACGGCGAGCACCCGCAGCCCCTGCGTCGCCATCGCCTCGACCTCGGCCATCAGCGCGGTGCGCTCTTCCTCGTCGAGACCGCACAGGCGGGCGATCGCCTCCGGCGCGCCCTTGGTGGCGACGCGCCGGTCGCCATCGGGTTCGCGCCAGACCTGCGTGAAGGCCAGAAGGTCCGGGTTCAGCGGGTATTCGCGCAGGAGCGGCCAGTCCGCATGCTGGTCCGTCGTCACCGCGCCCGTGCGCTCGCATGCCGCCTCGACGGCCAAATCCATCGGATCGAACGAGCCGTGCCGTGACGCGAACCATGCGGTCCTCAGAAGGTCCCCGGCCCGCGCGTCGGCGGCGACCGCATCCCGCTCGGCCTCGACCCAGTGGCGATCGACCGACACGCGCGCCACGCGCATGCGGTTCCGCGTCAGCGTTCCGGTCTTGTCGACGCACAGCACGGTCGTCGCGCCGAGTGTTTCGATGATGGCGGGCCGGCGCGCCAGGACCTTGATCTGCGACAGGCGCCAGGCCCCGATCGCAAGGAACACCGCCATCGCGACCGGGAATTCCTCGGGCAGCAGCGACATCGCGATGGCGATGCCCGACAGGACGCCCTCGATCCAGTCGCCGAAGGCAAGGCCGTACCAGATCACCAGCGCCGAGCACACGACGAGGGCGATCAGCCCGAACAGGCGCACGATCTTCGCCGTCGATTGCTGCAGCGTGGTCCGGCCGACCTCGATCGTCGACAGCGACAGGCCGATGGCGCCGGTTCTGGTCGCCGCGCCGGTCGCGGTCACCCGCGCGAGGCCATGGCCGGCGACGGCAAGGGTCCCCGAGTAGACCGATGGTTCGTCCTCGCCGCCCGGTCTCGCATCGGTGTCGGCCGTCTCGCCGGGCGCGGCGGGCCGCTTGCGCACCGGCACGCTCTCGCCGGTCAGGAGCGATTCGTCGACCTGCAGCGCCTCGGTGGTCAGCAGCAGCGCATCGGCGGCGATCCGCTCGCCCTCGTCGATCGCCAGCAGATCGCCGGGCACGACCTCGCGCGCGGGGATGGTGGCGGGCGCGCCGTCGCGGATCACGTGCGCCTGCGGGGCGGCCATGGCGCGCAGCGCCGCCAGGGCGTTCTCGCTGCGTCGTTCCTGATAGACGAGCAGCACGATCGACAGCAGTGCGAACACCGAGAGCAGGAGCCCCTCGGCGACGTCGCCGATGACCAGATAGATCAGCGCCGCCACCACGAGCAGCAGCAGCATCGGCTCGGTCAGCACCTCGCGCAGCGTCGACACGATGGTCCGTTTTCCGGGATCGGCGATCTCGTTGGGGCCGAACCGTGCAAGTCGCTCTGCCGCTTCGGCGGCGGTCAGGCCGGCCGGTCTTGTCGCGCTCGTGTTGCTGGTTCCGGGATGCTCCATGCGAACGGGATGGCATGGACGAAACTCGCGCGCGTTGATACCGGTCAAGGGTCCGGCGGCGCAGGATGGCCGAAAGGGACGGGAGACGACGATATGACCGACACCGAGGACGCGACCGCGCTTCCGGGCCCTGCCGATGTCGCAAAGGCGCACGAGCGCATCGCGCCGCACCTGCACCGGACGCCCGTTCTGACCTCGACCTTCATCGACGGGCTGACCGGCGCGTCGCTGTTCTTCAAATGCGAGAACCTGCAGAAGACCGGCGCGTTCAAGGCGCGCGGAGCCTCCAATGCCGTGTTCGGGCTCGATGAGGAACAGGCGAGGGCCGGCGTCGCCACCCATTCCTCCGGCAATCACGGCGCCGCGCTCGCCTTTGCGGCCGGCCGGCGGGGCATCGCCTGCCATGTGGTCATGCCGTCGACGGCGTCGGAAGCCAAGAAGGCCGCCGTCCGCTCTTATGGCGGCGAGATCGTCGAATGCGTGCCGTCGACCTCGGCGCGCGAGGCGGCGCTGGCCGAACTGGTCGACCGCACCGGCGCCGGGATCGTCCACCCCTATAACGACGCCCGCGTGATCGCCGGACAGGCGACCTGCGCGCGCGAACTGATCGACCAAATCCCGGACCTCGCCGCGGTGATCGCGCCGATCGGCGGCGGTGGGCTGATCTCGGGCACCTGTCTGGCGCTCGCGGCCGAGGCGCCCCAGGTCAAGGTCTTCGGCGCCGAACCCGAACAGGCCGACGACGCGTTGCGCTCGCTGCGGGCCGGGCACCTGATCGCCGACGATGCGCCGCAGACCATCGCCGACGGGCTCCGCGCGCCGCTCAAGCCGCTGACCTGGCACTTCGTGTCGCGCCATGTGGCCGACATCCTGACCGCCTCGGAAGCGGAGATCGTGGCGGCGATGCGTCTGGTCTGGACGCGCATGAAGATCGTGATCGAACCGTCGAGCGCGGTGGCGCTGGCGGCGATCCTCAACAATCGCGGGACGTTTGCCGGCAAGCGCGTCGGCGTGATCGTCACCGGCGGCAATGTCGATCTGGACCGTCTGCCCTGGGTCTGAGCAGACCAGACTACGGCGTGACCGGCTCAGGCGCTCGCGTCGCCGGGCGTTTCCAGATCGATGTAGCTTTCGGGAAAGAAGCGCGGCGTGCACACGCAGTAGAACTCGAGATCGGTGTCGCCGTCGTTCTCGATGCGCTGGGCGGCGCCCGCCGGTATCAAGGCCTGATCGCCCGTTTCAAGGCGCTGCTGGATGCCGTCGACCTCGACGATGCCGCGCCCCTTGCGCACCACATAGCGCTCGGTGACGCCGTCGAGCCGGTGAAGCTGGGTGGTCACGCCCGGCTCGACGCGGGCGACGGCCAGCGACACCGCCGGCTCGGCCGGATGGTTCATCAGTTCGGTGATGAAGCAGCGCTCGCCGGTCCAGAATTCCGGCCTGTCCCCGGCGCGCACGAACCAGTCTGGCACCATACTTGCTCCTCTTGCGCCGCCGTCCGGGATCGATGCCGGGGGCGGATTGACAATTGTCACGGTGGGTTAATAATTGTCTGAAATGAAGACAATCCGCAATGCACACAGGCTTCGGACCGGCCCCCTTCGCGCCGCGAGCCTGCCGGGCGCGCCCCGCTGCCGCTCGCCGCAAGACCGCCGCCCGCCCGCCCCGCAAGAAAGTCCGGCTGGACGGAGGGCGCCGTTGCTGCCCAATATCGCGGCAAGCCGGCGTGCCGGACGAGAACATTCAACAGAGAGGCCCCGCCCATGAAGACGTTGCGTTCCATGATTTCCGCCGCCGGTGTCGCGGCGCTCGCCGCCACCGGTGTCGCCCATGCCCAGGACGACCAGCTGTTCATCTACGTCTCGCCCGATCCGATCGGCGTGAACGCGTTCCTGCAGCTCGGCCAGACGGGCACCGAGCGCGCCGGCGAGATGTTCGGCGCCGAGGTTCAGACGTTCGAGAGCTCCACCGCCGCCGCCCGTCTCGACAATGTCAATGCGGCGGTCAACGAGGGCGCCGACATCATCGTGCTGCTCGGCTTCGAGTTCAACGACATCGTCGCCCAGCTCGCCCCGACGACACCCGACATCGACTATCTGATCGTCGACCAGTGCATCGAGAACCGGCCCGACAACGTCCATTGCGCGGTCTTCCGCGAATATGAGGCGAGCTATCTGGTCGGCGTCGCCGCCGGCATGCTGACCGAGAACGACCGGGTCGGCGTGGTCGGCGCGCTCGATATCCCGTTCCTGCACCGCTACACGGACGGCTATGCCCAGGGCGCAAAGTCCGTCAATGAGGACATCGAGGTCGATGTGCGCTGGGTGGGCGGCGAGAACCCGTTCGCCGATCCGGTGCGCGCCAAGGAGCAGGCCGTGGCGATCCACGGCGCCGGCGCCGATGTCATCTTCACGGCCACCGCGGGCGGTGATTTCGGCGTGTTCGAGGCGGCCCGCGAGAACGACTTCAAGGCGTTTTCGGTCGATGTCGACTGGTGCGCGGAAGCCCCCGGCCTTCTGGTCGATTCCACGCTCAAGCGCGTCGACAACGCCATCGTGCAGGCGATCGAGCAGATCATCGAGGGCGACGAACAGGTCACCATGTCGCTCGGCCTTGCTGAAGGCGGCATGTCGCTGGTCGCGCTCGAGGAGGAAAGCTGGGCAGACAGCGAGTGCCTGGTCACCGAGCGCCCCGAACTGGTCGAGGCGATCACCGACGCGGCTGAGATGATCACGTCGGGCGAACTTGAACTCGAAGACCCGATGTTCGCGCAGTAAGCACTTCCGCGCGCCGCCGGAGCCGGCGGCGCGCCCCTCCTTCCAGCCCTTTCGAGGTCCGCACCCATGCAGGTGGACATGCGCGATATCGTGGTCCGCTTCGGTCCGCTGACGGCGGTCGACCACGTGTCGCTGTCGTTCGCTTCGGGCAGCGTGCACGCGATCGTCGGCGAGAACGGCGCGGGCAAGTCGACGGTGATGAACGCGCTGTTCGGCCTGGTGCCGATGCAGGAGGGTTCGGTCACGCTCGACGGCAAGGCCGTGCGCTGGAAGAGCCCGCAGCACGCGATCCGCGCCGGGCTCGGCATGGTCCATCAGCATTTCATGTTGCAGGAGGACATGACGGTCCTCGAGAATGTCGTTCTTTGCAACGAACCGGCCGGGCCGGCCGGCTTCGTCCGCTTCGGTGAGGCGCGCCGGGCGCTGGCCGAAGTCGCGGCGGATTACGGCATCGAGATCGATCTTGATGCGCGCGTCGCAACGCTGTCGCTCGGTCAGCGGCAGATCGTCGAGATCCTGAAGCTTCTGTACCTGCAGGCCGACATGCTCATCCTCGATGAGCCGACGGCCGTGCTGACGCCGGCCGAGACGGATCGGCTGTTCGCCGTGCTGCGTAGCTTCCGGGAGGCGGGCAAGGCGATCGTGCTGATCACCCACAAGCTCGACGAGGTGATGGCGATGGCCGACGCGGTGTCGGTCATGCGGGCCGGCAAGCTGGTCTTTTCCGGCCCGATCGGCTCGACATCGAAGGAGCAGATCGCCCGCGACATCGTCGGCGGGGCGCTGCACGACAATCCGGCGCGCGCCGACGGCGCGCCGGGACGGGCTGTGCTTTCGGTCCGCGATCTCGTCATCGGCCGCGGCGCGCGGGCGGTCGGGCCGATTTCGCTCGATGTGCGCGAGGGCGAAATCCTCGGCATCGCCGGCGTCAGCGGCAACGGGCAGGCCGAACTCGTCCACGCCCTGACCGGCCTGCGCAAACCCGATGCCGGCGCGGTAAGGATCATGGACCGGGACGTTGCCGGGCTGGACGTCGCGGCGCGGCGCGCGGCGGGCATGGCCTACATTCCCGAGGATCGCCAGCGCGTCGGCCTGGCGCTTCCCGGCCGGGTCAGCGAGAACGCGTCGATCGGACGGATGGACGAAGACGGCTTCCGGCGCGGCCCGTTCGCGGTCACCGAGGCGATGAACCGGTTTGCCGCCGATCTGATCGCGCGCTATCGCATCAAGGTGGCCGGGCCGCGCGCCCGGGCCGGCACCATGTCCGGCGGCAACAAGCAGAAGCTGGTCGTCGCGCGCGAACTGTCGCGCGGTACGCCGCTGATCATCGCCGAGAACCCGACCTGGGGCGTCGATATCGGCGCGATCGATTTCATCCACGGCGAACTTCTGAAGATGCGCGATGCGGGGCACGCGATCCTTCTGATCTCCAGCGAGCTGGACGAGATCATGGCGCTGTCGGACCGGATCGTCGTCATGTATGGCGGCCGCGTCTCTGGGCAGATGGACCGCGCCGACGCCGACCGTGAACGGATCGGCGCCTTCATGCTCTCGCACGGCGAGGACGCATCGGCCGGGGCGGCGGCCGCATGAGCGGCGTGCCGGACCGCCTGTCGCCGATGCGCGAGCTGACGCCCTGGATATGGGTGCTGGCCTGGATCCTCGGCATCCTGTTCGTGCTGATGCTGATCGCCGGCGCCTCGTTCGGGGGGGCGCTCGAAGGGTTCCTGAACGGCGCCTTCGGCGGCCGACGCTATGCCTATCTGATGACGACGCTGTCGCGGTCGGCGCTGATCATCGGCATGGCGCTGTCGGTGATGCTGTCGTTCCGCGCCGGCCTGTTCAACATCGGCGGGGAGGGCCAACTGGTCATCGGCGGGTTCACCGCGGCGCTGGTCGGCATCGCCATGCCCGGCCCGCCGTTGCTCGTGACCGCCGCAGGCATCGCGGCGGGCATGGCCGCCGGCGCGCTGTGGGCGATGCTGGCCGGCGTGCTCTACCTCTATGTCGGCGTGCCGCTGCTGGTCGGTTCGCTCCTGCTGAACTATCCGGCGCGCTACATCACCTCCTACTTGGTCGGCCATCCGTTCCGCGACGTCCAGTCCGGCCTGCCGCAGACGCATCTGATCGACAACGCGTCCTGGCTGCCCTTCTTTCCGGGCACGCGGCTCGATATCGGCATCTTGTTCATCATCGCGACGGCCGTGATCGCCATCGTCTACACCTCGATGACCGTGCACGGCTATCGCACGCGCATGACCGGCTATTCGATGCCGTTCGCGCAGGCCTCGGGCCTGCCGGTCAGGTGGCTCGCGCTGCAGACGCTCGCCATGAGCGGGGCGATCGCCGGGCTCGTCGGCGCGATCGCCGTGTTCGGCATCCACTATCGCTACGCCGACGGCATGCTGGTGCAGCCGCTTTACGCCTGGACCGGCATCGTCGCGGTGCTGCTGGTGCAGATGGTGCCCTGGGCTGTGCCGCTGTCGGGCTTCTTCTTCGCCGCGCTGCAGACCGGCGCGGCCGGCATGGAGCGCACCGCCGGCGTGCCCAAGGAACTGGCGATCACCATGCAGGCGGTGATCATCCTGTTCGTCGCAAGCCGCTTCTCGAACCTCACCTTCGAGGGCACGCGCACCGAAACGGAGGGCGGCGATGGGACTTGAGGCCCTGTTCGATCCGGCCTTCGCCGGCTCGCTGCCCCGCTTCATCACGCCGATCCTGCTGGCCGCGCTCGGCGGGGCCATCTGCGAGCGTGCGGGCGTGTTCAACATCGCGCTCGAAGGGTTCATCCTGGTGGGCGCGTTCGCGGCCGTGTGCGGCGCGTTCTTCTTCGGCTCGGCGCTGATGGGCGCGACGGCGGCGATCTTCGCGGGCGTGCTGATGGGGCTTCTGTTCGCCGAGTTCCATCTGCGCCGGCCGGGCGATCCGATCGTCGTGTCGATCGCCCTCAACCTGCTTGCGGCGGGCCTGACGACCTATCTGCTGCGGACCATCTTCGGCGTCGCCGGCGCGTTCCGCGATCCGGCCATCGTCGGCTTCGACGGCGTCCGGCTGCCGCTGATCGAGGATGTGCCGCTTGTCGGTCCGGTGCTGTCGGGCCAGTCGCCGCTGTTCTATCTGGCGATCGCCATCGCCGTCGGTCTGCACCTTTTCTTCCTGCGGCACCGGCTCGGCCTGCGCATCCGCGCCGCCGGCGAGAACCCGGCCGCGCTGACCGCCGGTGGCGTCAGCCCCGAACGGGTGCGGCTTTATGCGCTGGTTGCGTGCGGCGCGCTGTGCGGGCTGGCCGGCGCGCAGCTTTCCATCGCCAACGTCAACCTGTTCGTCGAAAACATGAGTGCCGGGCGCGGCTGGATCGCCGTCGTCGCCGTGCTTCTGACGCGCGGGCGGCCGCTGCCGCTTCTGGCGATCGTGTGCCTGTTCGGCTTCGTTGACAGCCTGTCGTTCCGGGTGCAGGGCCTTGGCTGGCCGCAGCAGTTCACCGACATGATGCCCTATGTGGCGACGCTCGTCGTGCTGGTGGTCCTGTCCTGGTGGCGCATGCGCCGCAACGCGTGAGGAAACGCCATGTCCGAATTCGACCTGATCATCGAGAACGCCATCGTCGTCACCGCCGACGCGGACAATCGCGTCATCGAAAAGGGCGGGGTGACGGTCTCGAACGGGCGCATCGCGCATGTCCTCGACCAAAACGCGCTCGAAGCGATGAAGGACCGCGCGGGCAGGGTGGTCGACGGCAGCGGCCACATTCTCATGCCGGGCCTGATCAACACGCACTGCCATGCCGGCGACAGCCTGTTCCGGGGGCTGGTCGAGAATTTGCCGCTCGAAGCCTGGCTGCAGACCGTGTGGAAGGCCGAGGCGGCCATCCTCGATCCCGAAACGACCCGGCTGGGCTCGGTTGTCGGTTTCGCCGAGCAGCTCCTTTCGGGCGTCACCACGGTCATGGACATGTTCTGGTATCCGCGGCAGACCGTCGAGGCGGCGCGCATGGTCGGCCTTCGCGTCGCAACGGGCGGCATCTTCTTCGACCCGCCGGGCATGGACAAGAAGACAGCCGAGACCCGGCCGAACGACGCGGAACGCTTCATTGCCGACTTCGCCGAGGCGGACGATGTGTTCGTGGCGACCATGCCGCACGGCGCCTACACCGTCTCGCCGGACAATCTGCGCCTTGCCAAGGACATCGCCGAGGCGCATGGCGCGCTCTACCACGTCCATGCCGCCGAGACGCGGGCCGAGCAGGCCGACGTCCAGAACCGCTACGGCCGTTCGGTGATCCGGCATCTCGATCATCTGGGCCTGCTCGACGAGCGCACGGTGCTCGCCCATTGCGTCCATCTCGACGACGAGGAGATCGACATCCTTGCCCGGACGGGCGCGAGCGCCGTTCACAATCCGGTCTCCAACCTCAAACTCGGCTCCGGCATCGCCCGCGTGCCCGATCTTTTGGACGCCGGCGTGCGCGTGACGCTGGGCACGGACGGGGCGATCAGCGGCAACGATCTGGACATGTGGCTGGCGCTGCGGCTGGCGGCCATGCTGCACAAGGGCGCGACAATGGATGCCGAGGCGGTGACCACGGCGCAGGCGCTCGCCATGGCGACGCGCGATGGCGCGACGGCGCTGCAGGCGGGCGACCGGATCGGCACGCTCGAGCCCGGCAAATTCGCCGACATGGTGCTGGTCGATGTGCAGCGCGCCCATGCCGTGCCCCTGTTCGAGCCGGTCACGCATCTGGTCTATTCGACCAACAAGTCCGACATCGCCCATGTCTTCCTCGCCGGCGAGCAGGTGGTGCGCGACGGCCAGCTGACCCGGCTCGATCTGGCGGGCCCCATCGCCGAAGTGCAGGCCATGGCGCCGCAGATCGCCGCTTCCATCGCCTGAATCCCACCGGAGTAGCCCATGTCCCAGCAAAGCCAGCTCGCGCGCCTTGACGCGGCGCTCGCCTCCATTCGCGCCAGGACTGACCGTCCCGTCGACACCGCGCTGATCCTCGGCACCGGGCTCGGCGGGCTTGCGGCCGAAGTCGCCGATCCGGTGCACGTGCCCTATACGGAGATCGACGGATTTCCCCATTCGACGGCGCCGGGCCATGCGGGGCGCTTCGTGTTCGGCCGGCTGCACGGCACGGACGCGGTCGTCATGCAGGGCCGGTTCCATCTGTACGAGGGCTGGCCGGCGCGCGATATCGCGCTCGCCGTCTACGTGCTCAAGGGCCTGGGCGCGAAACGGCTGATCGTCACCAATGCGGCGGGCGGGCTCAATCCGTACTTCGACGCGGGCGAGGTCATGCTGATCGACGATCACATGAACTTCACCGGACACAACCCGCTGACCGGGGCGAACGACGAGGCGATCGGCCCGCGCTTTCCGGACCTTCTGCATGCCTATGATCCGGCGTTGCGCGAAGCGACGCTCGCGGTGGCCGACAAGGCGGGCGTGGCGCTGCGCCGGGGCATCTATATGGGCATAGCGGGGCCATCGCTGGAGACCGCCGCCGAACGGCGTTACTTCGCCTCGACCGGCGCCGATGCGGTCGGCATGTCGACCGTCATGGAGGTGATCGCTGCGGCCCATTGCGGTCTGCCGGTGCTCGGCCTTTCGGGCATCACCAACAAGGCGACCGGCGGACCCGACCAGAAGCCCGACACGATCGAGGACGTGCTCGCCCATGCCGAGATCTGCGGCGGCCGGATCGCCGCCGTCCTGAAACAATTGCTGCCCACGCTGGACTGAGGAAAACGATCATGGCCGAACCGACCTATCCGCCCGTCGGGCAATTGCTGGACCTTTCCGGCCGCACCGCCATCGTCACCGGCGCCAGCGGCGGCATCGGCGCGGGCATTGCGCGGCGTTTCGCCGAGGCGGGCGCCAACGTCGCCGTCCATTACAGGACCAACGAGGCGGCGGCCGACGCGCTCGTCGGTGCGATCCGCGAAGCGGGCGGCGAGGCGCTGGCCGTCGGCGCGGACCTGACCGCCGAGGCCGACTGCGCCGAACTTCTCTCGCGCGTCGCCACGGTGTTCGGCGGCGTCGACATCGTCGTCAACAATGCCGGCATCCAGCCCGTCGCCATGTTCGACGAGATCGGCGCCGACGACATGGCGGCGATGATGGCGGCGAACGTGACCGGCCCGTTCGGGCTGATCCGGGCGCTCGCGGCGCACATGCGCGAGACCGGCACGACGAAGGGCGCGGCGGTCAACATCGCCTCGATCGAGGGGCTGAACCCGGCGCCGGGCCACAGCCATTATGCCGCCTCCAAGGCGGCGCTGATCATGCTGACGCGGGCGGCGGCGCTCGAACTGGGGCCGGTCGGCCTGCGCGTCAACGCCGTCTCGCCGGGGCTGATCCATCGCGACGGGATCGAGGAAGGCTGGCCCGAGGGCGTGGAACGGTGGAAGGCGGCGGCGCCGCTCGAACGGCTCGGCCGGCCCGAGGACATTGCCGATGCGGCGCTGTTCCTTGCCTCCGACGCGGCGCGCTGGATCACAGGCGCCAATCTGGTCGTCGATGGCGGCGTGACCGCCCATCCGACCTGGTGAGAAGACATCATAACAAGAACAGGAGAGCGCCATGACGGGACGTCTGGACGGAAGGGTGATCGCGGTCACCGGCGGGGCCGGCGGCATCGGGCAGGGGATCGCGCGGGCGATCGTCGAGGCCGGCGGCAGGGCGGGGCTGATCGACCTCGATGGAAACCGAGTCGAAAAAGCCGCGCAAACGCTTGATCCATCGGGCGAAACGGTCATCGGCCTCGCCGCCGACGTCACCGACCGCGCGTCGATGGATGCCGCGCTCGGCGCGCTTCGAGACCGCTTCGGGCGGTTCGACGGGCTGGTCAACAATGCCGGCATCGTGCGGCTCGGGCCGGCGACCGAGATGAAGCCGGCCGATTTCGACGCCGAGTATGCCGTCAACGTCAAGGGCGTGCTGGTCGCCGCGCAGGCGGCCGCCGCGCTGATGGCGGGCAAGGGCGGGGCGATCGTCAACGTCGCCTCGAACGCCGGCAAGGTCGGCTATCCGAACATGGCCGGCTACAACGCGTCGAAGGCTGCCGTGATCAACCTGACGCGCTCGCTGTCGCTCGAATGGGCGGCCGACAGGATCAACGTCAATGCGGTGTGTCCGGGCGGGGTGGCGACCGACATGCTTGGCGCGGTCGCCGATTTCATTTCCGAAAAGAGCGGCACCGACCGGAACGAATTGTTCGGCTCGATGGTGCCGGCGCAGCTGGGTCGGCATATCGAGCCGGTCGAAGTGGGCCGAGTGATCGCGTTCCTTCTGGGTGATGCGGCGCAGATCATCCGCGGCCAGGCGATCACGATCGACGGCGGCGACACGCCGTACTGATCACTCGTTTCGTACGGATTTCACAAAAGCCAGATAGCCTTGACATTTGTATAGTGGGCCGTAGAGTCCGCTCCAAAACGAGGTTGGGACGTGAAAAACCGCAAGTCGACCGAAGAGGTGGCGCTGGGCATCAGGCGGCGCGTGTTCGAGCACTGCATGCGCAACAATGGCGGCTATCTCAGCCAGGCATGCTCGGCCGCCGAACAGCTCGCTTTTCTCTACAACGAGGCGCTCAATCTGGGCGAGCCGACCCTGCCGGCGGTGCCAAGACCCTTCGGCGGCGTACCGTCGGCGGACAATCCGGACTACGTGACGGGGGCGGGCTATAACGGCCCGTTCGAGCCGCGCTATGACCGGCTCTTCATCGCGCCGGCCCACTATGCGCTGGTCGCCTATGCCACGCTGATCGAGACCGGCCGCATGGCGCCCGAAGGGCTCGAGATGTTCAATAAGGACGGATCGTCGGTCGAGATGATCGGCGCCGAGCACTCGCCGGGCATGGAAGTGCACAACGGCACGCTCGGCATCGGCCTTTCGACCGGCGCGGGCCTCGCCTTCGGCCGCAAGCGGCGCGGCGAGGAGGGGCAGGTGTGCGTCTTCATGTCCGACGGCGAGGTCCAGGAGGGCCAGACCTGGGAGGCGGTGCAGGCGGCCGCCCATCACCGCATCGACAATCTGTGGGCGCTGATGGACGTCAACGACCAGCAGTGCGACGGCGCGATGAGTTCGGTGATGGAAGTGCGCGACATCGCCGAAAAGTTCCGCGCGTTCGGCGCCGTCTGCGTCGAGATCGACGCGCACGATCTCGATGCGATGCGCCAGGCAAAGGCCGAGCCGCACGAGGACCGGCCGCTGATCATCCTGGCGCGGTCCTCGCCGACGCACGGGATGAGCTTCCTGCAGCGCCGGTTCCCGCGCCTTCACTATGTGCGATTCAAGACGCCCGAGGAGCGCGACGAGATGAACAAGGCGATCGCCGAGGAGCTCGGTGTCGAGCCGGTCGATATCGCCGAGGGAGCGCACTGATGGTCGAGATGGTCACACGGCCCTATGCGGCCGCCTTCGAAAAGTTCGCCACCGCCGATCCCGACGTTCTGTGCCTTTCGGCCGATCTGACCTCGTCGTGCGAGATCGACGGGTTCCGCGACCGGCATCCGGACCAGTTCGTCTCTCTGGGCATGGCCGAGCAGAACATGATGAGCTTTGCCGGCGGGCTCGGGCTTGCCGGGTTCCGGCCGTTCCTGCACTCGTTCGGCGTGTTCCTGTACCGGCGGCCCTACGACCAGCTGATGGCATCGGTCGCCTATCCGCGCCGCAAGGTGCGGCTGATGGGCTTCCTGCCCGGCGTGACGACGCCCGGCGGCATGACCCACCAGGCGATCGAAGATGTCGCCGTGATGCGCTCGATCCCCAACATGACGGTGCTCGAGACGGGCGATGCGACCGAGGTCGAGAGCATCTGCGAGGCCGCCGATTCGATCGACGGGCCGGTCTATTGCCGGGTGCTGCGCGGCTCGGTGCCGCGCCTTTTCGATACGCCCATCGTGGTCGGCCAGATGCGCGAACTGGCGCTCGGCGAGGACGTTCTGGTCGTCACCTCGGGCATCGCCACCGAAGAGGCGCTGCGGGCGCGCGAGGCGCTCGAAAAGGCCGGCGTCTCGGTCCGTCATCTGCACATCAACACGATCAAGCCGTTCGACGAGAAACCGCTGCTCGATCACATCGCATCGGTGTCCAAGGGCGTCGTGGTGCTCGAAAACCACGTTACCGAGGGCGGTGTCGGCTCGCTGGTCGCCGAGATCATGGCCGACAATGGCGTCGGCAAGCGGCTGGTGCGGCTCGGCCTCAAGGACACCTATGCCCATGGCGGCTCGCGCGGCTATCTGATGAAGCATTACGGGCTCGACGCCTCGGCGCTCGTTGCCGGCATCGAGACGCTGATCGGGCAGAAGACCGGCATCACCGAGGAGCAGCTTTCGGCCGCGCGCGTCGATGCGGTGCATTCGGCCGTCAAGGCCGAGGCGCTGTGATGGCGGCGGAGGCCGAACGGTTCACCGTCACCTACCGGATCCTCGCCGAGAGCGCGTCGGCGGCAATGCGCCGCGCCCATGACGTGGCGCTCGAGCAGACCGTCGAGATCCCCGGCGACATCGTGCCCGAAGGCTTCATCGCCGACGAGATCGTCGGACAGGTCGGTCGCGCGGTGATGGCGAGGCGGGGCGTGTTCGACGTGACGATCTCCTATTCGCCCGACAGCGCCGGTACCGAACTGGTGCAACTCCTGAATGTCATGTTCGGCAATTCGTCGATCCAGCAGGGCATCAAGGTCGTCGGCGTCGACCCCGGCCCGGTGATCGCCGAACGGTTCGCCGGTCCGCGTTTCGGCATCGCGGGCGTGCGTCAGCGCGCCGGCCGGCCGGAAGGCGGGCTGATTTCGCCGGTGATCAAGCCGCAGGGCTCGACGTCCGACCAGCTTGCGGAGATCGCCTGGCGCTGCGTTGCCGGCGGCGCCGACATCATCAAGGACGATCACGGCCTCGCCGACCAGCCGATGTCCCCGTTCGAGGAGCGCACCGAAAAGGTCGCCGCCGCGGTGGCGCGCGCCAATGCCGAATTCGGCACCTCGGCGCTGCATTTTGCCAACATCACCGGCCGGCCGGACCAGCTCGTCGAGCGTGCCTTCTTCGCCAAGACGGCGGGCTCGGGCGGGGTGCTGCTGATGCCGGGCCTGCTCGGCTTCGAGATCGTCCACCAGCTGGCCTGTGACCCCGCGTTCGACCTGCCGATCATGACCCATCCGAGCTTCACCGGCCCGTTCGTGCTGTCGCCCGACACCGGCTTCACCCACGCGATGATGTATGGCGTGCTGCAGCGGCTCGCCGGTTCGGACATCTCGGTCTTTCCCAATGTCGGCGGGCGGTTCGGCTTTTCGGCCGAGGAATGCCTGTCGATCGCCGAGGCCTGCCGGGATCCGCACGGGCATGGCAGGCCGATGCTGCCGTCGCCGGGCGGCGGCATGAGTGTCGAGCGCGCCGCCGACATGGTGCGCATGTATGGCGACGATGTCGTCTATCTGCTCGGCGGCAGCCTGCTGCGGGCCGGCGACAAGATCGGCGAGGCGGTGACGGCGATGCGCAGGGCGGTCGATGCGGCCCGCGCCGAGCGCGAGACCGCCTAGAAAATCACGCCCTTGCGCAGGATGAAGCAGCCGAAGGGGCGCGCCTCGTTGGTGGCGACCACGGCAAAGGCCTGTTTCGCCTGCGCGTAGAAGTCCTGTCGCTCAAGGCTCGACAGGACGGCGCCGTCGGGCTTCTGGCGTTCGAGCACGGCGAAGACCTGCGTATGGACTTCGCCCATCTCGTCGGGCGCGCCGTCGATCTGCATGCGCAGCGCGCAATAGTCGAAGAACGCCTCGAGCGGCAGCAGCGTGCAGATCAGTTCGGCCGCCTCGACCGCGTCCATTGCCGGCAGGTGGATGGGCTCGGGCACATGGCAGTGCGCGGCGGTCGCGTGGGCGGGAAAGTTCGCGTCGGCGATGACGATCTCGTCGCCATGGCCCATGCGCATCAGCGCGTCCATCAGGTCCGGCGTCACGCGCGCGTCGATGCCCTTGAGCATGTGCGGGTCTCCCCAAAGAAGAAAGGGGCCGCGCGCGGCGGCCCCTTCGGGAACGGAATGGCTCAGCGTGGCGGCAGAGGCATCCAGTCGGTCATGGCGACATCGGCATGGGCGAACTGGGCCAGGTTCGACGACAGTTCCTCCATGTTCGAGATGTCCATCTCGTTGAGCATGTCCTGGGTGATCAGGGTCGGCGGGATGATCACGCTGGAGCCCGGATCGCCGCCGGCCAGCATGATCGCCAGCGCGCGCACCGAGACCTCGCCGACCACGGCCGGGTTGGTTGCAGCCGTTGCCGCCCAGGCGCTGTCCGGCTCACGCATGGCGACGATGTCGGAGGTCGACACGTCGGCCGAATAGATGTCGATGTCCGACGAAAGGCCGGCCTCGTCCACGGCGATCTTCACGCCGCGCGCGAACTCGTTATAGGGCGCGAACACGACCTCGATGTCCGGGTTGGCCTGGAGCACCGAGCGGGCCTGGTTGGCGTTGGAGTTGGCGATCGGATTGTCGAGGGTGCCGAACTGGGCGACCTCGTCGATGCCCGGATAGCGCTCCTTGAACTCGCGCCAGGTCTCGTCGCGCCGGTCGAGCGGAGCGATGCCGGGCACGTAGACATAGCCGGCCTTCCACTCCTCGCCATTGTCCTTGATCGCCTGTTCCAGAACCAGACGGGCGAGGTCACGGTCGGACTGCTCGATCTGCGGTATCGCATCGTTCTCGACATTGACGTCGAAGGCGACGACCTTGATGCCCGCGTCCACGGCCCGCTGGGCCGCTTCCTGCATGGACTCGGTCAGCCCGTGCTGGATGATGATGCCGTCGACGCCGAGCGCGATCGCCTGGTCGACCATGTCGGCCTGAAGCGCCGCATCCTGGCGGCTGTCGAAGACGCGCAGGTCGACGCCGAGCGCCTCGGCCTGGGCTTCCACGCCGGCCAGATAGGACTGGAAGAAGTCGCCCGTCGACAGGTAGCGCACCAGTGCGATGGTGACGTCTTCGGGGTTGTCGAAAGGTGCCGGCATGTCCTGGGCCTGCGCCGCGCCGCCGGTTGCCAGCGTTGCGGACGCGGCCAGGCTGGCAACCATGGCCAGTGCCGTTCTGCGTAGGATCTTCATGCTCTCTCCTCCTGTTACGTGAGCATTTTCAGTGGCTTCCGGCCCTTCGGGCGGAAAGCGAGAAGGTGAAGACAAGGGCGATCACGAGGACGAAGCCCTTGATGAAATCCTGGGTGTAGTAGGGCGCGTTCATCATCGTCAGGCCCTGAAGCAGGATGCCGACGAACAGCGCGCCCATCGCGGTGCCGAACGCGTTCGGCTTGGCCGCGCCGAGCACGGCGAAGCCGATCAGCGCGGCGGCGACCGCGTCCAGCAGCAGGTTGGTGCCCGAGGCGATGTCGCCACGGCCGAGGCGTGCGGCGAGCAGCAGGCCCCCCACCGAGGCGAGCGTGCCGGAGATCATGTAGGCCATGATCTTGTAGCGGTTCACGTTAGTGCCGGTCAGACTGGCGGCGCGTTCGTTCGAGCCGATCGCGTACATCAGCCGTCCGTGCCGGGTCAGTTCGAGGAACACCCAGACGAGGATGCCGATGACGATCAGGAAGACCACCGAGACCGGGATCAGATCGTCCAGAACGAAGTCGAACCGGTGCCGGCCCATCGACAGGAAGAAGGACGAGAAGGTGCCCTCGGCGGTCGAGCCGTCGGGCAGCGTCATGCCGGTGGCGATCGACCGGCCTTCGGTCGGAATGCGCTGCAGGCCGAGCAGCAGGAACATCATGCCGAGCGTCGCCAGAAGGTCGGGCACCTTGGTCTTGACGATCATCAGCCCGTTCACGAGGCCGATGAAGGCACCCATCAGCAGGCAGGCAACAATGGTGACGAAGGCCGATTGTTCGAGAATCACCATCATGTAGGCCGACAGCATCATCGACGATGTCGCGACCGAGCCGATCGAAAGATCGAACCCGCCGACGACCAGCGTGCAGGTGACGCCGAGCGCCAGAATGCCGGTGATGGCGACCGACTGGAAGATGAAGACGGCCGAGCGTGGCCCTGCGAAACCGTCGGCGAAGATCGAGAAGAAGACGATCATGCCGAGCAGCAGGCACAGAAAGCCATAGCGGATCGCAAGGTCGATCATCACGCCGCGGCTCTGGCGATCGTGTTCGCTCATCGGGGCGGCTTTTTCGGCCTGCTGGTCGGGTGTGGAGTCCAAGCTCATCTCATGCGGTCTGCCGTTCGGTGCCCGTCGCGCCGGTGACGGCGGCGAGCACGGCGTTGACGTCGATGTTCTCGTTGCGGAACTGCGCGCTCACCGTGTGGTCGTGGAAGACGACGATGCGGTCGGCGATCTCGAAGGCCTCGTCCAGTTCGGCGACGAGGACAAGCGTGGCGCGGTCGCCGGCGGTGGCGCGGATCTTGTGGCCGATGTCGCGGCGGGCGCGGATGTCGACGCCCTGGAACGGCTCGTCGAGGATCAAGAGGCGGCTGGGCTGCGACAGCCAGCGCGCCAGCATGACCTTCTGCTGGTTGCCGCCCGAAAGCGTGCCGATCCCGTCGGTCTCGGACTGGCAGACGATCGACAGATCGTCGATCATCTGGCGCGCCGTCGCGCGCTCGCGGCCGCGGTCGACGAAGGACAGCCGGCCGAAGCGCGACAGGAACGGCACGGTCATGTTCCGGGTCAGGTTGAAGTCGTGGACGACCGCGTTGCTGGCGCGGTCCTTGGGCGACATGAAGACGCCGCGGGCGATCGCCTGGCCGGGGCTTTTTGGCGCGAACGGCTTGCCGTCGAGCGTGATCGTGCCGGCGTGTGGCGCGGCCATTCCGAACAGGGCCTGGGCGAGCATGGTCTTGCCCGAGCCGAGCAGGCCGGTGACGACCACGATCTCGTTGTCGTGCAGATCGAGCGAGAAGGGTGCCGTGTCGGGCCGGAGCTGGACGTCGCGCAGCGCGACCACGGGTGCGCCGGCGTCGGGCACGGTGAAGTCGACCTCGGTCATGCGGTGGCCGAGCATGGCGTTGACCGCGCCCTCGTAATCGATGCCGGGACCCTCGAACACGCCTGAAATCTCGCCGTCGCGCATCGAGACCACGCGGTCGGCGATGCGGCGGATGTCGGACATGCGGTGCGAGATGTAGAGCACGGCAACGCCCTGCGACTGCAGCTTCTCGATCAGCCGGAACAGCCGCTCGGCCTCGGCCGCCGACAGCGACGAGGTGGGTTCGTCGAGGATCAGCAGCTTGGGCTCGTGCGCCATGGCGCGGGCGATGGCGATGAGCTGGCGGTCGGCGACCCCGAGCTGGGCGACCGGCGTGCGCACGTCGATCGCAAGGTCCATGCCCGCGGCGATGGCGCGCGCATCTTCCAGCATGCGCCGCCGGCGCAGCATGAAGCCGTAATTGGCCTCGGCCAGACGGTCGATCAGAAGGTTCGAGGCGACGTCGAGATCGGGAATGACGCCGTCATTGATGTTCTGGTGGACGGTGACGACACCGGCGCGAATCGCCCGGGATGGCGTCGCGGGAGCGAAGGGCTCGCCCATCAGCGTGATGGTGCCGGCGTCGCGGGCATGCACGCCGCTGAGAATCTTGACGAGCGTCGACTTGCCCGCGCCGTTGGCGCCCATCAGCGCGGTGACGGTGCCGGCGGGCAGATCGAGGCTGAGCTTGCGGAGAACGCGGTTTTCACCGAACGCCTTGTCGATGCCAGAAATGCGGCATGCCAGATCGGTCATGGAACTCCTCCCGAACCGAAGCAAACCAACTCACATGACAAAAGTCAACGCATATTGACAACTGATTGAAATGGCTCCTACGGTCGATGGCATGGCTGGCACGAGGGAGGAGCGGCTTGAGCGACACATATGAAGCGCTGACGCCGGAAACGCTGGGCCAGAGGCTGGGCGGCATCGACGCGCTGACGCGCCGGATCGGGCCCGACGCGACGGCCTGGACGGTGCGCGAGGTGGGCGACGGCAACCTCAATCTGGTCTTCATCGTCGAGGGTACTGCGGGCACCGCGATCGTCAAGCAGGCACTGCCCTATGTGCGGCTGGTCGGCGAGAGCTGGCCCCTGCCGCTCAACCGCGCCTTCTTCGAATATCACGCGCTGACGCGCCAGGCCGCGCGCGATCCGGGCCGGGTGCCGGAAATCTATCATTATGACGAGGCGCAGGCGCTGATCGTCATGGAGTATCTGAACCCGCACATCATCCTGCGCCAACAGATGATGGCGGGGCGGCGCGTGGAGGGGCTCGGCCGCACGCTGGGCGAATTCTGCGCGCGCACCGCGTTTCGCGGGTCCGACCTTTGCATGCAGACGCGGCAGAAGAAGGCGGACGTGGCGCTGTTTTCGGACAATGTCGATCTGTGCGACATCACCGAGAACCTGGTCTTCACCGATCCCTATTTCGACGCGGAGATGAACCGGCACACAAGCCCGCAGCTTGACGGCGTCGTCGCCGAACTGCGTCAGGACCAGCAGCTCAAGATCGTCGCGCAGCACTTCAAGCGCGCCTTCACCGCCAAGGCCGAGACGATGTGCCATGGCGATCTGCACACCGGCTCGATCATGGTCACCGACCATGAGGCGAAGATCATCGACCCCGAGTTCGCCTTCTACGGACCGATGGGGTTCGACATCGGCATGCTGCTGGGCAACTACCTGATGGCGTTCCTGGCGATGCCCGGCCATATCGGCGACGAGGCCGAGCGCGCCGCCTATCAGGACTGGCTGCTGGAAGTGATCGGCGAGACGTGGACCGTGTTCGCCGCCGAGTTTGAGAATCTGTGGCACAGCGAGCGTACCGGCATCCTCTATCCGAAGACGCTTTATGAGGATCAGGGCCACCACCCCGCATCCGATGCCGCGCTGCGCGAGGTGATCGGCGAGATCTTCATCGATGCGCTGGCGATCGCCGGAATCGAGATGCACCGCCGCGTTCTGGGGCTGGCGCACATCGCCGAGTTCGACACGATCGAGGATGCGGAGAAGCGCGCGCCGCTCGAGGAAAAGGCGCTCCGGCTGGGCCGCACGCTGGTGCTCGGCCGTGCCGGTTTCGCCGGCATCGACCAGGTGATCGCCGCGGCGCGCCGCGCGGACAAGGGAGCTTCGGCATGAAGGTTGGCGACACGCACTACCGCTCGATCTGGCGGAACGAGGATGACGGCAAGGTGATGATCATCGATCAGCGCTGGCTGCCGCACGAGTTCCGGATCGTCAGTCTCGACGGGCTCGACGATTTCGCCACAGCCATCCGCGACATGTGGGTGCGCGGCGCGCCCCTTATCGGCGCGACGGCCGCTTACGGCGTCGCCGTCGAGATGGCGCGCGATGCCTCGGACGCGGCGCTCGACAATGCCTGGGAGGTGCTCCACGCGACGCGGCCGACGGCGATCAATCTGCGCTGGGCGCTCGACGACATGCGTTCGATGCTGCGCAACACGCCGGTCGAGCGGCGCGCCGACGAGGCAATGCGCAGGGCGGCCGAAATCTGCGACATGGACGTCGAGACCAACCGGCAGATCGGTCTGCACGGGCTGGAGATCCTGCGCGAGATCGCGCGGAAAAAAGGGCCGGGCGAGCCGGTCAACGTTCTGACCCATTGCAATGCGGGCTGGATCGCGACCGTCGACTGGGGCACGGCGACTTCGCCGATCTACCAGGCGGTCGAGGACGGCATGAACGTCCATGTCTGGGTCGACGAGACCCGGCCGCGCAATCAGGGCGCCCAGCTCACCTCGTGGGAGCTCAACAGCCACGGCATCGACCATCATCTGGTGGTCGACAATGCCGGCGGCCATCTGATGCAGCATGGCGATGTCGACGTGGTGATCGTCGGCACCGACCGGACGACCGCGTCGGGCGATGTGTGCAACAAGATCGGCACCTATCTGAAGGCGCTCGCCGCGCGCGACAACGACATTCCGTTCTACGTCGCGCTGCCCTCCAGCACGATCGACTGGACCGTCCATGACGGGCTCGCCGAAATCCCGATCGAGGAGCGCAACCAGGACGAGGTGACGCGTGTGTTCGGCAAGCTCGACGACGGCTCGACGGCCCATGTGCAGATTTCGCCCGATGGCACGCCCGGCGCCAATCCGGCCTTCGACGTGACGCCGGCACGGTTGGTGACCGGGCTGATCACCGAGCGCGGCGTCGCCGAGGCGAGCGAAGAGGGGCTGCTGAAGCTGTTCCCGGAAAAGAAGCGCTGACCGGCGCGTCAGGCCGCCGTTTCGGCGCGTTCGGCCAGCGACAGCAAATGTTCTGCCGTGGTTCTGCTGGTGACCAGATGGGTGGCGTAGCCGCCGCGCAGGGCGGCGAGCATGGCGACCGTCTTTTCCTGGCCGACCGAGACCAGCAGCCCCGTCTGCTTGCCGCGCAGGGCGGTCGGTTCGACGCCGATCATCCGCTCGTCCAGCGGGCCGCGCACCGGCTCGCCGCCGGCATCGATGAAGCGCCCGCACAGCACGCCGGCGGCCCCGTGGGCGACGTACCAGTCCAGATCGGCATGGCTGGCGATGCCCGAGGTGACGATGTGGCTGTCATGGTCGCATGAGCCGACCGCGAACAGGGTCTTGTTGCAGCGGTCGATCGCCTCGAGTTGGGCGGCGATGATCGCCTCCTTGCGCAGCATCGCGGCGATCTGGGGGGTCGACAGGAGGGCCGGCACATGCAGGTTGACGCATTTGGCACCGAGCTTGCGGGCGACGTTGGACGAGCAGACCTCGGCGGAAAAGCCGTAAGGGGTCGCCATCGAGCCGACGAGCTGGATCACCTCCAGATCGGGGATCGTGACCGGTTCGATCTGGTCGGCCGTGTCGTAGATGGTCTTGCCCCAGGCGACGCCGAGCCGGTCGCCGGGGGCGAGCAGGGACGGCAGCCAGTTCGCCGCGCCCCGCACCGCCCGTTCGAACTGTTCCAGCTCGCCGCCGGCGCCGTCCGGCAGCACGTAGGCCGCGCGCAGCTCGAACATGCCGCACAGTTCGTGCGCGATCCGGTGATTGGTGAACGGTTCGGCGGCCAGCGTGATGTTGATGTAGCCGCGCTCGCGCGCTTCCTGAAGGTAGTTGACCACGGTGGCGCGGGAGACCTTGAGGCGGGCGGCAATCTCGTTCTGGTTCAGCCCGTCATGGTAGTAGAGCCAGGCGGCCTCCACCACGATGTCCTCGCCGCTGATCTGACCGGCCGAGCGCCGAACCGAAGCCGATGGCATATCCGCCCCACTTCCACTTTTAGCTATTTGACATCATCATCTGACATTTGTCAAAGAAGGCGCGGTGCGGCCGCCTCGGGAGACGATCATGCGCGACAATCGCTGGGACGACAAGAAGGCCGAGGCCTATGCCGCGGCCGAAGGCGACAGCGAGGCCGACCGGGCGCTCGGTCACCGGGTCTACACCTCGCGGCTGATCGGCTCGGACCCCGATCTGGTCATGCATGGCGGCGGCAACACCTCGGTCAAGGTCACCCGGCCGAACCTGCATGGCGAAGAGCGGCGCGTCCTGCACATCAAGGGCAGCGGCT
This sequence comes from Roseitalea porphyridii, assembly GCF_004331955.1. Classification (NCBI taxonomy): domain Bacteria; kingdom Pseudomonadati; phylum Pseudomonadota; class Alphaproteobacteria; order Hyphomicrobiales; family Ahrensiaceae; genus Roseitalea; species Roseitalea porphyridii. The sequence continues at coordinate 2,324,828 of NZ_CP036532.1, read as the reverse complement.
GGGATCTGGACACGATCGAGGGGCCGGGCCTTCCGGGTGTCTGGCTCGACCCGCTGCTGAAGCTGCGGTCGCTGGACGCGCTGTCCGACGAGGCGATGGTCGACGCGCAGCGGGCGGCGCTTCTGCAATCGTCCTCGCCCAACCCGTCGGTGGAGACGCTGCTGCACGCCTTCCTGCCGCACACCTTCGTCGACCATACCCATGCGACGGCATTTCTGGCGCTCGCCAATCTGCCTCAGGCGGAGGCGGCGATCGCCGAGATCTTCGGCGACCGGGTGGCTGCCGTGCCTTACATCATGCCGGGCTTCGCGCTGGCGAAGAAGGCGGCCGAAATCTTCGAGGCCGATCCCTCGGTCGAAGGTCTGGTGCTGCTCAACCATGGCCATTTCACCTTCGGCGAGACGGCGAAGCAGAGCTATGACCGCGTCATCGACCATACCGACCGGGTCGAGACTTGGCTGGCCGAGCGGGCCGGCGGCCGCACTTTCGGCACGAGCGTTCACACCGTGCGCGTGCCGGCCGATCCGGCGCGCGCGGCGCAGGTCTTGCCGATCCTGCGCGGCGTGCTCGGCGCCATCCGCAGCGATCATCACGGCGCCGCGATGCCGATGCCCGTCTTCGACGTGCGCGGCGGGCCGGCGGTCGCCGCGTTCCTCGAGCGCGACGATCTTGAAAGCCTGTCGCGGCGCGGGGTGGGCTCGCCCGACCATGTGATCCGCACCAAGGGCTTTCCGCTGCATCTGACCCGCGCCGACGTCGATGGCGGGGAAGCGGCGATCAGGGCCGCAGCCGAGCGCTGGGCGGACGAGTACCGGACCTATTTCGAGACCAACAATGAACGCGTCGGCGGCATCAAGACGATGCTGGAACCGACGCCGGGGCTTGCCTGGATCGAGGGCGTCGGGCTCGTCGGCATCGGCAAGGACAGCGGCGCGGCGGCGGCTGCGGCCGATATCGGCGAGCAGACCATCGAAGTGATGACGCTCGGTGAAGCGGCCGGCGGGTTCCGGCCGATCGGCGAGGCGGATCTGTTCGACATGGAGCACTGGTCGCTCGAACAGGCCAAGCTGGCGAAATCAAAGCCGAAGGAGTTCGCCGGCCGCGTCGTGCTCGTCACGGGCGGGGCAGGCGCCATCGGCCTTGCGACGGCGAAGGCGTTCGCCGCGCTCGGCGCCAGCGTCGCCATCGCCGATCTGTCAGCCGACGCGCTCGCAGCGGCAAAGGAGACGCTCGGCGACAAGGCGCTCACCATCGAGGCCGACCTGACCGCGCCGGACGCCGCGCAAACGGTGATGGACGCCGTCTGCGGCCGGTTCGGCGGGATCGACATCGTCGTCTCCAATGCCGGGGCGGCGATGCAGGGCATGCTGCTCGATCTGCCCGACGCGACGGTCCGCAAGAGTTTCGAGTTGAACTTCTTTTCGCATCTTGCCTTGGCGCGCGCCGCCGCCGGCGTGATGCGGGCGCAGGGCCGGGGCGGGCAGTTCCTGTTCAACGTCTCCAAGCAGGCGGTCAATCCGGGCAAGGGGTTCGGCGCCTACGGCCTGCCCAAGGCGGCGACGTTCTTCCTCGTCCGGCAACTGGCGCTCGAACTCGGCGGGGAGGGCATCCGCGTCAACGGTGTCAATGCCGACCGTATCCGCTCGGGGCTTCTGACCGACGATTTCATCGCCAGCCGCGCCGACGCGCGCGGGGTGAGCGCCGCCGACTACATGGCCGGCAATCTGCTGAAGGCGGAAGTGGAGGCGGGCCATGTGGCGGATGCGTTCGTCGCGCTCGCACGGGCCGAACGGACGACGGCCCATGTGTTGACGGTCGACGGCGGCAACATCGAAGCGGCGCTGCGCTGATTGCACCCGGTCTCGACCGATCGTGGTTCTGACCGGTGCCTGACTTGGCCGCGATGGCGCGCATGCGCTAGCCTTTGGCCATGAGTCTTTTCCGTGACCGCACCCATGCCGGCGAAAAGCTGGCCGATGCGCTGCCGCCGGTCGAAGACCCGGTCGTCATCGCGCTGCCGCGCGGCGGCGTGCCGGTCGCCGCTCCGATCGCCGATCGGCTGGGCGCGCCGCTCGATGTGCTGCTGATCCGCAAGGTCGGCGCGCCGCACCAGCCCGAACTGGCGGTCGCGGCGGTTTCTGACGGTGACGGCATGCAGCTTGCCGTCAACGAGGAAATCGCCGGGGCGCTGGGCCTGACCGAGGCTGATCTGCGCGAGCTCGCCAAGCCGCAGCTCGCCGAGATCGAGCGGCGGCGCGCGCTCTATTTTGCCGATCACGCGCCGGTGCCGCTCGCCGGTCGAACCGTGATCCTCGTCGATGACGGCGTGGCAACCGGCGCGACGGCGCGGGCGGGCCTGCAACTGGTCCGCGGCCAGCGACCCGCTCGGCTGATCCTGGCGCTGCCGGTCGCGCCGCCGGCGACGCTCGAAGCGCTCGGCGAACTGGCCGACGAAACGATCTGCCTTGCCAGCCCGGAGCGGTTTCATGCGGTCGGCGCCTTTTACGACGATTTCGACCAGGTCGATGATGCCGAAGTGATGCGCATCCTCGCACGTGCCGGGACATCGGCTCGAACCGGAGATGATTAGGATCAATGAACCGTCATCGTCGGCCGATAGCATTGGGCCGGATCCTTTCACGGAGGACTGGCCATGACCATCACGAAGGGCTTTGCGACTTTCCTGTTCCTGGCGCTGTTTCTGGCCGCGCCGGTGCGCGCCGAGACGGTCACAGTCGGCGGCGACGTGTTCGCGGCGGGCGCCGATGCGGTCGTCGATGAAGCGGCAGGCCGCGACGCGTTCGCCAGCGGATTTTCGGCCGCGCTCAACGGCAATGTGGCCGGCGACGGCCATGCGGCGGGTTTCGACGTCGATGTAGGCGGGACGATCGGCGCCGACCTCTACGCCGTCGGCGGTTTCGTGTCGGTGGCGGCCCCGGTTGGCGAGGACGTTACCGCGTCCGGCTTTTCGGTGCGGCTGCGCCCCGGCGCCGATGTGGGCGGCAATGCGCGGCTGACCGCCGGCCGGATCGAGGTCGATGCGCCGGTCGCCGGAAGCCTGATGGCGGCGGGCGGCCGCATCCGGCTCAACGCGCCCGTCTCCGGCGATGTCCGGCTGACCGGTGGCGATATCGGCTTCGGCGGTGGCGCCCGGATCGACGGCGAACTGGTCTATGCCGCCCCCGAGGAAATCGACATCCCCGAGGGCGTCATCGGGGCCGAACGCGTGCGCTTCATCCAGCTCGCTTCCGACGAGGGTCTGCGCGAGATGCGCGAGGCATTCCAGGAGCCCGGTCAGCTCTTCTGGCCATCCTTCTTCGCGATGCTCTGGGGTTTCATCGTCTCGCTTGCGTTCCTGACCGCGCTCGGCGCGATCCTGATCGCCTTTGCGCCCCGTCTGGTCGCCGAAGGCTACGGCAAGGCACACGACCGGCCCGGACCGTCGATCCTGCTGGGCTTTCTGGCGCTGGCGACGCTGTTCGGCCTGGTGCCGGTGAGCGCCATGACGATCATCGGCATTCCGCTGATCCCGGTCGTGATCCTCTTCATCGTCGCAAGCTGGATGCTGGCCTACCTGCTCGGCACCTACAGCGTGGCGTTGCGGCTCGGCTCCGCATTCGGCTTCGACGCGGCCGACAACACGCGCAAGCTGCTCGCACTGTTCGTCGGGCTGGTCGTCATGGCGATGCTGAACTTCATTCCGCTCCTGGGCTGGCTGATCAACTTCATCGTCGTGCTGCTCGGCCTCGGGGCCATCGCGCTGATGATCGTCGACCGTTTCGGCGGACGCGGCACGGCAGTCGCTGCGGCGGCTCCCAGCGAACCGGGCCCTGCGTCGGCGGGTCAGCAGGCCGGCGACGGCGGAACGGCGACATCCGACGACGGCGATGGCAAGGCTTCGTCATGAAACCGGCAATGCCGATGCTGCGGCTGGCCGCGATCGCCTTCGTCGCCCTGCATCTGCTCGGGGCCGGCATTGCGGCCGCCGCCTCGCTGACGGTGACGATCGACCTCTCGGACCAGCAGATGACCGTGCGGTCCGGCGATGGCGTGCTGCATCGCTGGGCTGTGTCGACGGCGCGATCGGGCTACCGTACGCCGGTCGGAACCTACCGGCCCATCCGGCTCGAGCGCATGTGGTATTCGCGCAAGTACGACATGGCGCCCATGCCGCATTCGATCTTCTTTCACGGCGGCTATGCGATCCACGGGACCACCGAGATCGGCGCGCTCGGCCGGCCGGCTTCACATGGCTGCGTACGGCTGCACCCCGATCATGCCCGCACGCTCTTCGACATGGTCGTCGCGCACGGCAGCGCTGCGACGTCGATCGTCGTCCGCCGGTAGGCGCTATTCGCTGAGAACGGCGGTGAAGCCTTCGAAGACCGGATGGCCCGCATACATGCCGCGGTTGTCGCCGGCGTTCCTGTGAGCGGCGCGGAAATGCTCCGAGCGCGTCCAGTCGGCAAAATGGGCCTCGCTGTGCCAGATCGTGTGCGACGCGTAGAGGGTCGTGCGGCTCTCCTCGTCAAAGGCGCCCCTGAGCAGGTGGAAGCTCTCGAAGCCGGGCACGTCGGCAAGCCGCGACTGCCGGTTGCGCCAGACCTCCTCGAACGCCTCTTCCTGACCCTCGTTGATCCTGAACCGGTTCATGGCGACGAACATGGGCTGCTCCGTGCTGGCGTGATGACGGGGCACCTATAGCGGGCGCGGACGGCGGCAAGAAAGCCCAGACGTTCGAGGGTTCAGAGGAAATGGCTCTCCATGGCCGCCGAACGGGCGATCACGTCGACACCCATCTGGTCGAACAGGGACACATAGTCGAGCAGCACCCAGTTCTCGATGATCTTGGCGTCGGCGATCCGGTAGAAGTCCATCACGTTCAGCGTCATCGCCCGGTTGGTGGCCGGCACGCCCAGATAGTCGCCCCTGTGGGTCATCGTCATCGATGGCCAACCCGAAAAGGCGGCGAAATCTCCATCGCCGATGCGGCAGAAATGGTTGCCGCCCCTGCGATCGGGAAAGGCACGCAGGAAGGCGGCGCGGTGATGGCTGACAAAGCCGTCCCAGCCGAAGGTCGAGCCGATGCCGCCGGGGCCGTACCACATCATGTCCTCGTGCCAGTGACCGTGCGTGCCGGTCTGGGATTCCGAGTGGAAGGTCTCGGGATCGAACTCCTGCAGGTCGCCGATCATCGCCTCGACGATGTCGAGGGACGCCTCGCCGCGCGCCGGATCGTTCGGCAGGATGCCGTCATGGGTGGCCGGGCCGGGAAACAGCATTTCCGTGCCGAGCATGCGGGGCAGGGGAAAGCGTCCCGCCTGCCGCATCAGGTCGATCAGGTCGAGAATGATCTTCGCTTCGACGATCATCCCGTTCGCGATCCGGTAGAACTCGCCCGAGCGCGCGAAAGCCATCCGGCCGGCCGGCAGGACGCCGAACAGGTCGCGGTCGAAAACGCCCACATAATGGGTGACCGCGCAGACCCAGTCGCCGCCGGCCTCGCGCCGGTTGCGGGCGCCGAAGAATATCTCGTCGCGCCGGTACACCCGCCGCAGTGCCCGTCGCAGGGGGCGGACGAAACCGTCGAGCACCGCCTCGCGGCCCTCGAGCCGGCCGACCGGGGCGGCGATGTCCCAGATCGTGTCGTCGGCGATGGCGGTGCGCGCGAATGGCTCGAGTTCGAGATCCGGTACGCGAATCAAGGCGTTCAGGAAGGTGCGTGTGTCGGTACGCCAGTCGCTCATTGCCGGTTGCGTTCCTCTGGCCGAAGCTGTCCTTGCACTCGTGTGCAAAAATCGCTTGCCAAATTCGTGGCACGGAGTCTACGCTTTTTGCAATCGTGTGCAAGCGCGCGGCCAACACGTACGGGGAGGTACGAATGGCTGAGATCCAGCTTCGCAATGTGTCCAAGCGTTGGGGCAGTTTCGTCGGCGTCGACGACTTCAACCTGACGATCGCCGACCAGGAGTTTCTCGTCCTGCTCGGTCCCTCGGGCTGTGGCAAGACGACCACGATGCGCATGATCGCCGGCCTCGAGGATGTCACCGAGGGCACGATCTCGATCGATGGCAGGGTCGTCAACGATCTCGATCCCAAGGACCGCGACATCGCGATGGTGTTCCAGAGCTACGGGCTCTATCCGAACATGAACGTCTACGAGAACATCCGCTTTCCGCTGAAGGTGCGAAAAGTCGATCAGGCAAGTCATGACGAGCGCGTCAAGCGCGCCGCGGCGATGGTCGAACTCGAACCGTTCATGCACCGCAAGCCGGCCGAACTGTCCGGCGGCCAGCGCCAGCGCGTGGCGCTCGCCCGCGCCATCGTGCGCGAGCCGAACGTGTTCCTCATGGACGAGCCGCTGTCGAACCTCGACGCGAAGCTGCGCGTGTCCACGCGGGCTCAGATCAAGAACCTCAGCCACGAACTGAAGGTGACGACGATCTACGTCACGCACGACCAGATCGAGGCGATGACGCTCGCCGACCGCGTCGTCGTGATGAAGCAGGGCGTCGTGCAGCAGGTGGGAACGCCGACCGAGATCTACGACCGGCCGGCCAACACGTTCGTTGCCGGCTTCATCGGCTCGCCCGCGATGAACCTGATGGAAGGCGTGCTCGAGGGCGGTACGTTCACCGGCCACAACGTCTCCATCGCCGGTCTCACGGGACCCGATGGTCCGGCGACACTCGGCTTCCGTGCCGAGGATGCGCGCGTCGGCGAGGGACAGGGCGAGATCACGGCACCAATCTACACGATCGAACTGCTCGGCGATGCGACGATGATCGCCGTGCGCGCGGGCGGGTCCATGGTCTCGGTGAAGGCCGGCAAGGAGTATCGCGCCGAAATCGACGATACGGTCAGCATCTCGGTGCCGCCGGAGATCTGCCATTTGTTCGACGCCAAGACCGGTGAGCGCATCGACGCTCAATGATCCGCCAGTTGGTTCGGCGAGCGCGATGAACGCGTCCGCCAGAGAAAGGGAGAAGACCATGAAGTTGAAGACCTTGTTGATGGCCGGCGCGGTCTCGCTGCTGGCAACGGCCGGCGCGCAGGCCGATTGCGCGTTCGAGAACGACGTTCCGATCAAGTCGCTGTCGGCCGGTTTCGAGGCCTGGAAGGCCGTTACCGACGCCATGGCCGAATGCGGCAATGTGGAAGCGGAGCTGGACCAGGAGTTCCGCACCAAGCAACCGGCAGCCTTCGCCGCCAATCCCTCGCTCTATCACATCGGCGGGGTCTCCAACGGCACGGTCACGCCGCTTCTCAACGAGGGCACGATCCGCCCGCTCGACGATCTCGTCGCCGAGTACGGCCAGGATCTGGCGCCCAACCAGCTCATCAAGGTCGATGGCCAGACGATGGCGATCGCGATGATGGTGAACACGCAGCACCTGATGTATCGCCAGGACATCTTCGACGAACTCGGCATCGAGGTGCCGACGACCTGGGACGAGGTGCTCGACGCGGCCGCCAGGATCGAGGAAGCGGATGTGGTCGACTATCCGCTGGGCGCGACGATGATGTCGGGCTGGAACCTGGCGCAGGACTTCAACAACATGTTCCTGGGCTTTGGCGGCCAGTTCACGGACGCCGACTCGATGCCGACGGTGAACACCGAAGCCGGCATGAAGGCGCTCGACATGATGAAGCGCATGACCGAGTACATGGACCCCGAATATCTGGTCTCGGACTCGACCTACGTCCAGCAGCAGTTCCAGCAGGGCAAGATCGCCATGGCCAATCTGTGGGCCAGCCGCGGCGCAGCCATGGATGACGAGGCCGAAAGCCAGGTGGTCGGCAAGGTCAATGCGGCTGCCGCGCCGCTCGCCATGGAAGGCGGAGCCCCGGCGACGACGCTGTGGTGGGACGGCATCGTCATCGCCAGGAACATTCCCGACGAAGAAGCCGAGGCGGCCTTCCGCGTCGCCATGGAAGGGCTGGACACCGAAATGGTCCAGGCCAACAGCGACGATGCAATCTGGCTGATCTCCGGCTATGAGCCGAACCGGCTGGCACAGGGCGCGATCGCCACGGCCAGCGCCGATCCGGCACCGCAATCGTACCCCTCGACCAGCCAGATGGGCCTTATGCACACCGCCCTCGGCAACGAACTGCCCGCCTTCTTCACGGGTGAGCGGGACGCCGAGGCGACGCTTGCCGCAGTCGAGGAAGCCTACATCACGGCCGCCAAGGAAGCCGGCCTGATCGAATAAGGACCGGGGCGGCGCTCCGCGGACGGCCCGTCCGTTCGCGGAGCAGCCCGGTTCCTTCCATCGGGGGAGGTGGCGATGAAGTTCAGGACACTTGCGTGGTTCGTCGGGCCTTCGGTGGTGATGATGCTGCTGTTCATCGCCTTCCCGCTCGCCAGCGTCTTCCTTCAGAGCTTCCAGATCACGCAGCCGGTCGTCGAGACGGTCGAGGTCGAGACGTGCACGCCCGGCTTTCTGGGGCAGACCTGCGTGACCGAAACGAAGACCACCCCGGTCCTCGACGATAACGGCAATCCGCTCACGACGACCGAGTGGGTGGGCCTTTTGAGCTATGCGCGCGTGCTGCAGCTCGAGCAGGTGGGCTCGGCCATCGCCAGCGGAGCCTGGAACTCGATTCTCGCCATCGACTTCTGGAAGGCGCTGCGTTTCACGCTGACATTCACGCTCGTCACGCTGCCGCTCGTCATCGGCCTTGGTCTTGCGATCGCGCTCGCGGTCAACAACGCGGCCCGGTCGATCCGCGGTCAGATCATCTTCGTGTCGCTGCTGCCGTTCATCATCACGCCGGTGATCGGGGCGCTTTCGATCCGATGGCTGTTCTATGGCGACGGCATCATCACCGCCCTGATGGAAGACATGTTCGCCACCGACATCTCGGTTGCGGCGAACGGCTGGGCGATCGAACTGCTGATGATGTTCTATCGCGTCTGGCACGTGGCACCGTTCGCCTTCGTGATCTTCTACGCGGGCTTGCAGACGGTGAACCAGGACACGCTGGAAAGCGCGATCATCGACGGGGCGAGCCGGTTCGAACGGCTGCGCTATGTCGTCGTGCCGCATCTGATGCCGCTGATCATCTTCGTGGCGCTGATCCATCTGATGGATGCCTACCGCGCCTTCGAGGAGGTGGTCGGCTTTTCCTCGCAGGCCCATCGCATCACGCTGCAATGGCTGACCTATGACCTGCTGACGCCGGACGATGCGGGCAATCGTGCCATCAGCCGCGCCTCGGCCAGCGCCATGCTGACGATGATCGGCATCGTCGTCCTGCTGATCCCGCTGCTGCGTCGCACCTGGCGCGACCACAAGGGGAGTGCGCACTGATGGCAACGTCGAAGGCTCTCCAGCAACCGTTCTCGCTGCGGCTCACATCCGCGTCCTTCCTCACCCTGTGGTGCGTGATCGCCGCCTTTCCGATCGTCTGGATCGCGGTGATGAGCTTCAAGTCGCCGGTGGACGCGTTTTCGGCCAACCCGCTGAACGTGGTGTTCGGTCCGACGACGCGCGCGGACGGCAACGGGCTTTCGATCCTCGATATCGTGACAGGGCTGATCGTTCTGATCGCCGCGGGTCGCCTTGCCTTTTCGCGGCTGCCGAAATGGGTCGAGCGTCTGACGCCGAAGGGATTGGCCGTGATCGGCTGGCTGGTCGGCGCGGCCGCCTACGCGGTCGCGTTCCTGGTCGTCTTCTTCGGTATCCTGCCGATCGTGCTTGGTGCGCTCAATCCGATCGCCGGTCCGCTCGGCGTCCCGGTGCTGGGTCTGACGACGGAGCACTACTATGCCGTGTGGATCGAGAACGGGTTCTGGCGCAACTTCCAGAACTCTCTGATCGTCACCGCCGGCGTGGTGACGATTTCGCTTACCGTCGGCACGCTGGCCGGCTATGGCCTTGCGCGGTCGGGCTCGAGCCTTGCCTTCTGGATCCTGATCGTCGCGCTGATCTTCCGCGCACTGCCGCATTCGGTGCTGGTGGCGGGTTATCTGCCGGTGTTCATCAATTCAGCCGAGATTCTGCGGCCGATCCTGGGCGAGAACGCGCCGACCCTTTACGGCCAGCCGCTGGCCGTCATCGCGGTGCTGGTGGCGATCAACCAGCCGTTCACGATCTGGATGCTGCGCTCGTTCTTCCAGAACATCCCGAACGAACTTGACGAGGCGGCCCGGGTCGATGGCTGCACGCATTTCCAGGCCTTTCGCTGGGTGATCATGCCGGTCATGTGGCCGGGCGTGATCACGACGGGCCTGTTCTCGTTCCTTCTGGCCTACAATGATCTTCTGGTGACATCGCTGCTGCTCGATGCGCAGAACCAGACCATGGTTCCGGCAATCGCCGGCTATTTCAACCGCGAGACGACCACGACCGACCAGGTCGAGGCCATCGCCGCCGCCGTCTCGATCACCGCGCCGCTGTTCCTTCTGGTGATGATCTTCCAGCGCCAGATCGTCAGCGGCCTGACCGCAGGAGCCGTCAAGGGATGAAAGGGTCCCGACCCCAACAAGCCGCACTCAGCCGCGATACGGACATGTCCAAGACCGGCGAGACCCGCCGCGTCATCGAGGCGATGGTCGACGGTCTCAACGATCACCGCATCGCCGACATGGGCGAGTTCTTCGCAGAGAGCTTCCGCTGGATGGGCAATTGCGGTTGCGGCACCAAGACCGGTCTGCCGCAGTTCCAGGACAATTGGCAACGCCCGTTCCAGGCGGCGTTTTCCGACAAGGTCTGCGTCGACGAGGCGCGGCTGTTCATGGGCGAGTGGGCCGCCGCCTTCGGCCGGCAGGAGGCGACGCATTCGGGCCGCTTCATGGGGCTCGAACCGACGGGCAAGCGCGTGGAGATCCGCTACATGGACTTCTGGAAGGTCGTCGACGGAAAGATCGTCGACAACTGGGTGATGGTCGATTTTCCGCACGTTCTGGCGCAACTGGGCGTCGATGTCTTCGGCGGCGAGGGCTGGGAGGCGTTTGACCGCGGCGAGAAGACCCCGCCGCAGCCCGACCATGGAGCGGGGGCATGAAGGCCGATACCGATCGCCACACCGCCCACAAGGCGGCCCTGGCGCCGCTGCGGGCGGCGCTCTACGATTTCACGCCGAACGAAGCGAGATCGGCGCTCGGGGCGCTGTTCGCGCCCGATGCGCCGGTGCGGCTGGCCCATCCGCTTGGCGAGATGGAAGGACCCGAAGCCCTTTACGAGACGGCCTACGCGCGGCTTGCCACGGCCTGGCCGGACCTCGAGCGGCGCGACTACATCGTCATGGCCGGTGCGACCGAACAGGGCGCGGACTGGGTCGGCTGCGGCGGCTACTATACGGGCACCTTCGTTGCGCCATGGCTCGACATCCCGCCCACCGGCCATCAGGTCGCCATGCGCTTTCACGAGTTCTTCCGCTTCGAAGATGGCCGTGTCACCGAGATGCAGGCGCTGTGGGACATTCCCGAAGTGATGATGCAGGCCCGCGCCTGGCCGATGGCGCCCTCGCTCGGCCGCGAATGGCACGTGCCGGGGCCGGCGACACAGGACGGGCTGGTGCCGGGCCCGCACGATGCCGTCACAAGCGCGGCCTCTTGCCGGCATGTGGTCGACATGCTCGATGCGATGAAGCGCCATCCCGGCGAGGGCGGGCCCGAGGTGATGGAGATGGAACGCTTCTGGCACGCGAAGATGAGCTGGTACGGCCCGTCCGGGATCGGCACCGGGCGCGGCATCGCCGGCTTTCGCAACTGGCACCAGATCCCGTTCCTGCGCGGCATGCCCGACCGGGGGCGGTATGTCGACGAGATCGTCTATCACTTCTTCGGCGACGGTGACTATGTGGCCGTGACCGGCTGGCCGAACATGATCCAGACCGTCACCGATGACGGCTGGATGGGGATCGCGCCGTCGGGCAAGCGCATCACCATGCGCAGTCTCGATTTCTGGCGGATCGAGAACGGGCTGATCCGCGAGAACTGGGTTCTGGTGGACCTGCTTGACGCCTACCGCCAGCTTGGTGTCGACGTGTTCGCGCGGCTGCGCGAGTTCAACAAGGCCCGATCGATGGCGCCGATACCGTTTCCCGTCGGAGAACCCTGATGGGCCATGAGAAGGTGACATCGAGCGACGTGGCGCGGCTCGCCGGGGTCAGCCGGTCGGCCGTCAGCCGTGTTTTCACGCCGGGCGCGAGCGTGTCGTCCAAGACCGCCGAGAAGGTGCGGGAAGCGGCCGAAAAGCTCGGCTACCGGCCGAACGTGCTGGCCCGCTCGCTGATCACCGGCCGCAGCCGCATGATCGGGCTCGTCGTCGCCTATCTGGAGAACTACTTCTACCCCGAGGCGCTCGAGAAGCTGTCGAACGCGCTCCAGGCCGAGGGCTACCACGTCCTCGTCTTCATGGCCTCGCAGACGTCGGACAATATCGACCAGGTGCTCGACGAGATCCTCGACTACCAGGTCGACGGGATCATCATGGCGTCGGTGGCGCTGTCATCGGAACTGACCGCGCGCTGTCAGGCGGCGGGCGTGCCCGTCCTGCTCTTCAACCGCTCGCAGGACGATGCCGCAGTGTCGGCGGTGACCTCGGACAATCTCGAAGGCGGCCGGCAGGTCGCGCAGTTCCTGCACGCGGCCGGCCACCGCCGCTTCGGCCACATCGCGGGCTGGGAGGGCGCCTCGACGCAGCGGGACCGCGAGCGCGGGTTCTTCGAAGGCCTGCGCGCGCTCGGCATCAACGGCTACGAGCGGCAGGTCGGCAACTTCCACTACGAGCAGGCCTGCGATGCCGCGCGGCGCATGTTCGACCGCTCCGACCACCCCGATGCGCTGTTCGCCGCCAACGACCACATGGCGTTCGCCGCGATGGACGTGTTGCGCTTCGAACTGGGCCTTTCGGTCCCGGGCGATGTCTCGGTGATCGGCTTTGACGACGTACCGCCGGCGGCGTGGCCGGCCTACGACCTGACGACGGTGCGCCAGCGCGCCAACCTGATGGTCGAGCGCACCGTGGCGACGCTTCTGAAGATGATCGAAAGACCAGGCGAAACGGCCGAGCAGCATGTTCTTCCTGCGCCGCTGATCGTGCGCGGCTCCGCGCGCCTGCCCGAGGATTGGGACACATGAAGGGTTTCGACGCGAAGTTTTCCGACTTCCCCGACTACATACTCGGCATCACCAAGGAGATCTGGGAAGACCGGGGCATCCACACGCTGCATCGCTACTATGCCGAGGACATCGTCGTGCGGTCACCGGCGTCGGTGGTCGTCGGCAATCAGGGCGTGATCGCCGCGACCATGGCGACGCTGTCCGAGTTCCCGGACCGGCAGTTGCTGGGCGAGGACGTGATCTGGTGCGGCACGCCCGAAACGGGCATGCTGTCCTCGCACCGTATCGTTTCGACGGCGACGCACGCCGGCGACGGCGTCTACGGGCCGGCGACCGGCACGAAACTGACGTACCGGATCCTTGCCGACTGCCACGCCATCGACAACCAGATCAACGATGAATGGCTGATCCGGGACCAGGGCGCCATCGTCCGGCAGATGGGCTGGGACCCCAAGGCCTATGCGGCCGGCCTGATCGAGGCGGAGGGCGGTCCGGATGCATGCGTGCAGCCGCTGACGCCGGCCACCGATCGCCCCGGCCCCTATACGGGGACCGGAAACGACGACGAGTTCGGTGCGCGCTACGCCGACATGCTGACGCGGATCATGACCGCCGAGATGGCGCTGATCGGCACTGAATATGACCGCGCCTGCCAACTCGAACATCCCGGCGCCGTGACCGCGCACGGACGCGAGGCGGCCGACCGGTTCTGGATGGGTCTGCGCGCCGCGTTTCCCTCGGCGACATTCAGGATCGAGCACGCCATGGGCAATCAGGACCCGATGATGAGCCCGCGCGCGGCGGTGCGCTGGTCGCTGACCGGCAAGCATGACGGCTGGGGTGCCTTCGGCAGGCCGACCGGGGCCGAGGTGCATGTGCTCGGCATCAGCCATGCCGAATACGGCCCGCGCGGTCTCCGGCGGGATTACGTGCTCTACGACGAGACGGCGATCTGGAAGCAGATCGTCATGCAGACGGGCTGATGGCCTCAGCCGGAATCGAGATCGCGGCGTTCGGCAAGGTGCCGGTCGAGGAAATCGGCGACCGGCGGCAACGAGCGGGCCGGCGCTTCCTCGTGCGGAACGTGTCCGAGAGCGGGGAAGGCGACCAGTTCGGCGCCGTCGATCCCATCGAGATAGTCCTGCGCGTTGGTGGCCGGGATCATCCGGTCCCGTTCGCCCCAGACGAGCAGCGTCGGCGCCTCGATCTGCGCCAGAAGCGGCTCGGGCGGGACAAGCATGACCTGGCCCATCATGTCGATCAGCGCGGCGCGGTTGCCCGGCGCGCGCATCATGTCGTGGTAGCGCCGGAACACATTGTCGGCGAGGGCGTCCTTTTCCGCATAGGCGATCTCGACATTGGAGCGCAGCATGAAGGCGGGCAGGGTGTAGCGCATCAGCCCCATCAGGGCGGGGACGTCAGGCGACCTGCCATATTCGAAGCCTGGGCTCTCGAACCCGTCGGGCGAGACGAGCACGAGGGCGGAGACGCGCGCGGGTCGCTCGGCCGCCGTCATCCAGGCAAGACGGCCGCCCATCGAGTTTCCGACGAGCGCGGCCGTTTCGATCTCGAGTGCGTCCATCAGCCCGTCGAGCAGGGCGACCCAGCGGTCCATCGAGTAGTCGCCGGTCGGGTCGGCGCCGGTCAGCCCGTGCGCGGGCAGGTCGAGCCGGATGACGCGATAGCGGTCGTCGAGCGCGTCGGCCCAGGCCTGCCATGTGTGAAGGCTCGAACCGAGCCCGTGCAGCATGATGATGGCCGGCGCCCCGCGCGGACCGGTGTCGCGCACGTGCAGCCGCACGCCGTCGATATCGATATAGGCGCCGTCCGGCGCGAAATAGCGCGCTTCCAGCCGGTCGCGCGAAAGGTCCGGCGTCCAAAGCCAGAAGCCGAGCGCGGCCAACGCGACCGCGAGCACGATGAGGATCGTTGTCAGCATGGTGTTCATGTCGTCGGCCCTCACATGCGGGCCGGCCTCGTCGCTGTCAATCGGCGAGCGGCGGCCAAGCGGCGCAAAGTCGCAATGCCAAGCCAGGAGAGTTCACGATGACGACAATCGCCACGACCCATGTCGGCTCGCTGCCGCGTACGCAGAAGGTCGTCGACTTCATCTTCGCGCGCGAAAGGGGTGAGGATTACGATACCGCAGCCTTCGATGCGGCGATGACGGAGGCTGTGGACGAGACCGTGCGCCGTCAGGTCGAGGCCGGTGTCGACATCGTCTCGGACGGCGAGACGTCCAAGATCTCCTATGCCACCTACGTCAAGGACCGCTACACCGGCTTTTCCGGCGACAGCCCGCGCAACGCGCCGGCCGACCTCAAGCAATTTCCGACGTTCCTCGAACGGCTCGCCAGGGAAGGCGGCACGCCGAAGTATGCCCGTCCCATGTGCACCGGCGAGGTGCGGTCGAAGGGGCAGGGGGAACTTGAAAAGGACATCGCCAACCTCAAGGTGGCCATGGCCGCGCACGGGGCGGAGCGCGGCTTCATGAACGCGGCGTCGCCGGGCGTGATCTCGCTGTTTCTGCAGAACCAGCACTACCCCTCGCGCGAGGCCTATCTGGCGGCGCTGGCCGACGCGATGCGCGCCGAATACGAGACGATCGTCGCCGCCGGGCTCGATCTGCAACTCGACTGCCCCGACCTGGCGCTGTCGCGGCACATGCTGTTCGCCGATCTTTCCGACGCCGAGTTCGTCCGTATCGCCGAGAGCCATGTGGAAGCGCTCAACCATGCGCTCGAGAACGTGCCGCAGGACAGTGTGCGGGTGCACATCTGCTGGGGCAATTACGAAGGCCCGCACGTGTGCGACATCGACATGGCGGCGGTCTTTCCGGTCCTGATGAAGGCGAAGGCCCGATATCTTCTGTTTGAAACCTCCAATCCGCGCCACGCCCATGAATGGACCGTGTTCCGCGACCGCAAGGCCGAGATCCCCGACGACCGGGTGCTGGTGCCGGGCGTCGTCGACACCACCACCAACTTTGTCGAGCACCCAGAACTGGTGGCGCAACGCCTCGAGCGCTTCACGGGGATCGTGGGCGCCGAACGGGTCATCGCCGGGTCGGATTGCGGCTTCGGCACGTTCGCCGGGTTCGGCGCGGTCGACCCCGAGATCGCCTATGCCAAGCTGGGCGCGCTGGCCGCGGGTGCGCGGCTCGCCTCGGACCGCCTCTGACCGCCATGGACCGGGAAACGCTGTGCCTGCTGCCGGGCATGATGTGCGATGAACGCCTGTTCGCGCCGCAGATGGCCGCGCTTGAAGGTGAGTATGACATCGTGGTCGGCGACATCTCCGACGCGGACACGATCGGCGCGCTGGCCGACGTCTTGCTCGGCCGGCTGCCCGAGCGCTTCAACCTGGCCGGCCTTTCCATGGGCGGTATCGTCGCGCAGGAAATGGTGCGCCGCGCGCCCGGCCGCGTGATGCGCCTTGCGCTGCTCGATACGAGCTTCGGCCCCGACAGTGACCGCCGCCGGGCGATCCGCGACGATCAGATCGCGCGGGTTCGCGCGGAGGGGCTGGAGGCGGTCTTCATCGCCGAGATGAAGCCGCATTACCTGGCTGCGGCCAATGCCGGGGATACGAGGCTGAACGCGCTCTTCCTCGACATGGCAATGGCGCTGGGGACGGACGTGTTCATTCGCCAGTCGAAGGCGCTGCGTGACCGGCCCGACCAGACCGAGACGTTGCGCGGCTTCGCCGGCCCGGCGCTGGTCCTATGCGGCGTCGAGGATCGCATGTGCCCGCCGAAGATCCATGAACAGATGGCGCGGTTGCTGCCAGACGCGGACCTGACGGTGATCGAGGGCGCCGGCCATATCAGCACGCTCGAAGCGCCGGGCGCGGTCAATGCGGCCCTTGCCGCCTGGCTCGCGCGTCCCCTTGCCTGAGTTGAGACCTATTCGGCCGCGTCGCGCTTCTCGCCGGCCGCGCGCGCGGCCATGAAGGCGTCGAGGGCGGCGATCCGGTCGGCGCCAAGGCGCAGGCCGAGCTTGGAGCGGCGCCAGACGACATCCTCTGCGGTGAGGGCATATTCATTGTCCATCAGCCAGCAGACTTCGCGTTCGGTGAGCGTCGCCCCGAACGCCTCGCCCAGATCGTCGATGCGGCGCGCATCGCCGAGCATGGCGCGGGCGCAGGTGCCATAGGCGCGAACCAGCCGCCGCGCCCAGCGCTGGTCGAGAAACGGGAAGTCCCGCGCAAGGTCCGCGACGAGGTCGTCGAAGCCATCGACGGGAAAGTCGCCGCCGGGCAGGGGCGCGCCGGCGGTCCAAGGCCGGCCGGTGTCAGGCAGGCGGTCGCCGAGCTTTTCGAGCGCGCTTTCGGCGAGGCGCCGATATGTGGTGATCTTGCCGCCGAACACGTTCAGAAGCGGCGCACCCGGCGCGGTGTCGAGCGAGAGCACATAGTCGCGCGTCGCCGCCGTCGCCGACGACGCGCCGTCATCATAGAGCGGCCGGACGCCCGAATAGGTCCAGACGATGTCGTCGGCCGTGACGGGCCGCTTGAAATAATGCGAGGCAAAGGCAAGCAGATAGTCGCGCTCGGCGGGGGTGCATTCGGCCTCGCCGGGAGCGCCCTCGTGCTCGCGGTCGGTGGTGCCGATCAGCGTGAAATCGGTCTCGTAGGGGATGGCGAAGACGAGCCGCCCGTCCTCGCCCTGGAAGAAATAGCATTTGTCGTGGTCGAACAGGCGGCGCGTGACGATATGGCTGCCGCGCACCAGCCGCACGCCCTCGGACGTGTTCTGGCGCACCGTGTTGCGGATGATGTCCTCGACCCATGGCCCGCCCGCATTGACGAGCGCGCGCGCGTGCACCGTCTCGGTCTCGCCGGTCGCCTCGTGGCGCATCGTGACGGCCCACAGGTCGCCGGACCTTTCGGCTGTGACGACACGGGTCCGTGTCATGATGCGCGCGCCCCGGTCCTCGGCGTCGCGGGCGTTGAGCACGACAAGGCGCGCATCCTCGACCCAGCAGTCGGAATATTCGAACGCCTTCTCGAAGCGGTCCTGCAGCGGAGCGCCGGCTGGATCGGCGCGCAGATCGAGCGTGCGCGTGGCGGGCAGGATCTTCCGGCCGCCCAGATGATCGTAAAGGAACAGGCCAAGCCGGATCAGCCAGGCCGGGCGGCGGCCCTTCATCCAGGGCATGACGAAGGACAGAAGCCGCGAGGTGGGCGTCGTGCTCTCGAAACGCATGTCCGGGTGGAAGGGCAGAACGAAGCGCATCGGCCAGGAGATGTGCGGCATGGCGCGCAGCAGCGTCTCGCGCTCGATCAGCGCCTCGCGCACCAGCCGGATCTCGAAATATTCAAGATAGCGCAGTCCGCCATGGAAAAGCTTGGTCGAGGCCGACGAGGTGGCCGAGGCCAGATCGTTCATCTCGGCCAGCGCCACCGAAAGCCCCCGGCCGGCCGCATCGCGGGCGATGCCGCAGCCATTGATGCCGCCGCCGATGACGAACAGGTCGACGGGTTGCTGCTGGGTTCCGGTGCTCATGGTAGGGTTTCGCCGTGTGCGCTGGTATGTTCGGTTCTTTTCGATTATTTTCATTTTAGGGCGCAATTGTGATCGAAGCAATGCGTGCCGATGATGATTCAGGAGGCTGGCCCATGGCGTCCGGGCTAAGGCGCAACGACATTCTTTCGGTTCTGCGCGGCAGCGGGCAGGCCACGGTCGAGGAACTGGCGCGCCGGTTTGCGGTCACCGAGCAGACGATCCGACGCGATCTGGCCGAACTGGCCGCCGCCGGACGCATCGAACGGGTCCATGGCGGGGCGGCGCTGCGCTCGGGCGTCGCCAACATCGTCTACGAGGAGCGGCGCGGGCTGAACGCGGGCGCCAAGGACCGGATCGGCGCGCTCGTCGCCCGGCACGTGCCGGCCAATGCGTCGCTGTTCATCAATATCGGAACGACGACCGAGGCGGTCGCGCGCCATCTGGTCGATCGCGGTCCGCTGACGGTGGTCACCAACAACATCAACGTCGCCTCCATCCTGGCGCCGAACGAGGGTTGCGAGATCATCGTCACCGGCGGCGTGCTGCGGCGCGCCGATGGCGGGCTGGTCGGCGATCTGGCGAGCCAGACGATCGGGCAGTTCAAGGTGGACATCGCCATCATCGGCGCCTCGGCGCTCGACGAGGCGGGCGATCTTTACGATTTCGACCTGCGCGAGGTGCATGTCAGCCGGGCGATCATCGCCAATGCGCGCGCGGTGTTCCTTGTGGCCGATGCGTCCAAGTTCGACCGCGCCGCGCCGGTGTGCATCGCCTCGATGGCCGATGTGGATGCGGTCTTTTCCGACCGGGCGCTGCCGCCGGCGCTGGCGCGGTCATGCGCCCGATGGGGTACGGCGGTGCATGTCGCGAACGGGCAGGGCGCGGACGCCTAACCCTGTGCGGTTTCGTGGCCGAGCCGCCGCGCATCGGTGCAGCCGTGGCGGGCGCACTCCATCTCCAGCGTCGAATGGGTCACGCCGAACCGGTCGGCGAGCAAAGCCTTGACCTCAGCCTTGACCGCGTCGGCATTGTCCCATTGCCCCTCGGCGATACGCAGGTGCGCGTCGAAGGAATGGCGGTGCTCGCCCATCTGCCACAGATGGACGTGATGGACCTCGGCGACGCCGCGGACCGTCTCGACGGCGGACATGACCTGTTCGGGGTCGAGGCCGGGTGGGGTGCCGAGCATCAGGATGCGGATGACGCCGCCGATCTCGGCGAACGACATGTAGAGGATGTAGCCGGCGATCAGCAGCGTGATGGCCGGGTCGATCAGCCGCCAGTCGTACAAGATGATCAGCGTGCCCGCGACGATCACGGCGACCGAACCGAGCGCATCGGCCAGATTGTGCAGGAAGGCGGCGCGAATGTTGACCGACTGCTTGGAAAGCGCCCAGGTCAGGGCGGCCGTCGCCAGATCGACGATCAGCGCCAGGCCGGCGATGATCACCACCAGCCAGCCGTCGACCGGCTGGGGATCGAGGAAACGCAGGATCGCCTCATAGCCAAGGTAAAGGCCGAGCAGGATGAGCGTCGTGTAATTGATCAGCGCGGCGACGACCTCGATGCGGTCATAGCCGAAGGTCATCGTGTCGTCGGCGCCGCGCCGGGCGATGCGTCGCGCCGCAAAGGCGATCACCAGCGACATCGCGTCAGACAGATTGTGCAGCGCGTCGGCGATCAGCGCCAGGCTGCCCGAGATCAGGCCGCCGACGATCTGCGCGGCCGTCAGCAGAAAATTGACGGCGATGGCGAACCCGACCCGGCGGTCGCCGGCGTCGGCGTCGATATGGTGGTGATGATGATGACGGTGGCCCATCGCGGCGCTCCTTTTGCGCCTGAGCTAATCCCTCTAGCTCCTCGAGGTTCAAGGGCGAATTACCGCCGGATCGGTGGCCTGGCTCAAAGGCCCGTCGCCAGCCGGTCGAGCAGGGCATCGAGCATGGCGTCGCAGCGGCGCACCTGTTCGACGGTGACGTATTCGTCCGGCTTGTGGCCCTGCGCCATCGAGCCCGGCCCGCAGATCACCGTCTGGATGCCCAGATCGCGCGAGAACAGGCCGCCCTCGGTGCCATAGGCGAGCTTGATCGTCTCGTTGCCACCGGTCAGCGACGTGACGAACGCGATCACCTCGGCATCGACGGGCGTCGCCAGTCCGGGATAGCTGAACGCGGTTTCGATACTGATTCCGCTTTCGGGCGCAACGTCGTGATATCGACCGGCAATCCGGTCGGCCTCGTCACGGATGTCGGCAAGCATGGCGTCCGGGTCGTCCTCGGCGAGGTTGCGGATCTCGAAGTCGAGCCGGCAGCTGTTGGGCACGATGTTGAGCTGGACGCCGCCTTCGATCATGCCGGCATGAACGGTGGTGTAGGGCACGTCGTAGGCGGCGTCCGAAGCGCCGTGTTCGGCGAGGTCCGCCTGAATGGCGCGCAGATGGGCAATGAGGTCGGCAGCGAGGTGGATCGCGTTGACGCCGGTCGGGGCGAGCGCCGAATGGGCCTCGCGGCCGGTACAGATGGCGGTCAGAGCCGTCTTGCCCTTGTGGCCGGTGCCGACCTTCATTTCGGTCGGCTCGCCGACGATGCAGAAGCGCGGCACGAAGGGGGCGTCGTCGAGCATGGCGATCAGCGAGCGCACGCCGATGCAGCCGATCTCCTCGTCGTGCGAAAAAGCAAGGTGGAGCGGCGTCGTCAGGTCGCGTTTGGCCGCCTTCAGTGCGCAGGCCGTTGCGGCGGCGACGAAGCCCTTCATGTCGGCGGTGCCGCGTCCGTGCAGCCTGCCGTCGCGCTCGGTCATCTTGAAGGGCGGCACCGTCCAGGCCTGACCCTCGACGGGCACCACATCGGTGTGGCCGGACAGCAGTACGCCGGGCCGGTCGGTCGGGCCGATCGTGGCATAGAGATTGGCCTTCGTGCCCGTCTCGTCGCCGATCAGATGGACCTCGGCGCCGGCGTCCATGAGCAGGTCGCGCAGCCACGTGATCAGCGGCAGGTTGGGCCGGTCGCTGACCGTGTCGAAGGCGATCAGCCGGCCGAGGATCTCGATCGTGTCCATTGCGCGGTCATCGGACATCGGTGCGCGCGGCGCAAGAGCATCGCGCCGCGCGGTGCCGAACCGTATCCCGTCCGGGCTCAGTGGGCGCGGGTCGGACCGGCCGGGTCGTCGGTGTTGCGGACGCGGTAGAGGCTCGCCTCGCCGGTCATCGCCGGGGCGAGACTGCGCCTGGCGCCGGGCGGGACGGCGCAGGTGTCGCCGGGATTGAGCACGGTGCGCGTCCCGTCGACGTCGAGACGCCAGTAACCCCGGACGGGCATCAGCACTTCGTGCCGGTCGGTGGTGTACGCGTCCTCGCCGATCGAGCCGCGCGTGATGAAGTCAACTTCGAAGCCCGGCCGGTCCGTGAGAAGGGCGTCGGGGCCGATCACCCTGGCCGGCGCATCGGCCGCGACCGCCATCAGGTCCCAGTAGCGGGCGACGAAATCTGGCACGACTTCGGCGGCCGACGGTTCGGCGAAGGCGGTCAGTTCCTCTTCGGTCAGGAGCGGCATGGGCGAGACGCCCTCGGGCAGGCTCTGGCCCTTCCTGGTGTCGTAGAGCTTGCCGGTCTCGGCCAGCACCAGGCCGTGGTCGCGGGCGTCCTCGATCACCTGCGGCGCCCAGATGACGCCGCCGCCGGCATCGTCACCGCCCAGGATCGCCATGATCATACCGTAGTCGGTGCCGATGTTCTCGAACCCCCGGAAGATGCCGGTCGGGATGTTGAAGATGTCGCCTTCCTCGAGCACGACCTCGCCCGCCGTGCCCCAGCGGCCCCAGAAGAAGCGCCAGCGCCCCCTGAGCACGAAGAACACCTCGGCGGTTCGATGCGAATGCAGCGAGTTGCGGCACTTGGGCGGCTGGCCCGCCGCGCCGATGTTGAAACCGGGCGTGTCCTTGATGTGCACGTGCTGGTCCGGGCTCTCGGACACGCCGCCGCCGATGATGGTGAAGTTCTCCTTCTGGTCGGAGCCTGGCGTGTGCGCGTCGATGAAGGCGGTCTTGCACGGCACCAGATCGCCATAGCGCACGATGCGGGCGTCGAGTTCCTGCGGGGTCATATCGTCCTCCTGGCGTCCGGCGTCGTCGCGCCGGGTCTTGAAAAGCCGGTTCCGGGCGTGCGTTTCCAGCCCGGCGGAATGCGCGCGCTGCCGCGCACGATCAGTTCGCTGTCGATCTCGACGCGGGCGCGCGCGGGCTCATGGCCGGCGATCAGGTCGAGCAGCAGGGCCGAGGCCGCTTCGGCCATGCGCCGGGCGGGCTGGCGCAGCGTGGTCAGGTCGAAGCTCGGCCAGGCGGCCATGGCGACGTCGTCATAGCCGATCACCGAGACATCGCCCGGCACCTTCAGGCCCAGGCCGTAACGCAGCGTCTCGATCACCGCGAAGGCCATGTGGTCGTTGCCGGCAAAGATCGCGTCGGGGCGGATCGCGCCCTTGAACATCTCGCGCGTGGCCGCGGCGGCGATGTCGCGGCTGTAATGGCTGTCGATGATGTCGAGCGGTTCCAGACCGTTCTCGGCAAGACCGTTCAGAAAGCCGGCCTGCCGGTCACGGCCGTTGAGCGATTTCTGCCAGCCGGAGACATGGGCGATGCGCGTGTGCCCGCCGGCGGCGAGGAAGTGCGCGGCGCGCCGGCCGCCGTCGAAGTTGGCCGAGGTGACGGTGGCGAGCGAAGCGTCTTCCTGGCCCCGGTTGAACAGGACGAAGGGAATGTTCGCCTCGCGCAGGCGCCCGGTCAGCGCATTGGACATGGAGACCGAGGCGAGGATGATGCCGTCGACCTGATGGTCGACCATGTCGTCGACGACGCCGTCGACCTCCTCGGCAAGGTTTGAGGCGATCCGGATCATGATGTGATAGCCGCGCGCCTCGAGCGCCTCGGACAGGTGCGAGATCGCCTCGCCGTAGAAGGGGTTGTCGAGATAGGCGAGCACCAGCCCGATCGTCCGCGACTGGCCGGTCGTCAGCGAGCGGGCGAGGCGGTTGGGACGGTAGCCCAGTTCGGCGGCGGCGCGGCGCACGCGCCTTGCCAGATCGGGCGAAACCTTTGGGTCGGCCGAGAACACGCGGCTGACCGTCGGCTGGCTGACGCCGGCGCGCGCGGCGACATCGTGGGAGGTCACCCGTGCCGGAGCCGTCTTGGGCTGGTCTGATCGGTCGGTCGGCATCGGCGTCACTCGGCCGCCAGCTTCGGCTCGGCGGCGGCGCCGTAGGGCACGTTGCGGCCGCCATAGCGGCGCACGCGCACATTGGCCTGCTCGGCGTGGCCGACAAAGCCCTCCAGCATGCACAGGCGCGAGCAGTATTCGCCGATCTCGGTGGCCGCCTCGTCGGTGAGCACCTTCTGATAGGAATGGGTCTTGAGGAACTTGCCGACCCACAGCCCGCCCGTATAGCGGCCCGCCTTCTTCGTCGGCAGGGTGTGGTTGGTGCCGATCACCTTGTCGCCATTGGCGACGTTGGTGCGGGCGCCAAGGAACAGTGCGCCGTAGCAGGTCATGTGTTCAAGGAACCAGTCGTCGCGATCGGTCATCACCTGCACGTGCTCGGAGGCGATGTCGTCGGCGACGGCGAGCATCTCGTCATAACTGTCGCAGACGATCACCTCGCCATAATCCTCCCAGCTCTTCGATGCCGTCTCGGCGGTCGGCAGGATCGCCAGCAGCCGGTCGATCTCGGCGAGCGTGTCGCAGGCGAGCTTTTCGGAATTTGTGACGAGGACGGCGGGCGAATTGTAGCCGTGCTCGGCCTGGCCGAGCAGATCGGTCGCGCACAGTTCGGCGTCCGCGCCCGTCTCGTCGGCGATGACCATGGTTTCGGTGGGGCCGGCGAACAGGTCGATGCCGACGCGCCCGAACAGCTGCCGCTTGGCCTCGGCGACGAAGGCGTTGCCGGGGCCGACCAGCATGTGCACCGGTTCGATCGTCTCGGTGCCGAGCGCCATGGCGCCGACGGCCTGGATGCCGCCGAGCACGTAGATCTCGTGCGCGCCGCCCAGATGCATGGCCGCGATGACGGCCGGGTTCGGCTCGCCCTTGAAGGGCGGAGTGGCGGCGATGATGCGCGGCACGCCGGCCACCGAGGCGGTCGCGACGGACATGTGAGCCGAGGCGACCATCGGGAACTTGCCGCCGGGCACGTAGCAGCCGACCGACTGGACCGGGATGTTCTTGTGGCCGAGGATGACGCCGGGCAGCGTCTCGACTTCGATGTCGAGCATGGAATCGCGCTGGGCCTGTGCGAAGTTGCGCACCTGTGCCTGGGCGAAGCGGATGTCGTCCATGTCGCGCTCGGAGACCCTTGCCATGAGGGCCTCGATCTCGCTTTCGGTCAGCCTGAAGGCGGGCGGGGCATAATTGTCGAACTTCTCGGACAGGTCCCGCACCGCCGAGTCGCCCCGTGCCTCGATCTCGGCGAGCGTTTCCTCGACGATGGCGCGAACCCTGGAATCCTCCTCGGCGCGTTCGGTCTCGGGCTTTGCGGTCTTCAGATGGCGGATCGGCATGACGGGCACTCCCTGTTGCATTGAGAATACGTATTCTCAACGCGCGATCAAGTGGTTTCGCGACGCTTGTTGACAGGGCCCGGCTGGGGTCGCATGTCGAAGACAACGCAGGGTTCACACCCCGAGCCGGAGAAGGATGATGGCCGCCATCGAGATCGTCGAAGTGTCGCCGCGCGACGGCCTGCAGAACGAGAAGACGCTGCTGTCGACCGCGGACAAGCTGACGCTGATCGACCGGGCGATCGCGGCGGGCGTGCGGCGGATGGAGGTGGCGAGCTTCGTCAATCCCAAGAAGGTCCCGCAGATGGCGGACGCCGAGGCGGTGATGTCCGGCCTGCCCGCGCGTGCCGATGTGACCTATGTGGGGCTGGCCCTGAACGATCGCGGCTTCTCGCGGGCGCTTCAGGCCGGTGTCGACGAGGTCAATTTTGCGGTCATGGCCTCCGATACCTTCAACCAGCGCAACCAGGGCGCGGATGCGTTCGAGACGATCGGCCAGCTCGAGACGATCGCCGCGCGCGCCAGGGGGGCCGTGCCGGTGGGCGTCACGGTCGGCACCGCCTTCGGCTGTCCGTTCGAGGGGGAGATACCGGTCGACCGGCTGCTTTCGATCGTCGATGCGCTCGCCGCCATCGCGCCGCGCGAGATCGCGCTCGCCGACACGATCGGCGTCGCGACGCCGCGCGACGTGGCGAGGCGGGTCGGCGCGGTGCGGGCGCGGTTTCCGAAGATCCCGATCCGCTGTCATTTCCACAACACGCGCAACACCGGCATCGCCAATGCGTGGGCGGCGATCGAGGCGGGAGCGGCGACGCTCGATGCAAGCCTTGGCGGGGTCGGCGGCTGTCCGTTCGCACCGGCGGCGACCGGCAACATCGCGACAGAGGACCTTGTCTACATGCTCGATCGGGCCGGCATCGAGACCGGGCTCGATCTCGAGGCCTGTATCGGCGCCGCGCGGTGGCTCGAGGAAGCGCTCGGCCATTCGCTGCCGGGGCAGGTGATGAAGGCGGGCGGGTTTCCCGACGTAGCCTGAGACCGCTCAGTCGGCGCCGCGCACGCCGATGCTGAGCCCCTCGCGCGGCTTGAGGACGCGCTGGACGAAGAAGACCAGCGCGGCCATGGCAAGCCCGATGATGTCGGTCATCACCGAACCCTCGATCAGCACCAGCGCGGTGCCGATCAGCGCGACGCGCAGGAACCAGACCGTCTTCTTGCCGAAGAACCAGCCCTGAACCCCGGCCGCCAGCAGGAACACGCCGAGCATCGCGGTCAGGACCGCGCGTATGATCTCGATCGTGTGCGAATCCATCAGGAGCGCAGAATTGTAGAAAAACATGAACGGGACGACGAAGGCGGCAATGCCGATCTTGAACGAGGCGACCGAGGTCTCCATCGGGTTTGCACCGGAGACGCCCGCGGCCGCGTAGGAGGCGAGCGCCACCGGCGGCGTGATCGCCGAGACGACGGCGAAATAGAACACGAAGAAATGCGCCGTCAGCGGCTGGATTCCGAGTTCGACGAGACCGGGCGCAACCACCGATGCGGCGACCGCGTAGGCCGCCGTCGTCGGCATGCCCATGCCGAGCAGGATCGCGATGCACATCGCGAAGATGAGGGCCAGCAGCTGGGAGGCTTCGGCGAGACCCAGAAGCAGGTTGGAAAACCGGGCGCCGACGCCGGTCAGCGAGATCACGCCGACGATGATGCCGGCGCAGGCGCACACCGCGATGATCTGGATCGACATGACGCCGGCGATGTTGAAGGCCTTGATGATCGAGCGCAGGCCCATCCGATGCGGGGTCAGCCAGCTGACGACGGCGGCGGCGGCGGTCGCCAGCGTGCCCGCGCGGATCACCGAATAGCCCTGGAACAGCGCGTAGATCAGGATGATGATCGGGATGAACAGGAAGGCGCGGCGGGCCATGTCGGCGAATTTGGGCAGTTCGTCCTCGCGCATGCCGCGCATGCCGAGCTTGGCAGCCTCGAAGTCGACCATGAAGAAGATCGAGATGAAGTAGAGCACCGCCGGGATGATCGCGGCAATGGCGATCTCGGTGTAGGGAATGCCGGTGATCTCGGCCATGATGAAGGCGCCCGCGCCCATGATCGGCGGCATGATCTGCCCGCCGGTGGAGGCGGCGGCCTCGATCGCGCCGGCGGTCTTCTTGTGATAGCCGACCTTCTTCATAAGCGGGATGGTCAGCGATCCGGTGGCGACGACGTTGCCGGCGCTGGTGCCATTGATCATGCCCATCAGGCCCGAGGCGAAGATCGCCACCTTGGCCGGTCCGCCGCGCGCCCGTCCGGCGGCGGCAAAGGCGAAGTTGACGAAATAGTCGCCGACCTTGGACGCCTGCAGGAATGCGGCGAAGATGATGAACAGGATGATGTAGGTCGACGAGACGGCGGTGGTCGGGCCGAGAATGCCGGCATCGGTGTAGACCTGGGAGAAGAAGCGCTGCCAGGAAATGGCCGGCGAATTCAGAAAGCCGGGCAGATAGTGGCCGGTGAAGACGTAGAGCAGAAAAATCGCAGAGATCACCACCAGCGCCATGCCGGCGACGCGGCGGGTCAGTTCCATGATCAGCAGCGTGCCGGCGACGGCGGAGATGGAGATGCCGATCGGCGCGAACGGCGTGCCGGTCGAGTTGCGCATCAGGGTGCCATAGATGGTGATCAGATAGGCGGCGACCGCGACGCCGCAGACCGCCAGCACCAGATCGAGCGGGTTGACCGCGCCGCGTCCGCGCCGGTCGAACCAGGACAGGACGATGCCGCCGACCGTCGCGGTCATCAGCGGGGCGCCGAACAGCCAGGTCTCGTTGAAACGGATGCCCGCATCCATGCCGTTCCACATCACCCCGCCGGCGATCTCGACGGCGAACGACAGGGCCGTTCCCAGCGCGAACAGCGCCGGGACCATCAGCGCCAGCGCGGCCCAGGTGAACAGCGGGTTGGTTTCGCTGCGATCGGAAGCAAAGCGCGTGCCGCCGAACAGAAGGAAGCCGAGCGCCAGCGCGCCGGCGATATGGACGATCCGGAAATTCCAGGTCTCCATCGGGAAGGTGGGAAGGAAGGGGATGACGACCGCGCCGCCGGTCATCTCCGAGATCGAAAGGCCGTTCAGCGCCGCCATGTGGAAAGCCGCGTAGACGGTGGCGAACAAGCTGATCACGAGATAGGTGCGGCCCTCATAGAGGCGGCGGTTGCTTTCGACGGGCTCTTCGTCGACCCCATCGGCAACGACCACCTCGTCGGTTTGTGCGGTTTTCTCGCTCATCATCCCCTCCCGGTCGCGGCATGCATGCGGCGCAGGGCGCCAGTGTGCCACGATCCCGCGCGAAGACCACGCCCGGCGTCCGGGCGCGGCAACTCGTGACTGGTCTGACCGAAGCCGGTCAGCCGCCGTGGATCATGTCGGCGGGAATGTCGGCGCCGGCATTTTCCATGAACCATTTGGCGGCACCGGGATGCCACTTCATGACCTTGTTCTTGTCCCAGTTCTCCGGAACGGTCGAGGCGGCGGCGCGGTGGATGTTCACCATGCGCTCATTGTCCGACATGACGACGTCAACGACCGCGTTGACAAAGCTTTCGGGCAGTTCGCAGTTGGCGATCGCGAAGTTCCACATCGACACCGAGCGCGCGTCGCTTTCGAGCGTCGTGTAGGTGTCCGCGCCGATCGTGAACTCGGAGACCGGGAAAGCCTCCATGATCTGCGCCTGCTCTTCCTCGGTGAACTCGATGATGTTGATGTCGGTCTGCACCTCGAGCTGGCTGACCGCCGGAACCGGCACGCCGGCGGCGAACGCGATCACGTCGAGCAGGCCGTCCTGCAGCTGGCCGCCAAGGTCGGACCAGCCGCCGTTGCGCCGTTCGAATTCGACGCCGAGCGTTTCCATCATGCGCGGGAAGTAGGTGTCCGAGGTCGAGCCTGCCGGGCCGAAGCCGATCTTGGCGCCGGCGGGAATGTCGGCGATCGAGCCGATGCCCGACGAGGACAGCGCGGTCACCGAGAACGGCGTCTGGTACATCGGGAACATCGCGCACGCATTGGTCATTTCGAGACCCGGCGCGATCGGGTTCGTGCCGGCGATCGATTCGGCGGCCGGTCCCATCGTGGTCATGCCGAATGCGGCTTCGCCCGTGTGTACGAGCGCCATGTTCTGCATCGGTCCGCCGGTCACCTCGCCGCCGCCCGAAAGGCCCAGTTCCTCGGCGACCAGGTTGGCCCAGCCCGAACCGTAGGCGAAATAGGTGCCGCCCTGGCTGGCGGTGCCGACCGTGAAGCTCTCCGGCCAGCCTTCGCGATCCTGCGCGCCAGCCGCCGTGGCGGTGAGCGCGACGAGGGCGACAGCCGACATCATCTGAGACAGTTTCATGAGATCCTCCTGTTGATACGCGGCCCGCCGCATGGCGGCGTCGGCCGTTTGCCGGACGGGCCTCCTCCCGTCCGTGTCCGGAACGCGGACATGGGCGCCGCTTTGAGCCCGGCGCCACCGCGACGCAACAGCGGTCGGGCGGCAAAACCGGCGCCAGTGCGAAAACCGCGCGCCGATGGGCGGAATACGACACATGCGCCCCGCCAAAGTGGGCGGAAATCGACACACGGGCAGCCGCCCCGTCAGGCGCCGGCCTCGTCCGTCGTAAAGGCATCGCGCGACAGGCCGTATTTCTGCATCTTCTCGTAGAGCGCCTTTCGCGAAAGGCCGAGCGCCTCGTAGGTCTCCTTGAGGCTGCCGGCGTGGGCGGTGAGGCTGGCCGCGATCAGGGCCTTCTCGTGCTCGGCGAGTTGCTCGGCGAGACTGACCGGCGCCGTACCGGGTCCTGCGCCGACGCCGTTGACGCCGATGTCCAGATCGAGGCCGAGCGCGAACCGGTCCGCCGCGTTGCGCAGCTCGCGCACATTGCCGGGCCAGTCGCGCGCGGCGACCGCGTTGAGCACGGCGCCGGGAATGGCCGGGGCAGGGCGCTTGTAGCGGGCGGCCGCTTCGTTGACGAGCTGGACGAACAGGCGCGGCACGTCCTCCCGGCGCTCGGTGAGGTCGGGCACGCGCAGCGTGACGACGTTCAGCCGGTAGAGCAGGTCGCTGCGGAACCGGCCGGCGGCGGCCGCGGCCTCGAGATCGGTCTTGCTGGCAGCGATGAAACGGACATCGAGCTCGACCGGATCGTTGGAGCCCAGCCGCGTGATGGCGCGATCCTGGACCACATGCAGCAGCTTCGCCTGCATCGGCTGGGGCATCGATTCGATCTCGTCGAGGAACACGGTGCCGCCGCGCCCGTGCTCGAACTTGCCATACCGGGCCCGCGTCGCGCCGGGGAAGGCGCCGGCCTCGTGGCCGAACAGTTCGCTCTCGATCAGCGCCTCGGGCAGCGCGGCGCAATTGATGTGCACGAAAGGACGTTCGCTGCGGCTGCTGGCCCGGTGCAGGGCGCGCGCGGCCACTTCCTTGCCGGTGCCGGTGGCGCCGACGATCAGCACGTCCGCCTCGGTTTCGGCGATCGCGCGGATGCGGTGGCGCAGCGCCACCATCTGTGCGCTGCGGCCGGTCAGGCGCGCCTCGATCGCGTCGCGGCCGCCGACCTGCGAGCGCAGCGCGCGGTTCTCAAGCGTCAGCCGGCGCTTGTCGAGCGCCCGCCTGACCGTGTCCACGAGCCGGCTTGGCGCATAGGGCTTTTCGAGGAAATCGTAGGCGCCCTCGCGCATGCACTGGACGGCGAGTTCGACATCGCCGTGGCCGGTCACCAGGATCACCGGGAATTCCGGGTCGATCTCCAGCGACCGGCGCATCAGGTCGATGCCGTCCATGCCGGGCATGCGGATGTCGGTGACCAGGACGCCGGGAAAGCTGCGGCCGACCAGCGCGAGCGCCTTGTCGGCCTGATCGAGGCAGGTCACGTCCAGGTCGGCCAGTTGCAGCGACTGCGCGGCGGCAAGCCGCAGATGCTCCTCGTCGTCGACGAACAGAACCGTTTCGCCGGTCATTCGGCGGCCACCGTCTGAAGCGTGTGCGCGGCCTGATCGGGCGCGGCGGTGCGGGCAAGATCGACGGTGAAGACCGCGCCGCCTTCGCGATGGTTGCGCGCCGACAGCGAGCCGCCGAAATCGCGAATGATGTTGTAGGAGATCGAAAGGCCCAGCCCCAGCCCCTTGCCCGGGCTCTTGGTGGTGAAGAAGGGATCGAACACCTTCTCGTGCAGGTCGGCGTCGAGGCCCGGCCCGTGGTCGCGCACCATGATCCGGCAGCGGCCTTCCTCTTCCTCGATCGCAAGCGCGATGCGCCGGTCGTCCGACTGGTCCATGGCGTCGAGCGCGTTGCCGAGCAGGTTGACGATCACCTGCTGCAGGCGGACATGGCCGCCCATCACCCAGATCTCGTCGGCCGGCCGGTCGACGGCGACATCGGCGCGCGCTGCCTTCAGTCGCGCGGCCATCAGCCCGAGCGCGTCGTCGATCACGGCGACAAGCGGGATCGGCCCGATCTTCTGCTGCGGGCGGCGGGCGAAATTGCGCAGGTGCCGGGAAATGGCGGCCATGCGGTCGGCCATCTGCGAGATGCGTCCGACATTGTCGCGCGCGTCCTCGGTGCGGCCGCGATCGAGGAAGGCGGCGGCGTTGTCGGCATAGGTCTTCACCGCGGCGAGCGGCTGGTTGAACTCGTGGCTGAGCGCGGCCGACATCTGGCCGAGCGCGGCGAGCTTGCCGGCCTGGACCAGTTCGGCCTGGGTGGCGCGCAGGCGCTGCTCGGTCGCCTTGCGTTCCTCGATCTCCCCGCGCAGCTTGCTGTTGGCCGTGTTGAGGTCGGCGGTGCGCTCGGCAACGCGCCGTTCCAGCAGTTCCTGGGTGGCGCGCTGCGCTTCGAGCCGTTCGACGAGCCGGGCCCGACGCTGGATGAACACGGCCGCGATCAGTCCGGCGAACAGGATGACGAGGACGAGCACGGCGAGTGTCGCCAGCGCCTGCGCGCGCGCCGGCGCGGTCGGCGTCAGGATAGCGACGTTCCAGCCGGTCTCGGCGATCGGGGTGGCGCTGGTGACGAAGCTCTCGGCGCCCGCGTCGGTCGCGATCTCGACGTGGGAGATGCGGCCGGCGATCGGCGTGCGCTCCAGATCGAGCGGATGCAGTTCGTCGAGCGGGTACTGCCGGTTGGTGGTGATCTCTTCGAGGGCCCGGTCCGAAAGGGGTGACAGGGTGCGGAAATGCCAGTCGGCGCGGTTCGACATGAAGATCACGTCGTTGGCGTCGCTGACGATGATGTCGGTGTCGCCGGCGCGCCAGGCGTCCTCGAAGGCGTCGACGGTGAACTTGACCGCGACGACGCCGAGGACCGTCTGCCCCTCGAACACCGGGGTGGCGAAGAAATAGCCACGCTCGCCAGAAGTGGTGCCAAGGGCGAAATAGCGGCCGATGCCGCCGGCCAGCGCTTCGGTGAAATAGGGCCGGTAGTAGAAACTGCGGCCGACGAAGGACAGCTCCTTGTGATGGTTGCTGGCGACCAGCGTCAGCCCGCTGCGGTCCATCAGATAGACATCCGATGCGGCGACGTCGTCGGCCGTCTGCCGCAGTTCCTCGTTGATGCGGGTGCGCAGGTCGGCATTGTCGGGATCGCGCAGAAGATCGCGCAGGACGGGCCGTTCGGCGATCAGCGCGGGCAGCGGCTCGTAGCGGCGCAACGCGCCCTCGAGCCCCTGCACGGCGAGGCGGAGCGTCGCCTCGCTGCGCTCGCCGGCCTGCAGCATGAAGGTGCGTTCGAGGCGCGGCAGCGCGGCGATGCTGATCGCCAGGGCGACCACCATGATGCCGGCAAGCCAGATGATGGCGTGGTTGCGCACCGCGCCGTTGTGCGTTCCTCCCCGCATGGCGCGATTATGGCGCGGCCGGGCGCGGTTGCATAGTTCGTTTCGGGCCGCAAACGAACGCGGTCACAGCGATCTCACCGGCCGATCGCGACAATTGTAACTGTTAAAGCTAACAAACAGTAATACTTGTCCATACTTGCTCGTACGGCTAGCCCGACCTTCAAAGACCGGGAGTGTGCGTATGAGCTGGAACTTTGTCCGTCGTTTTGCTCGCAGCGTCGAACAGCACGGCGATCGCATCGCCCTCGTCGAAGGCAAGACCTCGCTGAGCTATGCGGACCTCGCCGAACGGGCGCGACACGTCGCCGGCCAACTCCGCCCCACCCTCGGGGAAGGGCGTCGCGTCGGCGTTCTCGGCTCGCGCAGCATCGAGGCCTGCGCGGCGTTTCTGGGCACGGCCTGGGCTGGGGGCACCTATGTTCCGCTCGGCCTCAACCAGCCCGAGGCGCGTCTCATCGCCCTTTTCGAACAGCTTGAACTGGACGCTTTGATCGTCGACGGGACCGGCGCCAAGCGCCTGTCACCCGAACTGCGGCGCGCCGCACCCGATCTCGTTCTTGTCCCGGACGGGCCGGCGGGCCGGTTCGCCCCGCTCGCAAGCGCGCCCGCGCCCGTGCCGATGACGGAGCCGGCAGCCGTCGGGCCGGAGCATCTGGCCTACATCATCTTCACGTCCGGCACGACGGGCATGCCCAAGGGCGTGATGGTGAACTCGCGGTCGATCGGTCTTTACCTCGACGCGATCGAACCTTGGTACAGGCTCGGACCCGACGATCGCGCCGCCGAGACGTGCGAGACCAATTTCGACCTTTCGATCCACAACATGATGACCGCCTGGAGCGGCGGCGCGGCGCTGCACATGATGCGGCCGCTCGATCTGGTCGCGCCGGCGCGCTTCATCCGCTCCCACGAGATCACGACCTGGCTCTCGGTGCCCTCGATCATCACTCTGATGCGTCAGGCGGGCAACCTCACGGCGGGCAGCCTGCCGTCGCTGCGCCTGACCTGGTTCTGCGGCGAGCCGCTGTCCGAGCAGGCGGTGCGCGACTGGGCGATGGCGGCGCCCAATTCGGTTATCGAGAATTTCTATGGACCCACCGAGATCACCGTGGCCGTGCTGCGCCAGCGCTGGCAGGGCAACGGCCCGATCACGCCCGAGCGGGGCATCGTGGCCATCGGAACGCCCATCGATGGCGTCGAGGCGCTGATCGTCGACGACAAGCGCCGGCCCGTTCCGGACGGCACGCCCGGCGAGATCGCGCTCGTCGCAACGCAGTGCGCGGACGGCTATTTCCGCAAGCCCGAACTGACCGCCGAGCGGTTCGTTTCGTTTGACGGAACCTCCGCCTACCTGACCGGGGACCGGGGCTATCGCGACGCCGACGGCGTGTTCCACCATCTCGGCCGGCTCGACAACCAGATCAAGTTCAAGGGCCACCGGATCGAACTCGAGGAGATCGATGCGCGCCTGCGCGAGGCCGCCGGCTCGGCCATGGTCGGCACGGTAACGTGGCCGATGGACGGTGACACGGTGAAGGGACTGGCCGGCTTCTTCGCCGTGCCCGGGCTCGATCCCGAAGATGTGCGCGCGAAGCTGCGGTCGGTGCTGCCGGCCTACATGGTTCCCGAGCGCATCGAGAACCTTGCCGAGATGCCGCTGAGCGGCAACGGCAAGGTCGACCGCAAGGCGCTTGTCGCGATGCTCGACGAACGCGCGGACGAGCGGGCGGTCGCCTGATGAGCACTGTCGTCACACCGGGCCGCGGCGGCGCAGGTTCCTCGCTTCCCAATCCGCTCGCCTGGCGCCGGTGGTGGCTCGGCATCGACAAGAACGAAAGCGCCATCGCCTGGGCGCAGACGCTGCCCGGACAGGCGGCGATCCATCTGGTGCTGATCGGCTGTCTGGCGCTGGTGCCGGTGCTGCGGACGAGCCATGTGGCGCTGATCGCGGTGTCGCTGGTCCTGTGCTGGGCGCTGCCGAGACACCGGCTGCAGGTGGTTGCGTTGACCGGGGCGGCGTACTTCCTGCTGCGGCCGTTCAAGCTTGGCCCGATCTACGACTATTTCGATCAGACCGGGTTCGCCGCCATGGCGACCGGCGTGGGGCTTCCCGGCGACGTGATGCTGGTGCCGCTCGGCATCGCCTTCCTCGGTTTCGCCGCGGCGATGATGTGGAACCAGAGCCGGCGCGCGTTCGGTTTCGCCAGCGACCGGCCGCTCCTGTTCATGACGGCGCTCGGCGCGGTCCTGACCGTTGCGACCCTGGCGGTGCCGCAGGACCACGCGGCCTTCCTGCCGTTCTGGCTGGCGCTCGCCTTCCTGACGCAGAGCTTCTTCTTTCTGGGCTACGTGCTGCTCGACATGCGCGGCAAGACGCCGATACCGGGCCATCTGAAGATCGGCTTCATGCGTCCGTTCTGGGCGGGCTTTTCGACGCCGATCAAGGGACCGGCCTATTTCAACAAGTTCAGCGCCAAGTCTGACGTGGATCTGGCCGTTGCACGGCTGAAAGGGCTCAAGCTGATCGTCTGGGCCTCGATCCTGTTTGCGATCTGGGAATGGGGCTTCAACCGCCTGATCTTCGGGCAACTGGGCTTTCCGCGCCTGGACGACCTGATCGCGGCCACCGCGGCGGGCGAAGGCGCTCATCTCGGCGTGCGCTGGGGTGCGGTGGCGCTCGACTTTCTGGCGACGGTGATCCTGATGGGCGCGGCGATGCATGCCATCGTCGCGGCGATCCGCGTTGCGGGATTTGCCATTCCGCGCGGTATGGTCCGGCCGCTCTCGTCGCGAACGATCGCCGAGTTCTGGGGCCGGTATCTGTTCTATTTCAAGGAGATGCTGGTCGACCTGTTCTTCTATCCGGCGTTCCGGCGCTACTTCAGGTCGAACCCGCGCCTGCGCATGGCGTTCGCCACCTTCTGCGCCGCCTTCATCGGCAATGTGTTCTTCGACTTCTTCCATGCGCTGCCGCTGCTTGCGGTCGAGGACCCGCTCCGTATCTGGCAGGGCTTTTATTCCTACTGCGTGTATGCGGGCATCCTGACGGTCGGGATCATCTGGTCGCAGCAGTTCCAGCGTCCGCCCAGCCCCGATCAGGGCTGGTTCCGCTACGACGTTGTGCCACGCGCGCAGGTGATCACCTTCTTCGCCTTGCTGCAGGTGGTCGACGATTCCTCGGCGATCGTCCCCATCGAGGAGCGTCTTCGCTTTCTGGTCGGTCTATTCGGAGTGATGTGATGGATGATGCGAAACTGGGCGCGCTGCGCCAGACGATCGGTGCGATGCTGGTCAAGCGCGGCATGCCGGCCGAATTCGGCGACGACGATTCGCTGTTCGACAGCGGCGCGCTCGATTCGATGTCCGCGGTCAATCTGCTGATGGAACTCGAAAGCGTGTTCGGGCTCGACCTGAGCGATCCCGACTTCGACATCTCGCGGATCGACACGTTCGCCGAGATCACCGAACTGGTGAAGCAGCCGGCCTGACCGAGGGCCGGCCGACGTCACGCCAAGCAGGTCAGACCCGCTCGAGCGCGACCGCGATGCCCTGGCCGACGCCGATGCACATGGTGGCCAGCGCGCGGTTGCCCTTGCGTTCGGCGAGTTCGAGCGCGGCCGTGCCGGCGATGCGCGCACCCGACATGCCGAGCGGATGGCCGAGCGCGATCGCCCCGCCATTGGGATTGACGTGCGCCGCGTCGACCGGAAGCGACAGTTCCCGCAGCACCGCGATCGCCTGGGAGGCGAACGCCTCGTTCAGTTCGACGACATCGAACTCGGACGGCTCCATGCCCAGCCGGCCGCACAGCTTGCGCGATGCCGGCGCGGGGCCGATGCCCATGATGCGCGGCGGAACGCCGGCGGCGGCGCCGCCG
Source organism: Roseitalea porphyridii (assembly GCF_004331955.1). Taxonomy (NCBI): domain Bacteria; kingdom Pseudomonadati; phylum Pseudomonadota; class Alphaproteobacteria; order Hyphomicrobiales; family Ahrensiaceae; genus Roseitalea; species Roseitalea porphyridii. The sequence goes on along the minus strand of NZ_CP036532.1, from coordinate 2,287,958 downwards.
AGGACGCGCGCGATCGGGGTCAGTCCATGCCGGGCCGCCGCCGCTTCGGAAGCAACGATCAGCGCGGCCGCGCCGTCATTGACGCCCGAGGCGTTGCCGGCGGTCACCGATCCACCCTGACGGAAGGGCGTCGGCAGGCCGGCGAGCTTTTCCAGCGTCGTCGCGCGCGGGTGCTCGTCGGTGTCGACGACGACCGGGTCGCCCTTGCGCTGTGGGATGGTGACCGGGACGATTTCCTTTGCGAAGCGGCCCGAGGCGATCGCCGCGGCTGCGCGCTTCTGGCTGCGCAGGGCGAACGCGTCCTGCTCCTCGCGGCTGACCGCGAATTCGGCGGCAACGTTCTCACCGGTCTCGGGCATCGAATCGATGCCGTACTGCGCTTCGAGCACCTTGTTGACGAAGCGCCAGCCGATCGTGGTGTCGTAGACGGCATTGGCGCGCGAGAACGCGGCTTCGGCCTTGGGCATGACGAAGGGCGCGCGCGACATCGATTCGACGCCGCCTGCGATGAAGAGTTCGCCTTCGCCGGCGCGGATCGCGCGTGCGGCGGCGATCACCGCGTCCATGCCCGACCCGCACAGCCGGTTCATGGTCGTTCCGGGCACCGTTTCGGGCAGGCCGGCCAGAAGCGCCGACATGCGCGCCACGTTGCGGTTGTCCTCGCCGGCCTGGTTGGCGCAGCCATAGATGACATCGTCGACCGCCTGCCAGTCCACGCCGGTGTGGCGCTCGACCAGGGCGCGGATCGGCACGGCGCCCAGATCGTCCGGGCGCACCTGCGACAGCGCGCCGCCATAGCGGCCGATCGGCGTGCGGACATAGGCGCAGATGAAGGCTTCGGTGATCGTTCCCATCGTCTGTGGTCTCTCCCCTTGCGGTCGTGGCGGGGCGGGAAACGGCCGATGTGACTTGCCTCGGCCCCGCGTTTCATGCCCCATATGCCGTATCGTCAGGCCGGTCGCGTCAAAGTCCGGCGTTGATGGTTACAAATGGACGGTCGATGACAGCCCCATGGCGCATCGCACGCATGTCCGGATCGGTGAGCGGTATGGATCGCATCGTCAAATCTCGCGCCTCGGCCGGACTGGCGCCCGCCATGGTCGGAAGCGGGCTAGCACGGTCCGCGCCGGAAAGCGATATTTTGTTTATCGACCGGTCGGTGAATGAATTGCAATCGGCGCGCGATCATGCTTTCGTCGGCTGCGCCATCGCTCCGGACGCGCCAGCGGGAACGATGGCAGGCGCGCCAGAGCCGTGCTTTCGCACCGGTTTCCGGCACGGCCGCGCGGAGGGTGAGAGCGCGGCCGGGGTCATCCGGCGGCGAGCCGGGACGGCCACGGGTGCAAAAAATGGGGCTGGCGCTGTGATGCAATATATATCATAAATGGCACTATATTGCCTTAGGCGACCGTTCGCCTCGAGTGTCTGAAAGGGAGGAACCACATGACAACTCGCAGAACTGTACTGGGACTTGCGGCCGGCGTGATGGCGGCAGCGACGCTGGCCGTTTCGGCGCCGGCGGCCATGGCGCAGGAGGTCACGCTCCGCCTGCACCAGTTCCTGCCGGCACAGGCCAACGTGCCCAAGCTGGTGCTCGATGTCTGGGCCGACAATGTCGAAGAGGCATCGGACGGCCGCATCAAGGTCGAGCGCTATCCGTCGATGCAGCTTGGCGGCACGCCGCCAGAACTGATCGACCAGGCGATCGATGGCATCGCCGACGTGGTGTGGACCGTGGTCGGCTACACGCCGGGCCGCTTCCCCTCGACCGAGGTGTTCGAACTTCCGTTCATGGTGTCCGATGCGCGTGCCGCCTCGAGCGCCTACTGGCAGATGTTCGAAGAGCACATGAAGGACACCGAGTTCTCCGACGTGCACATTCTGGGCACGTGGGTGCATGGTCCGGGCATGTTCCACGCCAACAAGGAGATCCGCACGCCCGACGATCTGCAGGGCATGCGCATCCGCGGCGCGACCCGTCAGGTCAACGCGCTGCTCGAAGAACTCGGCGCGACCCCGGTCGGCATGCCGGTGCCGGCGGTTTCCGAAGCGCTGTCGAAGGGCGTGATCGACGGCACGACCATTCCGTGGGAAGTCACCACGGCGTTGCGCGTGCCCGAACTGGTCGAGAACCACACCGAGTTCGAAGGCACCGGCCTTTACAACGTGACCTTCGTGCTGGCCATGAACAAGGACCGCTACGAGAGCCTGCCCGACGATCTGAAGGCGGTGATCGACGAGAATTCGGGTCACGACTTCTCGGTCTTCGCCGGCGGCACGCAGGCCGACGCCGACGGTCCGGCGCGTCAGGTGGCGGTCGACCTGGGCAACAACATCATCACGGTGGGTGAAGACCAGGTCAGCGTCTGGCGCGAACGGTCCGAGCCGATCTACGAGGCCTGGGTCTCCGAAATGAACGAGAAGGGCATCGACGGTCAGGCCCTGATCGATCAGGCGCGCTCGCTGATGGACGCCTACGAAGGCAGCAACTGACACAGTCTGCACAACGTGCCGCGGCGGTCTGACGACCGCCGCGGCACACACGTTCGCCGTCACGGGGGCAGTCGGTCATGTATCGCTTTTTCTTCGGCCTTTCCCGCCTGATGGCGGTGGTGGGCGGCATCGTCCTGTCGGCCCTGATCGTGATGGTCTGCGTTTCGATCGCCGGCCGCGCGCTGAACGGCTTCCTGCATGCGGACATGATGCAGTCGACGCTCCCCGGCCTTGCCGACTGGCTGCTCGATCTGGGCGTCGGTCCGGTCAACGGCGACTTCGAACTCGTCGAGGCGGGCATCGCCTTCGCGATCTTCTCGTTTCTTCCCTACTGCCAGATCACCTCGGGCCACGCGGTGGTGTCGATCTTCACCGACTGGATGCCGATGCGCGCCCAGCAGGTGCTGCGCATGATCATCGAGATCCTGTTCGCGCTGGTCCTCGTGGTGATCGCGATCCAGCTCAAGGAGGGCATGGACGGCCGCATCCGGTCGGGCCAGACGACGTTCCTTCTGCAGTTCCCGATCTGGTGGGCCTACGCCCTCAGCCTCGTCGGCGCCACGATCGCGGCGGCGGTGGCCGTTTACATGGCGCTGATCCGGACCGCCGAAGCCTTCACCGGCCGCGAGCTCATTGCCGATGACATGGGGGCGGAGCATTGAGCAATTTCGAGATCGGGATCCTGTCCTTTCCGGCGCTGCTGGCGTTGATCTTCATGCGCGTGCCGATCGGGCTGGCCATGTTCACGACCGGATTCGTCGGGCTGTGGCTGATCAACGGCAGCACCTTCATGGCGATGGCGCGGCTGAAGACCGAGACGTTCACGACGTTCTCCAGCTACTCGCTTTCGATCGTGCCGATGTTCCTGCTGATGGGCTATTTCGCGACGCTCGGCGGCATGTCGCAGGCCCTTTTCAAGGCGGCCGAGGCGTGGATCGGCCACAGGCGCGGCGGCATCGCCATGGCTGCGGTCGGCGCCTGCGCCGGTTTCGGCGCGATCTGCGGTTCCTCGCTCGCCACCGCCGCCACGATGGGCCGGGTCGCGCTGCCCGAACTGCGCAAGTACGGCTATGCGGGCGGGTTCTCGACCGCGACGCTCGCCGCCGGCGGCACACTCGGCATCCTGATCCCGCCCTCGATCGTGCTTGTCATCTACGCGATCCTGACCGAGCAGAACATCGCCAAACTTTTCCTGGCCGCGGTCATTCCGGGCATCATGGCGGCGCTCGGCTACGTGCTGGTGATCTCCATCTATGTGCGGCTCAATCCCGAGGCCGGAGGGGTGCGCGAACGCGTCTCCTATGGCGAGCGGTTCCGGGCGCTCTTCAACGTCTGGCCGGTGCTGCTGGTCTTCCTCGCCGTTGTCGGCGGCATCTATGCAGGCATCTTCACGCCGACCGAGGGCGCGGCCGTGGGCGCGTTCGGCACCGGGCTGATCGCCTGGTGGAACGGCGGGCTGACGCGCAAGACGCTGATGGCGAGCTTTCTTTCGACCGGGCGGTCGACGGCGATGATCTTCTTCATCGTTCTGGGCGCGGGCTTCTATAACGGTTTTCTCGCGCTGACCCAGGTGCCGCAGGAGCTTTCCGCGTTCGTCGTCGAGCAGGGATTCTCGCCCTGGCTGGTGCTCGCCATCATCCTGGCGTTGTACCTGGTGTTCGGCTGCGTCATGGACAGCCTGTCGATGATCCTGCTGACCATCCCGATCTTCTTTCCGGTGATCTCGGGCCTCGATTTCGGGCTGACGCCGGAGCAGGTGGCGATCTGGTTCGGCATCATGGTGCTGATCGTCGTCGAGGTCGGGCTGATCACGCCGCCTGTCGGCATGAACCTGTTCATCATCAATTCGATGGACCGGGGCACGCCGATAACCGCGACCTACCGGGCCGTGATGTGGTTCGTGGCGTCCGACATCGTCCGGGTGATCATTCTGGCGGCGTTCCCGGCCATCACGCTGTTCCTGATCAGCTGACGACGGCGCGGCTTCTGCCGCGCGCTGGCGCATGCCCGCATTGATGCATCAAAGTGCAAAATTGGCTTGCGTGTTGTGCATTATTGTGCAAATCTTCGGCGCAGCGAGGCCGGTGCGTTCGGGGAGGCGCTGATGTCGGCACAAAGCTTCAACCAGCTTGTGGGCAAGGTCGCGGGCGCGATTGGCGACCGTCCCCTGGACGATGCGCTGGCCGCCCATCTGAACGCGGTTTTCCCGGCCGATGGCGATGACTTCAAGCGTCTTGCCGATCTGTGCGCCAAGGGCGAGGCGGAAGGCTGGCTGATGGCGCGTGAGGCCGGCGGCATCAAGTTCGGCCGCGCGGTCAAGCCGGGTGGCGAGGCGGGCCGGTTCAGCGTCGACGTCGTGCGCATGAAGGACGTGCGCGGGCCGCACCATGTGCACACCAATGGCGAGATCGGCGCGGTGTTTCCGATCGAGGGAAGCCCGCGCTTCGATGAGTTTCCCCCGGGCTGGTACGTCTACGGGCCGGGGAGCGAGCATCATCCGACGGTCAGCGGGGGCGAGGCCTATGTGCTCTACCTGCTGCCGGACGGCGCGATCGAGTTCACCGGCAAGCCGTAGGTCAAGGGCCGGACCACAAAGAAGACCATCATCGGGCAGGGAGGAAGCGCGATGTCAGCCAACGACAATGCAGAGCCGGCCAACGACGGTTCGGGCAATGCGGCCGTCTGGTTCGTCGACCGGCACATCGCCGAGGGCAGGGCGGACAAGACAGCCTTCCGCGAGACGTTCGGCGCTGGGCGCGCGATCAGCTATGGCGAGCTGTCCGACCGTTCGGCGCGCTTCGCCTCGGCATGTCTGAACGCCGGGCTCAGGCGCGAGGAACGCGCCATCATGCTCGTGCTCGACCAGATCGAGTTCCCGGTCATTTTCTGGGGCGCACTGAAGGCCGGCATCGTGCCGATCCCGCTGAACACGCTCCTGTCGACCTCGGTCTATGACGCGATCTTCCATGACAGCCGCGCTTCGGCGCTTTTCGTTGCCAGTGAACTCTACGAGACCATCGCCCCGGCGCTGCCGCTCAACCCGTTCATCCGCGAGGTGATCGTCATCGGCGACACCGCGCCCGAGGGCGCGCGCACGTTCGACGCGTTCATGGAAGGCGCCGAACCGTCCGAACCGGTGACCGTCTGCGACGACGAGATCGCCTTCTGGCTCTATTCGTCCGGCTCGACCGGCCAGCCCAAAGGCGTGCGCCACGTTCATGCGAGCCTGAAGGCGACGGCCGACACCTATGGCGCCCAGGTGCTGGGCGTGCGCGAGGATGACAGCGTCTATTCGGTCGCCAAGATGTTCTTTGCCTATGGGCTCGGCAACGCGATGACCTTTCCGATGGCCGTGGGCGCGACGACGCTGCTCTACAATGGCCGGCCGACGCCCGACAGCGTCACGCAGATTCTCGCCGACCAGAGGCCGACCGTTTTCTGCGGGGTGCCGACGCTTTATGCGGCGCTGGTGCACAAATGGGAGAGCGAGGGCGCCCATCCCGACGCGCCGCTTTCGACCTGCATCTCGGCGGGCGAGGCGCTGCCCGAGGAGGTCGGGCGCAAGTGGCGGGCGATCTGGGGTGTCGACATCATGGACGGGGTCGGTTCGACCGAGATGCTGCACATCTTCCTGTCCAATCGTCCGGGCGACGTCGTCTACGGCACGTCGGGCGTGCCGGTGCCGGGCTACGAGGTGCGGCTGGTCGACGAGCATGGCGCCGATGTCGGGGTCGGCGCGGTCGGCGAACTGCTTGTGCGCGGCGCCTCGTCCGCGGACGGCTACTGGAACCAGCGCGACAAGACGCGGTCGACCTTCGAGGGTCACTGGACGCGCACCGGCGACAAGTACGAGCTGACCGCCGAGGGGCGCTACGTCTATTGCGGGCGCACCGACGACATGTTCAAGGTCTCGGGCATCTGGGTGTCGCCGTTCGAGGTGGAGCAGGCGCTCGTCTCCCACCCCGCCGTGCTGGAAGCCGCCGTGGTCGCCAAGCGTGACGCGGACGGGCTGGAAAAGCCCAAGGCCTTCATCGTCCTGAAGTCGGCGCAGGCCGGCTGCGATCCCGAGGAACTGAAGACCTTCGTCCAGGACAAGATCGGCAAGTGGAAATATCCGCGCTGGATCGAGATGGTCGACGATCTGCCCAAGACCGCGACCGGCAAGATTCAGCGGTTCAAGCTCAGGGAGGTGGCGTGATGGCCCACTGGCAGGCCGAAGGCTTTCTGACGGCAGGCGGCAAGCGGCTCGAATATCGCTGTTTCGGACCGGCGCCGACCGAGGCGCCGACGATCGTGATGCTGCACGAGGGGCTGGGCAGCGCCGGGCTGTGGCGCGACTTTCCGGAAAAGATCGCCGAGGCGACGGGCATGGGCGTTTTCGCCTCTTCGCGCGCCGGCTACGGCCAGTCCGATCCGGCCGATCTGCCGCGTCCGCTCGACTACATGACGCGCGAGGCGGTCGACGTCCTGCCGCAGGTGCTCGATGCGATCGGCTTCCGGCGCGGCATCCTGCTGGGCCATTCGGACGGGGCGACGATCGCCGCCATCTATGCCGGCGGCGTCGAGGATTTCCGGGTGCGCGGCATCGTCCTGATGGCGCCGCATTTCTTCACCGAGGATATGGGGCTGGCCGAGATCGCGCGGGCGAAGGACCTCTACGAGACGGGCGATCTGCGCGAACGGATGGCCCGGCACCACCGCGATCCCGACCATACGTTCAGGGGCTGGAACGATGCCTGGCTCGATCCGGCCTTTGCGGCCTGGAACGTCGCCGAGGTGATCGACTATCTGCGCATTCCGGCGCTCGCCATCCAGGGGCGGCAGGACCAGTACGGCACGCTCGCCCAGATCGAGGAGCTGGAAAGCCGCGCCTATTCGCCGGTCGACACGGTGATCCTCGACGATTGCCGGCACGCGCCGCATCAGGACCAGCCGGACGCGACGCTCGCCGCGATCGCCGAGTTCGCCGCCCGGCTCGAGCGGATCGAGGCGGCCGAGGTCGAGGCCGCCTGATGCGGGTGCCGCTGCCGCCCTACGCCTATGTGCCCGGACGAACGCCGCGGCATGACGAGGGCCGCTGGGACGAGGTGCGGGCGACGGTCAAGCTAGGCATGGACGCCGATGAACTGGCCGCATCGCCGGCATTCACCGCCGGCATGGCCTTCTTCGAGAACGGCTATTTCTGGGAGGCGCACGAGGTCTGGGAGGCCGTCTGGATGGCGTGTCCGCCCAACTCTGCCGAGCACCGCTTCGTGCAGGCGCTGATCCAGCTTGCCAACGCAGAACTCAAGCTGGCGATGGAAAAGCCGCGCGCCGCTCTGCGGCTGTGCGCGATCGCGGCGGCGCATCTGGACGAGGCCGCCAGCGGCGGCGCGGCCAACCTTTGCGGAGTACGTGTCGCATGGGTTGGCGACCGGCTGGGCGCGTGCCGCTGCCGGATCACGAAGCTCCGTGAAAATGCATTATAATGCAAGATTTTGATCGTATAGACGAAAGATATCTGCATTATTATGCATTTTCCGAGTTTACAGTCCACTGAACTGGCGATAAGACGCATCATAACGCATGTGGGAGGCTGATGTGGCCGACATCATCGATTTCCGGACCGATCCGTCCCGATACCGTCACTGGCGGGTCGAGTATGACGGCGACATCGCGAACCTCTACATGGATGTCGACGAGGATGGCGGGCTGTTCGACGGCTATCAGCTCAAGCTCAATTCCTACGATCTTGGCGTCGACATCGAACTGGCCGACGTCGTCCAGCGGATGCGCTTCGAGCACCCCGAGGTGAAGGTCGTCGTCATGCAGTCGGGCAAGGACAATGTGTTCTGCGCCGGCGCAAACATCCGCATGCTGGGCGGTGCCGAGCACGCCCACAAGGTCAACTTCTGCAAGTTCACCAACGAGACGCGCAACACGTTCGAGGCGGCCGAGGCGGACTCCGGCCAGAAATACATCGCTGCGGTGAAGGGCGCCTGCGCCGGCGGCGGCTACGAGCTGGCGCTTGCCTGCAACCACATCATGCTGACCGACGATTCCACCTCGTCGGTGGCGCTGCCCGAGGTGCCGCTGCTCGCCGTCCTGCCGGGCACGGGCGGGCTGACGCGCGTGACCGACAAGCGGAAGGTGCGCCGCGATCTGGCCGATGTGTTCTGCTCGATCGAGGAGGGCGTGAAGGGCCGACGCGCCACCGAATGGCGCCTGGTCGACGAGGTCGTGCCGAACTCGAAGTTCGCCGACACGGTGCAGCAGCGCGCGCGCGAGTTCGCCGACGCCTCGACCAAGAACGCCCCCGAAAAGGGCATCGCGCTCAATCCACTTTCCCGGACCATCGCCGAGGACGGTTCGGTCACCTATTCGCTGGTCGAGGTCGCCGTCGAGCGCGACGGGGGCCGGGCGACGATCACCATTCACGGGCCGGACGGCGAGGCACCGGCCGACGCGGACGCGCTGACAGCGCTCGGCGACCAGAGCTACTTCCTGCGCCTTGCGCGCGAACTGGACGATGCGATCCTGCATCTGCGGCTCAACGAGATGAAGCTCGGTCTTCTCGTCTTCCGCAGCCAGGGCGACGCCGAAAAGGTCCTGGCCGAGGAGCGGGTGCTTTTCGACAATGCCGATCACTGGCTCGCCAACGAGATCGTCCAGTACTGGAAGCGGGTGATGAAGCGCATCGACGTGACGTCGCGCTCGCTGGTCGCCTTCGTCGAGAACGGCTCGTGCTTTGCCGGCATGCTGGCCGAGGTGCTGTTCGCGGTCGACCGGACCTACATGATGGAAGGCGATTTCGAGGGCGACAACCGGCCTGTCGCGGCGATCACCCTGTCGCCGGCCAATTTCGGCCCGTTCCCGATGGCGAACGATCTGACGCGGTTGGAAACACGCTTTCTGGGCGAGCCCGAGCGGGTCGAGGCGGCGCGTGAGCAGATCGGCGAGACGCTGGAGGCGTTCGACGCCAACGAACTGGGCCTGATCACCTACGCATTCGACGATGTCGACTGGGAGGACGAGGTGCGCATCTTCCTTGAGGAACGCGCCAGCTTCTCGCCCGACGCGCTGACCGGCATGGAGGCCAATCTGCGCTTTGCCGGCCCCGAGACCATGGAAACGCGTATCTTCGGCCGGCTCACCGCCTGGCAGAACTGGATCTTCCAGCGGCCCAATGCCGTCGGCGAGGACGGCGCCCTGCAACGCTACGGAACCGGCGTGCGCGGGCAATACAACATGCAGCGCGTCTGACGCGCGATCATCGGCGCCAAGGCGCAACCCGGAGGAAACAGGCACATGCTCGATCTGATCAATGTCAGCTATGACACGCAAATCCCCAACAATGTCGGCCTTTCGTCCGACAAGCGCGTGCTCAAGGCGCTGGAGAAATGGCATCCGGGCTACATCAACTGGTGGAACGATCTGATCCCGGACAATTTCCAGCAGTCGCTGGTCTATCTGCGCACCGCGGTCTCGGTCGATCCGAAGGGCTGGGCAAAGTTCGACTATGTGAAGATGCCCGAATATCGCTGGGGCGTGCTTTTGGCGCCGCAGGTCGAGGACCGCACGATCCCGTGCGGCGAACATGCGGGCGAGGCGGCCTGGCAGGAAGTGCCGGGCGAATACCGCGCCATGCTGCGGCGGCTTATCGTCATCCAGGGCGACACCGAGCCGGCCTCGGTCGAGCAGCAACGGTTCCTGGGCAAGACCGCGCCCTCGCTCTACGACATGCGCAACCTGTTCCAGGTCAATGTCGAGGAGGGCCGTCATTTATGGGCGATGGTCTATCTGCTGCACAAGTATTTCGGCCGCGACGGTCGCGAGGAAGCCGACGACCTGCTGCGCCGCTCGTCGGGCTCGGAGGAAGCGCCGCGCATGCTGGGCGCCTTCAACGAGGAAACGCCGGACTGGCTTTCCTTCTTCATGTTCACCTACTTCACCGATCGCGACGGCAAGATGCAGCTTGAATCGCTGGCGCAGTCGGGCTTCGACCCGCTGTCGCGGACCTGCCGCTTCATGCTGACCGAGGAAGCCCACCACATGTTCGTCGGCGAGACCGGCGTCGGCCGGACGATCCAGGCGACCTGCGAGGCGATGAACAAGGCCGGCATCGAGGACCCCTACGATACGGACGCGATCCGGGCGCTCGGCGTGATCGACCTGCCGACGATCCAGAAGAAGCTGAACCTGCACTATACGCTTTCGCTGGACCTGTTCGGACAGGAAGTGTCGACCAATGCGGCCAACGCCTTCAACGCCGGCATCAAGGGCCGGTACATGGAGCACCGGCTCGAGGACGACCACAAGCTTCACGGCGAGACCTACGAGGTCTGGGACTTCGAGGACGGCAAGCTCGTGCGCAAGGATGTGCCGGCGCTGCAGGCGATCAACATGCGCCTGCGCGACGACTACACGCGCGATGCGTCGGGCGGCGTCGGCCGCTGGAACAAGATCATCGAGAAGGCCGGCATCGATTTCCAGATGAAGCTGCCGCACGAGGCGTTCAACCGGAAGATCGGGGTGTTCGCCGACAAGCTGTTCGATCCCGATGGCAAACTCGTCTCGGGCGCCGAATATGATGCGGGCATACCCAACTGGCTGCCGACCAAGGCCGACGGCGACTTCATCCAGTCGCTGATGGTGCCGGTCTACGAGCCGGGCAAGTTCGCAAGTTGGATCGCGCCGCCCAAGGTGGGCATCGACAACAAACCGGGCGACTTCGAGTACGTCAAGCTGCACATGGCTTGACCGGATCGACCGGGATCGGCCGGCGGGCCATTGGCGGCCCCGGCCTTCTCGCTCAGAACGGGAGGCATCGATGGATATCAGCAGGAGTGCCAGGAAGCCCGAGACCGCCGAGCGCTGCGGAGCAGTCATCAAGGGGTGCCTTGGCTGCAAGGACTGCAACGGCCCGTGCCTGTTGTATGCCGAACTCTACGGCAGGCTCGCGCTGATCGAACAGGGCCATGGACTGGCGGCATGAACACACCGATCAAGCAGCACCTGATCGATCCGGAAATCTGCATCCGGTGCTATACCTGCGAGATGACGTGCCCGATCGGCGCGATCACCCATGACGACAACAATGTCGTCGTCGACGCCGCCCAGTGCAATTTCTGCATGGACTGCATCCCGGTGTGCCCGACAGGCTCGATCGACGAATGGCGGGTGGTCACCACGCCCTATTCGCTGGAGGAACAGTTCGGCTGGTCCGAACTGCCCGAACAGGAAGACATACCGGCCGACGGCAACGGCGCGGACACCGCGATCGAGGCGTTCGACGATGCGATCGCCGCGCTGCTCGCCGAGGCGCACCAGGGTGCCGGCGGCAAGGCCAAGGCGCCCGCAAGCGCGGCCAAACCCTCTGTGAACCTCTATAATCTCGCCAAACCGGCCGAGGCCACCGTCACCGGCAATTTCCGGCTGACCAGCGAGGACGGCGACAGCGATGTGCGCCACATCATCCTCGACTTCGGCGGCACGCCTTTTCCCGTGCTGGAAGGCCAGTCGATCGGCATCATCGCGCCGGGCGAGACCGACAAGGGCGAGGCGCATCTGCCGCGGCTCTACTCTGTCTCGAGCCCGCGCGACGGCGAGCGGCCCAACTACAACAATCTGTCGCTGACCGTGAAGCGCGAGCCGAACGGGATCTGCTCGAACTATGTCTGCGATCTCAAACCCGGCGATAAGGTAAGGGTGACCGGGCCGTTCGGCTCGACCTTCCTTTTGCCGTCCGACCCGAACGCGCATCTGATGATGATCTGCACCGGAACCGGTTCTGCGCCGTTCCGTGCCTTCACCATGCGCCGCCAGCGCGCCTATCCGACGCTGAAGGGCTCGCTGTCGCTCTATTTCGGCGCGCGCAGCGCCGACGATCTGCCCTATTTCGGTCCGCTCAAGAAGGTGCCCGAGACCTTCATGAAGAAGGTGTTCGCCTTCTCGCGCGTCGCCGATCAGTCCAAGAACTATGTGCAGGACAAGCTGCGCGAGAACGCCGGCGAGGTCGCCGCGCTCATGCAGAACCCGAACGGCTACATCTATGTCTGCGGGCTCAAGGCGATGGAGCACGGCGTCGAGGAGGCGCTGTCGGACATTGCGCGCGGGTCCGGACTCGTATGGACCAACGTCCGCGACACCATGCGCGAAGATGGCCGCTATCATGTCGAAACCTATTAGGGCATGAACGCCGCAACAGTGACGAACGAGGGGTTGCGGCATGGCCGGTGCGGTATTCGAGCACGAGATCAGGGTGACGTGGGGCGACTGCGATCCGGCGCGGATCGCCTATACGGGCCGGCTGCCCATGTTCGCGCTCGACGCCATCAACGCCTGGTGGGAGCATCATCTGGGCGATGGCTGGTACCAGATGGAGATCGACCGGAACGTCGGCACGCCGTTCGTGCACATGGCGCTCGATTTCCGCTCGCCGGTGACGCCGCGCCACCGGCTGATTTGCCGGGTCTGGCCGACCAGGCTTGGCGAAACCTCGATCGGGTTCCGCGTCGAGGCGAGCCAGGGCGGCAAGCCGTCCTTCTCGGGCGATTTCGTGTGCGTGTTCATCGTTGCCGACCAGTTCCGAAAATCGCCGCCGCCCAAGGACATACGGGCGCTCGTTGAAGCGCATCTCAGGCCGGTGGCGGCCGAGTAACCGTCTTGCGCCTGCCCGCTCCGGCGGCCATTGCGAAATGGTTCGGCTCGGTTATGTTGTGCACTATTGTACACATTGCGATCGGGTGATGCCCGCAGTGAGCGAAATAACGAACTTCAAGGGCGTGGCCCAGCAGACCGGCGGCGAAAGCCAGACCGAGATCATGGTCGGCGCCCTGATGAAGCGGGTGGGTGAGCGGGTGCGCAGGGCACGCGAGCTCAAGGGCATTCCGCGCCGCGTGCTGTCGGACATTTCCGGCGTCTCGCCGCGCTATCTGGCGCAGCTCGAATCGGGCGAGGGCAACATCTCCATCGGCCTTCTCCAGAAAGTGGCGATCGCGCTCGACTACCGGATCGAATGGTTCGTGTGCGCCGAGGATCCCTGGTCGTCGGACACGATGCGCGTCACCAACCTGTTCCGCAGGGCCGGCTACCAGACGCGCCAGGAGGTTCTTGACCTGCTCGCCCCCGATACCGAGGCGGACATGCGGGCGCAGCGCGTCTGTCTGATCGGGATGCGCGGGGCTGGCAAGTCGACCCTCGGCGCCATGGCCGGGGCGACGCTGGGCGTGCCGTTCGTTGAACTCAACCGCGAGATCGAGGAGCAGAGCGGAATGCCGATCAACGAGCTTGTCGCCTTCTACGGCCAGGAGGGCTATCGCAAGCTCGAATCGCAGGCGCTCGAACGGGTCGTTGCAACCCATGACGCGATGATCCTGGCGGTTGCGGGCGGCATCGTGTCCGATCCGCAGACCTATGCGATGCTGCTCAACCATTTCCACACGGTCTGGCTGAAGGCGACGCCCGAGGATCACATGGAACGCGTGCTCGCCCAGGGCGACACGCGGCCGATGGCCGGCAATCCGGAGGCGATGGATCAGCTCAAGTCGATCCTGACGAGCCGGGAAACGCTCTACGGGCGGGCCTTGTCCCACATCGACACCAGTGGCAAGTCGCTCGCCGAGACCCATGACGAACTGGTCGCCGTGATCAGGGAGCGCGGGTTCCTGCAATAGTCGGCGGCCTGTCCGGGCCGCGGATCGACAAGGAAAGAACAATGACGGTTACGTTCAGGCGTGAAGGAAACGCCGGATTGGTCGAACTCGCCAATCCACCGGTCAATGCGATGGGGCTGGCGGTGCGCCGCGGATTGCTCGAGGCGGTCCGTTGGGCCGAAGCCGAGGCCGGGCTCGACCGGATCGTCGTGTCGGGGCAGGGGCGGGCCTTCGCGGCCGGGGGCGATGCAAGGGAATTCGACGGCGAGCCGGTGCCGCCGCATCTTCCGGACGTGCTCGATGCGATCGAGGCGTGCCCGGTACCGTGGATTGCGGCGGCGCATGGCGTGGCGCTCGGAGGCGGCGCCGAACTGATGCTCGCCTGCCGGTACCGCATCGCCGCCCCGGGCACGCGCATCGGCCTGCCAGAAGTGACGCTGGGCGTCGTGCCGGGCGCGGGCGGCACCCAGCGCCTGCCGCGCCTTGTCGGGCTTGCCGCGGCGGTCGACATGATCGCGACCGGCAAGCCGGTGACCGCCGACGATGCCTACGAGATGGGTCTCGTGGACGCGGTCGCCGACGATCCGGTCGCTCACGCGCTGGCGCTCGACGCGGCCGAACTGGCCGCCCGGTCCGCACTGTCCTCGCTGGACGGGCCCGAACCCGACGAGATGGCCATCGACAAGGCGCGCGCCAGCGTCGCCAGGCGCATGCGCGGCCAGGTCGCGCCGGAAAAGGCGATCGATCTGGTGGCCCTTTCGGTCTCCGAACCGTTCGCCGGGGCGCTGCGACAGGAGCGTGAGACCTTCATCGCGCTGCGGACGACCGATCAGGCGCGCGCGCTGCGCCACATCTTCTTTGCCGAACGGGCCGCCAAGGCGCCCGACTGGCTCGACGCCGAAGCACAACGCATCGAAAGCGCGATAGTCGTCGGCGGTGGCACGATGGGCGCGGGCATCGCCTATGCGCTGCTTTTGGCCGGAATCGCGGTGACGGTTATCGAGACCGACGCGGACGGGGCCGAGCGCGCCCGCGCCCACGTCGCAAGTATCATGGAGGCGAGCGCGGCGCGCGGGCTTCTGGGCGAGGACAAGCGCGCCCGGATCGAGGCGGCGCTGACCATTTCGACCGACTATGCCGACGGCGCGTCGGCCGATCTCGCCATCGAGGCGGCGTTCGAGAGCATGGAGGTCAAGAAGGTGGTCTTTTCCGCGCTGGAAGAGGCGCTGCCGACCCACGCGGTGCTCGCCACCAACACCTCCTATCTGGACCTGGACGAGATCGCCGCGACGCTGAAGTCGCCGTCGCGGCTGGTGGGCCTGCACTTCTTCGCACCCGCCCACATCATGAAGCTTCTGGAAATCGTGCAAGGCGCGGCGACCTCGCATGCCGCGCTCGCCACCGGGTTCGATCTGGCTAGGAGGCTGCGCAAGGTGCCGGTGCTCTCGGGCGTCTGCGACGGGTTCATTGGCAACCGGATTCTCGCGCGCTACCGCGAGGCCGCCGATACCTTGCTGATGGACGGGGCGACCCCGTGGCAGATCGACGAGGCGATGGTCGCGTTCGGCTATGCGATGGGGCCCTACGAGGCACAGGATCTGTCCGGGCTCGACATCGCCTATGCCAACCGCAAGCGCCAGGCCGAAACGCGCGATCCGAACCGGCGCTATATTCCGATCGCCGACCGCATGGTGCATGAAGGTCGCCTTGGCAAGAAGACCGGCGTCGGCTGGTATCGCTATCCGGGCGGCGGCGGCAAGGTGGAAGACCCGCTGGTCGAGGATCTTGTCGCCGAGGAAGCCCATTTCGCCAAGGTCGCCCGGCGCGACTTCACCAGCGAGGACATCGAGCGGCGCCTTTTGCTGGCGATGATCAACGAAGCGGCCGACATTCTGGCCGAGGGGATCGCGCAGTCGGCCGCCGACATCGATCTGGTGACGGTGTTCGGTTACGGCTTTCCGCGCTGGCGCGGCGGGCTGATGCACCATGCCGACACGCTCGCCGTTGATGCGATCCTGGCCGATCTGCGCGCTCTTGAAACGGAGGACCCGATCGTCTGGCGTCCGAGCGCGGCGATCGTCGCCTGCGCGGAGCGGGGCATCGGGTTCGCCGAATACCGGCCCGGCAGTTAGCCACAGGGATGAGTTGCGGGGGGCTTTGCAAATCGGCGCGAATGGTTTATAAACCGACCGATCGGTTAATTAATTCCACCGGATGTGCACGCCGGTGGAGCCGAAGTGGAGGAGATGGCGCATGTATGCCCAGATGGTGAAGTCCACCGGGACGATGAAGACCCGCGAGGAGATGGACGAGCAGGAGCGGGCCTTTCAGGACCGGATCGATCGCGGCGAGAAGATCGAACCTCAGGACTGGATGCCCGAGGGCTACCGCAAGACCCTGATCCGCCAGATCGGCCAGCACGCGCACTCGGAGATCGTCGGGCAATTGCCCGAGGGCAACTGGATCACCCGCGCGCCGACCCTTGAGCGCAAGGCGATCCTGCTCGCCAAGGTGCAGGACGAGGCCGGCCACGGCCTCTACCTTTATTGCGCGGCCGAGACGCTGGGCATCAGCCGCGACGAGATGACCGAGCAGCTTCACGCCGGCAAGGCGAAATACTCCTCCATCTTCAACTATCCGACGCTGACCTGGGCCGATATCGGCGCGGTCGGCTGGCTGGTCGACGGCGCGGCGATCATGAACCAGGTGGCGCTGCAGCGGACCTCCTACGGACCCTATTCGCGGGCCATGGTGCGCATCTGCAAGGAAGAGAGCTTCCATCAGCGCCAGGGCTACTCGATCATGATGAAGATGGCGTCCGGCACGCCCGAGCAGCGCCGCATGGCCCAGGATGCGCTCGACCGCTTCTGGTATCCTTCGCTGATGATGTTCGGCCCCTCCGACAAGGACAGTGTCCACTCGGCCCAGTCCATGGCCTGGAAGATCAAGGTCAGCACCAATGACGAGCTGCGCCAGAAATTCGTCGACCAGACGGTGCCGCAGGCCGAATATCTGGGCCTGACCGTGCCCGACGAGAACCTGACATGGAACGAGGAGAAGGGCGGCTACGACTTCTCCGAGCCGGACTGGCAGGAGTTCTATGACGTTCTCGCCGGCAACGGCCCGTGCAATGCCGACCGCATGGCCGCGCGCCGCACCGCCTGGGAAGACGGCGCCTGGTTCCGTGACGGTCTGGTCGCCCATGCAAACAAGCGCGCCGCACAGCGCATGGCAGCGGAGTAATCGCGATGTCCTCTCAATGGCCCCTCTGGGAAATCTTCATTCGCGGCCAGCACGGCCTGAACCACCGCCATGTCGGCTCGCTGCACGCGCCCGATGCCGAGATGGCGATCAAGAACGCCCGCGACGTCTACACCCGCCGCAATGAGGGGGTGAGCATCTGGGTGGTGCCGTCGAGCCAGATCACCGCGAGCGTGCCGTCCGACAAGGGCCCGATGTTCGAGCCGTCCAAGTCGAAGATCTACCGGCACCCGACCTTCTACGACATCCC
Organism: Roseitalea porphyridii; assembly: GCF_004331955.1. Taxonomy (NCBI): domain Bacteria; kingdom Pseudomonadati; phylum Pseudomonadota; class Alphaproteobacteria; order Hyphomicrobiales; family Ahrensiaceae; genus Roseitalea; species Roseitalea porphyridii. Next base: position 2,270,321 of record NZ_CP036532.1, on the reverse strand, counting down.
GGACGAAGTGGGGCACATGTGATGAGCGCGCTTGTCGAATTCGCGCTGCGCATGGGCGACAACACGCTGATCCTGGGGCATCGCGTGTCCGAATGGTGCGGCCATGCGCCGGTGCTGGAAGAGGACATCGCGCTCGCCAACACCGCGCTCGACCTGATCGGCCAGACGCAGATGTGGCTCGGTCTTGCCGGCGAGATCGAGGGCGAAGGCCGGACGGCCGATGATCTCGCCTACAGGCGCGATGCCTTCGATTTCCGCAATGTGCTGCTGGTCGAGCGTCCGAACGGCGATTTCGGCCAGACGCTGATGCGCCAGTTCCTGTTCGATGCCTGGCATCACCTGATGCTCAAATGGCTTTCGGAAAACTCGACCGAGGGGCGCGTCGCCGAGATCGCCCGCAAGGCCGAGCGCGAGGCGGCCTATCATCTGGAACGCTCGTCCGATCTGGTGATCCGGCTGGGTGACGGCACCGACGAAAGCCACCGGCGGATGCAGGACGCGCTTGGCCATCACTGGACTTATACGGGCGAGATGTTCGTGGCCGATGCGGTCGACGACGAACTGGCCGAGGCGGGCATCGCGCCCGATCCGGCGGCGATGAAGCCGGGCTGGGACGCGCTCGTCGGCGAGGTTCTGGCCGAGGCGACGCTGGCGATCCCGGAGAGCGACTTCGTTCACAAGGGCGGGCGCAAGGGCCAGCACACCGAGCATCTGGGCCATATCCTCGCCGCCATGCAGTTCCTGCCGCGAGCCTATCCCGATGCAAGCTGGTGAGACGCTGCCGAGCCGCGACGATGTGATGGGCTGGCTTGCCGAGGTGCCGGACCCGGAAATCCCGGTCGTGTCGGTGGTCGATCTGGGCATCGTCCGCGATGTGGCGTTCGAGGACGACACGCTGGTCGTCACCATCACGCCGACCTATTCGGGCTGTCCGGCAACGTCCGTGATCGCGTTCGAGATCGAGACGGCGATCCGCAGGCGCGGCGTCGAGAAACTCAGGCTCGAGAACCAGCTTTCGCCGCCCTGGTCGACCGACTGGATCGGGCCGGCCGCACGCGAAAAGCTGCGCCAGTACGGCATCGCGCCGCCGATCGACGGCACCGCCGCCGACGGCAAGCGCGTGGCGCGGCTTCTGGGCGAGGGCAACGCGAAGGTGGAATGCCCGCGCTGCGGCTCGGCCAATACGGCGGAGGTCAGCCGGTTCGGCTCGACGCCGTGCAAGGCGGCCTGGCGCTGCAACGACTGTCTGGAACCGTTCGACTATTTCAAGTGCATCTGAGGGCCGACCGATGGCGCAGTTTCATCCCCTGACCGTGACCGATGTGAACCACGACACGCGCGACGCCGTGGTCGTCACGCTGGCGCCCAGCGAAGAAGACCGCCCGGCGTTCGACTTCACGCAAGGACAATATCTGACGTTCCGGCGCGATTTCGACGGCACCGAGGTGCGGCGCTGCTATTCGATCTGCGCGGGCAAGGATGACGGCGTGCTGCGCGTGGGCATCAAGCGCGTCGATGGTGGGGCGTTCTCGTCCTGGGCCAAGGACAATCTCAAGCCCGGCGACGTGATGGAAGCCATGCCGCCGATGGGCAATTTCTTCGTGCCGCTCGATGCCGATGCCGAGCGCCATTATCTCGGCTTTGCCGGCGGATCAGGCATCACGCCGGTCCTGTCGCTGATCAAGACGGTGCTGGCGCGCGAGCCGCATTCGCGCTTCACGCTGGTCTATGCCAACCGCGCGGTAAACACGATCATGTTCCGCGAGGAGCTTGAAGACCTCAAGAACCTCTATCTGGGCCGTTTCACGGTCCTGCATATCCTCGAGAATGATGCGCAGGAGATCGACCTGTTCACCGGCCGTGTCGATGCGGACAAGCTCGATGCGCTGTTCAGCCACTGGATCGATGCATCGTCGGTCGACTACGCCTTCATCTGCGGTCCTGAGCCGATGATGCTGACCATCGCCGACGGGCTGAAGGCGCGCGGTATCGCCGAGGACCGGATCAAGTTCGAGCTTTTCAAGAGCGCGCAGCCCGGCCGGTTGCCGAAGAAGGCGAACGGCCATGCGGCCGGCGAAACGGTCGACACCGTCAAGGCGACGCTGTTCCTCGAAGGCGTCAACCGGACCATCGCGATCCCGAAGGACGGCACGACGTTGCTCGACGCGGCGCTCGATGCGGGCCTGAACGTGCCCTACGCCTGCAAGGCGGGCGTGTGCTCGACCTGCATGTGCAGGATCACCGAGGGCGCCGGCGAGATGCTGTCCAACAACGCGCTCGAGGATCACGAGGTGCGCGACGGCTTCACGCTGAGCTGCCAGACCGTGCCGACAACGGACACGATCAGCGTCACCTACGACGTCTGACCACAAGAACTCATTGGGAGAGTTTCGATGAACGTTGCCACCGCGACGACGCGCCGGCTTGAGAGCTATGTGAAGGGGCAATGGGTCACCGGTGCGGGCGACGGCACGCTGCTGACCGATGCGGGCACGGGCGAGCCCGTCGCGGTGATCGGTTCCTCGGGCCTCGATTTCGCCGGCGCGCTCGCCTATGGCCGCGAAAAGGGCGGACCGGCGCTGCGCGCGATGAGCTTTCACGAGCGCGCGCTGATGCTCAAGTCGATCGCGCTGATGCTCAACGAGGCGCGCGAAGCGTTCTACGCCGAGAGCTATCGCACCGGCGCCACGAAGGCCGATTCGATGATCGACATCGATGGCGGCATCGGCACGTTTTTCGTCTACGCGTCCAAGGGCCGGCGCGAACTGCCCAACACGCGGGTGCTGCTCGACGGCGATGTCGAGCCGCTGTCGAAGGACCAGACCTTTTCGGCCCAGCACATTCTGACGCCGCTCGAAGGCATTGCGATCCACATCAATGCCTTCAATTTCCCCTGCTGGGGCATGCTGGAAAAGCTCGCGCCGACGCTGCTTGCGGGCATGCCCGCGATCGTCAAGCCGGCCAGCCAGACCGCCTATCTGACCGAGATGATGGTGCGCCGGATCATCGACAGCGGCATCCTGCCCGAAGGCGCGCTGCAGTTGGTGGCGGGCTCGGCCGGCGACATGCTCGACCATGTGACCGGTCAGGATGTCGTCACCTTCACCGGTTCGGCGAGCACCGGCCGGATGCTGCGCACGCACAAGGCGATCGTCGACAATTCGACGCGCTTTTCGATGGAGGCCGACAGCCTCAACAGTTCCATCCTGGGCGCCGATGCCGGGCCGGATACGCCCGAATTCGACCTGTTCGTCAAGGAAGTGGCGCGCGAGATGACGGCGAAGGCGGGCCAGAAATGCACCGCGATCCGCCGCGCCTTCGTGCCGCGCGGCCAAGTCGATGCGGTCATCGAGGCGCTGCGGGCGCGGCTCGGCAAGACCGCCGTCGGCCTGCCGGCGGAAGAGGGCACGCGCATGGGCGCTCTCGCCAGCCAGGACCAGCGCGACGAGGTGCGCGCGCGGATCGCCGAGCTTGCCGCCGACGGCGAGATCGTCGCCGGCGATCCGGACAATCCGGTGCTGTCGTCGGGCGATGCGCAGGCTGGTGCGTTCCTCAACCCGGTTCTGCTGCATTGCGCCAACCCGCACGGGGCCCAACACGTCCATGATGTCGAGGCGTTCGGGCCGGTGGCGACCGTCATGCCCTATGACGATGCCGAGGAAGCGGTCGCGCTCGCGCAGAAGGGCAAGGGCTCGCTCGCCGCGTCGGTCTTCACCAACGACCCCGAGATCGCCGAGCGGATCGTCATCGGCATGGCGCCGTTCCACGGCCGCATCCTGATCGGCAATCGCGACAGCGCCAGATCATCGACCGGGCACGGTTCGCCCATGCCGGGCCTCGTCCATGGCGGGCCGGGCCGCGCCGGCGGCGGCGAGGAACTGGGCGGCATACGCGGCGTCAAGCACTTCATGCAGCGCACGGCGGTGCAGGGCACGCCGCGCCTTCTGGCGCCGGTCACGGGCCGCTGGATGGAAGGGGCGGATGCGGGCGACACGAGCGTGCATCCGTTCCGCAAGTCCCTCGCTGAGTTGAAGATCGGCGATCAGGTGGTGACCGAACCGCGCGAGGTCACGCTCGCCGACATCGAGCATTTTGCCGAATTCACCGGCGACACCTTCTATGCGCACATGGACGAGGACGCCGCCAGGGCCAACCCGTTCTTCGACGGGCGCGTGGCGCATGGCTATCTGATCGTATCGTTCGCGGCGGGCCTGTTCGTCGATCCCGCGCCGGGCCCGGTGCTCGCCAATTACGGCGTCGACAATCTGCGCTTTCTGACGCCGGTCTATCCGGGCGATGTGCTCAAGGTCCGGCTGACGGCCAAGGAGATCAATCCGCGCGCCACGGCCGATCATGGCGAGGTGCGCTGGGACGCGCAGGTCACCAACCAGGATGGCGATGTCGTCGCGCAGTACGACGTGCTGACCATGGTCGCCAAGCAATGGCCTCTGCCGGCTGAGGGCTGATCGCTGATCAAGCCAGATCAGTGGCGTCCGTTCACGCCGCCGACGCCGTCGAGAATGATCTTCGTCGCCACGCGCGCATAGTCCTCGCGGGTGATCGGACCGTCCTCCTTGAACCAGGTGTAGACCCAGTTGAGCATGCCGAACAGGCTCATGGTCACCGGCGTCAGCAGGTGCGTGCCCGGCTCGCCCAGTTGCGGGTTGAGTTCCTTGAGCACGCTGGAGAACCGGGCGACGATCCGCTTTTCGGTGTCGCGCAGTTGCGCGCGCTGCGCCTCGGACAAGACGCCGAACGCGTTGAGCTGCACCTTGTGGGCGTTGTCGGCCCCGCGATAGGTCTCCAGCACGGCCCGCACCAGTCGTTCGAGCCGTTCGCCGGGCGGCAGGTCCGGATCGTCGGCGGCGATCACGGCATCGTCGAGATGGCTGACATGGGTGTCGATGATGGCGAAGATCAGCGCGTCCTTGGACGGGTAATAGTGATAGAGCAGGGCCTTGGAGACGCCGCACTCGCGCGCGATCTGGGACATCGACGCCTTGTCCATGCCCAGTTCGGCGAAGACGGCGGCGGCGCTGTCGAGGATATGCGCCTGCTTTTCCTCGAAGTCGGCGGCGCGGGGGCGGGCCATCGGGCCTCTCCTTCTAGCCCTTGGGCCTGTTGTCGACGACGCGCTTTGCCTTGCCTTCCGAACGCGGCGCGGAGCCAGGCTCACCGACATTGATCTTCGCGGTCACGCCGATCACGGACTTGATGTGATGGGCGAGCTCGGCGGCGCTCGCCTTGCGGGCGTCCTCGCTGGCGGCGTGATCGAGCGCTTCCAGATGCACCGTCATCGTGTCCATGCGGCCCTGCCGGTTCAGTTCGATCTGGAAATGCGGAGCGAGCCCGGCGCATTTGAGGATCTGCTCCTCGACCTGGGTGGGGAAGACGTTGACGCCGCGCAGGATGATCATGTCGTCGGACCGGCCGGTGATCTTGTCCATCCGGCGCATCGAGCGCGCCGTGCCCGGCAGCAGCCGGGTCAGGTCGCGCGTGCGGTAGCGGACGATCGGCAGGCCTTCCTTGGTCAGCGTGGTGAAGACCAGTTCGCCCATCTCTCCGTCCGGCACCGGCTCACCGGTCTCCGGGTCGATGATCTCGGGATAGAAATGGTCCTCCCAGATATGCAGGCCGTCCTTGGTCTCGACGCACTCGTTGGCGACGCCCGGGCCCATCACTTCCGACAGGCCGTAAATGTCGACCGCGTGCATGTCGAAGGCCTGCTCGATCTCGCCGCGCATAGCGTTGGTCCAGGGCTCGGCGCCGAAGATGCCGACGGCCAGCGAGCAGGCGCGCGGGTCCTTGCCCTGGCGGCGGAACTCGTCGAGGATCGAGAGCATGTAGGACGGCGTGACCATGATCACGCGCGGCTTGAAGTCCTCGATCAGCATCACCTGGCGCTCGGTCATGCCGCCGGAGACCGGGATGACCGTGCAGCCGAGCCGTTCGGCGCCGTAATGGGCGCCCAGCCCGCCGGTGAACAGGCCATAGCCGTAGGCGACATGGACCGCATCTCCGCGCCGGCCGCCCGATGCCCGGATCGAACGGGCAACCATTTCCGCCCACATGGAGATGTCGTTTTCGGTGTAGCCGACCACGGTCGGCTTGCCCGTCGTGCCGGAGGAGGCGTGCAGGCGAACGATCTTCTCGCGCGGCACGGCGAACATGCCGAACGGGTAATGGTCGCGCAGGTCCGCCTTCGTCGTGAAGGGGAACTTCGCCAGATCGGCGAGCGTCTTCAGATCGTCCGGATGGACGCCGGCCTCGTCGAACCGCTGCCGGTAGAAGGGCGCGTTCTCGTAGGCATGGCGCAGCGACCATCGCATGCGTTCGAGCTGCAGCGCCGCGATCTCGTCGCGCGAGGCGGTCTCGATCGGCTCAAGGTCGCCGGGGCGGGGAGAGAGATCTTCCATGGGTCTCCTCAGGCGTCGTCAAGGATGGTGCCGGGGATGGCGCGCGAATGGCCGCGGAACTCGGCGATCAGCGCCCCGTCCTGGTTGGTGACGGAAATGTCGTAGATGCCCGACTTGCCGGTGCGCGAGACCTCGCGGCCCGTGGCGGTGAGCCGGTCGCCCTGGCGGGCAGGGCGAATGAAGGTGATCGACGTGTGCTGGGCGACGCAGCGCTGGTTGTAGGCGTTGCAGGCAAAGGCGAACGCGCTGTCGGCCAGCGTGAAGATGTAGCCGCCGTGGCAGGTCTTGTGCCCGTTGACCATCTGCGGGCCGATGGTCATGGCGAGCGTCGCTTCGCCCGGCGCGACGCGCTCGATTGTCATGCCCAGATGCTGGCTGGCCTGATCCTCGCGCCACATGGCGTCGGCGCAGGCCTGAGCGAGTTGGTCCGGTGTCATCACTGCCCCCTGAAGACCGGCGCGCGCTTGTCGAGAAAGGCCGAGACGCCCTCGGCATAGTCGGCGGTCCGGCCGGCCATGCGCTGCGTGTCGCGCTCATGGTCGAGCTGCGCGTCGAAACCGTTGGTGCTGGCCGCCTGGATCGACTGCTTCGTCAGTCCGAAACCGCGCGTCGGCCCGCTGGCGAAACGGTGGGCGAGGGCGGTCGCTTCGTCCATCAGCGCCGCGTCATCGACCGCCTTCCAGATCAGGCCCCAGTCGGCGGCCTGTTCCGCGGTGAGCGGTTCGCCGGTGAGCGCCAGGCCCTTAGCGCGCGCCTCGCCCAGAAGCCGTGTCAGCATGAAGCTGCCGCCGGCGTCGGGCGTCAGGCCGATCTTCGAGAAGGCCTGGATGAACCTGGCCGATCTCGCGGCCAACACGATGTCGCAGGCGAGCGCGATGTTGGCGCCCGCGCCTGCGGCGACGCCGTTGACGGCGACGACGATCGGCTTTTCGAGCGACCTGATCAGACGCAGGGTCGGGTTGTAGAAGGTGGCGAGCGTTTCACCCAGATCGGGCGGGCCGTCCATCTTTCGCGGGTCGCGATCGCCGAGATCCTGGCCGGCGCAGAAGGCGCGGCCGGCGCCGGTGATCAGCACGCACCGTATCTCGTCCTCGTCGTGGGCGCGCTGGATGGCGGCGCGCAGGGCGAGATGCATGTCCTCGTTGAACGCGTTGAGCTTGTCGGGCCGGTTGAGCGTGACCAGCAGCATGCCGTCCGAAAGATCGGTCAGCACCGTGGCGTCTTGCGCCATGCGGATGTCCTCCCTGACAGGCCCGAACGAGCCCTGCGATGGTGATCGACACAACCATAAACCGACCGGTCAGTCAATGAATTCGGTCGACGAATTCCGCACGCGCGTTACGGACGGGCTTGCCCTGAACCTCCGGGGCGGGAATATTCGAACGATGATTCAGGCGACGAACGCATCTGTCTGGCATGGTTCGCTTTTCGGCGACGAGGCGCTGGCGCCGCTGTTTTCCGAGATCGCCTTTCTCGACCGGTTCGCCCGGTTCGAGCGGGCGCTCACGGCGGCGCTTCGTGACCATGGTCTTGTCGAGGCGGCGATGGCCGAACGAGCGTTGGCGGCGATCGCCGCGCTCGAGCCCGATATCGCCGCGATCCGGGCGGGCCTATGCGAGGATGGGGTGCAGGTCCCGGCCTTCGTGCGCCAGCTCAAGGCGGCGGCTGGCGATGCCGCCGTCGCCATCCATGTCGGTGCGACGAGCCAGGACCTGGTCGATACGGCGACGGTGCTTGCCCTGAAGGAGGCCGAGCCTGTGCTGCGGGCGCGCCTTGCGGCCGTCCTCGAGGCGCTCGACGGGCTCGCGGCGCGGTTCGGACGGCGGCCCTTGATGGGCCGGACGCGGATGCAGGCGGCCCTGCCGGTCACGGTCGGCGCTCGCCTGGCCGGATGGTCCGAGCCGCTCAGGCGCCATCTGCACCGGCTCGATCCGGTTGCCGCCGAGGCAGGCATTCTCCAGTTCGGCGGGCCGGTCGGGCAAGGCCCCCCGGCGCTTGGCGGCAAGGGGCCCCGCGTCGCCGAGAGCCTTGCGGCCGAACTCGGGCTCGGCGTGCCGGACCGTCCCTGGCATACGGACCGGAGCGCGCTGCTCGGCTACGCCCACTGGCTGACGCTGGTGACGGGCACGCTCGGCAAGATGGGCCAGGACGTCGCGCTGATGGCGCAGCAGGGGATCGACGAAATCGCGCTCACCGGCGGCGGGACCAGTTCTGCCATGGCCCACAAGCAAAACCCCGTGCTCGCCGAGAAGCTGGTAGCGATCGCCCGCTTCAACGCGGCCCAGATCGGCGGCCTGCAGCAGGCGATGGTGCACGAGCAGGAGCGATCCGGCAGTGCCTGGATGCTCGAATGGATGATCCTGCCACAGATGGTGATCGCGACGGGGCGGGCGCTTGCGGACGCGCACGCCATGCTCGGCTCGGTGACACGGTTGGGCGAAGCGGACTGATCAGGCCGCCTGCGCGACCTCGCGCAGGCCGAGCATCCGGCGTGCCTGCTGCCAAGTCGCGACCGGCCGCTCGTTGCGCTCGCAGATCTCGACGACGCGGCCGACGAGCGCGGCATTGGACGGGGCGAGCGTATCACGGTCGAGGCGCACATTGTCCTCGAGCCCGGTGCGTGCATGGCCGCCGGCCGCCACCGACCATTCGTTCACGGTCAACTGTCCGGCACCGATGCCGGCGGCGCACCATTCGCCCCCGGGGACCAGCCGACGGACCGTCTCGACGTAGAAGTCGAAGGCCGGCTTGTCGACCGGCATGGCGTTCTTCACGCCCATGACGAACTGGATGTAGGGCGTGTCGGGAATGCGCCCGTCCCGCCACATGGCGACCGCCTGGAAGATGTGCGACAGGTCGAACGCTTCCACTTCCGGCTTGACGCCGTAGGTCCGCATTTCGCCGGCGAGCCAGTCGATCAGATCGGGCGGATTCTCGTAGACGCGCGTTGGAAAATTGTTCGAGCCCACCGACAGCGAGGCCATGTCGGGCGCAAGCGGCAGCATGCCGCCACGCGCCTTGCCCGCGCCGGAACGGCCGCCCGTCGAGAACTGGATGATCATGCCGGGGCAGTGCTTTTCGAGCCCCTCCTTGAGCCGGGCGAACTTGTCGGGATCGGATGTCGGGGTCTGGTCGGGGTTGCGCACGTGCGCATGAACGATCGACGCGCCGGCCTCGAAGGCCTCATGGGTCGATTCGAGCTGTTCTTCGATGCTGATCGGAACGGCGGGATTGTTCGCCTTGGTCGGCAGCGAGCCGGTGATGGCGACGCAGATGATGCAGGGTTTGTTCTGGGCGTCGGTCATCGGCACTCACATGTCAAAGAAGATGGTTTCGCCCTCGCCCTGCAGACGGATATCGAACCGGTATTCGCCTTCGCCGGTCCTTTCGGCGAGCAGGGTTGGCAGCCGGTGTTGATGCTCGATGCGGGTCAGGATCGGATCTTCCGCATTGGCCTCGGCTTCATCGGCGAAATAAAGGCGCGTGTGAAGGCCGATGTTGATGCCGCGCGCCACGATCCACACCGAAATGTGCGGCGCCTGCAGCCGGCCATCGCGCCAGGGCACGCGCCCCGGTTTGACCGTGTCGAAGCGGAACTGGCCGGTCTGAAGGTCGGCGGCGGCGCGGCCCCAGCCGGTGAAATTGGGATCGGCCTTTCCGCGCGTCTCGACGGGCGAGTTGAAAAGGCCGTCCGCGTCGGCCTGCCAGATCTCCAGAACGACGTCGCGGACGGGCGCGCCGAGCCCGTCGAAGACGGTGCCCGTGACGATGATTTCCTCGCCGCTGACCGCGCCGGTCTTCATGTCGTGACCGAGGTCGGTCTCGTAGACGCCGTGAATGCCGGTGACGTTGGGGTTCAGGCCTATATGCACGTAGGGACCGGCCGTCTGCGACGGGGTTTCCTTGAAGGCGTGGGTGGGACGGATCATCTCAGAGGCCCTCCAGCCGGTTCTCGAATATGGTCTGGCGACGGCCGCGCAGCACGATGTCGAACCGCCAGGCGCAGGCATCCATGGGCACGGTGCGGGTCATGTCCAGTTCGGCGACGAGCGTCTCGACGGCCGCCCGGTCGGGGATCGCACCGACGATCGGGCATTGCGCGATCAGCGGATCGCCCTCGAAATACATCTGCGTGATCAGCCTTTGCGCGAAACCCGACCCGAAGATCGAGAAATGGATGTGAGCGGGGCGCCAGTCATTGCCGCCATTGGCCCAGGGGTAGGGCCCGGGCTGGATCGTGCGGAACTCGTAGGCGCCGTTCTCGTCGGTCAGCACGCGGCCGCAGCCGCCGAAATTGGGATCGAGCGGGGCGAGATAGCCTTCCTTCTTGTGGCGGTAGCGGCCGCCGGCGTTCGCCTGCCAGACCTCGACGAGCGTGTTCGGCACCGGGCGGCCGGTCTCGTCGATGACGCGGCCGTGGACGATGATGCGCGGGCCGACGGCGCTCTCGCCGGGTTCGGCATAATTGTGGATGAGGTCGTGATCGAGTTCGCCGAGCATGGCCGGGCCGAACACGGGCCCCGTCTCTTCTCCGAGCGATGTCGGCAGCGACAGCAGCGGCGCGTTCGGCGAGCGCAGGACCGAGGTCTTGTAGGGCGCGTGCAGGGCCGGCGGATGCCAGGCCCTGTCTCGGGCCATGAAGCCGGCGTGCGCGCTTGGCGTGTTCTTCATGTCACGGTTCCTTCGTCTTCCATCTCGCGCCATGTCGCCTTGGCGAGCTTGATGGCATGGTTGGCGCGCGGCACGCCGGCATAGACCGCCACGTGCATGAACGCTTCCATCACGTCGCTCCTTGAGGCGCCGGTGCGTTCGCAGGCGCGCACATGCATCGGGATCTCGTCGAAATTGCCGGTGGCGGCAAGCAGCGCCAGCGTCAGGATGGAGCGTTCGCGCCGGGTGATCGTGTCGCGCGCCCACAGATTGCCCCACGCGGTCTCCGTGATCAGGGTCTGAAAGGGCGCGTCGAAGTCGGTCTTTTCGGCCTCGGCACGGTCGACATGAGCGTCGCCGAGCACCTGCCTGCGCACCCGCATGCCGTTTTCAAGCCGCTCGTTCATCGCGCATCGGCCTTGCGGGCCGTCCTCTCAGTAGGGCAGGCCGACATAGTTCTCGGCCATCGCCTTCTGCGCGGCCTCGCTTGAGCGCAGAAGTTCCATTTCGGCGATCTGCATCTTGCGGTCAAACTCGGTCTGGTCCTCGAAGCGGTGCATGAGCTGGGAGAACCACCAAGAGAACCGCTCGGCCTTCCAGATGCGCGCAAGCGCCCGCTCGGAATAAAGATCAAGGCCTTCCGCATCGTTCAGCTCGTAGAACTGCGTCAGGCCGCTGAACAGGTAATGGACGTCAGAGGCGGCCGTGTTCAGCCCCTTGGCGCCGGTCGGTGGCACGATGTGGGCGGCATCGCCGCACAGGAACAGCCGGCCCCAGCGCATCGGTTCGGTGACGAACGAGCGCAGCGGCGCGATCGATTTCTCGATCGAGGGGCCCGTGACGACGCCTTCCGCCACGTGACCGGGAATGCGGCGCTTCAGTTCCGCCCAGAACTCGTCATCCGACCAATTCTCGACCTTGTCGTGTGCCGAACACTGCACGTAGTAGCGTGACAGGTTCTCGTTGCGCATCGAGCAGAGGGCGAAGCCGCGCGGCGAGTTGGCGTAGATCAGTTCGTGATTGACCGGCGGCGTCTCCGACAGGATGCCGAGCCAGCCGAACGGGTAGACCTTTTCGTATTCGCGACGGGCATCTTCCGGGATCGAGCGGCGGCTGACGCCGTGAAAGCCGTCGCAGCCGGCGACGAAGTCGCAATCAATGCGCTTTTCGGCGCCGCCCTGGCGCCAGGTCACGTAAGGCGCGTCTCGGTCCGCGTCATGAATCGTGACCCCCTCGACCTCGAATTCGATGATGCCGCCGGCGGCTTCGCGCGCCTCGTAGAGATCGCGCGTCACCTCGGTCTGCCCGTAGACCATGACCGGCGTGCCGGTGTGCTCGACGAAGTCGATCCGGAACATCTCCTCGCCATAGGCGATCAGCGTGCCCGCATGCTCGAAGCCCTCGCGGCGCATGCGACCGCCGACCCCGGCCTCGTCCATCAGCCGCAACAGCCCCTGTTCGAGAACGCCGGCGCGAATGCGCCCGAGCACATAGTCGCGCGTCTGACGTTCGAGGATGACCGAGTCGATGCCGCGCTTGTGGAGAAGCTGTGACAAGAGCAGACCCGACGGGCCGCCACCGATGATGCAGACTTGTGTGCGCATTACGCTCCTCCCCACTGAACGACGTTGCATGCCCAATATCGGTATGTAAAATGAATAAGCGGGCAGTTTGGATATCGGAAACGATATGGAAGGCCACAGGCGCATCAAGCTCCGCCATCTGAAGAGCTTCTGCGAAATCGTCCGGCTGGGCAGCTTCAAGCAGGCGGCGGACGCGCTCGCGCTGACCCAGCCGGCGATCTCGCGCACGATGGCCGAGCTCGAGCAAATGGTCGGCGCGCCGCTTCTGACGCGCAACCGGGGCGGGGTGGCGCTGACGGCGGAGGGCGAGGTGTTTCTGCATTTCGCGCAGATGGGGCTCAACGCGATCCAGCAGGGCATGGCGCGGCTTGATCGCATGAAGACAGGCGAGCCGGCCGGCATTCGGATCGGGGCGCTGCCGAGCGTCGCGGCGGCGCTGCTGCCGCGGGCGGTACGGAGCTTTGCCGAACTCGCGCCGGGGGTTGCCGTGACCGTCCAGGACGGGCCGCACGAGTTCCTGGTCGACCGTCTGCGGCGCGGCGATCTGGATGTCGTGGTGGGCCGGCTCGGACCGCCCGAGACGATGGCGTCGCTGACGTTCACGCAGCTCTATCTTGAGCATGTGGCGCTCGTCGTGCGGCCGGGCCATCCGCTGGCCGGCAGCGCGGACCTAACGCGGATCGCCGCCTTTCCGGTGATCTATCCGCCGACCAGCGCGGCGATCCGGCCGCTTGTCGACCGGCTGATGATCGCCAACGGCATGGCCGAGCCGCCCCGGGCGATCGAATCGGTCTCGGGCGCGTTCGGGCGCAGTCTCGTGATGCAGTCCGATGCGGTGTGGATCATCTCGTCCGGCGTGGTCGCACAGGATCTCGAGGCGGGCCGGCTGGTCCGTCTGCCTGTCGACACGACGCTCACCGCTGGCCCGGTCGGGCTGATGGTGCGCGCCGACGAGGAACGCCCACCCTCGGTGCAGCTGTTCGGCAGGGCGGTCGCGGCAGCCCTGCAGGCGGACCAGAGCGGTAGGTTGGCGTCGCCCCCTTGACCTTCCAGAGACTGGAAGGCCCATCTTGCGCTTCAGGACAATGAAAGGAGCGCATCGTGAACGCGCCGCACAAGAGCCATCCGAGCGAAACCGTGACGCTGCCGATCGAGGGCATGAACTGCGCCTCGTGCGTCGGTCGCGTCGAGAAGGCGTTGAACGGGGTGCCCGGCGTCGCCGGCGCGTCGGTCAACTTCGCCACCAATACCGCCGAGGTCGCACTGGCCGAACCGGTTGAGCGCGCCGATCTGGCGCGGGCCGTCGAAAACGCCGGTTATGGCGTGCGCGAGGCGACCACCGAACTGGCGATCGAGGGCATGAGCTGCGCGTCCTGCGTGGGCCGCGTCGAAAAGGCGCTGCGCGCGGTGCCCGGCGTGCGCGAGGCCAATGTGAATTTCGCTTCCGAGCGCGCAACCGTGACGGGCACGGCCGACGTCGATGCGCTGACCGAAGCGGTCGCGTCAGCGGGCTATGAGGCCAGGGCCGCAAACGCCCCGAGTTCGGCCGGCCATGACCACGACCATGGCGGCGGCGACGAGGCGGCGCGGCTGAAGCGCGACACGATCCTGGCGGCAGTGCTGACCGCGCCGGTGTTCGCGCTGGAGATGGGCAGCCATCTGGTGCCCGGCGTGCACGATCTGATCATGACAACGATCGGCATGCAGGCGAGCTGGCTGATCCAGTTCGTGCTGACCACGATCGTGCTCGCCGTCCCGGGCCGGCGCTTCTACGTGCACGGCTTTCCGGCGCTGTTGCGCGGCGCACCCGAGATGAACGCGCTGGTTGCGGTGGGCACGTCGGCGGCGTTCGCCTATTCGGTCGTCGCCACCTTCTTGCCGCAGGTGCTGCCCGAAGGGACGGTCAATGTCTATTACGAGGCGGCGGCGGTGATCGTCACGCTGATCCTGTTCGGTCGCTACCTGGAAGCCAAGGCGCGCGGACGCACCTCCGAGGCCATCAAGCGGCTCGTCGGCCTTCAGGCCAAGACCGCCCGCGTACGGCGCGACGGCGGCACCGAGGACGTCGCCATCGGCGACGTGGTGCCCGGCGACGTGATCGAGGTCCGGCCCGGTGAGCGCGTGCCGGTCGACGGCACGGTGACCGAGGGCGAAAGCTATGTCGACGAATCGATGATCACCGGCGAGCCGGTGCCGGTGGCCAAGTCGGATGGGGCCGAACTGGTCGGCGGCACGGTCAACCAGACCGGTGCGCTCGCCTTCCGGGCGACGGCCGTGGGCGCCGACACGGTGCTGTCGCAGATCATCCGCATGGTCGAACAGGCGCAGGGGTCCAAGCTGCCGGTGCAGGCGCTGGTCGACAAGGTCACCATGTGGTTCGTGCCGGCGGTGATGGTCGTCGCGGCGCTGACGTTCCTGGTCTGGCTCGTGTTCGGGCCAGAACCGGCTCTGACCTTCGGCCTCGTCAATGCGGTGGCCGTCCTGATCATCGCGTGCCCGTGCGCGATGGGGCTGGCGACGCCGACCTCGATCATGGTCGGCACGGGCCGGGGCGCGGAGATGGGCGTCCTCTTCCGCAAGGGCGATGCATTGCAGAGCCTGAAGGAAGCGCGCGTCGTCGCGCTCGACAAGACCGGCACCTTGACCGAGGGCCGGCCGGCTCTGACCGATCTCGAGACCGCCGAGGGCTTTGAGCGCGCCGGCGTGCTGGCCGCGATCGCGGCCGTCGAGGCGAAGTCCGAACACCCGATCGCGCGCGCCATCGTCGAGGCGGCCGAGGCCGAGAAGATCGACGTACCACAAGCGACCGGTTTCGACTCAGTGACCGGATCGGGCGTGTTCGCCGAGGTCGAGGGAAAGACCGTTCAGATCGGCGCGGACCGCTACATGGCCGAACTGGGCCTTGATGCGGCAGCGTTCTCGCAGACCGCGCACCGGCTCGCCGGCGAGGGCAAGACGCCGCTCTATGCCGCGATCGGCGGCAAGATCGCCGCGATCGTGACGGTCGCCGATCCGATCAAGGAAACCACACCCGAGGCGATCGCGGCGCTGCATAATCTGGGTCTGAAGGTCGCGATGATCACCGGTGACAACAAGCGCACGGCCGAGGCGATCGCCGGCCAGCTCGGCATCGACGAGGTGATCGCCGAGGTGCGGCCCGACGGCAAGGTCGACGCGGTCAAGCGCCTGAAGAGCGAACATGGCATGCTGGCCTTCGTTGGCGACGGCATCAACGACGCACCGGCGCTGGCCGAGGCCGATATCGGCATCGCCATCGGCACAGGCACCGACATCGCCATAGAGGCGGCAGACGTGGTGCTGATGTCGGGCAGCCTGAAGGGTGTGCCGAATGCGATCGCGCTGTCGCGGGCAACGCTTGCCAACATTCGCCAGAACCTGTTCTGGGCGTTCGCCTACAACACGGCGCTGATCCCGGTGGCCGCAGGCGTGCTCTATCCGGCGTTCGGCGTGCTGCTGTCGCCGATCTTCGCGGCCGGCGCGATGGCCTTTTCCAGCATCTTCGTTCTGGGCAACGCGCTGCGGCTGCGCCGCTTCACCGCGCCGATGATGTAACGAAACCGGGCGGCGGCGCTATTCGGCCGCCTCCCGGTACTCTTCGACCGGCGGGCACGTGCAGACCAGGTTGCGGTCGCCATAGGCGTTGTCGATGCGTCCGACCGGCGGCCAGTACTTGTCCACGCGGAAGGCGCCGGGCGGAAAGCAGCCCTGTTCGCGGCTGTACGGCCGGTCCCACTCGGCGATCAGGTCGGCCGTCGTGTGCGGGGCGTTCTTCAGCGGGTTGTTGGCCGCATCCATTGCGCCGTCTTCGATCTCGGCGATCTCGGCGCGGATCGACAGCATCGCCTCGCAGAACCGGTCCAGCTCGGCCTTGGTCTCGCTTTCGGTGGGCTCGACCATCAGCGTTCCTGCCACCGGCCAGCTCATCGTGGGTGCGTGAAAGCCGTTGTCGATCAGCCGCTTGGCGATGTCGTCGACGCTCACCTGGGCGCTCTTCTGGAAGGGGCGGGTGTCGAGGATGCATTCGTGGGCGATGCGGCCGTTCTGCCCCTTGAAGAGCACGCCATAGGCGCTTTCGAGCCGTTTGGCGATGTAGTTGGCGTTCAGGATCGCCACCTTGGTCGCCTGGGTCAGCCCGTCGCCACCCATCATCTGGATGTAGGCCCAGGAGATCGGCAGGATCGAGGCCGAGCCGAACGGGGCGGCGTTGACCGCGCCTTCGCCGGTGACCGGATCGCCGGGCAGGTGCGGCGCCAGATGGGCCTTCACGCCGATTGGTCCCATCCCCGGACCGCCGCCGCCATGGGGGATGCAGAAGGTCTTGTGCAGGTTCAGATGGCTGACATCGGCGCCGATCTCGCCGGGCTTTGACAGGCCGACCATGGCATTGAGGTTGGCGCCGTCCAGATAGACCTGGCCGCCATGTTCGTGGGTGATGGCGCAGACCTCGCGGATCGTTTCCTCGAACACGCCATGGGTCGACGGATAGGTGACCATGCAGGCGGCGAGCCGGTCGCCGGCCGCTTCGGCCTTGGCGCGGAAATCGTCGAGGTCGATGTCGCCGTTCTCGGACGAGGCGACCACGACCACCTCCATGCCCGCCATGTGCGCCGAGGCGGGATTGGTGCCGTGCGCCGAGATCGGGATCAGGCAGATGTCGCGGTGGTCCTGGCCTTGCGCCTTGTGCCAGGCGCGGATCGTCATCAGGCCGGCATACTCGCCCTGCGCGCCCGAATTGGGCTGCATCGACATGGCGTCGTAGCCGGTGATCGCGCACAGCTTGTCGCACAGATCCGAAATCAATTCGCGATAGCCCTCGGTCTGGTCGACCGGCGCATAGGGGTGGATGTTGGCGAACTCCGGCCAGGTGATCGGCATCATCTCGGCAGCCGAATTGAGCTTCATCGTGCACGAACCGAGCGGAATCATCGCCCGATCGAGCGCAAGATCGCGGTCGGCGAGCCGGCGCATGTAGCGCACCATCTCGGTTTCCGCCCGGTTCAGATGAAAGATCGGGTGGGTGAGATAGTCGCTCCGGCGTGCGAGGTCGTCGGGCAGGCGAAACCCGTCGTTAGCGGCGGCGGCGTCGGCCGAAAGCCCGAACGCGCTCAGCAGCCGCTCGATCGTTTCTGCGCGGGTGGTCTCGTCGAGCGTGATGCCGATCCTGTCATCGCCGAGGCGGCGCAGATTGATGCGCCGGTCGAGCGCGGCCTGCATCAGCACGGGCTGCATGGCGCCCACACGGACGGTGATCGTGTCGAAATAGCGTTCCTGCTCGACGTCAAATCCTGCCGCGCGCAGCGTTTCGGCGACCTGAACCATACGGCCGTGGATGCGCTGCGCGATTGCCTTGAGGCCCTTGGGCCCGTGGAAGACGGCATAGAAGCCCGCCATCACAGCGAGCAGCGCCTGGGCGGTGCACACGTTCGAGGTCGCCTTTTCGCGGCGGATATGCTGCTCGCGCGTCTGCAGGGAGAGCCGATACGCCTTGCTGCCGTGGCTGTCGATGGAGACGCCGACGAGCCGGCCGGGCAGGGCGCGCTTGAGCGCGTCCGAGCAGGCGATGTAGGCGGCATGCGGCCCACCGAAACCCATCGGCACGCCGAAACGCTGCGTGGAACCCACCGCGATGTCGGCGCCCATCGCGCCGGGTTCCTTCAGCAGCAGAAGCGCCATCGGGTCGGCGATGACCGTGCCGATCGCGCCGTTCTCGTGCAGCGCGGTCATCTGCGCCGAGAAATCGCGCAGGTCGCCATGGGTGCCGGGGTACTGGAAGATCGCGCCGAACACGGTTCCCGGATCGAGGTCTTCGGGCGCGCCCTTGACGATTTCGATGCCGAGCGGTTCGGCCCTTGTGCGCATGACGTTGATGTTCTGCGGATGGCAGTTCTCGTCGACGAAGAAGCGCCTGGCCTTCGACTTGGCCGTGCGCAGCGCCATCGCCATGGCTTCGGCCGCCGCCGTTGCCTCATCGAGCAGCGAGGCGTTGGCGACCGGCAGGCCGGTCAGATCGGAGACCATGGTCTGGAAATTGAGCAGCGCTTCCAGCCGGCCCTGGCTGATCTCGGGCTGATAGGGCGTGTAGGCCGTGTACCAGGCCGGATTTTCGAGGATGTTGCGCTGGATGGCCGGCGGCGTGACCGTGCCGTGATAGCCTTGGCCGATCATCGACGTGACGAGCCGGTTCTTGCGGGCGATCTGCCGCATCGTCCACAGAAGCTCGTGCTCGGACAGGGCCGGCCCGAAGTCGAGCGGGTCGTCCTGGCGGATCGAGGCGGGCACCGTTTCATCGATCAGTGCGTCCAAGCTGTCCGCGCCGACGACGGCAAGCATTTCGGCCATTTCCTCGGGCGAGGGGCCGATATGGCGGCGGTTGGCGAAATCATAGGGCTCGTAGTCGGTCGGGCTGAACGGCATCGGTGCGGTTCCCGTGGTTGAGACTGTGGTCAGG
This sequence comes from Roseitalea porphyridii, assembly GCF_004331955.1. NCBI lineage: Bacteria > Pseudomonadati > Pseudomonadota > Alphaproteobacteria > Hyphomicrobiales > Ahrensiaceae > Roseitalea > Roseitalea porphyridii. Next base: position 2,251,203 of record NZ_CP036532.1, on the reverse strand, counting down.
CGATCATCGCCTTGTAGGCGTCTTCGTCCATGAAGGCCTCGACGGCGGACGGGTCGTCGACGCGCAGCTTGAAGAACCAGCCGTCGCCCAGCGGGTCCTCGTTGACGAAGGCCGGCGCGTCGGCGAGCTTCTCGTTGACGGCGACGATGGTGCCGTCGAGCGGCGCCTTGATGTCGGAGGCGACCTTGACGCTCTCGATGACGACGATCTCCTCGTCCTTCTTGACCGTCCGGCCTTCCTCGGGGAGTTCGACGAAGACGACGTCGCCCAACTGCTCGGCCGCGTACTCGGTCACGCCCACGACGAACAGATCGCCTTCGGCGCGCAGCCACTCATGGTCTTCGGTGAATTTCATCGTTCGGTGTCCCTGTGCTCAACGCTTGTAGGTGGATGGTCTGAAGGGCATGTCGGCGATTGTCACCGGCAGGCGTTTGCCGCGCACCTCGCCGAACAGGCGCGTGCCGGTTCGTGCCAGTCCGGTCGGAACATAGCCCATGGAAACGGGGCGTCCGACCGACGGGCCGAAGGCGCCGGAGGTGACGTGTCCGACCGGCCCGGCCGCCTCTTCGGTCTCGAACAGCTGCGTGCCCTCGCGCATCGGTGCGCGGCCCTCGGGCAGCAGCCCGACACGCCGGCGGTCGGCGCCGTTCTCCAGTTCGGCGAGGATGCGATCGGCGCCCGGAAAGCCGCCGGTGCGTTCGCCGTCCGTGCGCCTGACCTTCTGGATCGCCCATTCAAGACCTGCTTCGACCGGGCTCGTCGCCGCATCGATGTCGTTGCCGTAAAGACACAGCCCGGCCTCGAGCCGCAGGCTGTCGCGGGCGCCAAGGCCGATCGGCTCGACCCGGTCGTCGGCGACAAGCGCGCGGGCGAGGGCCTCGGCACCGTCTTCGGAGACCGAGATCTCGAAGCCGTCCTCGCCGGTATAGCCCGAGCGGGAAATCCACAGTTCGCCATGGTCGGTGTCCGTGACGATCACGTCCATGAAGCGCATGTCGGCCGCGGCAGGCGCGATCGCCGCGAGCACCGCTTCGGCGGCCGGGCCTTGCAGCGCGAGCAGCGCGCGGTTGTCGACGGGCTCCACCGAACAGCCGAGATGGCGCTTCATGTGGGCGATGTCGGCCTGCTTGCGGGCCGCGTTGACGACCAGGAAAAGGTGGTCGCCTCGATGGGCGATCATCAGATCGTCCTCGATGCCACCGGCCTCGTTGGTGAAAAGGCCATAGCGCTGACGGCCTTCCTTGAGGCCGACGATGCTCGCCGGGACCAGCATTTCGAGCTGTGCCGCCGCATCGTCGCCGCGCAGGATCACCTGGCCCATGTGGCTGACATCGAACAGGCCGGCCTTCGTCCGAGTGTGCAGATGTTCCTTCATGACGCCGAGGCGATACTGGACCGGCATCTCGTATCCGGCGAACGGCACGAACTTGGCGCCAAGTTCTGCATGCAGATCGTAAAGGGGTGTGCGTTCAAGCTCCGGCATGCGTCTTCCCAGGTCGTGCCGGCGATCCGGCATCATCGATTGGGCACGGACGCGCCCGATGATGCCCCCTCTGTCCTTGTGCCTGAGATCGTTATCCCGTCGGCGGGCCGCCGGCGAAAGCCTTGGCCACTCTCCAGAGTTCAGCGTCGCGATGGTCCCTGGGCCTGAGAGTTTACCGGGGCGGTTGCTCCTTCGGCACCGGCAGAGCCGGATTCTCCCAACGCGACGGAGATAGTGCTACGGCGAAATGCGGTTGGCGGTCAAGGCGCAACAGCGCGCAGCGGCGAGGCCGCGCCTCGGGCGGGCGGGTTCAATCGACACATGTCCGCGCTTGATCGCCGACTGTCTGCGTGGCTATGCCGGTCGCCGCTGGCAGGCCCCGCGCCCACCGCCAAGGAGAGGGCGTGCGGTGGCCGCCGGCATCGGACCGATATGCTGGAGACGAAGATGGCCATTTCCGACGCACTGCTTTCGAGGCTCGCCGATCCGGACCTGCTGCCCGCGGCCGGGCTGGTCGACGGGCGCTGGATCGAGCAGGTCCCCGGCGGCGCGACCTTTGCGGTGACCAACCCGGCGAACGGCGAGGAGATCGCCACGCTGCCCGACATGGGCGCGGCGGAAACCGCCGAAGCCATCGGGGCGGCCTATCGTGCCCAGAAGGCGTGGGCCGCCAGGACGGCAAAGGAGCGTTCGGCGGCGCTGCGCAAGCTGCACGATCTGATCCTCGCCCATGTCGACGATCTGGGAACGATCCTGACGATGGAGATGGGCAAACCGTTCGGCGAGGCCAAGGGCGAGGTGCGCTATGGGGCGGCCTATCTGGAATGGTTCGCCGAGGAGGCGAGGCGCGTTCAGGGCGACGTGTTGCCGGGCCAGCAGGGCGACAAGCGGGTGCTCGTGCTCAAGCAGCCGATCGGCGTGGTCGGGATGATCACCCCGTGGAACTTTCCGAGCGCGATGCTGGCGCGCAAGATGGCGCCGGCGCTGGGCGTCGGTTGCGCCGTCGTCGCCAAGCCGGCCGAGCAGACGCCGCTTTCGGCGATCGCGCTGGCGCGGCTTTGCGAGAGGGCGGGCCTGCCCGCCGGGCTGTTCAACCTGATCGTCGGCATGGACGGGCCGGCGATCGGCAAGGCGATGTGCGCCGACACCCGGCTGCGCAAGCTGTCCTTCACGGGGTCCACCGAGGTTGGCCGCATCCTGATGCGGCAGGGCGCCGACCACATCCTCAAGCTCAGCCTGGAACTGGGCGGCAACGCCCCGTTCATCGTCTTCGATGATGCCGATCTCGACGCGGCGGCCAAGGGGGCGATCCTGTCCAAATACCGCAATGCGGGCCAGACCTGCGTTTGCGCCAACCGCATCTATGTGCAGGACGGGATCTATGACGCGTTCGCCGACAAGTTCGCCGAAGCGGCGCGCACGCTCAGGCCCGGCGACGGGTTCGTCGACGGCGTCGACATGGGCCCGCTGATCGATGCGGACGGGCTCGCCAAGGTCGAGGACCACGTCGCCGACGCGCTGTCGAAGGGCGCCGAACTGGTCGCCGGCGGCAGCCGCTCGAACGCCGGCGCGCTGTTCTACGAGCCGACCGTGCTGCGCAACGTGACCGCCGACATGAAGCTCGCGCGCGAGGAGACGTTCGGGCCGGTCGCGCCGCTGTTCCGGTTCGAGACCGTCGAGGAGGTGATCGAGCAGGCCAACGCGACCGATTATGGTCTGGCCGCCTATTTCTACGCCCGTGACCTGTCGTGCGTCTGGCGGGTCGCCGAGGCGCTCGAATACGGCATGATCGGCGTCAATACGGGCATCATTTCGAACGAGGGCGCGCCGTTCGGCGGGGTCAAGCAGTCCGGCCTTGGCCGCGAAGGCTCCCGATACGGCGCCGACGACTATCTGGAGATGAAATATGTCTGCCTGGGCGGGGTTTGAGGCACGCCGTTTTGACGGTGGACGCCATCGCCATTAGATAGATCGAAACGATCGCCGCCGCGTTCGCGCCGCATGCGGTCGAAAATCTCCGTTCCGCGTTCTGCCTCGGCCACCCACAGCCGGGGCAGGGCACGCCAGATGCGCCGCAAGCCAGTGTATGACAACGACAAGATACTCGCCGTCGCGCCGATGATGGACTGGACGGACCGGCATTGCCGGCTGTTCCACCGGCAGCTTTCGCGCCGTGCTTTGCTTTACACGGAGATGGTCGTCGCCGACGCGGTGATCCACGGCAATCGCGCGCGCCTGTTGCGCTTCGATCCCGCGGAGCATCCGCTCGCCGTGCAGCTTGGCGGCAGCGATCCCGAAAAGCTGGCCGAAGCGACGCGCATCTGCGCCGATCACGGTTTCGATGAGATCAACCTCAATGTCGGCTGCCCTTCCGACCGGGTCCAGTCTGGCACGTTCGGCGCCTGCCTGATGCGGCAGCCCGATCTGGTGGCGCGCTGCGTCGCGGCGATGAAGAAGTCCGCCGGCGCCGTTCCGGTCACCGTCAAGTGCCGGATCGGCGTCGACGATCAGGAGCCGCGCCAAGCGCTGTGGGCGCTCGCGGAGCAGGCGATCGATGCGGGCGCGGACGCGCTCTGGGTGCATGCCCGCAAGGCCTGGCTCGAAGGGTTGAGCCCGAAGGAGAACCGCGACGTGCCCCCGCTCGACTATCCGCTCGTGCACGCGCTCAAGGCGGACCATCCCGACCGTTTCATCGGCATCAATGGCGGCATTGCCGACCTCGATCAGGCGGCCGAGCATCTTGACGTGATGGACGGGGTCATGCTGGGCCGCGCCGCCTACCAGACGCCGGGCGTTCTCGCCGATGTCGACGGGCGCGTTCATGGCGAGCGATTTCCATCGCCCGATCTGGCCCAAGTGGTCGAGACGATGGCGGACCATGTCGACCGGCACGTCGCCGAAGGCGGGCGCGCCAGCCACCTCACGCGCCACATGGTCGGCCTGTTTCATGGCCGGCCCGGCGCGCGGGCCTGGCGGCGGCACCTGTCCGAACAGGCGGTCAGGCCGGGCGCGACCGGCGCGGTGCTTCGCGAGGGGCTCAAGCTGGTCGCCGGCGAAGGGGCGCTTGCGGCCGCCTAGAAGACGGTCACACCGAACCGTTCGCGCCGTATATCGGCTTGTGGAAGACAACCGACCGGCCCCAATAGGTGGCATCATCGACCGCCGGAGCATGCCGCCGTGCCCGAAATCGCCGACATCGCCATCCTTGCCGTCGCGCTCGCCGCGGCCGGCGCGGTCGCCGGACTTCTGGCCGGCATCTTCGGCATCGGCGGGGGCGCGGTCCTCGTGCCGGTCTTCTTTCAGGTCTTCGGCCTTCTGGGCGTCGACGAGGCCGTCCGGATGCACCTGTCGGTCGGGACCTCACTGGCGGTGATCGTGCCGACCTCGCTGCGCTCGTTCGCCTCGCACCGGGCGCGCGGCGCGGTGGACATGGACCTTTTGCGCACATACCTGATCGCCGTGCCCGCCGGCGTGCTGATCGCCGCGCTGGTGTTCGCGTCGATCTCCAGCGCCGGGCTGCGCATCGTCTTTGCGGCGCTGGCCGTGCTCGTCGGGCTCAAGCTGATCTTTGGCCGGAAGGACTGGCAGATCGGCGCCGATCTGCCGGGGGTTGCAGGGCGCTTCACTGCCGGCAGCGTCATCGGCTTCCTTTCGACGCTGATGGGCATCGGCGGCGGCGTGCTCAACAACACGTTCATGACGCTCTACGGGCGGCCGATCCACCAGGCGGTGGCGACATCGGCGGGCGTCGGCGTCCTGATCTCGGTTCCGGGCGTCCTCGGCGCGATCTGGGCGGGCTGGGGCGCCGGTGGGCTTCCGGTGCTCTCGACGGGTTACGTCAACTGGATCGCGGTCGCGATCATCATCCCGGTGACGCTGTCCGTGGCTCCACTGGGCGTGCGCATCGCGCACCGGCTCGAAAAGCGCCAGCTCGAACTGGCGTTCGGCGTCTTCATGCTGGTGGTCGCGCTGCGCTTTGCGCTCAGCGTCTGGGTCGGGTGAGCGTCATTCGCGCAGGATCAGCCGGTTGCCGGTCACCTCGAAGCCGCTGAGCGTGTCGAGGAAGTTCATGCCGAGCAGGTTCTCGAAGAGCTGGCCTTCCTCGGCGACCAGGGCCGAAATGTCGCCGCGCACGATGCCGCCGACGCGCATCTCGTCGAGCCGTACAGGCGCGGCGCTCGCCATGCCGTTCGCCGTCATCACCGGCACGCGGAACGTCAGACCGTCCATATCGATGCCGATCCGTTCGGCCGCCTCGTGCGTGAGCACGACCGAGGATGCGCCGGTGTCGATGATGAAGCGCAGCGGCGTGCCGTTGACCTCGGCCTGGGTCGCGAAATGGCGCCTGTTGCGGGTGATCGAGACGGTCTGCCGGCCATTGTCGTCGGTCGCCGAGACCGGCGCGCCGGGCACGACGCCGGAGGAGACGCGGCTCGCCATCTCCTGCAGTTCGAACCGGTATTCATAGCCGACGACGAGCGCGAGAATGATCGCCACCCACAGGGCGATCTGCTGCAGGAGACTGCCGATCCGCTGCCGGCCGGCGAGAATGCTCGCGGCCAGTGTCGTGCCGATCAGGCCAAGGAATACGACGCTGGCGAGCTGGTCCCCGCTCATGCCGGCAATCGCCGTCGTGTCGCCGGCGAGGAACAGGATGACGAGCGCGGCGGCGATGATGCTCAGAACGACGAAGAACATGGCCGGTCAGGTTCCGCCCTGCGCCTTGAGCCGCGCGATGCGCTGGCGCCTTGTCTCGCGGCGCGGCTTCTTATCGATCGTCTCAAGCCTCGCGGGCAGCGTCTCCATGATCGCCCGGCGGTCGGTGGGCGACAGAACCGTCCACGCACCGATCTCGTCGCGCGTGCGCCCGCAGCCGTGACAATAGCCGGTCGCCATGTCGATCGAGCAGACGAGGATGCACGGCGATTCGATGGGTTCGGACATTGATGGGTCTCGGGTGGCGCTCGCCATGATCTGGGCGTTCAGAGCGCCATTGCAAGGCTGATCAGCATCGCCGCCTCGGCGATCTGCTCGGAAGCGCCGATCGTGTCGCCCGTATGGCCGCCGATCATGCGTCGGCATAGCCTTGCGAAGCCGGCTGTCGCAGCGAGCACGAGCAGGCCCGCGACAGCCGCGGCGCCCAGCCCCGCAGGCAGGACAGCCGCGAGCAGAAAGACGGCGCCGCCCGCGAGCAGGGCGGCGTTCATGGCATCCGGCGTCGGCTGGCCGGCGGCATCGGCGGTGCCGCCCGGGCGCGCGCCCGCGAGCCTGGTCCAATGCCAGACCATGGCGGCCCGCGCCACGCCATGGGCGGCGATGAAGGTGAGCGCGGCAGCGAGCGGTGAGGCGGCCTGGGCGATCGCGGCGAGGGATACGATGCGCAGCAGCAACGAGCCGGCGATGGCGATCACGCCATAGGCGCCGATCGCCGAGTCCTTCATAATGGCAAGGCGCCGTTCGGGGCTTGCGCCGCCGCCGAACCCGTCGGCTGCATCGGCAAGGCCGTCCTCGTGCAGCGCGCCGGTCAGCGCGATCGTTGTCAGGACGGCAAGTGCGGCGGCGAGCAGCGGGGCGGCCAGCGCACCGATTGTCAGCAGCACGAGCGCGCCGGGCAGGGCGATCACCACGCCGGCCAGCGGATAGGCGGCCGCGTCGTCGGCGGGCGGCTTGCCTGGTTCGTTGAAGAAGCGCGCCGGCACCGGCAGGCGGCTCAGAAACCCGAGCGCACGCATGACGGCGTCAGGCGCAAACATCTCGCTGATCTGTGACGAAGTCTGCCGGGACATGATGATCGCTTTACACGGCGTCCGCGGGCAGGCAAGTGCCCGGCAAAGCATGAGGGAGATGGTCTTGAGTTCAGGATTGCCGTTCGATGATTTTCGCGCACTGCTCGCCAACCTGCCCGGCCCCGACGATGGGGCGGCCGAAGCGGTGCGTGCCCGCGAGGCGACGCTGACCAAGCCGGCCGGCTCGCTGGGCCGGCTCGAGGCGATTGCCGAATGGCTCGCCGCATGGACCGGCCGACCGCCGGCGGTGACGCGGCCGCTGGTCGCCGTGTTCGCCGGCAATCACGGGGTCACGAACAAGGGCGTGTCGCCCTTTCCGGCCTCGGTGACGGCGCAGATGGTCGAGAACTTCGCCGCCGGTGGGGCGGCGATCAACCAGATCTGCATCGCCCACGATCTCGGCCTGAAGGTGTTCGATATGGCGCTCGACATGCCGACCGGCGACATCACCGAGGAAGCCGCGCTCGACGAGCGGTCCTGCGCCGCGACCATGGCGTTCGGCATGGAGGCGATTGCGGGCGGCACCGACCTTTTGTGCATCGGCGAGATGGGCATCGGCAACACCACCATTGCGGCGGCGATCTGCCACGGCCTTTACGGCGGCGAGGCGGCGGACTGGGTCGGGCCGGGTACCGGCGCGGACGAGGCGGGCGTGGCGCGCAAGACCGACGCCGTCGCGCGCGCGGTCGCGCTGCACGGGGCGCACCTGAAGGACCCGCTCGAAGTGCTGCGGCGGCTCGGCGGCCGCGAGATCGCGGCGATGGCCGGCGCGATCCTTGCCGCGCGGGTCGAGCGCATTCCGGTGATCATCGACGGTTACGTGTCGACGAGCGCGGCGGCGGTGCTGCACGCGGCCAACCCGGCCGCGCTCGACCATTGCCTGATCGGCCATGTGTCGGCCGAGCCCGGCCATCGTCGGCTGGTCGAACGGCTCGGCATGGAGCCGCTCCTCGATCTCGGCATGCGGCTGGGCGAGGGGACCGGCGCGGCGCTCGCCGCCGGCATCGTCAAGGCGGCGGCGCAGTGCCATTCGGGGATGGCGACTTTCGAGCAGGCCGGGATCAGCGGCAAGGACGGCTGATCGGCGTGGCCATCACGCGACCATGCGGCGGGGCGGACGGGCACCGCGCGTGTCGACCGGTTCGGCGGGTAGCGGCTGCATGACCCGGGCGGCCGGGAACATGGCGATCGCCTCGGTGCCCTCGCGCAGCTTGGACTTGAGCGTGAACGCGCCGCCATGCATGGCAAGCAGCGCCTGGACGATCGGCAGGCCCAGGCCGGTGCCCTGTTCGGCGCTCTTGATGGCGATCGATCCCTGACCGAAGGCGGCCAGAACCACCGGGATCTCGTCTTCGGGAATGCCGGGGCCGTCGTCCTTGACCGTCACGTACTGACCGCCGGACGCGGTCCAGCCGACCTTCAGTTCGACCTGGCCGCCATTGGGCGTGAACTTGATGGCGTTCGAAAGCATGTTCAGGATGATCTGCCGGACGGCCTTTTCATCCGCCAGAAGGCGCGGCAGACCGTCCTGGAAGACCGGCTTGACGGTGATCTGCTTCTGGGCGGCGCGCATGCGCACCAGCGCCATGCAATCCTCGGCGACGTGGGTGAGCCGAAGCGCTTCCTCGCGCAGTTCGTACTTGCCCGCTTCGATGCGGCTGAGATCGAGGATCTCGTTGATCAGGTTGAGCAGGTGCTTGCCCGAAGCGTGGATGTCGCCGACATAGCTCCGGTAGCTTTCGTTGCCGATCGGTCCCAGCATCTCGCTGGTGATCGCCTCGGAGAAGCCCAGGATCGCATTGAGCGGCGTGCGCAGTTCGTGGCTCATCGAGGCCAAAAAACGCGACTTGGCGAGATTGGCATCCTCGGCGCGCCGGCGGGCCTCGTCGGAGATCGACTTGGCCATTTCCAGTTCGGCGATCAGTGCGATGTTTTCGGCGCGATAGGCGATCGAGGCGATCGACGATTTCTGAAGCCGTTCGGCGACGAACGAGAAGAACAGGAGCGCGCAGACCACCATGGCGATCGCCAGCAGCGTGTTGGGCGTGGTGTCGAAGTTGACGATCGCGAAAAGCGCGACGGGCAGGGTGAAGGCGGCCAGGATCGAAAAGCGGATCGCATAGCAGATCGTCGCCGTGGCCGCGATCGCGATCAGCAGCACCGAGGCCTTGAAGAACAGCGCCGTGTCCGGACCGCAGGCGGCGCAGGAACTGATCGCGAAATAGGTCCAGGAAAAGCCCGCAACGCCGTGCGCGACAAGGAAGATCATCCGCCAGCGCCTGGGGTCGGCCTGCTCCTTCTGGCCAAGGAACCGCTTGGACAGATAGCCCATGCCGACGTAAAGGAGATTGGCGATGACCGCCCAGATGACGATGTTGGTATCGAACCCGGCCGAAAAGCCGGCAAACGCCGTCAGGATGATGAGCAGCGGCACGGCGGCGATCGACGAGATCAGCGCGTTGGCATGCAGGGCGAGCAGTTCGAGGTCGAATTCGCGATCGGGTCGGCCCATCTGCGCCAGCTTGTCGCGCGTCTTGCGCAACGTGCGGCGCAGGTCCTGGTTGGGGCCGGACTTGCGACGGTCGACGATCGTCTTGTCCGGTCGTTCGAGCACCGTCATGAACTGGCTGGGCTTTTCGCGTTTCGATCGAGGCGGCCGGGCGCGGTTCGGCCATCGAAACGAAGATAGGAGCGCATTCGTTAAGACTCCCTTCACGATAGTTCGAACTGGCGCACCCGCCTCGTCGGAGCCGATCGCGTGCCCCTGATGGGACGCGGGCGCAGACGGGTTCGCGATCTCGTGACCGCGGCGCTGCTGATCGGGGCGGTCACGGTCACTGCGGCCGCGCTGCAGGACTGGAACAGCCGGACCCTCGAGGGAACGGCCGTCGTGACCGATGGCGACACGATCCGGCTGATGGGCGAACCGGTACGCTTGCGGGGCATCGACGCGCCCGAACTTGAACAATTGTGCATCGGCGGCGACGGCGCCGAACATGCCTGCGGACGATTGTCGTCAGCCTATCTGGAGACGCTGATCGCGGCGCGTCCGGTTGCCTGCATCGGCCATGACACGGACCGCTACGGCCGGTTTCTCGGCGATTGCAGGGCCGGGGCGGGCGCGACGGCGACCGATCTGAACGAAGCGATGGTGGCATCCGGCTGGGCCGTCGCCTATGGCGATCACGAACGGGCAGAGGCGCGGGCACGCGGCGACAAGCGCGGCCTGTGGGCGTGGGAGTTCGAACGGCCCGCCGACTGGCGCAGGCGGGTGGCCGCCGAGACCGGAGAAAGCGTGCCGGCGGGCGGTGCGGGGGCATTCGTCAGGCGCGCGCGGGCGCTGGTCGGCTGGAGCGGACACAATGAGTGAAGACAGACTTGCCGAACTGACGGCTGCGATCGGCGCCTGCCGCATCTGCCGCGACGCTCCGACCGGCAAACCGCTGCCGCACGAGCCCAATCCGGTCTGCGTGGTCTCGCCGAAGGCGAAGATCGCCATCTGCGGCCAGGCGCCGGGCACGCGCGTGCATGCCTCGGGCCGGCCCTTCACCGACCCTTCGGGCGACCGGCTGCGCCATTGGCTCGATGTCGACGAGGCGACGTTCTACGATCCGGACCGGCTGGCGATCGTGCCGATGGGCTTCTGCTTTCCCGGGCTCGACGCCAAGGGCGGCGACCTGCCGCCGCGCCGCGAATGCGCGCGCACCTGGCACGACGATCTGTTCGCCGCGATGGGCCAGCTGGAACTGGTCATCGCCGTGGGCCAGTATGCGCAGGCCTACCATCTGGGCCCGCACCGAAAGAAGACGCTCACGGAAACCGTGGCCGCCTGGCGTGACTATCAGGCGCTGCCGGACAAGGCCTACCCCGTTATTCCGATCCCGCACCCGTCCTGGCGCAACACCGCATGGCTGAAGCGCAACCCGTGGTTCGAGACCGACCTGCTTCCCGTCCTGCGCCAGGCGGTTCACAAACGTCTGTGATGGCCTTGGCGAGATGAATTTTCTGTTCTATGGGGCCGTTGGCGCTTCTCATAGAAAGATATTCCAGCCATGGACCGTCTCGACCGCAAGATCCTGCGCCTGTTGCAGGAAGACTCGACCATCGCCGTCGCCGACATCGCCAAAAAGGTCGGCCTGTCGACGACGCCATGCTGGCGGCGCATCCAGAAGCTTGAGGAAGAAGGCGTCATCGATCGACGCGTGGCAATCCTCAACCCGGAAAAGGTCAATGCGCGCGTGACCGTGTTCGTCTCGATCCGCACCAATTCGCATTCGACCGAATGGCTCAGGCGCTTCGCAGAGGTGATCGTGCAGTTCCCCGAGGTGGTCGAATTCTACCGGATGAGCGGCGATGTCGACTATCTGCTGCGTGTGGTCGTGCCCGACATTCCGGCCTACGACGCGTTCTACAAGCGGCTGATCGAGAAGATCGAGATCCGCGACGTCTCCTCGACCTTCGCCATGGAGCAGATCAAGTTCACCACCGAAATGCCGCTCGACTATCTGCCGGTCGACAAATAGGCGCGGGTCAACCGTCGCCGGCGATCCGTTGCAGACGGGCGAGCAGGGACGAGGTGTCCCAGCGGTTGCCGCCCATGTTCTGAATGTCCTTGTAGAACTGGTCGACCAGGGCCGTGACCGGAAGCGCGGTGCCGTTGCGGTCGGCTTCGGCGAGTACGATCTGAAGGTCCTTGCGCATCCAGTCGACGGCGAAGCCGTGGTCGTACTTGCCCGCATCCATCGTCTTGTGGCGGTTCTCCATCTGCCAGGAGCCTGCGGCGCCCTGCGAGATGACGCCGATGACCTGCTCGACATCGAGCCCGGCGCGCTTGGCGAAATGGATGCCCTCGGAAAGCCCCTGGACCAGCCCGGCGATGCAGATCTGGTTGACCATCTTGGTGAGCTGGCCGCTGCCGGCCGGCCCCATCAGGCCCACCATCTTGGCATAGCTCTCGATGACCGGTCTGGCGTGGGCAAAGGTCTCCTCGCCGCCGCCGCACATGACCGTCAGCGCGCCATTGACCGCGCCCGCCTCGCCGCCGGAAACCGGCGCGTCGATGAAGCCGAAGCCGCGCTCGGTGGCGGCGGCGTCGAGCTTGCGGGCGATGTCGGCCGAAGCTGTTGTGTTGTCGATGAAGACCGCGCCCTTGCCCATCGTGGCGAAGGCCCCGTCCTCGCCCATGGTGACCTGCCAAAGATCCTCGTCGCGGCCGACGCAGGCGAAGACGAAATCGGCGCCTTCGGCCGCGGCCGCGGGGGTGTCGGCCCGGGCGCCACCATGCTCGGCGACCCATTGCTCGGCCTTGGCGGCGGTACGGTTATAGACCGTGACGTCGTGGCCGCCCCGGTTCTTCAGATGCGCAGCCATGTGGTAGCCCATCACGCCGAGCCCGATGAAAGCGGTCTTCGCCATTGCCTGTCTCCCGTTTGGTCCGGACCCCGACATAACGCGCGACCGCGCCGCCGCAAAGCCGGAAAGCGCTGGCGCCGGAATCGCTTAGGCGGAACCGTTGCGAGAATGATTCGGGAGCTTCACACGCCGATTCAGCGCTCGAGATGGCGGGTCAGGCGCTTTTCGAGCCGGTTCCAGAGAATGCGGACGGTCTCGACGATCAGCAGATAGAAGACGGCGGCCCAGATGTAGGTCTGGAAATCGAAGGTGTTGGAGAAGGCGCGGCGCGTCACTGCCATCAGGTCGAACACGGTGATCAGCGCGACGACGGCCGACCCCTTGATCATCAGAATGATCTCGTTGCCGTAGGGGCGCAGCGCGACGATCATCGCCTGCGGCATGACGATCTTGCGAAACGTCTGGATGGGCCGCAGCCCCAGCGCCGAGCCCGCCTCCCACTGGCCCGGCCGAACGCTTTCGATCGCCCCGCGCAGAATTTCGGCCTGGTAGGCGGCGGTGTTCAGCGTAAAGGCGAACAGAGCGCAGTTCCAGGCATCGCGGAAGAACCACCAAAGGCCGACCGCCTCCAGTTCGGCCCGGAACGTGCCGAAGCCGTAATAGATCAGGAAGAGCTGGGCGAGCAGCGGCGTGCCGCGGAAGAAATAGACATAACCGTAGGCGACGGCGCCGACGAGACGGTTGTCGGACATGCGCATGAAGGCCAGCGGCAGCGACAGCCCCGCGCCGAGCACGATCGAGATGGCGACCAGCGTCAGCGTAGTCTGAAGGCCCTCGAGATAGCGCGGCAGGTAGCGCTCGACGAAGTCGATGTCCCAGGCACCGATCAGCCACCAGACCATGGCGACGCCGGCGGTAACCCAGAAGGTCATCAGAAGATGGCCGGCAATGCGGGCGCGCGTCCAGCGCCGGTCGATATCGGGCGGCGCGGGCTGCGGCGGCAACAGGGCTTCGCGGACCACGCTCATGCCCGCGCCTCCGAGCGTCGGGCGGCGCGCTCGATGCGCGAGAAGACCACCGAGGAGAGCACGGCAAGGGTCAGATAGAGCAGGCAGGCGATGCCGAAGAACAGGAACGCTTCCTTGGTCACGCGCGCGGCGATGCCGGCCTGGCGCATGATGTCCGAAAGGCCGATCACCGAGATGTATGCGGTGTCCTTGAGAAGGATCAGCCACAGATTGCCCAGGCCGGGCAGGGCGATGCGGATGAGCTGCGGGGCGATGATCGTGCGCATGGTCTGCCAGCGGCTGAGGCCGAGGGCGTCGCCGGCCTCGTACTGGCCGGCTGGAATGGCGCGGAACGCCGACAGGAACACCTCGCTCGCAAAGGAGGAAAAGACGACCGCGAGCGCGATCATGCCGGCGATGAAGGCGTTGATCTCGAAGCCGCCCTCGAAGCCGAGCGCCAGCGAAAGCTGCCGGATGCCGATCTGCATGCCGTAATAGACCATGAAGATGGTCAGAAGCTCGGGCAGGCCGCGAAAGATGGTCGTGTAGACGTCGGCGGCAAGCCGCAGCGTTTCCTCGCGCGACTGTTTTGCGAGGGCGAGAAAGAAGCCGATGGCAAGGCCGATGGGCAGGGTCGCCAGCGCCAGCGACGCGGTGATCAGGACGCCGCCGGCGATCTCGTCGCTCCAGCCGGTGTCACCGAATGCGAGGTAGCCCAGTGCTTCCATCGGCAATCATTTCACGCGCATGCGGGCGGATATGAAAAGGGCGGAGACAGGCCGTCCCCGCCATTTTCCGTTTCAGGGTTCAGGTCCGGCGGTCAGCCGCCATAAACGTCGAACGCGAAATACTTGTCGTTGATTTCCTGATAGGTGCCGTTCTCGCGGATCGCCTCGATCGCCGCGTTGAAGGCTTCGCGCAGTTCATCCTCGCCCTTGCGGACGGCGATGCCTGCGCCTTCACCGTTGATCACCGGATCGGGCGTCAGCGTGTCGAGGATCTTGCAGCAGGCGCCGTCTTCGGTGTCGAGCCACTCCGACAGCACCACCACATCGTCGATCACCGCGTCGATGCGGCCCGAAGCGAGATCGAGCTTGTACTCGTCCGGCGTCGGGTAGAGGCGAAGATCGGCCGAGGACAGCTTCTCCTCGGCATAGTTCGAATGGGTGGTCGCCGACTGGGCGCCGATCGACCGACCGGCGAGCGCCTCGTCGGTCGCCGCCTCGATGTCGGAATCCTTCGGCACGGCGATCGCCGGCGGGGTGTTGTAGTACTTGTTGGTGAAGTCGACGGTCTGCTTGCGCTCCTCGGTGATCGACATGGACGCGATGATCGCGTCGAACTTGCCGGCCACCAGCGCCGGGATGATGCCGTCCCAGTCCTGGGTGACGAATTCGCACTCAGCGTTCATTTCCTCGCACAGTGCCTTGGCGATATCGATGTCGAAGCCGGTCAGCGTGCCGTCGGCCTCGAGCGTGTTGAAGGGCGGGTAGGCGCCTTCGGTGCCGATCTTGATCTGCATCTGGTCCTGGGCCTGGGCGGCGCCGAGCGACAGCGCAAGGGTCGTGGCCGCGGCCAGAATTGTCTTGGTCGAACGCATGGAATACCTCTTGTCACGCGTGGCCCGCGCCGGGCGCGGGCGGTTGGGCGCCCGCCGCTCCGGGCGGGCATTGGCGGCAACACTTCCCGATGTCAAAGCGCTTTGCAACCGAAAATGACGGTTGGGTGTCAGGGGCGGAGCGCTACCGCCCCGCCGGGATCGCGCGGACGACGCGCGCGGTGACCGCATGCATGCCGCGGGCGCCGTAGCCGATCGCCGCCAGCAGGTGCACGCCGATCCCGCCGGCCAGAGCGATCGCCGCCCCGACATGGATGGTCGCTGCGACGTTCGCGATCGCCGGATTTGCCGGCCAGGGCAGGATGGGCAATGCGATGCCCAGCACCGTCGCCGGCAGGCCGGCCGCGAGCGGCATCGCAAGGCCGGACACCGCGAGCACGATCATGGCGGCGAGCATGACGAGGATGGCCAGGCGGGCGATCAGCGCCGTGGCCGCCGGCTCGTCGGGCGCGCGCGGAAAGCCACGCGCGAAGCGGCGAACGGCGTGGACCAGCAGAACAGGCGCGGCGACGATACCGGCCACCAGATGCAGGTCGGGCCGGTCGACGAACCAGGCGGCGACGAGGATGGCGATCACGACAAGGGTCAGCCAGTGAAGCGTGATCGACAGCGCCGTGTAGCCGCCGAACCGGTCTGCGGGCAGGGGCCGCCGTTCGGCACTGTGGGGCGGGCCGGACGGCCGTTCGGCGTAGGCCTCGGCCTCCTCGTCGCCGGTGTCGATCGCATCAAGGGTCATCGGCTGGTTCATGTTCCTGTCGGCAGGGCCATTTCGGCAAAGGGTATGAAGCGCACCGCATCGCCGCGCGCAACCGTGCTCGTCTCCTCGTCGAGTTCGATCAGCCCCGTGGCCGCCTGAAGACCCGAGACGAGCCCCGATCCGTCGCGCGGGAACTTGTGCGCGACCAGCTTGCCGGTCTCCGGGTCGGAGGCGACCCAGCCGCGCAGGAACTCGCGCCGGCCGGTCTTCTTCCTGGCAATCTCGAAGCCGGCGGGCAGCGGATAGCCGGTCGGTCGCGAGAACGCCGCGCCTGCAAGGTGGCCGATCACAGCGCGCGCATAGAGCGCAAAGCAGACGCGCACCGCGACCGGGTTGCCGGGCAGACCGATCAGCACCGTGTCGCCGATCTGGCCGAACATCATCGGCCGGCCCGGCTTGACGGCGATCTGCCAGAGATGACGCCGTCCGAGGCGATCGAGCACGTCGAGCATGTGGTCCTCGGCGCCGCGCGAGGCGCCGCCGGACGTGACGATCAGGTCATGGTTCCCGGCGGCGCGGGCGATCGTGCGGCGCAGTTCGTCCGCATCGTCGCCGACATGGCCGAGATCGGTAACAGTGGTCGCCGGCGCGGTGGCGAGCGACAGCAGCATGGGCCGGTTGGAGTCGTAGACCTGTGCCCGGTGCGCCGGCCGGCCGGGCTCGATGATCTCGTCGCCGGTTGACAGGATCGCGATGCGCAGCCGCGCGCGCACCGCTACCTCGTCGTGTCCGGTCGCGGCAAGGGCTGCAAGATCCTGCGGGCGGAGCGGCTCGCCGGCGCGAAGGACGGGATCGCCCGGGCGGAAATCCTCGCCGGCGAGCCGCCGGTTGGCGCCGGCCTTCAGGCCCTCCGGGATGAGGATCGTGCCGTCCGTCTCGACCAGGCAATCCTCTTCCATCACGACCGTGTCGGCGCCCTCGGGCATCGGCGCGCCGGTGAAGATGCGTGCGCACGCGCCGGCGGGGAGCCGCTCATCGGGTAGGGTCCCGGCGGCAATCCGTGCGGCCGGCACGAGGCGGCCGCCGCGTTCGCGGTAATCGGCGTGCGAGAAGGCGAACCCGTCGACGGCGGCATTGTCGCTCCGGGGGACGTGGATCGGCGCGGTCACATCGGACGCGGCGATGCGCCCGGCGGCTTCGATGACGGGCACGGTCTCGACGCCGGCGACGGGCGCAAGACGGTCCGCAAGCAGCGCCAGCACGTCGTCATGGCGCATGCGCCCGCTGTCATGGACGAAGCAATCGTCGATCAGCTTGCGTGCCGTGCTCATCGCGTCGCTGTCCGCCTGGCGTGTCCGGCAAGTTCGCACGCTTCCTCGACCAGTTGCGCGATCGCACCGACCTGATCGCGCTGGAACACGGGGCGACCGAAGCGGGTCGCCTCGGGCGGCACCTCATCGAAGACGAGTGCGACGATCGCCGGATCGTCATCGGCCAGCATCGGCGCGGCGGCGTTGGCGGCGTGGCGCATCTCGACCTTCGGATGGCGTTCGGCCTTGAAGCCTTCGACCAGCACGACATCGCAGGGCGACAGGCGCTCGATAATCTCGTCCAGGGTCGCCTCGTCCTCGCCGCTCTCGTTCTCGTGCATGAGCGCCCAGCGGTTGCGGGAGACGATCGCCACCTCGGCGGCGCCCGCCATCCGGTGCGTATGGCTGTCGGTGCCGGCCCGGTCGATGTCGAAGGCGGCGTGGGCGCGCTTGACCGTCGCGACCCGGTAGCCGCGCCGGACCAGTTCCTGAACGAGCCGTGCGGTCATCGTCGTCTTGCCGGTGTCCTTCCAGCCAACGATGCCGAAACGGGGCGGAAGGGCACGCATCAGGCCGCCCCCTGCCGCATGAACGTTTCGGCGCGGGCCAGATCGTCGGGCGTGTTGATGTTGAAGAACGGATCGGTGCCGTCGCGGCCGACGGGGAAGTCGACCTCGGCGAGGTGATGGCGTTGCACGAAGGCCATCACCTTGAGCGTATCGGACGTCTCAAGCCAGTCGCCAAGATCGTCGGCAAGGGCGACGGGCCAGAGCGCGAAGACGGGGTGGCGGTGGCCGTCCGAGGTGGCCATGGCGATCGTGTTGGCGGTCGTTGCCGCCGCCGAAAGCCGCGCAACGAGGTCTTCGGGAAAGAACGGCGTGTCGGTTGCGGCCGTGGCGACGTGGGTCACGGACGGATGATGCCGCGCGGCATGGTCCATGGCCGCAAGCACGCCGGCGAGCGGGCCGGCATGGCCCGCGACCGTATCGGCGAAGACGGGCAGGGCGGTTTCCTCGAACCGCGCCGGATCGCCATTGGCGTTGATGGCGACCGCATCGACCTGTGGCGCCAGGCGCCCGGCGACATGGGCGATCAGCGGCCGGCCGGCCAGCGGGACGAGCGCCTTGTCGGTGCCGCCCATGCGGCGAGACTGGCCGCCCGCCAGAACCACGCCGAGGATCGTCTTCTTGCCAGCGGTCAGGTCAGTCATCGCGCGCGCCCTTGCGCCTGTGCTCGGGGGCATCGTCGGCGACCTTCGACCAGTCCATGTCCCGGACGATCCGGTCGTTGCCCGAAAGCACGGTGAACCGCTTGCCGCGGGCGCGTCCGATCAGGGTCAGGCCGGCCTGACGCGCGAGGTCCACGCCCCAGGCGGTGAACCCGGACCGCGAAACCAGCACGGGAATGCCCATCATCACCGTCTTGATCACCATCTCCGAAGTCAGCCGGCCGGTCGTATAGAAGATCTTGTCGCCGCCATCGACGCCGTTCATGCGCATCCAGCCGGCGACCTTGTCGACGGCGTTGTGGCGGCCGACGTCCTCGAAATAGACGAGCGGCCGGTCGCGCTCGCACAGGACGCAGCCATGGATGGCGCCGGCCGCCAGGTAAAGACTGGGCGTCAGGTTGATCGCCCTTGTGAGGGCGTGCAGCCACGAGGTGCGCAGCACCGCGTCCTGCGGAAGGGCAATCCGGTCGAACCCGTCCATGACGTCGCCGAAGACGGTCCCCTGCGCGCAGCCGGACGTACGCACCTTCTTCTGCAGAACCGTTTCGTAGTCGGTTTCGCGCGCGGTGCGCACGACGACCACGTCCAGTTCCTCGTCATGGTCGATCGCGGTGATCTCGTCGTCGGCCCGCAGCATGTTCTGGTTGACCAGATAGCCCACGGCCAGAAGGTCCGGATGATCGCCGATCGTCATCATGGTGACGATCTCCTGGCGGTTCAGATAGAGCGTCAGCGGCCGTTCGGTGACCACGCGCGTTTCGACCGGATTGCCGTCCTGGTCGTGGCCGGTCACCGTGGTCGACAGGCCCGGCGCATCCGGATCGGGCGCGATCAGATAGCCGGTCCCCGCGTCTGGTTTGGTCAGCGCACTCATCGTCCGATCATGCCCGAGCGCAGGAGCCGGCTCAACGCGAAAACGGTCAGAAAGCCTCGCTCGGCGAGCGGATCGCGATCAGCGCGACGCAGGTGGCCGCGCCGGCGAACCCGAACAGAAGCGCCGTCAGGCCGATTGGCGAGCCGCCGACGCCGGCCGCAAGCGCGCCGATGATCGAGGCGAGCGCGCCGACGCCGATCTGCAGCGCGCCGAGCAGGCCGGAAGCGGCACCGGAGGCTTCCGGCTTCAGGCCGATCACGGCCGCGGTGGCGTTCGGCAGGACCAGACCGTTGCCCACGCCGATGAGGCTCAGCGGCACGAACAGCGAAGCCGGGTGGTCGGCGCCGATGGCGAACAGCGCCAGCGAAACGCCTGTCCCGACGAGCGCGATCAGCGCGCCGTCGCGGACCATGCGCTCGACGCCGCGCACCTGCGAGAAACGGCCCGACAGGAAGTTGCCGATCAGGTAGCCGAGCGCGCACAGCGAAAACCAGAGGCCGTAATCAAACGGGGACTGACCCAGAAAGGCGCTCGATACGGCCGGTCCGCCGCCGAGGAAGCCGAAGAAGACGGCCGAGGACAGGCTGGTGGTCAGCGCGTACAGCCAGAAGGGCCGCATCCGCCCGAGCGCGCCCCATGCCGTGAACTGGTTGCGGGCGGACTGGCCCATGCTGGCGTTGGTTTCCGGCAGCAGGAACAGGATCGCGACCAGCGCGAACGCGCCGAAGCCGGCCTGCAGGACGAACGAGGCGCGCCAGCCCGCCACCTCGTCGGCAAGGCCGCCAAGCGCCGGGGCGACCATCGGCGCCACGGCCATGCCCATGACGACGTAGCCGATCATCGAGGCGGCCTTCTCGCGCGGATAGAGGTCGCGGATGATGGTGCGCGACAGGACGAGCCCGGTTGCGCTCGCGGTCTGGATGATCCGGCCGGCGAGAAATGTCTCGATCGTGGGCGCGACCGCGCACAGGAGCGAACCGGCGACGAAGGTCGCCATGCCGACGATCAGCACGGGTCGACGGCCGACCCGGTCCGAGACCGGGCCGGCGACGAGCTGCAGCACCACCATGAAGCCCAGATAGAGCGACAGGCCGAGCTGGACGGTCGGGTAGGGCACGCCGAAATCGGCCGCGATCGACGGCATCGACGGCATGAACATGTTGATCGCAAGCGGGCTGACGGCCGCCAGGATGACCAGCGTGACAAGAAGCGGGCGGGACGCTGCCCGCCCCTGGAAGAGGGCCTGCGACATGGAGCGATCCGGAAAGGAATTGTCGCTCCTGTCTATAGCGGCGGCGTTGCGCTGAAAACCCGCCAGATCAAGCCCTTGCGTCTTCCGAAACGCCGATGCGTCAGCGTTTTGATCCTGTCCGCGCGCGCCAGGAAAAGACCGTGCGGATGACCTCGCTCATAACCTGCCGGCGCTCGGCGGCCGCCCGGCGGCGAACCCGTTCATAGTCGACGCACTGGCGATCGATGTTCTGCGGCTTGCGTGTCATGGCGCGTTCCTTTCGCGATGCATATCGTTCGTTGACTGCAAAATATCTGTTGCCAAACCACGGAACAAACGCGAAATTCCAACCCTTCGGTTAAGGAAAATTGATGTGAAAGACCGTCTGCCTCCGCTCAATTCGCTGCGCGCGTTCGATGCGGCGGCCCGGCATCTGAGCTTCCAGCGCGCGGCCGAGGAGCTCAACGTCACGCCGTCGGCGCTGTCGTTCCAGATCCGCCAGCTCGAGGAGTTCCTGCAACTGCCGCTGTTCGAGCGCCTCAACCGGGGGGTCGCGCTGACCGAGGCCGGCGCGCGGTTCGCGCCTTCGGTGCAGGACGGGTTCGAGCGCCTGCATGCGGCGATGAACCAGCTCAGGCCGTCGACGCCTGACGATGTGCTGACCGTCACCACCGGACCCTCTTTTGCCGCCAAGTGGCTGTCGCCGCGCATTCACCGGTTTCTGGAGCAGTATCCGGACATCGAGCTGCGGATCGCGGCGAACCTGAGCCTGTCGGACCTGCGCAAGGATGCGATCGACGTGGCGATCCGGTTCGGGGCGGGACACTATCCGGGCCTGCGGGTCGAGCCGCTGGCCGAGGATGCGGTGCTGCCGCTGATCAGCCCGGTGCTGCTCGCCGAACGGTTCGGCGGCGCGCTGACCTATGGCGACCTTGCCGCGCTGACGCTTCTGCACGATGATTC
Source organism: Roseitalea porphyridii (assembly GCF_004331955.1). Lineage (NCBI taxonomy): Bacteria > Pseudomonadati > Pseudomonadota > Alphaproteobacteria > Hyphomicrobiales > Ahrensiaceae > Roseitalea > Roseitalea porphyridii. The sequence continues at coordinate 2,229,654 of NZ_CP036532.1, read as the reverse complement.
GGCGGCGTTCCTTCCCAATGCGGTGACGTGGGCAACCTGGCTCAAGCAGGCCGGTGCGGACGGCATCGACGCCTCGCGCGGGGCGCGGTTCAACCATGCCGACCATGCCCTGGAAGCCGCCGTCGACCAGGCCGGGATCGCACTCGGACGGCTGACGCTGGCGGCGCGGGACATTCGCGCCGGGCGGCTGGTGGCGCCGTTCGATCTGGTCATGCCGGCCAATGCCAGCTTCTATTTCTGCTGCCTGCCGCAGGTCTCGACCTCGCCGAAGATCGAGGCGTTCCGCGGCTTCGTCCGGGAGGAAATCGAAGGCGAAAGGGCCGAACTCGACCGGATGTGGAAGAGCGGCTAGCCCGCCTCGGCGTTCAGTGCGGCGGCCGCCTGACGCGCGTGCAGCCGCTCGCGGTAGAAGGCGTAGATGCCGGTGCCGATGATCAGCGCCGATCCGATCAGCATGGGCAGGTCGGGCCGCTCGCCGAACAAGACGGCGCCGAGAATCAATGCGAACAGCAGCCGCGCGTATCTGAACGGCGCGATGACCGACAGTTCGCCGATCCGCAACGCGACGGTGATGGTGTAGTAGGCCAGGATGCCGGACGTCGCCGCGCCGAGCACGTAGAGGATCGTCGTCACATTCATCGGCTGCCAGCCGCCGTAAACGATCATCATCACCAGCGAGGGCGGGACGATGATGACGCTGGCGATCGTCGACAGTTGCAGACTGCTCACGTCGACGGCGACGCGGCGGGTGCCGAGATCGCGAATGGCAAGGCCGACGACGGCGGCGACGGCCAGAAGGGCGGCGGGCGAGAACCCGGCCATGCCGGGGCGGATGATGATCAGGACGCCGATGAAGCCGATCAGCACGGCCGTCCAGCGCCGCCAGCCGACGGATTCGCGCAGGAACAGCGCGGCGCCCAGCGTCACCGCCAGCGGCTGGACCTGCAGGATCGCCGAGGCGGTCGACAGCGGCATCAGCGCGAGCGCGGTGACGAAGCACACCACGCCCAGCACTTCGCCCGCGTTGCGCGCCACGATCGGAGTGGCGAGAAAGGCCCGCGTCCACAGCGGCTTGCCGGACAGCTTCGTCAGCGTGCCGAAGACGAGCGCTGCGATGATCGACTGCAACAGGATGACCTGGCCGACATTGATCTGCGTCGCCGCCAGCTTGATGAAGCTGTCATCGAGCGCAAACAGCGCCATCGAAACGACCATCAACAGGATCGCCGGAAGATTGCGGGTGACGGGCTCGGGCAGGGGAAGCGGGGTGCCGGACATGTCAGGTTCCCCGCGCGGGCGGTGGCGAAGCGGCCGAGCGCGTCGCGGCGCGGGTCTGCGAACGCCGAACGCGTTCGCGATAGAGCGTGTAGATGCCGGTTCCGACGACGATCCCCGCGCCGGCGAGCGTGGCGACGTCGGGAAAATCGCCGAAGACGACAAATCCCAGCACGAGCGCCCACAGCAGCGATGTGTAGCGGAACGGCGCCACGAACCCGATGTCGCCCTCCCGCATCGCCATGACCACGAACTGGTAGCCGATGAAGAGAAATCCGGCCGCTGCCGCGAGCGTCGCGAGCGTCGGCAGATCCATCGGCCGCCAGCCGCCGAGCGGGCCGACCAGCGCCAGCCCGGCCAGGGTAACGCAGAGCGCCGTCAGCGCCGATACGGTCAGTGACGGGACCGAACCGGCGATCTTCCGGGTCGCGATGTCGCGAACGGCCGCGAAGACCACCGCGCCGACCACGAGCAGGGTCGCGGCGTTGAAGCCGGCCATGCCGGGACGCACGATCAGCAGCACGCCGCAAAAGCCGATCAGGATCGCCGACCAGCGTCGCCAGCCGACCTGTTCGCCGAGGAACATCGCCGCGCCGATCGTGACGGCGAGCGGCAGCGCGGCCAGCACGGCGGTCGCGTTGGCCAGCGGCAGGTGGGCGAGCGCGCTCAGGAACAGGATGGTTGTGGTCAACTCGCCGCCGGTGCGCAGCACGACCGGAGCGGAGATCAGGCCAGGAACGAACAGCGGTTGTCGGCGCAGCCGCAGATAGACGAGCAGTCCGGCGACGATCATCGTGCCGCGTACGAACATGATCTGGCCGGTGTTCAGCGTGTCCATGACCGACTTGACGAGCGTGTCGTTGATGGTGAACCCGGCCATCGACAGGGACATGAACAGGCAGGCGCGGATGTTCGCCGACAACGGCATCAGGACGGACGACTTCTGTTGCGCCCCGTGACGGGCTCGTTGCGGCCCCATCTCGTCACGGATTGCGAGAGGCTGTACTGGAAACGGTCGGACCGACCGGCCGTCCGCCCCTATCACGCGGCCCCTTGCGTGAACAGGCGCAATCTTGTGACGGGATCAATCGCGCGCTTCGAGCCAGGCTTGCAGCGCGTCCGCTTCGCCACCGGGAACATGGCGCGCGACGCGCCGGCCGACCGCCGCGCCGAACTTGTAGCCATGTCCCGAACAGGCGGAAACCACCCACAGCCGGTCGCGCCGGTGCAGTGCAAAGCGCTCGTCGGCGGTGAAGGTGTAGGCGCAGGTGACCGTCTTTTCGTGCCGGTATTCGTCCAGCCTTGCGAGCGGCGGCGAGAACCATCTGCGGATCGCGTCGGCCTCGTCCGGGGCGGGCGTGCGATCGGCGTCCGGCGGCGATTGCCGCTTGTGGTTGCCGGTGCCGAGCTTCAGGCCCGACCCGCCGATCGGCGGGATCGCATAACCGTCCGAATCGGCGCCGGCATCCAGCATGACGGGCGCGTCGGCCCAGGCGTCTGCGAGGTCCGGCGGCGGCGTGAAATAGGCGACGGCCGTGCGATAGGCGGTCAGCCGCCCCGCCAGATCCGGCACCAGGCCGAGCACCCAGGCGCCAGCGGTCACGATGACGATGTCGAAATCGGTTGCGCCTTCGGCCGTTATGACCGTGCCGGCAGGATCGACGGCGGTCACCGTGGTGTTGTCGTGCACGGCGGCGCCGTGGTTCCGGAGCCAACCCTCAAGGCCGCCGGCGATCTTCTGGCACAGCAGGGCGCCGCCCTCCGGGCTGAAGCCGGCATATCGGAAAGTGCCGGCCTCAAGGAACGCAAAGCGCTCTGCCGCCTCGCCCGAGTCGAGCAGATCGAGCGGATAGCCGCCGGCGATCAGCCCGTCGCGATATTGCTCGGCCTCGTCGCCGGGCTGCCGGCTGACGATCAGGAAGCCGTTCTCGACAAGATGCTTCTCGCCCAGATCGTCCCACAGTTCGTCCCATGCGCCGTAGGCCTCGTCGATACGCCGCGCGTAGCCGGACAGGCCGCCATAGGCGCGGCGGATGATGCGGTGCTCGTCACCGGAGGCCGAAAGGGGATTGGGGATCGGGCCCTGCTCGTAGAGCGTGACCTGGTGGCCGGCCTTGGTCAGCGCCCATGCGGACGAAAGGCCGGCGATGCCGCCGCCGACGATGGCGATCTTCATGTCAGCCGCCCGTCACGCTCATGTGCCGGCCGACGGCGGGCGCCCTCGTCGTCCTGTCGATGACGAAGTCGTGGCCCTTCGGCTTGCGCCCGATCGCCTCGTCGATGGCCGCCGCGACGCGGTCGTTGCCTTCGGATTCGCGCAGGGGCGCGCGCAGGTCGGCGGCGTCCTCCTGGCCAAGGCACATGTAAAGCGTGCCGGTGCAGGTCAGCCGGACGCGGTTGCAGCTTTCGCAGAAATTGTGGGTCATCGGCGTGATGAAGCCGAGGCGGCCGCCAGTCTCGGCGACGCGGACGTAGCGCGCCGGCCCGCCAGTACGATAGGGGATGTCCTCGAGCGTGTAGCGCTCGGCAAGGCTGGCGCGGACCTCCGTCAGCGGCAGGTACCGGTCGGTGCGGTCCTCGTCGATCTCGCCCATCGGCATGGTCTCGATCAGGGTGAAATCGTGTCCCTCGCCGTGCGCCCACTGCATCATGGGTTCGATCTCGGCCTCGTTGACGCCCCTGAGCGCGACCGCGTTGATCTTGACCTGAAGGCCGGCGCGCCTGGCCGCCTCGATGCCGCCCAGCACCCGGGAAAGATCGCCCCAGCGCGTGATCGCCCTGAACCGATCCGGGTCCAGCGTGTCGAGCGACACGTTGACCCGCCGCACGCCGCAATCGGCCAGTTCATCGGCGAACCGGGCAAGCTGCGAGCCGTTGGTCGTCAGGGTCAGTTCTTCCAGCGCCCCGGAAGCCAGATGCCGCGACAATTGGCGGACCAGATGCATGATGTTCTTGCGCACCAGCGGCTCGCCGCCGGTCAGCCGCAGTTTTCGGACCCCCTTTTCGATGAACACCGTGCACAGCCGGTCCAGTTCCTCGAGCGTGAGCAGGTCCTTCTTGGGCAGGAACGTCATCTGCTCGGCCATGCAGTAGACGCAGCGGAAATCGCACCGGTCGGTAACCGATACGCGCAGATAGGTGATGGAGCGGCCAAAGGGGTCGATCATGACGGCACAGTTCTCCGGTTTCGCTTGACGCGTCAAGGTGACAGGCGGCACATGCGAACCCATGAGCGACATCTGGCCGACCGAACTGCGGGTCTCGCAGGACCGCATGATGCTGACGGTCGCGTTCGACGACGGAACGCGGCACGAACTGCCGGCCGAGATGCTGCGCGTCATGTCGCCGTCGGCCGAGGTGCAGGGCCACAGCCCCGAGCAGCGCAAGACGATCGGCGGCAAGAAGAACGTGCGGATCATGCAGGTCGAGCCGGTCGGCAACTATGCGGTGCGCATCGTCTTCGACGACATGCATTCGACCGGCATCTTCACCTGGACCTATCTGGACGAACTCGGTCGCGAAAAGGAGGCCAGATGGGCCGCCTATCTGGCCGAGCTCGAGGAAAAGGGGCTGAGCCGATGAGCTTCGAGCCAATCACCGATATCGCGACGCTCGAGGCGCTCTACGGTGCGCCGGGCGAGGCCTCCATCGCCAAGGTGGCAGGCCGGATCACACCGGAATATCGCCGGCTTCTGGAGGCCTCGCCCTTCTTCACGCTGGCGAGCGTCGGGCCCGAAGGGCTCGACTGCTCCCCGCGCGGTGAACGCGGCGGCGCCTTCGTGATCGCCGACGAAAAGACCCTGATCATCCCCGACCGGCGCGGCAACAACCGGATCGACACGCTGCGCAACATCGTGCGCGATCCGCGTGTGGCGTTCTGCTTCCTCATTCCCGGATCGAAGACGACCGTGCGGCTGAACGGCACGGCGATCGTCACCGCCGATGCGGAGCTGCTTTCCTCGCTCGAACGCGACAGCCAGCTGCCGCGTTCGGCGATCGTCGTCACGGTCGGCGAGATCTACACGCAATGCGGCCGGGCGGTGCTGCGCGCCGGGCTGTGGGACCCCGCGCACCATGTCGATCCGGGCGCAATCCCGACGCCGGGCGATGTGCTCGCCGCACAGACCGCGGGCCGCATCGACGGCGCGGCCTACGACGCCGAGTGGCCCGAACGGGCGGCCAAGACGATGTGGTGAGCCAGCCAACGGGCTGTCATTCCGGAGCTTGTCCCCGAAATCCACGGTGCCCGTCTTTCCATGGATCCCGGAATCAAGTTCCGGGATGACGGCGGGATGGGCAGGCCCTGCACGGCCTCGGTCAGCCCAGATTCAATTCCTTGAAGAAGTCGTTGCCCTTGTCGTCGATGACGATGAAGGCGGGGAAGTCCTCGACCTCGATCCTCCAGATCGCCTCCATGCCCAGTTCGGGATATTCGACGACCTCGACCTTCTTGATGCAGTCCTGCGCCAGCCGCGCCGCCGGGCCGCCGATCGAGCCCAGGTAGAAGCCGCCATGGCGCGCGCACGCTTCGCGCACCTGCCTTGAGCGATTGCCCTTGGCGAGCATCACCATCGACCCGCCGAAGGACTGGAACTGGTCGACATAGGAATCCATGCGGCCGGCCGTGGTCGGGCCGAACGAGCCTGAGGCGAACCCTTCGGGGGTCTTGGCCGGGCCGGCGTAATAGATCGGATGATCCTTGAAATAGTCGGGCATCGGCTCGCCGTTCTCCAGTCGCTCGCGGATCTTGGCGTGCGCGATGTCGCGCGCCACGATGATCGATCCGGTCAGCGAAAGACGAGTCTTGACGGGGTATTGGCTCAGTTCGTTCAGAATCCGAGTCATCGGCTGGTTGAGGTCGATGCGGACGACCTCGCCGCCGAGCGCGGCCACGTCGACATCGGGCATGTACTGGGCCGGATTGGTCTCGAGCCGCTCGAGGAACACGCCGTCGCGGGTGATGCGACCGAGCGCCTGGCGGTCGGCCGAGCACGACACGCCCAGCCCGATCGGCAGTGAGGCGCCGTGCCGGGGCAGGCGGATGACGCGGACGTCGTGGCAGAAATACTTGCCGCCGAACTGCGCGCCGACGCCCATCTGCTGGGTCAGCTTGTGGACCTCGGCCTCCATCTGCAGATCGCGGAAGGCATGCGCGTCCTCCGAGCCCTCGGTCGGCAGGCCGTCGAGATAGCGCGTCGAGGCCAGCTTGACGGTCTTCAGGTTCATCTCGGCGCTGGTGCCGCCGATCACGATGGCGAGGTGATAGGGCGGGCAGGCGGCCGTGCCGAGCGTCAGGATCTTCTCGCGCAGAAAGTCGATCAGGCGGTCGTGGGTCAGAAGGGACGGCGTGCCCTGATAGAGGAACGTCTTGTTGGCCGACCCGCCGCCCTTGGCGATGAACAGGAACTCGTAGGCGTCCTCGCCTTCCTCGTAGATGTCGATCTGGGCGGGCAGGTTGTTGCGCGTGTTCTTCTCCTCGAACATCGACAGCGGGGCGAGCTGCGAATAGCGCAGGTTCTTCTTCTCGTAGGCGTCGCGGACGCCCCGGCCGAGCGCGTCCTCGTCGCCGCCTTCGGTCCAGACGCGACGGCCCTTCTTTGCCATGACGATCGCGGTACCGGTGTCCTGACACATGGGCAGCACGCCGCCGGCGGCGATGTTGGCGTTCTTGAGAAGATCGTAGGCGACGAACCGGTCATTGTCGGTCGCTTCGGGGTCTTCCAGGATCGCGGCGAGCTGTTTCAGGTGGCCCGGGCGCAGCAGATGGTTGATATCGGCGAAGGCCGCTTCGGACAGGAGCCGCAGCGCCTCGGGCTCGACCACCAGCATCTGCTCGCCACGAAAGCTGTCGGTGCCGACATGATCGGTCGTCAGCCGGCGAAAGGTGGTGTCGGTCTTCGACATGGGAAACAGCGCGCTCATCACAACCTCCGGATTTCGGTGGCCGTTTTAGCGAAGTGTGGGCCGATCGCAATCGCGGCTTTGGCAGGAGGGCGGCCGCGCAAGGTCGATGTTGCGGCGCGCATTGACCTTGCCGATGAACGTACCTCATAAAGGCGCGATCGATCGGTGAGGGAGCCTGCGACCGATGTCGCGACCGACAGTGCACGATATCGCGCAGACCGCCGGCGTGAGCCTGGCGACGGTCGACCGGGTTCTCAACAAGCGGCCCGGCGTGCGGGCGAAGACGATCCTTCGCGTCAACGAGGCGATCGAAAAGCTCGGCTATGTACGCGACGTTGCGGCCGCCAATCTCGCCCGGCAGCGCACCTACGATTTCGTTTGCGTTATGCCGGACGCGCCGACCGAGTTTCTGGGCGAGCTGCGCGATGCGGTCGCCGAGATCGCGGCGCAGGGCGCGATGGACCGCGTCCGCGTGGATATGCGCACCTATCCCGCCGACGACACCCATGCGCTCGCCGAGATGATCGGCGGGCTCGCCAAGGCGCCGCCGGACGGGCTGGCGCTGATGGCCCCCGAAACGCCGCGCGTGCGCGATGCGGTGCGCCGGGTGATGCAGGCGGGCGCCTCGATCGTTCCGATGGTCGCCGACCTGCCGACGGTCGATTGCGGCCATTTCGTCGGCATCGACAATGTCGCGGCGGGACGGACCGCGGGAACGCTGCTCGGCCGGTTCCTGCCCGAACGGCCGGCGCGGGTGATGGTGGTCGCCGGTACGATGACCGCGCGCGACCACGCCGAACGGCGGCTCGGCTTCGACCAGGTGATGGCCGAGCGGTTCGCGCACCTGTCGGTGCTGCCGACGCTTGAATGTTACGACCGCGCCGAACTCGTCGCCGCCCGCGTGTCGGAAATGCTCGCCCGGCACCAGGATATCGCCGCGATCTATTCGGCGGGCGCGGGCAATCAGGGGCTGGTGCGGGCGCTCGCTTCGGCGGACGCCGGGGCCCGGCTCACCGTGATCGCGCACGAGCTGACCGAGTGCACGCGCGCCGCGCTGACCGAGGGAACGTTCGACGCGGTGATCGCGCAGAATCCGGGCCATATCGTTCGCTCGGCGCTGCGTGTCCTGCGCGCCGAGGTCGACGGCATGGAGACGATCCCGTCGCAGGAACGCATCCGCACCGAAATCTTCCTCAAGGAGAACCTGCCTTGAGACAACCGCGCCCATGGCGCTGAACCAGCTCGCGAACGAGGGGAGGAGAAATCATGAAGGCAATCAAGGGACCGGCGCTCTTTCTGGCGCAGTTCGCCGGCGACGAGGCGCCGTTCAATTCGTGGGACGCGATCACCAAATGGGCGGCCGACTGCGGCTATGCGGGCGTCCAGGTTCCGAGCTGGGACGGGCGACTGTTCGACCTGGCGAAGGCGGCCGAGAGCAAAGACTATTGCGACGAGATCAAGGGCAAGGCGGCGGACAATGGCGTCGAGGTGACCGAACTGTCGACGCACCTGCAGGGCCAGCTCGTCGCCGTGCATCCGGCCTACGACGCCGCCTTCGACGGGTTCGCCGACCCGTCCGTGCACGGCAATCCCAAGGCGCGCCAGGAATGGGCGGTCGACCAGGTCAAGAAGGCGATCAGCGCCTCGCGCAACATGGGCATCGGGGCCCATGCGACCTTCTCCGGCGCGCTGGCCTGGCCCTATGTCTATCCGTGGCCGCAGCGTCCGGCGGGTCTCATCGAGGCGGCGTTCGACGAACTGGCGGCGCGCTGGCGGCCGATCCTCGATCATGCCGAGGAAAACGGCGTCGACGTCTGCTACGAGATCCATCCGGGCGAGGACCTGCATGACGGGATCACGTTCGAGATGTTCCTGGAGCGGCTCGACGGGCATGCGCGCTGCAACATGCTCTACGATCCAAGCCACTACGTGCTGCAGGCGCTCGATTATCTCGACAATATCGACATCTATCACGAGCGCATCCGGATGTTTCACGTCAAGGATGCCGAGCTCAATTCGACCGGCCGGCAGGGGGTCTATGGCGGCTATCAGTCCTGGGTGAACCGGGCGGGCCGGTTCCGCTCGCTCGGCGACGGGCAGGTCGATTTCGGCGCCGTGTTCTCCAAGCTCACGCAGTACGATTTCGACGGCTGGGCCGTGGTCGAGTGGGAGTGCGCGATGAAGCATCCCGAGGACGGCGCGCGTGAGGGCGCAGAGTTCGTCAGGGCGCACATGATCCGCATCACCGAGCATGCGTTCGACGACTTCGCCGGGGCGGGTACGGACGATGCCGCCAACCGCAAGATGCTCGGACTGGACCGGTGAAGATCGGCTTCAACCTGCTGCTGTGGACGACGCACGTCACCGATGCCGACGCCGGCGTCCTCGAGCAACTCAAGGCGGCCGGCTATGACGGGGTGGAGGTGCCCGTGTTCGAGGGCGACGAGGCGCACTATGCGGCCCTGAAGGCCCGGCTCGACGGGCTCGGGCTCGACAGCACCGTGGTCGCCATCGTGCAGGACGAGGCGCGCAATCCAATGAGCGACGATCCGGCGAGCCGCCAGGCCGGGATCGACTATCTGAAATGGCTGGTCGACTGTTCGGCCGCGCTCGGCGCCGAGGTGCTGTGCGGGCCGTTCTATCAGCCGCTCGGCGTCTTCAGCGGAACGGGACCGACGCCGGACGAGTGGCAGCGCATGGTGGAGGCGCATCGCGCCATGGCGTCCCACGCCGCCGGCGCGGGCCTGACCATCGCGGTCGAGCCGCTCAACCGGTTCGAATGTTACGCGCTGAACACGGCGGAGCGGGCGGCGGCGCTGGCCGACGCGGTCGGCGCGGACCAATACGGCTATCTCTACGACACGTTCCACGCGAACATCGAGGAGAAAGACCCGGTCGGTGTCATCGCGGAGACGGCGGGCAGGATCGCACACGTCCACATCTCCGAGAACGACCGCGGTACGCCGGGCAGGGGACACATCGACTTTCAGGCGACGTTCGATGCGCTTCGCCGGGCCGGTTATGACGGCTGGCTGACGGTCGAGGCGTTCGGCCATGCACTGCCCGACATCGCCGCCGCCACGAAGGTCTGGCGTCCGCTGTTCGGCAGCGAAGAACAGGTCTTCAGCGAGGCGATCGACCTGATCCGGCGCGGCTGGGCGGCCGCCGAACACAACGCGTAAGGGAGGACATCATGGCAATCGAAGGCAGGGACGACATCGCCGGACGGCCGATCCGGCTGGGCATGGTCGGCGGCGGGCGCGACGCGTTCATCGGCGCGGTGCACCGCATCGCGAGCCGGATCGACGGGCACTTTCAGCTCGTTGCCGGGGCGTTCAGTTCGACCGCGGAGAAATCGAAGGCCTCGGGCCGCGATCTCGGTCTGCCGGACGATCGCGTCTATGGCGATTTCACGGAGATGGCCAAACGCGAGGCGCGCTTCAAGCAGGGGATCGAAGCGGTCGCCATCGTCACGCCCAACCACATGCACTATCCGGTGGCGCGCGAATTCCTCAAGCGCGGCATCCATGTGATCTGCGACAAGCCGCTGACCGCGACGCTCGCTGATGCCCGAAAGCTCGTCAATCTGGCCGAGAAATCCGATGCCCTGTTCGTGCTGACGCACAATTACACCGGCTATCCGATGGTGCGGCAGGCGCGGCAGATGGTGGCCGACGGCGATGTGGGCACGATCCGGCTCGTTCAGGCCGAGTACCCGCAGGACTGGCTTGCCGAACCGCTGGAAGCGACCGGGATGAAGCAGGCCGCCTGGCGCACCGATCCGGACAAGTCCGGCGCGGGCGGGTCGACCGGCGACATCGGGACCCATGCGCTCAATCTCGCCCTGTTCGTCTCCGGGCTCGAACTGAGCGAACTGGCGGCCGATCTCGACAGCTTCGTGCCGGGCCGCCGGGTCGACGACAACGCCCACGTGATGCTGCGCTTTGCCGGCGGAGCGAAGGGCACGCTCTGGTCGAGCCAGGTCGCGCCCGGCAACGAGAACGCGCTGCGTCTTCGTATCTATGGCGACAAGGGCGGGCTCGAGTGGAGCCAGGAAGACCCGAACTATCTGTGGTTCACGCCGCTCGGCGAGCCCAAGCGGCTGATCACCCGCAACGGTGCCGGCGCGGGCGAGGCGGCCGGTCGCGTCAGTCGCGTGCCGCCGGGCCATCCGGAGGGCTATCTGGAGGGTTTCGCCAACATCTACACCGAGGCCGCGCATGCGATCCGCGCCCGGGCGGCAGGCGAGACGCCCGATCCGGCGGTGATCCACCCGACGGTCCGGGACGGGCTGGTCGGCGTCGCCTTCGTCGATGCCTGCGTTCGGTCATCCAGGCGCAACGCCGCCTGGACGAAACTGGCCATCTGAAGGGTCCGTACGACAATGCCGCCCGGATTTTTCTACCGGGCGGCAAAAATTCGGACTCGACATGAGGTACGTACTTCAATTAGGCTTCGACTGAAGCCAGGCGCATGGGAGGCCCGATCCGGGTTTGCGCCCGATATCGCTTCGTCAGGGAGGAAACCGATGATCAAACGTGCATTGTTGATGGCAACCGCCATGTCGACGGCCGGCCTCATGGGCGCGAACGCCGCGCAGGCCGAGGAATTGACTCTTTGCTGGGCCGCCTGGGACCCGGCCAACGCGCTGGTCGAATTGTCCAAGGATTTCGAGGCCCAGTCCGGCCACACGATGAACTTCGAGTTCGTGCCATGGCCGAACTTCGCCGACCGCATGCTCAACGAGCTCAATTCGGGCGGCAAGCTCTGCGATCTTCTGATCGGCGACAGCCAGTGGATCGGCGGGGGCGCCGAAAACGGCCACTACGTCAAGCTGAACGACTTCTTCGAGGCCGAAGGCATCTCGATGGACGACTTCGCACCGGCGACCGTCTACGCATATTCGACCTGGCCCAAAGGCACGCCGAACTATTACGCGCTGCCGGCGATGGGTGACGCCAATGGCTGGTTCTACCGCAAGGACTGGTTCGAGAACGAGGACATCCGCGCCGCCTACATGGAGGAAACCGGCCAGGAGCTCCGCGAGCCCGAAACGCAGATGGAGCTGATGCAGATCGCCAAGTTCTTCCAGGAGCGCGAGATCGACGGACAGACCCGCTATGGCGTGTCGATCTTCACCGAGCGCGGTTCGGAAGGCATCACCATGGGCGCCACCGGCGCGCTGTACACCTGGGGCTTCGAATACGAGACCGAGCCCGGCACCTACCAGATGGAAGGGGCGGTGAATTCGCCCGAGGCGGTCGAGGCGCTCGAGTTCTACAAGGAGCTCTACGAGTGCTGCACCCCACCCGGCTACACCGACTCCTACATGGAACAGTCGCTCGACGCCTTCAAATCGGGCCAGGTGGCGATGGCCATGAACTGGTTCGCCTTCTTCCCCGGCCTCTACGCCGATCCGGACGTGGGCGGTGACAAGATCGACTTCTTCGTCAACCCGCCGCAGAACGTGCCGGCCTCGACGCTGGGCGGGCAGGGCATCTCGGTCGTGTCCTATTCGGACAAGCAGGATGCGGCGCTCGAATACATCAAGTGGTTCGCACAGCCCGACGTGCAGGCCAAGTGGTGGGAGCTCGGCGGCTACTCGGCGCACAATTCGGTGCTGACCGATCCGGGCTTCGAAGACAGCGCGCCGTTCGCCGGCGACTTCCTGCTGGCGATGGAGAACGTCAAGGACTTCTGGCAGGAGCCGGCCTACGCGGAACTGCTGCTGGCCATGCAGAAGCGCCTGCATGACTACGTCGTTGCCGACCAGGGCACGGCGCAGGAGGCGCTCGACAAGCTTATCGAGGACTGGACCGAGGTCTTCGAGGACGAAGGCAAGCTCTGATCACTCCCGGCCTCCCGGCCGCGCCGCCGATCTGGTGCGGCCGGGACGTTGCCTTGTTGCTTCATTCCTTTCATGATCGTGCCCCCGGCACGGGCGGAGGCTTTGCGTCTCGATGACCGATACCGCGATGGACAAGCTCGCCCAGCGCACGCCGCCCCGCGTCGCCCGCAAGGTGCGTGGCCTGTCGGACCGGGCGATCGCGTGGCTGTTCGTTGGGCCGACGATCTTCCTTCTGCTGGCGATCAACATCTTCCCGCTGATCTGGACGATCTACCTGTCGTTCACGAACTATCGCGCCAACCGGCTGAACCGCGAAGTCGAGTGGGTTGGTCTGCGCAATTACGAGCGCATCCTGACCGACAGCGACATCTGGCTGAACATGCAGGCGACGGCGCACTTCCTGTTCTGGACGCTGTTCTTCCAGGTGCTGATCGGCTTTGCCCTGGCCTACCTGATCAACAAGAAGTTCCGCGGCAACGATCTGTGGACGACGATCATCGTGCTGCCGATGATGCTGTCGCCGGCCGTGGTCGGCAATTTCTGGACGTTCCTCTACCAGCCGCAGATCGGCCTGTTCAATTACATCGTCGCCTTCTTCATCGGCGCCGATCCGTCCTCGTTCGAGATGATCGGCTCGGTGACGCTGGCGCCGTGGGCCATTGTGATCGTCGACACATGGATGTGGACGCCGTTCATCATGCTGATCTGTCTTGCCGGGCTGCGATCCATTCCCGAATACATCTACGAGGCGGCCGAGATCGACCGCGCGTCGAAGTGGCGGCAGTTCTGGACGCTGACCGTGCCGATGGTGCTGCCGTTCCTGATGCTGGCCGTGCTGTTCCGGGGCATCGAGAACTTCAAGATGTTCGATCTTGTCGTCCAGCTTACCGGCGGCGGGCCGGGCAGCATCACCGAACTGGCCTCGATCAACCTCAAGCGCGAGGCCTTCGAGAAGTGGCGCACGGGCTACTCGTCCGCCTATGCGGTGATCCTGTTCGTGACCGTGTTCGGCCTCGCCTCGATCTACGTTAAGGCCCTTAACAAGGTGAAGGAGCGATGAGCGCCTATTCGGTCACCGAGCCGTCAAAGCGGCAGAAATGGGTCGCCGGCACGCTGGTCATCGCCTACGCGCTGATCACCATGATCCCGCTCGTGTGGATCATCGCGACGGGCTTCAAGAGCCCGGCGGACGCCATCTCTTATCCGCCCAAGGTCATGTTCGAGCCCACGCTCGAGGGCTATGTGAACCTGTTCACAACCCGCACGCGACAGACCGATGAGTTCCTGGCGGCCAACCCGCCCGAGACCTGGTACGAGGAGATCGTGCGCCAGTACGACATGGTGATCGTCGGCCCGTCGCGTTACGGCGAACGGTTCCTCAACTCGATCATCATCGGGTTCGGCTCGACCTTTCTGAGCGTGTTTCTGGGCGTGCTCGCCGCCTACGCGTTCTCGCGGTTCCGAATACCGCTGTCGGACGATCTTCTGTTCTTCATCCTGTCGACGCGCATGATGCCGCCGATCGCGGTCGCCATCCCGATCTTCCTGATGTACCGGAACCTCGGCCTCTCGGACACGCATCTGGGCATGATCCTGCTCTACACGGCGGTCAACATCTCGCTGGCGGTGTGGCTGCTCAAGGGGTTCATCGACGAGATCCCGCGCGAGTACGAGGAAGCGGCGCTGATCGACGGGTACACGCGCTTTCAGGCCTTCTACAAGGTCGTGCTGCCGCAGGCCATGACGGGCATCGTTGCGACGGCGATCTTCTGCCTGATCTTCTCGTGGAACGAATATGCCTTCGCGGTGCTGCTGACCTCGGGCACGGCGCAGACCGCACCGCCCTTCATCCCGACGATCATCGGTGTCGGCGGTCAGGACTGGCCGGCGGTCGCGGCCGGGGCGACGCTGTTCCTGCTGCCGGTGATGATCTTCACGGTCGCCCTGCGCAAGCACCTGCTGCGCGGCATCACGTTCGGAGCGGTGCGCAAATGAGCGGTCCCGGTTACGGCAACGTCCCGCCCGAGGATGACCAGGGCATCTTCGAACCGCCGGCCGCGCGGCCCGGTGGCGATCGGGGCACGCCGACGCGGCGGACGTTCGTCGGCGGTCTGCTGGCGCTGCGGCGCGGTCCCTGGGAGATGGTGGCGACCGTGCTGATCGCGCTGGGCGTGTTCATGCTGATGCAGCCCTTCGTGATCTGGGCGTTCACCTATTCGTTCATCGTCACGCTCACGGGCACGGTCATGTTCCTGATCGTCAGCCATTTTCCGGAGTAGGGCGGTTGGCAGAAATAGTGATCAAGAACCTGCGCAAGGATTTCGGCGATTTCACCGCCGTGCAGTCCTCGTCGTTCACGATCGCCGACGGCGAGTTCTTCATGCTGCTGGGCCCGTCCGGTTGCGGCAAGACGACGACGCTGCGCATGATCGCCGGGCTCGAACTGCCGACGTCGGGCGAGATCTACATCGACGGCGAGGAGGTCGGCCAGAAGCCGGCGAGCCAGCGCGACATCGCCTTCGTCTTCCAGATGTTCGCGCTCTATCCGCACATGAACGTGCGCCGCAACATCACCTATCCGCTGGTCAGCCAGGGCATGCCGCGCGCCCAGATCAAGGACAAGCTTGCCGAGGTGGCGCGGATCCTGGGCATCGAGAACATCCTCGACCGGCCGGTGGGCGGGCTCTCGGGCGGCGACCGCCAGAGGGTGGCGCTCGGGCGGGCGATCGTGCGCGATCCCAAGGCCTTCATGATGGACGAGCCGCTCGGTGCGCTCGATGCCGAGTTCCGCGAGCGGATGGCAGAGGAACTGCGCGCGCTGCACGACCGGATGGGCGCGACCACCGTCTATGTCACGCACGACCAGCTTGAGGCGATGCAGATGGGCGACAAGATCGTGGTGATGAACCATGGCGTCGTCGAGCAGTTCGGCACGCCGCAGGA
The DNA here is from genome assembly GCF_004331955.1 of Roseitalea porphyridii. Taxonomy (NCBI): domain Bacteria; kingdom Pseudomonadati; phylum Pseudomonadota; class Alphaproteobacteria; order Hyphomicrobiales; family Ahrensiaceae; genus Roseitalea; species Roseitalea porphyridii. The sequence goes on along the minus strand of NZ_CP036532.1, from coordinate 2,213,684 downwards.
GATCTACGACAAGCCCGCCACCATGTTCGTTGCCGACTTCATCGGATCGCCGCCGATGAACTTCCTGCGTTTTGATGGCACGGTCACCGAAGGCGCTTCGAAGGTCACGCTGAACGGCGCCGACATCGCCGTGCCGGTGCAGCACGAGGCGGCGGCCGGCAAGCTCGTGCTCGGCGTCCGGCCCGAACATGTGATCCTTTCGGACACGGCGGGGCTGCGCGGCGAGGTTCTGGCGGCCGAGTATCTGGGCACGACGCAGATCGTGACGATCGAGACCGCGCATGGCGAGGTCAAGGCGCGCACCGGCGCCGCCCAGTCCGTCCGGCCGGGCGAAACGGTGGGGCTCGATCTGCTGCCGCGCACGCTGACCGTCTTCGATGATCAGACGGGGCGGGCGCTCCGGTCGAACCTGAATGCGGAGGTGCTCGGTCATGGCTGAGGTGATCCTGCGCGACGTCACCAAGATCTTCGGCCACACGGTCGGCGTGGACGGGATCGATCTCGACGTGCCGGACGGTGCGTTCGTCGTGCTGCTTGGCCCGACGGGCGCGGGCAAGACCACAACTTTGCGGCTGATCGCCGGCCTTGAGCGGCCCGACCGGGGCGAGATCATGATCGGAGGACGCCCGGTCGTCGGCGAAACGCCCGCCCAGCGGGACGTGGCGATGGTCTTCCAGCAATATTCGCTCTACCCGCACATGACGGTGCGCGAGAACCTCGCCTTTCCGCTGAAATCGCCGATCCTGAGAACGCCGGCCGACGAGGTCGAGCGCAAGGTCAATGCCGTCGCGGAAGTGCTGCGCATTCCGCACAAGCTCGACAACAAGGCAACCCAGCTTTCGGGCGGCGAGATGCAGCGCGTCTCGATCGGCCGGGCGCTGGTGCGCGATCCGGCCATCTATCTGATGGACGAGCCGCTGTCCTCGCTCGATGCCAAGCTGCGCGCCGATCTGCGCGTCGAACTCAAGCGGATCCAGTCCGATCTGGGCGCGACGCTGCTCTACGTCACGCACGATCAGATCGAGGCGATGACGATGGCGACCCATGTGGGCGTGCTCGACGAGGGGCGGCTGGTCCAGTTCGGCTCGCCGCGCGAGATCTACGAGAACCCCGTCAGCGAATATGTCGCCACGCGGCTCGGCCTGCCGCGCATCAATCTGGTGCCGGCGGTGCTGTTCGGCGGCGCGCCGGCCGGCGCCGCGCGGATCGGGCTCAGGCCCGAGCACATCGTCATGAACGGCGAGGGGGGCAAGGCGGGCACGGTGATCCGGGTCGAGCATCTGGGCGACCAGACGCGGGTCCATGTGGAGGTCGAGGGCCAGGTGCTGACGACGCTCGCCGATGCCCATTCGACGCTCGACCATGGCGACAGCGTCCACGTGACGCCGCGCGACGCGCTGTTCTTCGACGCGGCCGGCAATCGGGTACATTAAGCGGAGTACGGGGCCATGAAGCAGTTCATCAACGCCAGGGAAGACGTCGTCACCGAGGCGATCGACGGGCTTCTGCGCAATGCCGGCGGGCGCCTCGCGCGGCTCGACGGCTTCCCGCACATCAAGGTGGTCGTGCGCACCGACTGGGACCGGTCGAAGGTGGCGCTGGTCTCCGGCGGCGGATCCGGTCACGAACCCTCCCATGCCGGCTTCGTCGGACAGGGCATGCTGACCGCGGCGGTGTGCGGGGACGTGTTCGCCTCGCCCTCGGTCGATGCCGTGCTTGCCGGCATCCTCGCCGTGACCGGGGAGGCGGGGTGCCTGCTGATCGTCAAGAACTACACCGGCGACCGGCTGAACTTCGGCCTTGCCGCCGAACGGGCGCGCGCGTTCGGCCTGAAGGTCGCGATGGTCGTCGTCGACGACGACGTGGCGCTGCCCGACCTGCCGCAGCCGCGCGGCGTCGCCGGCACGCTGTTCGTGCACAAGATCGCCGGCGCGGCGGCCGAGGCGGGCGCCTCGCTCGACGCGATCGCCGCACTCGCGCAGAAGACCATCGACGGGGTCTTCTCGATCGGCATGTCGCTCGACACCTGCACGGTGCCCGGTTCGCCCAAGGAGGACCGGATCGCCGCCGGCAAGGCCGAACTGGGGCTCGGCATCCATGGCGAAGCCGGCGTCGAGCAGGTCGATTTCGAGGGCGCGCGCCATGCGATGGACATGGTGGCCGAAAAGCTCAAGCCGCATCTGCGCGATGCGCACCATGTCGCGCTGCTGAACAATCTGGGCTCGACCACGCCGCTCGAAATGTCGGTCCTGGCCGAGGAACTGTGCCGGTCGTCGATCGCCGGCAAGGTCAGCCACATGATCGGGCCGGCGCCGCTGATGACATCGCTCGACATGCGCGGCTTTTCGGTCTCGCTGCTTCCGGTGGGCGTGGACGAACTGAACGCGCTCAAGGCGCCGGTCGCGCCGGTCGCGTGGCCGGGGATGGCCGAAGTGAGCGAACCGCAGATCGTCCCGCTTCCCGACGGGTTGTCCCCGATCCAGCCGATGGCGTCCGACCATGCCGGTCATCGCGCGCTGATCGAGCAGTGCTGCACGATCCTGCTCGGGGCGGAAGCCCGGCTCAACGAACTCGATGCCAAGTCCGGCGACGGCGACACGGGTTCGACGCTGGCAACGGCCTGCCGGGCGCTGACCTCGGCGCTCGACCGGATGCCGCTGGCCGACCTGACCCAGCTCTATCGCGCGCTCGGCAGCGAACTCAGCCAGACGATGGGCGGCTCGTCCGGTGTTCTTCTGGCGATCTTCTTTGCCGCAGCCGGCGACGCTTCGGCGAACGGCAAGGACGCGGTGGGAGCATTGTCGGCAGGGCTCGACCGGATCATGCAGGTCGGTGGCGCCGCGCCTGGCGACCGGACGATGATCGATGCGCTTGCGCCGGCGCTGGCCGCGCTCGACAAGGGGCTCGAACCGGCCGCCCGGGCGGCGCGCGAAGGCGCCGATGCCACCGCCGCGATCACCCGGGCCAAGGCAGGCCGGGCGAGCTACCTGTCATCGGACAGCCTTGCCGGCCACAATGATCCGGGGGCGGAGGCGGTTGCGCTGCTTTTCGAAGGGCTTGCCAAGAAGAACTGACCCGCCGCCGCAGCCGATCGCGCGGTGTCTCCGGGCGCTCCCAGTATAGCAAACCCCGGACAATTCGCGGGGTGGCTGTTAAGGAAGCATAGACGTCGCTGCTTTATCACCGATCATCATGGGGCACGCATGATGCGTGGGATGGGGCAGCCGTCAGACGGCATGTTTTTCGAGTAACCATTGCACCGGTCCGACAGACGGGTGCAACGTGCGAAAGGTTTGCGCCGTCATGTCCGCGACCAGGTTTCGTCCCGTGTCGAGAACGCGAGTGCCCGCCACAAGTCCGGCATCCACGACCTTCGAAAGACTGCTGATCGCCGCGCTGGCCTTCGTCGCCGTGCTGCATTCCGTCCATCACCTGGTGCCCGACTCGGCGCTGCTGGCCGCCATGCCCGGCTATTCGCTGGCGCGGATCGAGACGGTCGGCAACGCGGTGACGCTCGTGCTCGCCGTGCTCATCTACTTCGTCATGGCGCGCCGGCTGCGCGACTATCAGGCGGTCCATCGGGAATTCACCCGGCAACATGCCAAGGATCCGGTCTCCGGCGCGCTGGCGCGCGGCCAGTTCCTGCGCAAGCTGCAAAGCGAACTCGAGCGTCGACGCACCTCCGGTTCGGTCGCTTTCGTCATCATCGACATCGACCACTTCAAACAGGTCAACGACGTGTTCGGCCATCCGGCCGGCGACGAAGTGCTGGGCTTCTGCACGCGCCTTGCGCGCGAGACCTTTCCGGACGCCACGGTCGGCCGGCTCGGCGGCGACGAGCTCGCCGTCTTCATGTCCCATGACGAACAGATCCCCGAAAGCTATGTCGGCGAGGCCTGCGATGCCTATCTGGCCGCGCTGCGCGAGGGGCTGTTCATCAACAATCGCCGCCAGTCGGTGTCCGCTTCGCTCGGCATCGCCATGGCGCCTTCACACACCTGCAATCTGAACGAACTTCTCTCGTACGCCGACCTTGCGCTGTATGAGGTCAAGCGCAACGGGCGCGGCGCCTGGTCGGTCTTCTCGACCGAGATCCTGGCGGACATGCGTCAGGAACGCTTCATCGAACGCGAACTGCGCGCTGCGCTGCTGCTCAAGCAACTGACGGTTCACTACCAGCCGATCGTCGACGCGGACGGTCAGCTCAATTCGCTCGAAGCGCTGGTGCGCTGGCACAATCCGGTGCGCGGCGTCATCTCGCCGGCCGAATTCATTCCGGTCGCCGAGAAGTCGCGGTTGATCCACGATCTGGGCCTTTATGTGATGCAGCGGGTCTGCGAGGACATGCCGCAACTGCCGGGCGTGCCGGTCAATGTGAACATCTCGGCCTGGCAGCTCAAGCACGATGCGTTCCTGCGCGACTATATCGAGGTGCTCGAACGCAATGGCGTGGCGCCCGACCGGGTGATCTTGGAGATCACCGAGAGCGCGATGCTGAACACGTCGGACGATTTCGTCGCCCGCATGGCCGAGATCAAGCGCGCCGGCTTCAAGATCGCGCTCGACGATTTCGGCATGGGCTACAGCGAGTTCAACCAGCTTCGGCGGCTGCCCTTCGACATCATCAAGATCGACAAATCCTACATCCAGAACATCGGCACCGATATCGTGACGGACACGTTCGTCAGCGCGGTCACGCAGATCGCCGGGCAGATGGACAGGATCGTCGTGGCCGAGGGGATCGAGACGCGCGACGACAATGTACGGGCGTCGGTGGCCGGCTGCCGCCTTTTCCAAGGCTATTACTACCAGCCGCCGGTGGCGCTGGCCGACATCACGATGCTCTACGAGGACCCCAAGCGGCTGTCGACGGCGGCATGACCGCCGCGCGCTGTGCCGGAATAGCACAAATCGGCACTTCTTTGTCCCGCCCGGTACACGCAAGGGTATGGCTTACCGCCAGATTTTCGAATGCCGATGAAAGAAAAACATCTGGTTTGTGACAAATAATGCTGCATTGGCTGTAGACGCCGCGCGACAATGCATTAAATTCACGGCGCGCGGTTTTAGACCTCACCCGCTAGGCCGTGCCTTGGGACCCTACAGGTTTCGCCTGTAGGGTCCCTTGCTTCTATGGTAACTGCCAGGCTTCATATGAGCCCTGATCAGGGCGTCGTGCCTGAAGACGATCGGGGGTGGGACGATGAAGGTGCGCGAGGTTTTTTCCCGTAACCTCAACATGCTTTGCGCGGAAAAGGGCAACAATTCCGAGGTCGCCCGGCAACTGGGTATCACGCGGCAGCAACTGGCAAAGCATCTGCAGGCCGAGAGCCTTCCGACCGAACGGACGCTCGCCCGCATGAGCCGGTACTTCAAGGTGGAGGAGACCGATCTCGTCGATCCGGACTTTCGCGCCGATACGTCGTCGCGGGAGTACCGCTACGCGCAGGAGATCATCGCGGCGCTTTCCCACACCGATCCCCCCGACCTGCCCGAGGGCTGGTTCGATCTGTACTTTTCCTATCCGAACGAACGCGATGCCGTGCTGCGCTCGCTTGTCCTGACCCGGCATGTGGAAGGGACCGTCGAATTCCGGCGGATCACCAGTTTCTACCAGCGTGACCAGGTCGACTGGCGGTTCTTCCGCGGCGACCACCGGGGCATCGCGGTGCAGGCCGCCGATGCGATTTATCTCTGCGGGATCAACCGCTTGCCGACATATGAGCCGTCGATCGTCGCGCTCAAGAAGCAGGCCACATCGGTGCCGCTCTATCGGGGACAATCGATGGTGATGAACGTCGATGGCGGTACCGTGGCGGCCGCCGTGATGACGCTGTGCCCCGTCTCCACGCTGCGCGAGGCACTGCAACGACCGCGCACGATGTCGATCACCGACAGGGACGTGCCGCCGATCGTTCGCCAGGAGATGACGCGCATGCGTGCGCTGCTCGGCCAATAGCCGGAGCGGACGCGACCTCGTTGTCGCCAGTGACTGCAAGCATGCCTACACAGTACGCCTGTCGCCGCGGCACAACGCAAACCGAGGGGCGGCGCGACATTACGTGATGAAGGGGCCTTGAAGGCCTGGAAAGACTGGGCGGTTTTCTGGATTCGCCATGTTGCGCTTGCGGCCAATCACGCAATCAAGCACAATTCATGTCGAAATTCCGACATACTTCGATGTTGCTGGATGGCCCTCACCCGCTAGGCCACGAATTCGATAGCACGCCGCCCGGCTGCCGTAAACAATAAAATGTGATAACTTTTGTCAGTTTGGAAGTTTACAGATGTAAACTTGGAATTACTTTGTAAGTTAAGATTTTGTTAACCATTCCGGCAAAATCTTCCGCAGCGTCACGACCCGTGGCGAATCCAGCATGGAGTGGAAGATATGACCAAGCAGCCCCTGATCCAGCCGCAGAAGAAGTCGCCGTTCGTCAAGCCGGCCAACCTTTTCGACAAGCGCTGACATCGAGCGCGGCCGCCGGCGAGGCGGCCGCGGTCTCCTTGGGGATCGGTGATGGCCTTCCGCGCTGCCCGCACGCTCGTGTTCACCAACGACGGCGCCGATCTGATCGGATTCAACTATCTTCAGAAGACCACATTCAGCTGCGCGCCGCACCTGATCGACGTTCTGTCGCGCCTTTCCGAATGGGCCGACGCCGAGGCGGTCAAGTCGGCGATCGATGACGACGATGCCTCCGATGCGCTGGTCGAACAGCTCGTCGCCTGCGGCGTGCTGCTGCGACAGGGCTCGCCCGAGGAGGCCCGCGAGACGGCCTATGTGCGCGACTGGGAGTGGGCGCTGCCGGCGGCGCTTCTGCATTTCTCGGTGCAGGACAATCCGCCCGTGTCCGTCGCCGAACTCGAGCGGCTGCAGGTCGAAAAGGCGCGGACCGTGCCTCAGCCGGAACTGGTTCGCCGGCACGAAGGGCGCGATGACGCGATCGCGTTCGCTCCGCAGTCGGAGGAGTCGGAACTATTTGCGCTGATGGCGCGGCGACGAACCCACCGTGAGGTCACCACGGCGCCGATCGCCGCTGGCGCCGTGGCGGACTGCCTTTATGCAGGGCTTGGCGTGGTCGGTCACACGCGCAACGAGGCCGGCGTCCTGCCGCTGACGATGACGCCGTCCGGTGGCGCTCGCAATCCCTACGAGGCCTACGTGCTGGCGCGGCGTGTCGAGGGGCTGGCGCCCGGCCTTTATCACTACAGCGCCGCAGACCGGTCCCTGCTGCCCCTGTCCTCCGGCGCGGGGGTCCGCCCGAGCGCGCTCGTCGGCGACCAGCCCTGGATGGACGACATGGCCTGCCTGATCTTTCTGTGCGCCTCGTTCGGCCGGACCATGTGGAAATATTCCGATCCGAATGCCTATCGGGTCGTGCTGATCGAAGCGGGCCACATCGGCCAGAACATCATGCTCGCGGCGACCCATCACGGGCTCACCGCGTGCCCGACCGCTGCGCTCGCGCACAGGGCGATCGCCGAACTGTGCCAGCTCGACGATCCGGTGCTCGACGCGCCGGTCTATGTGCTCGGACTGGGCGTGCCGGCGCCCGATGCCACGAGCACCGGTTTCGAGCGGATCTGAGGCGTCGGGCCCGCCGCAAGGCACCGTCGATCGATCGCTCAACCTGTTGAAACGAATGGTGGGCGATGCTGGGATTGAACCAGCGACCCCTGCCGTGTGAAGGCAGTGCTCTCCCGCTGAGCTAATCGCCCGAAAGGCGCTTGACCAAGGGCCCGCACCGGCGCGGGATATAGGCGGCGGTCCGTGGCCAAGTCAAGCATCAAACGGGGGCGAGGGAAGGCACGCAGGGACCCTGTGTGCCGCGCCTTCGGCGCTCAGCGACGGCTCGCGGCGGGCCGCGCCGTCTGAACGGGACGCGCGTCGATGAGCGCCCGCGCCATCTGCACGGTCAGCGCGTCGAAATGGCTGATCACGCGATCCGGTCCGAGCGTCTTCACCGGCTCGGTCGAATAACCGAAATCGACCGCGACGACCGGAATGCCGGCGGCTCTCGCCGTGTCGATATCGGTCCGGCTGTCGCCGACCATCACGGCGTTCTCCGCCTCGCCGCCTGCGCGGTCGATCGTGCCGAACAGGTGACCCGGATCGGGTTTGCGCATCGCAAAGGTATCGGCGCCGCAGATCGCCGCGAACCGGTCGGCGATCCCGAGCGCGGTCAGCAGCGTTCGCGAGAGCCCGTCGAGCTTGTTGGTGCATACGGCCATCAGCCAGCCCTGCCGGGCGAAGCGGTCCATGCAGGCGAGGGCTCCGTCGAAGGGCCGGGAGGCGCCGGGCATGCCGGCGACGTAATGGTCGATGAATGCGTCGAACAGGCGTTCCTGCGTCCGCTCGTCGAGCGATCGTCCCTGCGCCGCGTGGACGTGCTGCAGCATCGCGCGGCCGCCATGGCCGACATGGGCGCGCAATTCGTGGGGCGGCACGGGCGCCAGCCCCTCGGCCGTGATGACGTGGTTGAGGCTGTCGAGCAGGTCCGGCGCCGTGTCGATCAGCGTGCCGTCAAGATCGAAGACGATGATGGGCGGGGGCATTGATCCTCGTGCGGTCGCGGCGTCCGGCGCGCATGGTCGGCGGTTGGCGTTGCGGTCAGGCCGTGTTAACGCAGCCGCCGGGTCAGGCAAGGGGAAAAGCGCGCCAATGGGTTCGGACGACATGAAGGCCGCCGCCGCGCGGGCGGCGATGGACCATGTCGAAAACGGCATGCGGCTGGGCATCGGCACGGGTTCGACCGCGGAGAAGTTCGTCGCGTTTCTGGCCGAAGCGGTCGGTCAGGGGCTTGAGATCATCGGCGTGCCGACCTCCGAGCGCACCGCTAGGCTGTGTCTGGAAGGCGGCATACGGCTCGAATCGCTCGACGACGTTCCCGAGCTCGACCTCGTCATCGACGGCGCCGACGAGATCGATCCCGCCCTCAACCTGATCAAGGGCGGTGGCGGCGCGCTGCTGCGCGAGAAGATCGTCGCCCACGCGGCCGCGCGGATGATTGTGATCGCCGACGACAGCAAGTGCGTGGAGGCGCTCGGCCGGTTTCCGCTGCCCGTGGAGATCAATGCGTTCGGGGCGGAGGCGACAAGGCGGGCGATCGAGGCGGTGGCCCGCGACCATGGCGCCAGCGGAGAGGTGGCGCTGCGGACGGCCAGCCGTGGCGAACCGCTGATCACCGATGGCGGACACCTGATCGCGGACGCATCTTTCGGCCATATTTCCGACCCACAGGCGGTGGCGTGCGCTCTGAACGCCATACCGGGCGTTGTCGAGCACGGGCTTTTCCTGTCCATGGCCTCACGCGCCATCTTCGCCGGCGAGGCTGGCGTGCGCGAACTGACTGTGCCATGAGCGGAACAAATCGGGCAGGCCGATGCGGTTGAGCGGTTGGCCGGCCATTCATCACGGGATAGACAGATGCCATTGAAATCGTTTCACAAAGCAGTTCTGACAGCAGCTACGTGCGCGCTCGTCGCCATCGCGCCGGCAAGCGCGCAGGAGGTCAGCGACAGCCACCTTCAGGCGGCCCGCGCGGCGATCGGCGCGATCGACGCCACCGATCGCTACGACGACATCCTGCCGCAGGTGGCCGAGGCGCTCAAGGCGCAGCTGATCGCCAACAACCCCGATCTCGAAAACGAGATCCTGACCTTCGTCGACGAAGAGACGCTCGCCCTTGCGGCGCGGCGTGCCGATCTCGAGCGGGAGGCGGCCGAAATCTATGCCCGCGCGATGACCGAAGATGATCTTCGGGCCATCGCCGCGTTCTATCAGACCGAGGCGGGCCAGTCGCTGCTGCGCAACGGGCCGATCGCCGCGCGCGAGGTCACGCAGGCGGCCGCCGTCTGGCAGCGCGGCATCGAGCGCGACCTTCTCGAGGCGGTCTCGAACCGCCTGCGGGAATCGGGCCTGCGTCAGGCCCCGCAGGCCGAAGGCGAGACGGAAACCGAGAACGCGACCGAATAGACCGACGTCGAAAGGAAGACCGGCCATGGCCGACCATGACTATGATCTGTTCGTGATCGGCGGCGGGTCGGGCGGCGTCAGGGCCGCGCGCCTTGCCGGCGCCATGGGCAAGCGCGTCGGTCTGGCCGAGGAATACCGGATGGGCGGCACCTGCGTCATTCGCGGCTGCGTGCCCAAGAAGCTGTTCGTCTACGCCTCCCAGTTCTCCGAGCATTTCGAGGATGCGCCGGGCTATGGCTGGCAGGTCGGACCGGTCACGTTCGACTGGCCGACGCTGCTCGCCAACAAGGATCGCGAGATCGAACGTCTCGAGGGCCTTTACCGCAAGGGGCTGACCGGCAACGGCGTGACGATCCACGACACGCGCGCCCATCTGGTCGATGCGCATACGATCAGGCTCGAGGCCACGGACGAAACCGTGACGGCGGACCAGATCCTGATCGCCACGGGCGGCCATCCCAACCTGCCGATCGATCTTCCCGGCCACGAGCTGTGCATCACGTCGAACGGGGCGTTCCGGATGGACGAACTGCCGCGCTCGGTCATCGTCGCCGGCGGCGGCTACATCGCGGTCGAGTTCGCCAACATCTTCCACGGGCTCGGCGTCGAGACGACGCTGATCTATCGCGGCACGAAGATCCTGGGCGGGTTCGACGAGGATCTGCGCGATCATCTGCAGGACACGATGGTCGCCAAGGGCATCCGCGTGATCTGCCACCAGATCCTGCATGACGTCGCGCGGCGCGAGGACGGCCGGCTGAACGTGCACCTGTCCAAGGGCGAGCAGATGGTCGTCGACCAGGTCATGATGGCGATCGGCCGCTGGCCCAACACCAACAATCTGGGGCTGAAGGCGGTCGGCGTTGAAACCGACCTGCGCGGCGCGATCGTGGTCGACGACTATTCGCGCACGAGCGTGCCGAACATCTGGGCGGTCGGCGACGTGACCAACCGGATGCAGCTGACACCGGTCGCGATCCACGAGGCGATGTGCTTTCTCGAAACCGCGTTCAAGGACAATCCGACGAGGCCGGACTACGAGACCGTCGCGACGGCGGTCTTCTCGCAGCCCGAGATCGGCACGGTCGGGCTGACCGAGGCGCAGGCGATCGAACGGTACGGCGAACTGGAAATCTACAAGACCGAGTTCAGGCCGATGCACAACGTGCTGCCTGACCGCCGCGAGAAGATGATGATGAAGCTCATCGTTGACGCGGCCAGCCGGATCGTCGTGGGCGCGCACGTGATCGGGCCGGGCGCCGGCGAAATGGCGCAGCTTCTGGCCATTCCATTGAAGGCGCGCTGTACCAAGGATCATTTCGACGCGACCATGGCCGTTCATCCGACCGCGTCGGAGGAACTGGTCACGCTCTACAAGCCGACCTATCTGGTGCGGCAGGGAGAGCGCATCGCAGCCTGATCCATGGCCTACGATCTGACGACACTGGCAGCGAGGAAGGACGTCGTGGCCTATTTCGGCTACGGCTCGCTCGTGAACGCGCATACCCATCGCACGCACGTCATCCATTGCGAGCGGGCGCATCTGTCCGGCTTCGGGCGCCGCTGGCAGGAACGATCGGACCGGTCGCGCTATCCGGTCTCCTTCCTGAGCGCCTATCACGCCGACCACGGCGCGGCCGAGCTGAGCGGGCTTCTCGTCTTCGACCACGTCGAAAGCCTGCCCTCGGTCGACGAGCGCGAGCACGGCTATGACCGGGTGCGGCTCGACCGGTCGCAACTGCGCCTCGCGCGCGAGGGCGCGGACCTGCCCGATCTTCCCTATTACGTCTATGTGGCGCGGCCGCCGGCGCGGGGCGGCACGCAGCACCATATCCTGCAAAGCTATCTGGACGCCGTTCTGCAGGGCTATCTGCATCAGTTCGGCGAACCTGGCGCGCGCGGGTTCGTCAAGAGCACGGCGGCCTTCGATACGCCGATCGTGCGCGACCGCGCGTCTCCGCTCTATCCGCGATCGGTCAAGCTGGCGCCCGACGAACTGGCGCTGATCGACGAGGTGACGGCCGATCTGAACCATGTCGACGGCTTCCTGCAGCGACAGGGCTGAACCTTTGCCCGCCTTTGCGGGGTGACATGGCCGTCATGCGTGCTCTATAGAGCCCATCGCGCGCGATGCGCGTGACCTTGGACGAGCAGGCGTAACGATCATGGCAGACAATTGGACACCCCAGAGCTGGCGCGGCAAACCGATCTTGCAGGTGCCCGCCTATCCCGACCAGGACAGGCTGACGGCCGTCGAGGACCGTCTCCGCAGCTTTCCGCCGCTTGTCTTCGCCGGCGAGGCGCGCTCGCTGAAGGCAGGGCTGGCCGAGGTGGCCGAAGGCAAGGCGTTCCTGCTGCAGGGCGGGGACTGCGCCGAGAGCTTCGCCGAGCATGGCGCCGACAACATCCGCGACTTCTTCCGCGTCTTCCTGCAGATGGCGGTCGTTCTGACGTTCGGCGCGTCCAAGCCGGTGGTCAAGGTGGGCCGCATCGCCGGTCAGTTCGCCAAGCCGCGCTCGTCGGACATCGAAAAGCGCGACGACACGGAGCTTCCGTCCTACCGGGGCGACATCATCAACGGCATCGAGTTCAACGAGGCCTCGCGCATTCCCGATCCGGAACGCCAGATCATGGCCTACCGGCAGTCGGCAGCGACGCTGAACCTTCTTCGCGCCTTCGCGCAGGGCGGCTATGCCCGGCTCGACAACGTCCATGAATGGACCATGGGCTTCGTCGCCAACAGCCCGCAAGGCGAACGGTACGAGCAACTCGCGGACCGCATCACCGAGACGCTCGACTTCATGGCTTCGATCGGCCTGACGGCAGAGAATTACGCCCGGCTGCGCGAGACCGATTTCTACACCAGCCACGAGGCGTTGCTTCTGGGCTACGAGGAGGCGATGACGCGGGTCGACTCCACCTCTGGCGACTACTACACGACCTCGGGTCACATGATCTGGATCGGCGACCGCACGCGGCAGGCCGACCACGCCCATGTCGAATTCGCGCGCGGGATCAAGAACCCGATCGGCCTGAAGTGCGGCCCGTCGCTCGAGCCGGACGATCTTCTGAACCTGATCGACGCGCTCAATCCGAACAACGAGGCCGGCCGCCTGACCCTGATCGCCCGGTTCGGCCACGACAAGGTGGAAAAGCACCTTCCGGCGCTGATCCGCGCGGTCGAGCGCGAGGGCAAGAAGGTGGTGTGGTCGTGCGATCCGATGCACGGCAACACGATCACGGCCAACGGCTACAAGACGCGGCCGTTCGATCGCGTGCTGGGCGAGGTGAGCGGCTTCTTCGACGTTCATCAGGCCGAAGGCACCTATCCGGGCGGCATCCACATCGAGATGACCGGCAAGGATGTGACCGAATGCATGGGCGGGGCGCGCGCGGTGACCGAGGAGCAGCTTTCGGACCGCTATCACACCCATTGCGATCCGCGTCTGAATGCCGACCAGTCGCTCGAACTGGCGTTCCTTGTGGCCGAACGGCTCAAGGACGGGCGGAAGGGCGCGGCGCCGCGTGTCGCTGCAACGGCCTGAGACCGGCCGCCGTGCGCGCCCGGCGCGCACGGCCAGCGGAGCCACGCACATGAAAACCGGCGGCTGTCATTGCGGCGCGGTGCGCTTTGCGGTCGATGGACCGCTGCGCGAGGTCATCTACTGCCACTGCACGCAGTGCCGCAAACAGTCCGGTCATTTCGTGGCGGCGACCCGCTGCGACGCGGCGGCGCTGACCGTGACGGGCGGCGATAACCTGACATGGTATGCGGCCTCGCCCGACGCGCGACGCGGCTTTTGCCGCCATTGCGGATCGCTCCTGTTCTGGCGGCGCGAGGGCGGGCAGGGCATGTCGATCATGGCAGGCGGTTTCGACCTGCCGAGCGGCCTCGCCGCAAGCCACCACATCTTCGCCGCCGACAAGGGCGATTACTACGAGATCTGCGACGGTCTGCCGGTCTATCAGGGCCGGGACTGATCGCCCGCTCCGGCTTCGCCGTCCACCGCGCTGCCCTCCCGGCGCTGCGGCTCGGGCATATAGAGCAGCCGGTCGGCGATACGGACCCGGCCATCGCCGTTCAGGCGGCCGAGGATGGCGCTCAGATGCGGCCGCGACAGGCCGAGGAAGGCCGCAAGCTGGACCGTCGTGAAGGGCCACGCGATGCCCGAGGCGGACTGTGCGCCAGCCATGGCATCGGGATTTGCGACGGCGAAGGCGTGGATGCGCGTCAGGTAACCCAAAAGGCGATCCTCGGACCGGCCGATGCTCATGACGGCGAGCATATCGAGCAGCATCGCATAGTCGTCGGCGGTCCACTTGGCGACCAGGCGCACGAACTCGGCCTCTTCCATCAGCGCGCGCGTCGCTTCGGGCGGAAGCCAGTCGACGACGCAGCGGGTTCGCGCTTCCAGCGTGCTGTTGTGCTTGCGGGAGATGATGCTCGGCGCACCCCACAAGCCCCAGTGCAGCGGCACGGCGAATTCGTAGCGGTCGCCGCGCCGGTTGTAGGCCAGCGCCACGCCCGAACGCAGCCAGAACAGGCCGGCATACTCGTTCCCGGCAGCATAAAGATGCTCGCCCTTGTCGAACGTGCGGCGCAGGAGCGCGTATTCGACGCGCTCCCTCAAGCGCCGCTCCAGCCCGCCGAACGGGCCGTCAGCGACATGCATTGTCATAAGAAGTTTCGCCCCCGAAAAGCCGGCAATTCATGGCAAAGCCGGCTCGAAATACGCTTATGTTCTTCACCATGGCCCTGTCAAACACAGCTTTGGTATCGTTCCACACAGTGGAAAACGCCATCGACCCAAGTTGAACGGGCGTCAGCGGGCCTTGGAGGCGTTCTAGCTGCGGCGCGGGGCCATGTTGCGCGGCGGTTCGCGGCGGGCTAGGGCAAACGCCATGACGGCTATTTCCGACACGTTCCGCATCGCGATCGCGCAGCTCAACCCGACGGTGGGCGACATCGCCGGCAACCTCGACAAGGCGCGCAAGGCACGCGCCGACGCGGCACGCCACGGTGCCGATCTGGTCGTCTTCACCGAGCTTTTCATCGCCGGCTACCCGCCCGAGGATCTCGTTCTGAAGCCGGCCTTCCTTGCGGCCTGCGAGAAGGCCGTGCGCGCGCTGGCCGAGGACACCGCCGATGGCGGTCCGGGCGTGATCATGGGTCTTCCGCTCCTGCGCGACGGCAAGCGGCATAACGCTGCCCTGGTGCTCGACGGCGGCAAGGTGACCTCGGAATGGTTCAAGGTCGATCTGCCCAACTATGGCGAGTTCGACGAAAAGCGCGTGTTCGAGCCCGGGCCGATACGCGGGCCGGTCGACTTCCGCGGCGTGCGGATCGGCATTCCGATCTGCGAGGACATCTGGGGCGACATGGGCGTGTGCGAGACGCTCGCCGAGAGCGGGGCGGAGATCCTGCTGGTGCCGAACGGCTCCCCCTACTATCGCGACAAGATGGATGTGCGCCACCAGGTCGTGCTGCGCCAGGTGATCGAGAGCGACGCGCCGATGATATACGCCAACCAGGTTGGCGGTCAGGACGATCTGATCTTCGACGGCGCCTCGTTCGCGTTCAACGCCGACCGCACGCTCGCCTTCCAGATGAGCCAGTTCGAGGAGCAGGTCGCGGTGGTCACGTTCCGCCGCTCGGATGATGGCTGGGTCTGCACCGATGGGCCGAAGTCGGTCATTCCCGACACGCTTGAAGCGGACTACCGCGCCTGCATGACAGGCCTGCGCGACTATGTGAACAAGAACGGTTTCGCGAACGTTGTGCTGGGTCTGTCCGGCGGCATCGACTCGGCGATCTGCGCCGCGCTCGCCGTCGATGCGCTCGGCGAGGAGCGGGTGCGCTGCGTGATGATGCCGTACGACTACACCGCGCCCGATTCGATCGCCGACGCGGAAGCGTGCGCCAGGGCGCTCGGCTGCCGCTACGACGTCGTGCCGATCCACGCGCCCGTCGAAGGCTTCTTCGAGGCGCTGTCGGACCTGTTCGCCGGCACCAATGAGGGGGTGACCGAGGAGAACCTGCAAAGCCGCACGCGCGGGACGATCCTGATGGCGATCTCCAACAAGTTCGGGTCGATGGTCGTCACCACCGGCAACAAGAGCGAGATGAGCGTCGGCTACGCCACGCTCTATGGCGACATGAATGGCGGGTTCAACCCGATCAAGGACGTCTACAAGATGCAGGTCTACGCGATGGCGCGCTGGCGCAACGCGCACATGCCGCCGGGCGGGCTGGGGCCGACGGGCGAGGTGATCCCCGTCAACATCATCGAAAAGGCGCCCTCGGCCGAACTGAGGCCGGACCAGACCGATCAGGACTCACTGCCGCCTTATCCCGTGCTCGACGACATTCTGGAGTGTCTGGTCGAACACGAGATGGCGGTCGATGCGATCGTCGCGCGCGGCCATGACCGCGAACTGGTGCACCGGATCGAGCACCTGCTCTATGTGGCCGAATACAAGCGCCGGCAATCGGCGCCGGGCGTGAAGATCACGCGCAAGAATTTCGGCCGCGACCGCCGCTATCCGATCACGAACCGATTCAGGGATCGATCATAAGTCCCTGACAGACGGGTGCTAATCGCACGACCGCACGGTCGTGTTCAGCTCAGGCATGTCCGCATCGGTGCACAACAGCGCGCCCCAGATGTAGCCGGTTTCGCCTTCGCCGAATTCGATCTGGAACCAGAAGAAGCCGTCCATGAACTCGTCGGTGTTCTGCCTGATGATCACCGGTTCGCCGTCGCCGAGGCTAGCGACCTTCTCCGCGAAGATCGAGGGTGCGGCGCGAACGTTGCCGCTGCCAGTGCCGCGCGCGTCATAGACCGACCATCTGAAGTTGTTGTCGGAGCCGTAGAGCGCCATCGTCTTGATCGAGTTGCGGGTCTGGTAACAGCGCGACGTGCGCCCGTCGGCCAGCGTCAACTGACCCTCGGGCGCAAAGCCCTGGAACGACAGCCCGTCACCGGAGAATGCGAAAGCGTCCCTGTTCGCGTTGCCCTGGCCGGCTGCGGGCAGGACGATCTCCTCGCCGCCGATCTCCAGATAGGCGTTCGCCCATTCCAGATCGAGCCCGACCGAGGCGACGATGTCGCGGTCATAGCACACGAAATCGAAGCCCGGCGACGCGTGCGCCCTGGTTGTGCCCATGCCGGCAAGAACCGCCAACGCCAGCGCTGCCATTGATCTGCGGATCATGCGGTTCACTCCCCCAATCGTTCAGCCTGCCCCGAACCCTCTTAGCGCATAACCGATGCCGAAGGCCAACGCCGCCGCGCCGCAGCCGATGGTCAGCGTTTCGAGCCCCGAGACCCACCAGCGCTGAAGCGACCAGCGGCTCTTCATCGAGCCGATCATGAAGAAGACCGACGCGGTCATGACGAGCGCGACGGGGCTGGCGACGTCCGCGTCAAACAGGAAATAGGGCACGAGCGGCACCGCGCCGCAGGCCACGAAGGCCGCGAAGGTCGCCCCGGCCGCCGTCAGCGGGTCGCGCACGTTCTCGCTCAGGCCGAACTCCTCGGTGACCATGGTCGATATCCAGCGTTCGCGGTCGGCGGTGATGGCTTCGACGGCCCGGTCCAGCGTCTCGCCCTCGAACCCCTTGGCGCGGAAGATCTGGCGCACCTCCTCCCGCTCGCCGTCGGGATCCATGGCGATGTGGCGATGCTCCATCTCGCGGGTGCGTTCGAGCTCGTCATGCTCGGTCTTGGTCGCCGAATAGTTGCCCGCCGCCATCGACACGCCATCGGCGATCAGGTTGGCGAGCCCCAGAATGATGACGATGTTGGCCGAAAGCGCCGCGCCGACCACGCCGGCAACGATGGCGAAGGTCGTCACGGCGCCATCGATGCCGCCGTAGACCCAGTCGCGCAGATAGTTGGGACGGGCACCACGGGCGAGGCGCGCGGCGATGGCCGCCGGATCGTGGCGGTGTTCCAGTTCCATGGTCTTGTCCCCTGTCGGTTTCGCGCGTCCGCGCGGCTTGCCTCTTTGCGGGCGGCACGCTAGGGCGGAAGGCGTTTTCAATGCAGGCCTTTTCATGCCATTTATCCGCTTCGTGGCCAACAATGCCCGGTGGATCGTCGGCGGTTTTTTGCTGACCTTCTTCTCGTCCTTCGGCCAGACCTTCTTCATCTCCCTTTCGGCCGGCGACATCAGGGCCGAATACGGGCTGACGCACGGCCAGTTCGGCGGGCTCTACATGCTCGCCACGCTTGCCAGCGCGCTGACGCTGCCCTGGCTGGGACGGATCACCGACCGCTACGGCGCGGCGACGGTGACGCTGATCATCGTGCCGCTTCTGGCGACGGGTGCGGTCGGCATGGCCTTTTCGGCGCATCTGGTCGTGCTGGTCGTCGTCATCTACATGCTGCGCCTGTTCGGCCAGGGCATGATGACCCAGAACGCGCTGACGGCGACGGGCCGCTGGTTCGCGGCCAACCGGGGCAGGGCGGTCTCGCTGGTCACGCTGGGCCACAATGCCGGCGAAGCGGTTTTCCCGTTCGCCTTCGTCGCCGTCGCCGCCGCGCTCGGTTGGCGCAATGCGTGGCTCGTCGCGGCCGCCGTGCTCGTCATCGTCGCGCTGCCGGCGATCGCCGCGCTGACCGCACGCGAACGCTCGCCGCAATCGGACGCGCCCGACGCCACGGCGATCGCGCCACGCGACTGGACGCGCAGCGAGGTGATGCGCGATCCGCTGTTCTGGGTGCTGCTGACGGGCGTTTTGGCGCCGCCGTTCATCGGCACGACGATCTTCTTCCACCAGGTCTATCTGGTCGAACTGCGCGACTGGTCGCTGCCGGTCTTCGCATCCTCCTTCGCCGTGATGAGCGTGACGACGATCGTCTTCGTGCTGATTGCGGGGGCGCTGATCGACCGGTTCTCGGCGACGGCCCTGCTGCCGGTCTTCCTGGTCCCTTTGTCGCTTGCGTGCCTGGCGCTTGGCCTGCTCGACGCGCAATGGAGCGCGTTCGTCTTCATGGCGCTTCTGGGCGTCTCCTATGGCTTCTCGTCGACGCTGTTCGGCGCCATCTGGCCGGAGATCTACGGCACGCGGCAGCTTGGCGCGATCCGCGCGGTGATCGTCGCCATGATGGTGTTCGCCACCGCGGTCGGGCCGGGCCTGACCGGCGCGCTGATCGATCTCGGGGTGAGCTATCCGCTGCAGATCGTCGCGATGGGCGTCTATTGCGCCGGTGTTGCGATCGTCATGACCGGCGCGTCGCGACGCCTTCTGGCGCGGCGCCGGGCGCATGTGCTTGCCAACCAGCCGACGGTTCCGTAAGCGGGCGCCATGAGTGTCACCGTCCGCTTCGCCCCGTCGCCGACGGGCCACATCCATATCGGCAACGCCCGCACGGCGCTGTTCAACTGGCTGTTCGCGCGGCAGAACGACGGCCGGTTCATCCTCAGGTTCGACGACACGGACGCCGAGCGCTCGAAGGCCGAGTTCGCCCACCAGATCGCCGCCGACCTGCGCTGGCTCGGCATCGAGCCCGACCGCACGGCCTATCAGTCGCGACGGATGGATGCCTATCAGGGCGCCGCCGAAAAGCTGAAGCGGGCGGGCCTGCTCTATCCCTGCTACGAGACGCCCGACGAGCTCGAACGCCGGCGCAGGATCCGTCTGTCTCGGAAGCTGCCGCCGGTCTATGGCCGCGAGGCGCTCAAGCTGACCGAAGACGAAAAGGCCGCCTACGAGGCCGAGGGGCGCACGCCGCACTGGCGGTTCCTGCTGCCCAATTTCGACGACGATCCGTTTGCACCCGAACGCACCGACGTGCACTGGGCCGACATTGTTCGCGGCCCGCAGGGTGTCGATCTGGCGTCGATGTCCGATCCGGTGCTGATCAGGGGCGACGGATCCTACCTCTACACGCTGCCGTCGGTCGTCGACGACATGCAGATGGAGGTCACCCACGTTATTCGCGGCGACGACCATGTCACCAACACCGGTGCCCAGATCGCGCTGTTCGAGGCGCTTGGCGGCGAAGCGCCGGCCTTCGGTCACCACAACCTGCTGACGGCGGCGAGCGGCGAGGGGCTTTCCAAACGCAGCGGCGCGCTGTCGATCAAGAGCCTTGCGGGGGCCGGCTTCGAGCCGATGACCGTGGCGAGCCTTGCCGTGCTGACGGGTTCGTCCACGGCGATTTCGGCGATGGCGGACATGGATGCGCTGACCGAGGCGTTCGACATCGGGGCGGCCAGCCGGTCGGCGGCGAAGTTCGATTCCGCCGATCTTGATGGTCTCAACGAGACGCTCGTGCACGGGCTCGCCTTCGACGCCGTCCGCGACCGGCTCGCCGATGCGGGGATCGACGTGGACGATCGCCGCGCCGAAACGTTCTGGGCCATGATCCGCGCCAATGTGAAGAAGGTGCCCGAAGCGGCTGACTGGTGGCCGATCATCGTGGCGGGGCCGACGGACGAGGCGGCGCTCGACGGCGACGATCTCGACTATGCGCGGAACGCATTCGACGTGTTGCCCGAGGGCGAGGTCGACGGCACGACATGGAAGGCCTGGACGGACGCGGCCAAGGCGCAGTCGGGCCGCAAGGGGCGGGCGCTGTTCATGCCGCTCAGGATCGCGCTTACGGGAAGGGCGTGGGGGCCGGAGCTGTCAGATCTATTGCCTCTTCTGGGTCGGGAAGAAATTCTCCGCCGACGACCCTGATCTTGTCGCGTCCCTCGGCGACATCGTAGATTTCGCCGACGCTTACCGAGCGGGCGATGTCGACCATGCGTCGCACGGTCAGCCCCTGACTTTCATTCATCGCCGTCTCGGGGTCCGCCGCCGCATCGGGCCGGGGTGCCGGCCGCAGCGTCGGGACGGTCTCCTCGTCCCGGGTCTGCGTGGCCTCGGTTTCGGCGGGCTCGGCGCCTTCGACCCCGATCAGCGCGATGTTGGCTTGTCCGCAGGTGCAATCGGCGCTCCGCTTGCGCTCGCGGAAGGAAAAGGCCGTCTCGAGGTCGGTGTAGGGCGTCCCGTCGAGCGCCGTCATGTTCTGCGGGCCCTCGTCGTCGCCGCTGCGGTGGACGAACAGTTTGGTCGGCGCGGCCGGGCACAGGGCCGAACAGATCGCCGCGTCGCGCTCGAGGTTCGAAGCGCTGGTGGCAAACGAGATCGGGAAGAAATAGCCATCGCAGGTGCGCACGCACAGCGTCCGGTTGTTGCCCGAAAAGCTGGGTTGCGGGGTCGGTCGAATCGTGGCGGCCGGCGCGCGGGGCTCCACCTTGACGCGCGTTCCGGGCTCGCGCCGCACGGCCGCCGTACGGGTCTCGCGCGGGCGGCACGCGCTCTGGACGGCCCGTTCGAGCCGCCGGATCTCGCGCTGGGAAGCGCCGCCGCGATTGCGGTCGCGGACGCGTTCGAGTTCGGCGAGGTTCGACTGCATTCGGCGGATGGTGTCTGCGAGCGTGTAGCACTGGCGCGAGCCCGACTGCGCGCAACGCTGGCTGTGATAGATGCGCTGGGCGCGGGTCAGCTCGCGGGCCTGGCGCTGGGCCGCCTCGGCGTAGCGGCGGTACTGGGCGCGGCTGCCACCGCCGCTGCGGGCGCTGGCCAGCTGCGACTGCAGCGCGCGGCAGGACTGCGCCTGGGCGGGCCCGGTCGAAGCGCCGACCAGTGCCGCCGCGCCGATTGCAATGGCAATCAGCCAAAGGCATGCCAAGCAGCCGCTGTGTACGCGCGAAACCATGAACGCAAAACCTCGCCCCGTGCGCATGGTTGCCGATACGCACGGCCAGAACATTAAGCTGTCAGGGCGAGCATGTCGCGGGCGACCTGAATTTACGATGAACGTTAACGGGACGTGAAGATCACGCGGTCGCCTCGGACGTCCGCTGCACCGCCTCGACGGCCGCGATCGCGGTCATGTTGACGACGCCGCGCGACGTCACCGACGTCGTCAGCACGTGGGCGGGGCGGGCCGTGCCCAGAAGGATCGGGCCGACATGGAGCGCGTCGGTCATCGACTTGACCGCGTTGAGCGTGATGTTGGCCGCATCGAGGTCCGGGAAGACCAGAAGATTGGCTTCGCCGTGCAGGATCGAGTGGGGCAGCACGCGCGCCCGCAGTTCCGGGTTCAGCGCGCTGTCGGCGTGCATCTCGCCATCGACGCAAAGGTCGGGCGCCGTCTTGTGCAGGATTTCCACCGCGCGCCGCATCTTGGCGGCGGAGGCGCTGTCGCGCGAGCCGAAGTTGGAGTGGGACAGAAGCGCGGCTTTGGGCTCGACGCCGAACCGCCGGATTTCCTCGGCGGCCAGCATCGTCATCTCGGCCAGTTCCTCGGCCTTGGGCTCGATCGTGACATAGGTGTCGGTGAAAAAGGTCATGCCGCTGCCCGAGATCAGCAGCGACAGGGCGGAAAGGTCGCGCGCGGTCTCCCGCACGCCGACGATGGCGCGCACCGAGCGCAGATGGCGTTCGTAGCGACCGTCGAGACCGCAGATCATCGCGTCCGCCTCGTCGCGCATCAGCGCGATCGCCGAGATCACGGTGGCGTTGGTGCGCACCAGCGTGCGGGCATAGTCGGGCGTGAAGCCCTGCCGCCCGCCGATCTCGATGAGATGGTCGACATAGGTGCGGTAGCGCGGATCGTTCTCGGGATTGATCAGCTCGAAGTCGGTGCCGGGCCGGATGCGCAGCCCGTAGCGCTTGAGGCGGGCCTCGACCACGTCGGGCCGGCCGACGAGGATCGGCTGGGCGATGCGGTCCTCCAGCACGATCTGGGCGGCGCGCAGCACCCGCTCGTCCTCGCCGTCGGCGTAGATGACGCGCTGCGTCTCGCCGGTCTGGGCGGCCGAGATGATCGGCTTCATCACCAGGCCCGAGCGGAACACGAACCGGTTCAGCCGGTCGCGATAGGCATCCATGTCCTGGATCGGCCGGCTGGCGACGCCGCTGTCCATTGCCGCCTTCGCGACGGCCGGGGCGATCCGCAGGATGAGCCGCTGGTCGAACGGCGAGGGGATCAGATAGTCCGGCCCGAAGATCGGCGTCTCGCCCGAATAGGCGCGGGCGGCGATGTCGGAAGGCTCCTCGCGCGCAAGCTGGGCGATCGCCTTGACGGCAGCGGCCTTCATCTCCTCGTTGATCGTCCGGGCGCCGCAGTCGAGCGCGCCCCGGAAGATGTAGGGAAAGCAAAGGACGTTGTTGACCTGGTTGGGGAAGTCGGAGCGGCCGGTGCAGATCATCGCGTCGGGGCGGGCGGCGCGCGCCTCGTCGGGCATGATCTCCGGGACCGGGTTGGCAAGCGCCATGATCAGCGGATTGTCGGCCATCTTCGCCAGATAGCTCTGCTTGAGAACGCCCGCCGCGCTCAGGCCCAGGAACACGTCCGCGCCGTCGATGGCCTGTTCGAGGGTGCGCAGGTCCGTGTCACGCGCGAAGACGGCCTTCCAGCGGTCGATGTCGCCGGGGCGGCCCTTATAGACCACGCCGTCGATGTCGGTGACGATGATGTTGTCCTTCCTCGCGCCGAGTGAGACCAGGAGATTGAGGCATGCGAGCGCGGCCGCGCCGGCGCCCGAGGTGACGATCTTGACCTGATCGAGCGACTTTCCGGCCAGTTCGAGCCCATTGAGGATGCAGGCCGCAACGATGATCGCCGTGCCGTGCTGGTCGTCGTGAAAGACGGGGATGCCCATCCGTTCGCGAAGCTGTTCCTCGACCTCGAAGCATTCGGGCGACTTGATGTCCTCGAGATTGATGCCGCCGAAGGTCGGCTCGAGCGCCGAGACGACATCGACCATGCGGTCCACTTCGGGCGCGTCGATCTCGATATCGAAGACGTCGATGCCGGCGAACTTCTTGAACAGGACCGCCTTGCCCTCCATGACGGGCTTTGAGGCGAGCGGGCCGATGTTGCCGAGCCCCAGCACGGCCGACCCGTTCGAGACGACCGCGACGAGATTGCCGCGCGCGGTGTAGTCGGCGGCGCGGTCCGGCTCGGCGGCGATGGCAAGGCAGGGCGCGGCAACGCCGGGCGAATAGGCGAGCGCCAGGTCGCGCTGGTTTCCGAGTGGTTTTGTGGCGCGGATTTCGAGCTTTCCGGGGACCGGGTTCTGGTGAAAGAACAGCGCGTTCTCGTCCAGATCCGAATGGCCTGCCGGCCGTGTCGCCTCGTCCGTATCCGCGCTCATGCCCGATCCTTTCCGGTCGTGTGTTATGGGCGAGCGGTAGCCCGGCCGCGCGCGCACTTCAATCCGATCGTCGCAGCGGGCCTCAGAACGCCCCCTGATAGACGCCGCCGTCGAGCTTGACGTTCTGGCCTGTGATATAGCCCGCATGGACAGAGCACAGGAACGCGCATGTCGCGCCGAACTCCTCGGGGGTTCCGAGGCGCCGGGCCGGGATCTGGTCGATCTGCCGCTGGCGCTCGTCGTCGAGCTCTACGCCGCGCTTTTCGGCCGCGTAGACCATCGTCTGGCGGATGCGGTCGGTGTCGATCTTGCCGGGCAGGATGTTGTTGATCGTCACGTTCTTGCCGGCGACCGAGCGGGCGATGCCGGCGAGAAACGCGGTCAGCCCGGCGCGCGCGCCCGACGACAGGTCGAGGCCCAGAATGGGCTGGTAGACCGACAGGGATGTGATGTTGACGATGCGGCCGAAACCGCGCTCGGCCATCCCGTCGATCACCCGCTGGATCATCTCGATCGGGGTGACCATGTTCTGCGTCACGCCTTCGAGCATGGCGTCGCGGTCGAGGTCGCGGAAGTCCTTGAGCGGCGGGCCGCCATTGTTGTTGACGAGAATGTCGGGCTCGGGACAGGCGGCCAGAAGCGCCTCCTGCGTCGCCGGATCGGACATCGAGCCGAGCACGAGTTCAACGGAAACGCCGTGGGCGCGCAGCGCCTCGGCGGTCTTCTCGCTGGTTTCTGCGTTGCGCCCGTTGATGAACAGATCGACGCCCTCGCGCGCCAGCGCCTCGGCGCAGCCGCGCCCGAGCCCGCGGCTCGACGCGCACACGATCGCCTTCTTGCCCTTCAGTCCCAGATCCATCGATATCCTCCCGGTTCCTGCTCGGGCCGGTGTAGCTGATTGGCGACCGGGGTCAACGGCGCTCAGCCCCAAAGGGCGGGCGCGGGCGGCGAAACGGTCGCCCCGTAATAGTGCAGCGCCGGCTTGCGGTCGCGGGCCAGCAGCAGCGGCCCGTCCAGATCGACGAAATCGGCATCCTGGGCGAGAAGGACGGCGGGCGCCATCGCCAGCGAGGTGCCGACCATGCAGCCGACCATGATGCCGAAGCCCATCTGGCGGGCGCGATCGCGCATCCGCAGCGCCTCGGTCAGTCCGCCGGTCTTGTCGAGCTTGATGTTGACGACGTCGTAGAGCCGGCCAAGCCGTTCGAGATCGGCGGTCACGTGGGCGGCCTCGTCGGCGCACACCGGCACGGGGTGGGGGATTTCCGCCAGTTTCGCGTCGGCGCCGGCGGGCAGTGGCTGTTCGACCAGGGCGACGTGGAGTTGGGCGGCTTCCTCCATCATCGCGACGAGATTGTCCTCGCGCCAGGATTCGTTGGCATCGACGATCAGACGGGCGTCCGGGGCGTTCGCGGCCACCGCATGCATGCGGGCGATGTCCAGATCGTCGCCGCACAGCTTCATCTTCAGAAGCTTCCTGTTCTTGGCTCCGCGCGCCGCGTCGGCCATGTTGTCGGGCGAATCGAGCGACAGCGTCACCGCCGTCTCGACCGGACGCGGCGGATGCCGGCAGACGAGCGCGTGGACCGGGGTGCCCGATCGCTTGGCGGCGAGATCCCACAGGGCGCAGTCGACGGCGTTGCGCGCCGCACCGGCGGGCAGGGATTGGCCAACGATGGCGCGCAACTCGTCGCAGGTGAGCTGCGCGTCGAGCGCGGGCAGGCCGGCAATCTGCTCGATAACGCTGTCGACCGTCTCGCCATAATGAGCATAGGGAACGCATTCCGCATGGCCGGTCGACGCACCGTCGCCGATGACGCATTCGATCACATGGGCTTCGGTGCTGGCGCCCCGCGCGATGCGGAAGCGGCCGTTGATCGGAAAGCTCTGGGCGTTCGCGGTCATGGTGAGCGCTGTCACGGGCTGCTCCTGTCGGCGGATCGAAACCGAGCCTTACGCTTCGGCCGGTCACCGCGCAATGCGGCGCCCGGCGGCATTCGGTTCGGCTTGCCTGCTGACGGCGAGGCCTTGGCACGCTACATAGGCACGATGAGCCTCGTCACCGATCAGGACATGGACCGCCAGGCGCTCAGGGCCAGATCCGCGCCACGCGTCGCACTCGACCAGTCCGGCGCCGATCCGGTCATCCGCCTTTCGGGCGCATGGCTGACTGCGACCGTCGGCGCCGCCGACGCGCCGCTGCGTCAGGCGCTCAAGGATGCCGGCGATGCCGGCACGCTGCATCTGGACGCGGAAGGGGTGGAGGCCGTCGACACGGCCGGGGCCTGGCTGATCGTGCGCACCATGCGTGCGGCGCAGGCCCGAAACCAGCCGGCGCGGCTTTCGGGTTTCTCGGCGTCGGCGGAACAGCTCGTCGCCGCCGTCTCGGAGAGCGTCAGTCCACCGTCGGCGCAACAGGATCGGACGCATACCGATCGCCTTGCAGCGACGCTCGGCGGGCTCGGCCGCTACATGTACGAGCTGCGCGGCGACGCGGTAATGGGTCTGCACATCCTTGGCGCGGCGGTGCGCGGCAGCCAGATGAAGACGGGCCACCGCAACACGCTGGCGATGGCGCCCGTCGTCAACCAGATCGACCGGATGGGCGTGCGCGCGATCCCGATCATCGTGCTGATGTCGACGATCATCGGCGCGATCATCGCCCAGCAGGGCGCCTTCCAGCTTCGCTATTTCGGCGCCGAGATCTTCGTGGTCGATCTCGTCGGCATCCTCGTGCTGCGCGAGATCGGCGTGCTGCTGACCGCGATCATGATCGCTGGCCGGTCCGGCAGCGCCATCACCGCCGAGATCGGCTCGATGAAGATGCGCGAGGAGGTCGACGCGCTGCAGGTGATCGGGCTCAACCCGATCGGCGTGCTCGTCTTTCCGAGGCTGGTGGCGCTGGTCATCGCTCTGCCGCTGCTGGCCTTCATCGCCAACATCGCCGCTCTCGCTGGCGCCATGTTCGTCGCCCAGACCTATTCGGGCATCTCGCCCGATGCGTTCATCACGCGGATGCGCGATGCGATCGACATGACGACGTTTCTCGCCGGCCTCATCAAGGCGCCGTTCATGGCGATCATCATCGGCATCATCGCCTCGGTCGAGGGCATCAAGGTCGGCGGCAGCGCGGAGTCGCTGGGTGAGCGCGTGACAGCGTCGGTGGTCAAGGCGATCTTCGTGGTCATCGTCGTCGACGGCCTGTTCGCGATGTTCTTCGCGGCGGTGGATTTCTGATGGCGGGCAATGACAACATCGTGCTGAGCGTACGCGACATCCACGTGCAGTTCGGCGACCACGTCGTGCTGCACGATCTCGATCTCGACGTGCGGCGCGGCGAGATTCTCGGTTTCGTCGGCGCTTCGGGCACCGGCAAGTCGGTGCTGATGCGCGCGATCCTGGGGCTGACGCCGAAGCAGGAGGGCAGCATCTCGATCTTCGGCCGGGACATCGAAAAGGCCGGCGAGGACGAGCGGATCGGCATCGACATGCGCATGGGCGTCCTGTTTCAGCACGGGGCGCTGTTCTCGGCGCTCACGGTGGCCGAGAACATCGAGGTGCCGATGCGCGAATATGTGCGGCTTCCCAGCAAGCTGATGCGCGAACTGGCGATCGTGAAGCTGGAGATGGTCGGCCTCAGGCCGCGCGATGCCGACAAATATCCCTCCGAACTGTCGGGCGGCATGATCAAGCGGGCCGCGCTCGCGCGGGCGCTGTCGCTCGATCCCGACATCGTCTTCCTCGATGAGCCGACCTCGGGCCTCGATCCGATCGGCGCGGCCGAGTTCGACGAACTGATCGCCAAGCTGCGCGATACGATGGGTCTGACCGTCTACATGGTGACCCACGACCTCGACAGCCTGTTCACGGTCGCCGACCGGATCGCGGTGCTGGGGGAGGGGCGCGTGATCGCCTGCGGTCCGCTGTCGGAGATGCTGAAGAACGACGATGCCTGGATTAAGTCCTATTTCCGGGGCAAACGGGCGCGGCACATCCAGGCCACACCGAGTTGAGACGTTAGGTCAGTCATTTATGGAAACCAAAGCCAATTACGTGGCCGTCGGCGCCTTCACCGTCCTGATCTTCGCGGCGGCGTTCGCGTTCGTCTACTGGATTGCGCGAACCAACACCGGCGGCGAGACCGCCCCGTTGAGGATCATCATCGAGGGATCGGTGACGGGTCTTTCGAACGGCAGCCTGGTCAAGTTCAACGGGATCGACGTGGGCAAGGTCGACCGGCTCGGATTCGCCGCCGACAATCCACGCGTGGTGATCGCCGAGGCGCAGGTGCGCCGCGACCTGCCGATCACCGAGGCCACGAAAGCGGTTCTTTCCTTCACCGGGCTGACCGGCATTGCCCATATCGAACTGGAGGGCGGCGCCGTCGATCAGCCGAACGTGTTCGCGGTCGCCGAGGAGCGCAACGAGATCGCGACGATCACCGCCGATCCGACGCCGCTCAACGATCTGCTGGCCACGGCCCAGGACATCGCCGACCGCGCCGACAACATCCTGTCGGAGGTCGAGGGTTTCGTCGCCGATGCACGTGGCCCGCTGACCGCCGCGGTCGAGAACGTCACCGAGATCAGTGACGCACTGGCCGCCAATTCGGGCCGTATCGACGAATTCCTGACCGGGATGGGAGAGCTGGGCGGATCGCTCGAGACGCTGGCCGGATCGCTCGAGCAGACGCTCGCCGGCGCCGACGAGCTGATCGCGGCCGTCGACCCCGACGATGTCAGCGCGATCGTCGCAGAGGTGCGAAACTTCGCCGAAGACCTTTCCACCGCGTCGGACGATCTCGATACGCTCGTCGCCTCGGCCCGTACCACGCTCGAGGGGCTTGAAACGATCGGCACGCGCGTCGACAGTTCCTTCGATCAGGTCGACGCGCTGATCGCGGCGGTCGATCCGGAGGCGGTCAACGCGGCGGTCGACGGTTTCGCGCAGGCCGGCGAGGCCGCGCAGCAGGTTGTCCGGTCGGTCGATGAGACGGTCGGCCGCGCCGAAACCCTGCTGGCCTCGATCGACCCGGAGGAGGTGCGCGCGATCATCGCCGACGTGCGCGGGTTTACCGGCGATCTCGACCAGACGACCGACAATGTCGACGCGCTGCTTGCCTCGGCCACGCGCACCTTCGAGGGACTGGAAAATGTCGGCTCGCGTGTGGAAGGCTCGTTCGACCGGGTCGACGAACTGTTTGCCGCCGTCGATCCCGAATCGGTCGGCACGGCCGTGGAGGACTTTGCCCAGGCCGGCCGCTCGGCGCGCGAGATCACCTCCGACCTCGAGGCGGTCACCGCGGCGCTCGAGGGGCGCGAGGACGATATCGACACGATCTTCGCAAACGTCACCGAACTGAGCGAGCGGCTGAACGCGGCCTCGACCAGGGTGGACGGCGTGCTGGCGCGGCTTGAATCCTTCCTCGGTGAGGGCGGCGAGGGCGCCGAAACGCTGATCGCCGACGCCGGCGAGACGCTGCGCGCGTTCCGCGATGTCGCCGTCAATCTCGATGCGCGGCTCGATGCCATCGGCGGGGGGCTCGAACGGTTCTCGGATCGGGGTCTGCGCGATGTTGAGGCGCTCGTTTCCGACACGCGCCGGTCGATCACGCGCATCGAGCAGGCGATCACCAGCATCGAGCGCGATCCACAGCGGTTGCTGTTCGGCGGCGAAGGCGACGTCAAGCGCTTTGACGGACGCCAGCGCCGCTGATAAGCCGTTGGCGGTTAAAGGGGCGCACGGTTCATCGCGCCCGTCAGCGGGTCACGGTGGTTCTGCGTTCATGCGCCATGACAACGAGTTGGAGTGTGCCGCGCGCGTCGCGGAGCGGCCATGGCGGCGCCGGGCGCATCGGCTGATCGCGGTCTCGGCCGCGGCCGCACTGCTGCATGGCTGTGCCGCGCTCGGGGCCACCGAGGACCCGCCCGACACGTTCAATCTGGTTGCGCCCTCCCAGGTACCGGCAGGACCGGTCCGGCGCGGCACGCAGATCCTGATCGCCGAACCCGTCGCGGTGCAGGCGCTCGATTCCGACAACATCGTCGTCGAGACGGCGCCGTTCACGATCCAGTATCTTGGCGATTCCCGCTGGGGCGACCGGCTGCCCCGGCTCGTCCAGCGCCGGCTCGCCGAAAGCTTCGACCGCGCCGATCGCTTTTCGGGCGTCGGCCTGCCCGGACAGGGCCTTGCGATCGACTACCAGATCGTCACCAACATCCGCGCTTTCGGTATCGACGTGCCGGCGGGCGTCGCCGAGGTGGAGATCGAGGTCAAGCTGCTCGACGACCGGAACGGCGTGGTGCGTGCCGACCGGCGCTTCGAGGTCGCCGTGCCGGTGTCGCGCAGCGCCGCGCCGGACGTCTATGTGCGGGCGCTCAACGCCGCATTCACGCGCGTCGCCGCCGACATCGTCGGCTGGGTTGCCGAACTGATCTGAACCGACAATGCGGAAACGAAGAACCCCGCGCCGGCGAGGGCGCGGGGTTCTGATGCGTTTGTCCTTGTTGGGCGTGCCCGATCAGGCGAGCCGGCCGCTGGCGTGGGCCAGCATGGTGTAGACCTTGCCGGTGTCCGAGGTCAGGTAGGTCTGCGTCATCAGACCGTCGCGGTCGTTGCGCGCGACATCGCCGAGCAGGCGCTCGAAGTCACGGATGTAGCGGTCGACCGAGGTGCGGAACGCACCATCGCGCGTGTAGCGGGCCTTGATCTCGTCGAAGGTGCGCTGACCGGCGAGCGTGTACAGGCGACGGGTGAAGATGTCCCGCTCGCCGCGCCGATAGCGTTCCCAGAGCTGGCTCGCCGCCTCGTGGTCGATCGCGCGGGCGATGTCGACCGACAGCGAATTGAGCGAATCCACCGTCTGGGCCGGCGCCCGCTGCGGCTGGGCCGGCTCGTCGCTGGAAGCGCGCTTGAGAAGATCGCTGACCCAGCCACCGCCGTCGCTCGAGGCGGTCTCGTACTGGCGCGGGGCCTCGCTGGCGCGCGGGGCGATCGGCGGCGGAGCAAGATCGAGACCGCCGCGCAGATCGGGCGCGGTGTCGACCGAAGGCCCGGCAGAATAGCGCGTTTCGGCGCTATCCGACCGGGCTTGCGGCTTTTTTCCGCCGGTCGAGCCTCCCACGTCGAACGCGCGTCCCGATTCCTCGACGATGCGCGAGAGATCCTTGAGCGCGTTGATCTGCTCGGAAACGGCCCGGCGCATCGCGTTGGCGCTTTCGCGTGTCTCCTCGGGCAGTTCGAGCACGCCGCGGCGAACCTCGTCGCGGGCGCTTTCGAGTTCGTTGCGGATCTCCGCCGAGACGCGGCGCATCTGCGCGGTCGCGTCGTCGAACCGGCTCATCGCTTCGTCGGCGGTCTGGCGGATGTTGGCCGCCAGCGCGTCGGTCGACGAAGTCGCCCGTTCCTCGATCTTCGACAGGGTGCCGGCGATCACGCTTTCGAAAGAACGCATGATCTGCTGGATCTCCTCGGACTTGGAGACCAGGCCCGACGACAGGGTCTCGAGCGCGTCGCGGCGCTCGGTGAGCGTCGCTTCGAGGTTGGACTGCGCCTGACCCAGAAGTTCTGAAGCCGAGGACAGAACGCGGCCGTGCTCGTCGAATCGCGAGGCGATCGAGGCGACCTGGGACAGCGTGTTCTGCGAGACCTGGTCGAGCTTTTCGGTGTTGTTGCCCAGAAGCAGGACGGAGCTCTGCAGGTTCTGCGCGACGCTGTCGGCCCGGTTGGTGAAGCCGTCGGTGGTCTCGCGCAACTCGTTCTGGATCGTGCCCAGCCGGTCGCTGAACCCGTCGGTGCTCTTGGCCAGCCGGTCCTCGAGCGAACCCAGATTGCCGGCCGCCATCTCGATCAGTTCGCCGAGCTTGGCATTGGAGGCCGAAAGCCTGTCGAGCAGGCCGCCCACCGAACCGCCCAGCGTGTCGTGCATGGTGTCGACGGTGGAGCGGGTGCGGTCGAGCAGGGATTCGACCGAGCCGGACAGGTTGTTCTGCATCGCTTCGACCGCCTGGAGCGTGTCGGCGGTGCCGCTGGCGAGCGCGGTGACCAGCGCCTCGTTCTCGGACCGCAGGCGCTCGGTTGCCGCGCGCGTGGCCGTTTCGAGCTGCGCGGCAACGTCGGCGCCGTCCTTGCCGAGCCGCTCGATGAGCGGGACGGCGGTCGTCTCCAGCGTCTGCGCGAGCGCGGTCGTGCGTTCGCCGATCTGGCGGTCGTAGTTGGCGATGTCGTGGCTGATCGCTTCCTGGTGCGCCTTGAGGACGGCGTTGAGCCGTTCGGAGGCATGCTCGCTCTGGTCGCTGCCGAGCTGCGCCACGCGCTCGGCTTCCTGGTCGATCGCGGCGCGGGTTTCCATCACCCGCTCGCGCAGCGAGCCGGCAAGCCGGCCGGCGCTGTCCTCGAGCACGCGCCGGACATTGTCGATGCCCGCTTCGAGTGCGCGCTGCATGGTCTGCGTGCGTTCGTCGACGACGCCCGACTGCGACTGGAAGGCCGCTTCGAGCGACTGTGTCGCATCGGCAAGCGAAGCGATCGCGGCGTTCGAGCGCACTTCCACCGACGAGGCGATCTGCTCGGCCATCGCGGCCAGCCGGCCGGTGAGTTCGCGCGTCTTGGCGTCGATGTCGGCGCCGGGGGCCTCCAGCGCCTCGGACAGGCGCTCGGCGGCGCGCTGGGTAGCCTCGAACATGGCGCCGGTGCGTTCGTCGAGCTTTTCGAGAAATCCGCTCGTCGTGTCGGCGATCATCGAGACCGACGTCTCGGTCGTCGCGTTCAAGAGGCCGATCGTCTCGTCGCTCGTCGTCTTCAGGCGTTCGACGGTGGAGTCGCGCAGCGCCTCGATGCTCTGCGAGGTGCGGCGGTTGACGTCCTCGATCCGCTGCGCGGCCTGTTCGCCGGCCCCCGAAAGCCGTCCGAGCGCGTCGTCGCTCATTGTGCTCAGCGCGCCTTCGGTCTCCTCGCGCAGCGATGCGATCGACGCGACGAGGCGCTGGTTGGCCGCCTCGATCTCGGAAACCGAACCGTCCGCCGTGTGGCTGATCTGCGCGCTCGTCTCCATCGAGGTCGTCAGCAGGCGGTCGAGAAGCGCTTCGCCGGCGCTGTTGAGCTTGGCGGTGACCGTCTCGTTCAGGCTGGAAAGACCGCTCGTCAGGCGCTGCTCGGAGTCCTGCAGACCCTGGAGCGCGGTCTTCGTCGACATGGAGATGGCGTCGGCGACGGCGTCGCCGCTGGCATTGAACCGGCCCGACGCATCGGCGATGGCCGCTTCGACGCGCTGGGCCATCTCGGCGGCGCGGCGCTCCATGGCTGCTGCCTGTTCTTCCAGAGCGCCGGTGATGCGCTGGCTGTTGTGGCTTGCCGCCGCGAAGGCCGCCTGCGTCTTCTCATCCATGCGCTGGCCGGCTTCGTCGACCTGCGCGGCGAGCTTGCCGATGCCGTCCTCGGTCATCGCGGTGAACCGGCCCGACAGCTCTTCGGCCTTGCCGTCCAGACGCGCGGCGTGGCTGTCCATGGAGTCGGCGAGCGATTGCGCCGTGCGGTCGACCGCATCCGTCATGGCCTGGCTGCGTGCCTCGGT
Source organism: Roseitalea porphyridii (assembly GCF_004331955.1). Taxonomy (NCBI): domain Bacteria; kingdom Pseudomonadati; phylum Pseudomonadota; class Alphaproteobacteria; order Hyphomicrobiales; family Ahrensiaceae; genus Roseitalea; species Roseitalea porphyridii. Next base: position 2,179,971 of record NZ_CP036532.1, on the reverse strand, counting down.
CTTTTCGAGGAATTCGGCCGTGCGCGCGTCGATGGCGCCTGTCATCCGATCGGAAATGGCCTCGAGCCGCTGCGAGAAGGCCGCGCCGCGGCTGTCCAGCGTCTCCGACAGCGACGTCTCGAGCGCGCCGACCTGGTCGGCGACGCTGGCGCGGGCGGTCTCGGCCGTCTCGGTGATCGAGCTGGCGCCTTCGGACAGCGTGTCCGCGATGGCGCGGGTGCGCTCCAGCAGCGTCTCGTTGAGCTGGCGGGCGCGCGCGTCGAGCGCGCTGTTGAGCCGCTCGGTGCTCTGGTCGACCGCCGAGATGCGCGTCTCGAATTCGCCGACCAGATGGTCGCCGCGTTCGGAAAGCACCGAACGCATGCGCTCGATCTGGCTTTCGATGGTCTGGCCGAGTTCGCGGCCGGCGGTGTCGGTCGCCTCGCTGAGATTGGCGATGCGCGTCTCGATCAGGCTCGCCAGCGCGTCGCCCGAGGCGGTGAAGCGTCCGCTGATCTCGTTGACCTGGCCGGCGATCGCCGCGTTGACCGAATTCCCGGTCTCGTTGATCCGGTCGAGCAGGCTGTCGCCGGTCTGGTTCAGCGCCCCGGTGAGTTGCGTCGAGGCAGCGGTGACCTTGTCGCTGAGCGTGTCGGTGACGTTGGTCAGTTCGTCGCGAAGCTGTTCGTGGGCCCCGGAGATGGACGCGCGCAGCCGCTCGGCGTGGGTGACGACGCCCTCGCGCTGGTTGCCCAGTTCGCTCAGAAGCGACCGTACGCGCACCTCGTTGTCCGAGTAGGCGCGTTCGAGTTCGGTCACCTCGTTCTGCATCAGCGCTTCGAGTTCGGTGGCGCGGGCGATCGTGCGCTCGATGCCTTCGCCCATGGCGGCAACTTCGCGGCGCACCGCCTGGCCGACCATGGCGACGCGATCCTGGGCGAGGTTCTCGGGCGCGGCCAGCCGGAAGGCGATCTCGCTCATCGAGCGGGCGGTGTTGCGCATTTCGCTGGCCCGGCGGACCATGATGCCGAAACCGAAGAACATGACGATCGGCACGATCGTGCCGATCGCGATGGCGATCACGCCGGGCAGCGCGCGGACCTGCTCGATCGTGCGGATCTGCCAGACGTCGGGCGAATAGAGGATGTGCGCGAGCGCGGCGGCGCCGGCCAACCAGACCAGGCTGATCAGGAAGGCCCACATGAGGGGCCGGCCGGTCGGGCCGGTGTTGATGCGTTCGAGAAGCTGGGCGTATTCGCGCTCGGCATTGTCGTCATTGGCGGCGCGGAAAGCGGGCGTGGCCGCGGTCGCTGCAGCCGCGGTTGCCGCGACCGTTCCCGCACTCGTCGGCCCGGCGTCGGCGCGATCTCCGCCGCGCGCGCTGCTCAACTCGTTGGCGGCCTTGCTGACCTGGGCCTCGAAATCGTCGAGCGAGAGTTCGCTGTCGAGATCGACGTCGGCGTCGTCACTTGCCAGATCTTCTTCCAGCGCTTCCTGAAGCGCCAGTTCCATATCGGCATCCAGGTCCTGTGCGTTCCTGTTTTGCGCCATGAAAGCCTCACCTGCTACTCGGGGCCGGGTTGATCCCGGTCTCTATACACGCATACGCGCCGACGTTCGCAGCACCCGGTTGAGGTCGCGGCCGATACGTCGGCTAGGTTGCATCGCATCGTACCGGTGCCGGTACCAGAATGGAACACGTTATCGGCGCCCCTCGAAAAACTTTAAAGATAAAGTTAACGCGCCGTGAGATCGCCATTTTTTCGCGGTTCGAGCCGGCCGCCGGCATGGCGGACGGTACCCTCGTCCTTCATGCAGCCGGCGCACATTAACCGCTTGCCCATCAGTTCGTGCCAGCCTGCGGCACAGGGACGAAAGGGCGACGAGGCAGGGACATGACCGAACAGAACCATCCGGTGTTCGCGACACCGAAAACGCAATGCATGACCATGGACCGGGCGCGGCCGGTCGATCTGGTCAAGCTGGCCCGCCAGACCGGCGGCGACCGGGCCCTCGAGGAAGAGGTTCTGCGGCTCTTCCTGAAGCAGGCAAAGGGCATCGCCCGCGCCATGGAAGGACAGGCCGACGCCGAGCAGCGCAAGCGCGACGCCCACACGCTGAAGGGGGCGGCGCGGGCGATCGGCGCCGGCGCGATCGCGGAGACGGCCGGAGCGCTGGAACAGACGCCCGCCGAAGGCGGCTGCGTGCGGGCGCTGCTCTCCGAAATCGACCGGACCTGCGACTACATCAACTCCCTGCTGCGCTGATCCGGCGGGCCGGATCGTCGCGGCAGGGGCGCGGTCGGCGCTTGCTTGACAATCGGGTTCGATTAGCTAAGTCGCGCGTGTCGATCGCGCCTGTCCGGGCGCGCCTGCCGGAGTCCGAAATGCCCAAGCTGAAAGTCATCGCTTTTGACGGCACCGAGTTCGATCTCGAGGCCGAGAGCGGCTCGACGGTGATGGAAAACGCGATCAAGAACGCCGTGCCCGGCATCGAGGCCGAGTGCGGCGGCGCATGCGCCTGCGCGACCTGCCATGTCTATGTCGACCCGGCATGGTCCGAGAAGGTCGGCCAACCGGACGTGATGGAAGAGGACATGCTCGACTTCGCCTACGAGACCAAGCCGAACTCGCGCCTGTCCTGCCAGATCAAGATGAGCGACGAGCTCGACGGGCTGATCGTCCGCGTTCCCGAACAGCAGGCCTGAGCCGATGCCCCCGCGCGATGGAGGGCGGGGGTCTCCAGGGGAGACGAACGCGAACCCGTTCGCGGCGCGGCAATGGCAGCTGGGCAGCGGCAACATGCTGACGCTCGGCCCTAAGGGGCTTCTCGTCGGCGTGCTGAACGTCACGCCCGACAGTTTTTCCGACGGTGGCGACAACCTCAGCCCCGAGGCGGCGGTCCGATCGGCCACGGCGATGGTGGCCGAGGGCGCCGCGATCCTCGACATCGGCGCCGAAAGCACCCGTCCGGGCGCCGCGCCGATCGACGGGACACAGGAACGGGCGCGCCTGATGCCGGTGCTGGAAGCGGTCCGCGCCGCACTGCCGGAGGTGCCGGTCTCCGTGGACACCTACCGCGCCGAGACGGCCCGTGCCGCGCTCGAGGCGGGCGCGCAAATCGTCAATGATGTCTGGGGCTTGCAGCACGATCCTCAGATCGCGAATCTGGTGGCCGAGACGGGCGCCGGGCTGATCATCATGCATACGGGCCGCGAGCGCGATGTGCTCGCCGACCCGATCGAGGACCAGCGCGCGTTCCTGTCGCGGTCGATCGAGATCGCGCTCGCCGCCGGCGTGCGGGACGCGCAGATCGTGCTCGATCCGGGATTCGGTTTCGCCAAGGATCCTGCGCACAATGCGGCGCTGATGGCCCGGTTCGCCGAACTGCACGCCCTGGGCTATCCCTTGCTCGTCGGCACCAGCCGCAAGCGGTTCCTCGGGCACTTCACCGGTCGTCAGGCGGAGGGTCGCGACGTCGCAACGGCCGCGACGACCGCGCTCCTACGCGCGGCGGGGGCGGCGCTTTTCCGGGTGCACGATGTCGCAATGAACGCCGACGCGCTGGCCATGGCCGATGCTATGGTCGCCGCCGGCCATCGCGATGGCGCATGATTGGAGCCGGCAGGCATGTACGAAATCCGTATGAAGAATTGCGCCTTCTTTGCGCGCCACGGCGTGTTCGATCAGGAGGAGTTCCTCGGCCAGCGCTTCTATGTGGATGCGCGGCTGTTCGTCGAACCGGGGCGGGCGCTGGTCGATGACGACATCACGAACACGGTCGACTATGGCGTCGCCTTCCAGGAGATCGAGCGGATCGTCACCGGCAAGCGGCGCTATCTGATCGAATCGCTGGCGCTGGAGATCGCAAAGGCGCTGTGCGCGCGGTTTGACCAGATACGGCGCGCCGAGATCACCCTGCGAAAGCCCAACGCGCCGGTGCCGGGCGTGCTCGACCATATCGAGGTGCATGTCTGCCATGATGCCTGAGACGGTCAGCGTCCTGATCGCGCTGGGCGGCAATGTCGGCGATGTGGGCGGGGCCATGCAGCGCGCGCTCGACCGGCTGCATGCCGAGCCGGAGACCGATGTGATCGCCGTGTCGCCGGTCTACCGCACGCCGCCCTGGGGGCTGACCGACCAGCCGATGTTCCTGAACGCCTGCGCCGAACTTGCGACCGCGCTGCCGCCGGAGACGCTGCTGCAGCGCCTGCAGGCGGCCGAGCGCGGGGCGGGGCGAGAACGCACGACCCGCTGGGGTCCGCGCACGCTCGACATCGACATGATCGCCTATGGCGATCTGGACCTTGGGACGGCCGAGCTGACGCTGCCGCATCCGCGCCTTTTCGAACGGGCCTTCGTGCTGGTGCCGCTCGCCGACATCGCGCCCGGGCGGATGATCGCCGGCACGCGGGTGCGGGAGGCCGTCGACCGGACGGACCGGACGGGCATCGAGCCATCGGACGTGGTGTTGCAGGTGCCGCGCTAGCGCGCTCAGTTCACCGAGCCGACCTTGACCGGATCGAGCCTGTCGAGACTCATGCCGATCACCGGCACCAGTTCCTCGCCGACCCGCACGGAGACCGTCACGTTCAGCGTGTTCTCGTCGGCAAGGCGGGCGAGCATGGCGCCGTCAAGCTGCTTGCGGTTGAGCGTGAGCGCGACCCGATCGCGGCTGACATTGCCGGCGGTCACATCGAGGCCTTCGCCCCTGGCGCCGTCAAGGAACGAGCCCTTGTAGCCGCGGCCCTGCCGCTCGACCGTCGCCGACATGCGCTGGGTGAACAGGCCGACACGGCAATCGCCGTCGAGCGACATGCCGATGGTCGATTGCGGGACCGAACCGTCGAACTGGCAGACGAACTTGGTGCCCTTGTACTTGCCGGCGACGATCTCGCCCGGACCGCGCCACTTGCCTTCGATCTGCGCGAAGAACCGGGCATCGCGTGCCTGGTCGGCATGCGCCGGAGCGATGGCGCCGATCGTGGCGGCGACGGCGAGGGCGGACAGGGCCAGGCGGTTGCGCATGGAGCACACTCTTGTTGTCAGCATTGCGCCGCGATCATTACCGGCAATGGTTAAGGCATTCTTGTGCACACGCTAGCCGACGCCGCTTTTCCCATCAAGATTCGTGTCGCCGCGTTGCGCCGCCGTGTAGCGCGTCAGCGTGCGCGCCATGTCCGCCATGCGCGGCGGCGGCAGGGCGACGAACGGAGCCGGGCGCGACACCGCCATCGCCGCGATGCCGATGCGCGCGGTCATCAGCCCGTTGACGACGCCCTCGCCGAGCCGGGCCGACAGGCGCGCCGCGACGCCGTGCCCGACAAGCTGCTGGATCAGACCGTCGCCGATGGCGATCGTGCCGGTCACGGCGAGGTGGCTGACGACGCGTCGGACGAGCGTCAGCGTGCCGAAGGTGCCGGCGCGGCCGCCATAGTGCTCGGCGATCACGCGGATCAGGCGGATATTCTCGTAGAGCACGTACCCGATGTCCACGAGCGCGCGCGGCGAGACGGCCGTGACGACCGAGACGCGCTTGGCCGCGTTCATGACCAGCGTACGGGCCTCGGCATCCAGCGCCGTCAGCATCTCGCGCTCGGTGATGCGGTAGCGGTCCTCGGGATCGATGATGTCGGTGCGGATCTCGGCGAGATGGGCGCGTCCGGCCGCGGTCTTAGGATGATGGGAATAGTGGGCCGCAAGCCTGGCCGTGGCCCCGGCGATGTCGCCGCCATTGCCGGCCTCGAGCGCGGTGGCGATCTCCTCGCGAAGCCGGTCGACCGAGCGCTGGCGGCCGATCGCGATCAGTTCGCGCGTCACGGCGGCGAGCAGTGCGAGCGCAAGGATGACGATCGCGACCAGGCCGACCTGGCCCAGCACCGGGTGCCGCTCGAAAAGGGCGCGGACGAGCTGTTCGAACCAGATTCCGAGCGCCAGGGTGATCACCAGCCCGAACGCGGACAGGGCGATCGCGCCGAGCCGCAGTCCCTTCGAGCGCCGTCTTGGTGGAACGGGCGGCGGCGCGGTCTCGTCACGCGCCTCGCGCTCGAAGAAGTCCTCCTCGGCCATCTCGATGCGGGCCATGTCCTCGAAGGCGCGCGGTTCGCGCTCGCGGACGGGCGGGTCCTCCCGTTTCGCTCCGGGGTTGGCCTCGGGGGAAGGCTCGTCGACCGAAAAAGCGCGGGGGCCTCGGGGTGTCTTCCTGCTCATGCCAGCCGGTCTCCCAGAAGGAACTGGAGCGCCTTGTCGAGGCGGATATGGGGCAGCGAGAGGGTCATGCCCTCGGCGGTCCGTTCGAGCCTGGGCGGCCGCATGCGGACGAAGCGCTGCCCGGCGCCCTCGCGCGCTTCGAGAAGCTTGCCGGGATCGTCCGGAAGATCGCCCGGGAAGACGGCGGTTTCCTTATTGCCGTCAAAGACTTCGTCGCCGATCTTCTCGCCGTCGATCGGCGTGCCTACGACGACGGGCAGCGTTTCGCCGTCCTCGGTCACCGTCGCCTCGCGGGTCGCCCGGACGGCCGCCATGGCGACCGTGTTGACCGAGGCGCCCGAAAGGCTGGCCTTCCTGACCGCGCGCTCGACCAGCCGGTCGATGATCGCCTCGAGGCGGCGATGGCTTTCGTGATGCAGGTGATCGGCCTTCGTGGCCGCGACCAGGATGCGGTCGATGCGCCGCTGGAACAGGGCCGAAAAGGGGTTGTTGCGGCCCGGTCGGAAGCAGGTGAGAATTTCGGTGAGGGCACGCTCGAGGTCGGCGACGGCCTCGTGTCCGGCATTGATCGCAGAAAGCGCGTCGACGAGCACGATCTGGCGGTCGAGGCGGGTGATATGGGCGCGGAAGAAGGGTTTGACGACCAGCGACTTGTAGGCCTCGTAGCGGCGCTGCATGAGCGCCTGCATGCTGCCGGACCGGGCCCGGTCGGACATGCGCGTCAGCGGCGCGAAGGTCAGCGCGGGCGAGCCTTCCATGTCGCCGGGCATCAGGAAACGTCCCGGCGGCAGCGTCGAGAGCGACCGGCTGGCGGCGCGGCATTCGGCCAGATAGGCGCGGAAGGCGCGCGCCAGCGTTTCGGCCTGCGCCTCGTCGGCATCGGCATCCGGATCGATCGCATCGGCGATCGCGCGCCATTGGCGTGCGACCTCGCTGCGGACCGCGCTTTCGGACTGTTCGGTCGCCTCGGCCGAGAACGTCCTGAAATCCTTGCCGAGCAACGGCAGGTCGAGCAGCCATTCGCCCGGATAGTCGACGATGTCGATATGCAGCCGGCCTCGGCCGAACATCCGGTTCCAGCCCGAGGCGCTCTCATATTCGACGGTGAGCCGGAGCTGGCTGATCGAACGGGTCGATTCGGGCCAGATGCGCTCGTCAACCAGCGCGCGCACATGGTCCTCATAGGCAAAGCGCGGGACCGAATCGTCGGGCTGCGGTTCCAGATAGGCCCGCGCCAGCCGGCCCGAGCGCACCGGGTCGAACAGCGGCAGCCGCCCGCCATGAATCAGATTGTGGACGAGCGCGGTGATGAAGACGGTCTTGCCGGCGCGCGAAAGGCCGGTCACGCCAAGCCGCAGATTGGGGCTGAACAACCCGGCGGCGCGCCCCGCGGCCGTGTCGAGCGCGATTCTCGCCTCGTCGCCGAGCGATGTCAGTTGGTTCAAGGCCTCGATATCCCCGCATTTTCCGCGCTGTTGAGGCTCCGGATATATGCAGCCTGCACTTGCGTTGAAAGGGAGTGCGCCTTGCGGGGCCTTCAGCCGTCCTGGGGCGTCAGATAGGCGACGAGCCGGCCGCGCTGGGTCTCGACGGCCGACATCGGCGCATCGAGGTCGATCACCGCGAGGCCGGCGGTGCGGAAGCCCATCTGCAATTCGCCGACAAGCGCATCGTCGCCCTCGGCCGAAAGCGCCATGGCGACGTCCTCGAGCATGGGATTGTGTCCGATCAGCATGAGCCCATCGTCGAAACCGGACTTTGCGGCAACCTCGAGATAACCCGGCGCATCGGTCGCATAGAGGTTCTGGTCGTAGCTGGCGATGCCGGCGAGGTCGTGCACCGTGTTGATCGCTTCCAGCGTCTGGCGCGCGCGGACGGCCGAAGAGCAGATCACCTTTCCGGGGATGAGATCGTGCGCGACCATGTTGGCGGCGAGTGCCTTGGCGTCCTCGATCCCGGAGGCGGCGAGCGCGCGGTCGAAGTCGCGCTGGCCGGGTTCGGCCCACTCGGCCTTGGCGTGGCGCAACAAGAACAGCCTGCTCATGGTTTCCCTCCGGACGGCGCCGCGCCGCGACAGATCGCATATCGCGGGGCGGGCGACGGCGCAATCGTTCGATGGCGCGGCCGGCCCGGCGTGCCGCCCGGAGCACGATCTCGAAACCACAACCATTTCACGCAATTGCAACTTGAGGCGCTGCCGGGCTGCGACTATACAGCGGCCAATCTTCACTCTGGGATCACGCAATGTCCGACGAGATCACCCTCAACGGTTACGAACCCACCGAAGACGAACCGTTCATGAACGACCGGATGCGGGCCTATTTCCGCGACAAGCTCATCGCCTGGAAGAACGATCTGCTGCGCGAATCGCGCGAGACACTTGAAAACCTCCAGCGCGACAGCGCCAATCACCCCGACATCGCCGACCGTGCAACCTCCGAGACCGACCGTGCCATCGAACTGCGCGCCCGCGACCGCCAGCGCAAACTGATCAACAAGATCGACATGGCGATCAAGCGGATCGACGACGGCACCTACGGGTTCTGCGAGGAGACCGGCGATCCGATCGGGGTCAAGCGGCTCGACGCGCGTCCGATCGCCACCTTGTCGCTGGAAGCGCAGGAGCGGCACGAACGGCGCGAAAAGGTCTATCGGGACGACTGAGCGGCCGGTGCTCGATCAGGGGTTCGCAACGGGACGGTGCTGACGGCGCCGCAGCGAACGCACGAGCGGGTCACCGATCGTCCGGAGCCGCCTCGTCGGACGACGGTATCAATTGTTGTCGCGCCTGGCGGGTTCGTCCAGCAATCCGTCAAGCAGGCGCTCCATCTCGACGTCGAGCGACGTGTCATCCGAGGCGGCAGCGTGCGGACCGGTTGCCTGCGGCCGATTGTCGGGTGCCACGTGAGCCGGCGGCGCGGCGGCGGCGGCTGTCTGCGCGGCCGGCCGGTGGTCGACCGCCGGGGCCGGTTGCTGTGGCCGTGCCTGCGCGGGCGGTGCCACATCGGGCGCCCGGTTCGGCGCAACAGCGGCCGAGCCGACCGGTGACGCGCTGCGCGGTTCGGAAAGCGTCGGCTCGACACGCTCGGGCGGTTTCGGCTGCGGCTTGGCGACCGGAGGCGCCGGCGGCGGCGCGGGGTCCGGTCTCTGGGCCGGGCGCGGCTCGGCGGCAGGGGCCATTTCAGGCGCGGACGGTTTGCCGGCGGGGCGCGAGACGGCCGAGGCGGCCGCGACTTCGGCGCCCGATCCCCCGCCCGGACGATCGGCGGGGCCAGCCCCGGCGGGTTCACGCCGCACTCCGGGCGCGGCATCGCGTTGCTTGTCCGCCTTCGCCTCGGCCGCCCCGATACCGGTTTCGACGACCATGTCGTTGTGGCCGCCGATCAGGATCAGATGTTCGACATCGTCGCGCCTGACCAGCACCAGCCGGCGGCGATTGTCGATCGCCGTCGCATCGAGCACGGCGAGCCGGTGCTTGCGGCCGCCGGCAACGAACATGCCGCTGCGCGCACGCCGCATGCGCGTGGCCGCGAGAACCACGACCAGCAGCGCGACCAGGGCCAGAAGCCCCCATGCCGCCGGCGCCGTGGCCGGGTCGGTGAACAGTGATGTCAGCCAGGACATAGCGGAATCCTCAATGCGCGGACCTGCTATCAAGTTGCGCCCGGCGTGACAATTTTTTCCGGCAGGGCTTCCCCGCCTGCATGGATTGTGATTCAAACCAGCGGGAACCGACGTAAGCGACGGAATCACTGCATGAGCAAGGCAGCGCAGGGCTCCGGAAGCCGCGCGCGGAGTGCTCCGCGCGATGGCGGGCCTTCGGCGACCACGCGCCTGATGATCGTCGGCATCGTGTCGCTCGCGCTTGCGGTGGTGCTGTTCTTCTTCCGCGAACAGATCGACGAGGGCTTCCTGCTCGCCCTTCTGGGCATCCTGGCCATGGTCGGCGTCTTCTACCTGTTCGCCTCGGTGATCGGGCTCGTTGCCTTCTCGGGCGCGCGCCGCGAGAACGAGATCGTCGGCGGCTTCGTCGAGAGCCTGTCCGAGGGCATCTGCGTCACCGACAATGCCGATGCGATCGTCTATGCGAACCAGGCCTATCGCTCGCTGATCGGCGCGGAGACCGAGGTCGAGGCGCAGGCGCCCGAGGCGGTGCTTTCGCGCCATGACGATGCGGCGAACGCGCTGTACAGGCTCGCCAACAGCGCCGCGCGCGGGCTGGACGCCGAAGAGGAGTTCCGCCTGCTGAGCGGGCTGGGCGAGGCGAGCGGCCAGCCGCGATGGTACCGGGCCAGTGTTCATCTGATCGACCCGGGCCGGACCGGAAAGCCGCTCAAGGCCTGGCGGATCGCCGACATTTCGGCCGAGCGCCAGCAGCAGGAGACCGCCTTTCTCGAACTGCAGAAGGCGATCGACCATCTCGATCGCGCGCCGGCGGGTTTCTTTGCCACCGACGCGGGCGGGCATGTGCAATATGTCAACGCAACGCTCGCCGAATGGCTGGGCATCGACCTGACGAGCTTCGTGCCCGGCCAGATCACCCTGTCCGATCTCGTGGTCGGCGGCGGCATGCAGCTCGTCTCGGGCATCAAGGCCGAGCCGGGCACGGTGCGCAGCGCCATCGTCGATGTCGATCTTGCCAAGACCAATGGCGAGAACCTGCCGGTGCAGCTGATCCACCGCGTGCAGACCACGGCTGCCGGCGATCCGGGGCCGATGCGCACGATCGTGCTCAACAGGACGCAAGGGGCCGACAGCGCCCAGGACCTGCGCAGCGCCGAAGTGCGTTTCAGCCGTTTCTTCAACTCGACGCCGATGGCGATCGCCGCGCTCGACGCCGATGGCCGCATATTGCGCACCAACGCGTCGTTCGCGGGCCTGTTCGGGGCCGTCGTCGACCAGGACGCGCTGGCGCGGCACGTCAAGTTCGAGACCATCATCCACGAGCGCGACCGGGACCGTTTCGACAAGGCGTTCGATGCGGCCAAGGCCAACCGCGCCAACATCGAGCCCTTCGAGACGGTGCTGCCCGGCGAGGGCACCGAACGGCACATCCGGGTCTATGTGAATGCGGTCGCCAATCCCATCGAGGGCGCGGCGACCGGGGACGGGCCCGAGGAAGCGGCGATCGTCCACGCCATGGAGACGACCGAGCAGAAGGCGCTCGAGGCACAGATGGCCCAGAGCCAGAAGATGCAGGCGGTCGGACAGCTTGCCGGCGGCATCGCGCACGACTTCAACAACGTGCTGACCGCCATCATCATGGCCTCGGACCTGCTGCTGACCAGCCACAGGCCGTCCGATCCGTCCTTCCCGGACATCATGAACATCAAGCAGAACGCCAACCGCGCCGCGTCTCTCGTTCGGCAGCTTCTGGCCTTCTCCCGCCGCCAGACGTTGCGCCCCGAAGTGCTGTCCCTGACCGACGTTCTGGCTGATCTGCGCATGCTGCTGAGCCGGCTGATCGGCAACGAGATCAGGCTGAACATGGAGCACGGCCGCGAACTCTGGCCGGTCAAGGCCGATCTGGGGCAGTTCGAGCAGGTCATCGTCAACCTGACCGTCAATGCGCGCGACGCCATGCCCGAGGGGGGCGAACTGACGATCGCGACGCGCAATCTGACCGCCGACGTCGTGGCCGGCATGGAAACGCCCGGCATCGAGCCGGGCGACTATGTGGCGGTGGAGGTCACGGACACCGGCACGGGCATTCCGGCCGACGTGCTCGAAAAGATCTTCGAGCCCTTCTTCACGACCAAGGAGGTCGGCAAGGGAACCGGGCTCGGCCTTTCGATGGTTTACGGCATCATCAAGCAGACCGGCGGTGGCATCTATGCGTCATCGGTCGAGGGCGAGGGCACGACCTTCACGATCCTGCTGCCGCGCCACGAGCCGCTGGCCGATGCCGGCGCGGGCGAGGCGCCGGCCACGCGCAAGAGCGAGCACGAAAGCGCCAAGCGCGATCTTTCCGGTTCGGCGACCGTGCTTCTGGTGGAGGACGAGGACGCGGTGCGGATGGGCGGCGTACGCGCCCTGACCTCGCGCGGCTACACGGTTCTGGAAGCCGGCGACGGGATGGAAGCGCTCGATGTGCTCGAAGAGGCGGGCGGCAAGGTCGACCTCGTTGTCTCGGACGTCGTGATGCCGGAGATGGACGGGCCGTCGCTCCTGCGGGAAGTGCGCAAGGACAATCCCGACATCAAGTTCATCTTCGTGTCGGGATATGCCGAAGAGGCTTTCGCCAAGAACCTGCCCGAGGGCGCCCGGTTCGGCTTCCTGCCCAAGCCGTTCTCGCTCAAGCAGCTTGCCACCAAGGTCAAGGAAACGCTCGAAGAAGAGTGATCATCGCGGCGCGCGAAGGGCGCCGCGACGGGCGTGATGGACGGGAACCGCCTAGCGGCGCGGCCCGGCGATGCGGACCGGCTGCGCCCGCAGACGTGTCGCCTGATGGCCGATCGCGTTGATCTCGATGGCCCGGCGCGCCAGCGCCTTGGCCTCGGCGATCAGGCCGGCGCCCTTGAGAAGTTTGGCCTGCTTGATCATCATCCGGGCGAGATCGAGCGCCTTGTTGCTGCGAACGGTCATGACGGTTCTCCCTTGGTACCGGTCAATTCTTGCTTTGTAAGGTGGGGTCGGCGAGGCGGGTGCGCCAGTGCACCGTTTGTGGACGCTGCGTTCAGCCGATCGACCGCGGGTCGGGGATGGGCCGTCGCCGGCGCGGAACCCCGTTCTCGCCGTCGACCGGAAAGTCTGAACAAGATCGTGCCGAATTCCATCGCGGCCGGTCCTTCGCCCCATTTGCAAGGAGATACGCGGCGGCGGAGCGATCGGATCAGCGCAGGCCGGTGCTTGCCGGCCGGGACGGGTGATCGTCACCATGCGTTCCGATCACGCTTTGTGACGATTCGGCAACACTTACCTGCAAAGAATTCGGCTAAGGAGGCGCCCGGGGGCGGTGCCCCTTTTCCGTCATAAACCGCGCGCACGCCACTGGCTGCGCGCTGGCGGGCCTGACGAAACGTCACCGGCCTGCCCAGCGACAAGGATCGGACCAGATGGACAAACCCGTATTCGACAAATCCAAACTGCCCAGCCGTTACACGACGGTCGGACCGGCGCGCGCGCCGCACCGGTCCTATCTTTATGCCATGGGTTTGTCGTCCGAGGAGATTGCCCAGCCGCTGGTCGGCGTCGCCTCGTGCTGGAACGAGGCGGCGCCCTGCAACATCGCGCTGATGCGTCAGGCGCAGGTGGTCAAGAAGGGCGTCGCCGCTGCCAACGGCACCCCGCGCGAATTCTGCACGATCACCGTCACCGACGGCATCGCGATGGGCCATCAGGGCATGAAGGCCTCGCTCGTCAGCCGCGACGTGATCGCCGATTCGGTCGAACTGACCATGCGCGGCCACTGCTACGATGCGTTGATCGGCCTTGCGGGCTGCGACAAGTCGCTGCCGGGCATGATGATGGCGATGGTCCGGCTCAACGTGCCGTCGGTGTTCATCTATGGCGGGTCGATCCTGCCGGGCACCTTCAAGGGCCGGCAGGTCACGGTGCAGGACGTGTTCGAGGCGGTCGGCCAGCATTCGGTCGGCAAGATGAGCGACGCCGATCTCGACGAGCTCGAGCAGGTCGCGTGCCCTTCGGCCGGCTCCTGCGGCGCCCAGTTCACCGCCAACACGATGGCGACGGTCGCCGAGGCGATCGGTCTTTCGCTTCCCTATTCCTGCGGCGCGCCCGCGCCGTACGAGATCCGCGACCGGTTCGGTTTCGCCGCCGGCGAGAAGGTGATGGAATTGATCGCCCGCAACATCCGCCCGCGCGACATCGTCACGCGCAAGGCGCTCGAGAACGCCGCCGCGGTGGTGGCCGCCTCGGGCGGGTCGACCAACGGCGCGCTGCACCTGCCGGCGATCGCCCATGAGTGCGGCATCGAGTTCGACCTGTTCGATGTCGCCGAGATCTTCAAGAAGACGCCCTACATCGCCGACCTCAAGCCGGGCGGCAAGTATGTCGCCAAGGACCTGTTCGAGGCCGGCGGCATTCCGCTTCTGATGAAGTCGCTGCTCGAAGGCGGCTATCTGCACGGCGACTGCATGACGGTGACCGGCCGCACTTTGGCCGAAAACATGGAACATGTCGCCTGGAACGACGAGCAGGACGTGGTCTACCCGGTGTCGAAACCGATCACGCAGACCGGCGGTGTCGTGGGCCTGAAGGGCAATCTGGCGCCGGACGGTGCGATCGTGAAGGTCGCCGGCATGAAGACGCTGAAATTTTCGGGGCCAGCGCGCTGCTTCGACAGCGAGGAAGAATGTTTCGAAGCGGTCCGGCAGGGCGACTACGAGGCGGGCGAAGTGCTGGTGATCCGCTACGAGGGACCCAAGGGCGGGCCCGGCATGCGCGAGATGCTGGCGACGACGGCGGCGATCTACGGGCAGGGGATGGGCGACAAGGTGGCGCTGATCACCGACGGTCGCTTCTCGGGCGCAACGCGCGGCTTCTGCATCGGCCATGTCGGGCCGGAAGCGGCGGTCGGCGGCCCGATCGGCCTGCTGCGCGATGGCGACGTGATCACCATCGACGCCGTCGAGGGCACGTTGGAGGTGGCGCTAAGCGAAAATGAACTCGCCGAGCGTCGCGAGCAGTGGCAACCGCGTGAGACCGACTACACGTCGGGCACGCTCTGGAAGTATGCCCAAACGGTCGGCGAGGCGCGCTACGGTGCGGTGACCCATCCGGGTGGTGCGAAGGAAAAACAGTGTTACGCGGACATTTGATGTCGCATCGAGCGTTCAGTTATTGCGTAGGTGGCCTGACGGCCGCCGGTATCGTGGCGGGCGGTCTTCTGGCCGCGCCGTCCGCGCGTGCCTTCGACGAGCAGTCCGGCGTCGCCTCGACGCCGGCCCAGAAGAGCATGCGCAGCCTGTTCAAGTTCGGCTTCACCGCCTATCAGAGCGGCAACAAGGACGAGGCGTTCCGCGCCTATCGCGACGCGGCCGAACAGGGCCATTCCGGCGCGCGCTGGAAATTGGCGCACATGTATGCGGCGGGCGACGGCGTCGCCGAGGACGACTATCAGGCCTTCAAGCTGTTCGAAGGCATCGTCAGCGAGGGTGCGACGCCCGGCTCGCAGGAATCCACCTTTGTCGCCAATGCACTGGTCTCGCTGGCCGGTTACATGAAGCGCGGCATCCCCAATTCGCCGGTGATCGCCGACCCGCGCCGGGCCCGCGATCTCTACTGGCAGGCGGCGGCCAATTTCGGCGACCCGAACGCCCAGTATGAGCTGGGCCGCATGCTGCGTGACGGGCAGGGCGGCAATGCCGATCCGCGCCAGGCCGCGCGCTGGTTCAATCTGGCCGCCCAGAAGGGTCATGTCGGCGCGCAGGCGATGCTCGGCCAGATCCTGTTCGAACACGGCCAGACCGTGCGCGGCCTGTCGATGATGACGGCGGCGCTGCAAGAGGCCGAACCCGCTGATCGCGGCTGGATCCGCCAGATCCAGGAAGAGGCGTTCGCGCTTGCCTCGGAAGCCGACCGCCGCACGGCGATGGTGCTGGCCGAGGACATGGCGTCGCGCTAGCCATCCGAAAAGGCCGTCAGGCCAGGGCGCATTCGCTGAATCTGCCCTAGGAAAGCCCCGGCGTCGGGCAGCCGTGCTGCAACGTCTTCCAGGCCGTGTTGTTCAGAACCCGGTCGCATTGCGCAAGAACCGGACCGTTCGGCAGGTCCAGGCACATGGTCTGGCCGACCGGAATATCGGCGCCCTTGAAGCGACAGGTACACGGAATGGCGCGGACCGCTTTTTCCGCCTCGAAGCCCGACTGGGCCAGGGCGGGCAGGGGGGCGAGCATTGGCGCGATCAGCACCGTCGGCACGAGAAGGTGTTTCATCGTGGCACATCCTCCGTGGACGGAGTGTTCCACAAACAGCGGCTTTCGACAATCGGGCGGTCGCGCAGCCGGGCGAACGCGGTCTCAGAAGGCCATTTCGGCGACGACCGGCACGTGATCGGACGGTTTCTCCCAAGCGCGCACATGGCTGTCGACGGTGACGCCGCCGAGCCGGTTCGCCGCTTCGGGCGAGAGCATCAGATGATCGATGCGGATGCCGTTGTTCTTCTGCCAGGCGCCGGCCTGATAGTCCCAGAACGTGTAGATTTCCGGCGCTTCGGTGGTCGACCGCAGCGCGTCGGTGAAGCCGGCATTGGCGAGCCTGCGGAAAGCGGTTCGGCTTTCGGGCCGGAACAGCGCATCGCCGGCCCACACGGCCGGATCGTGGCAATCCTCGGGCATCGGGATGACGTTGTAGTCGCCGGCCAGCACCAGCGGTTCCTCGAGCGCCAGCCGCTCGCGCGCCCACGCTTCGAGCCGTTCCATCCACGACAGCTTGTAGGGAAACTTCTCCGAATCGACCGGATTGCCGTTGGGCAGATAGAGCGAGACGACGCGCAGCGCGCCCGCTTCGGTCGAGAAAACACCTTCGATGAAACGTGCCTGCACGTCGTCATCGGCGCCCGGCAGGCCGCGGTTGACCTCGTCGAACGGCAGCCGCGAAAGGATCGCCACGCCGTTGAAGCCCTTTTGTCCGTGGGTCTCGACATTGTAGCCGAGCGCCTCGAACGCCTCCCGCGGGAAGTTCTCGTCGATCGACTTGATTTCCTGCAGGCAGGCGATGTCGGGCCTTGCCTGTTCGAGCCAGGTGAGGACTGTGTCGAGGCGGGCCTTGACGCCGTTGATGTTCCAGGTCGCGATCTTCACGCGGCGTCAGATCGAAAACGACGTGCCGCAGCCGCAGCTCGCCACAGCGTTGGGGTTGCGGATCTGGAAGGACTGGCCGATCAGATCGTCGACGAAGTCGATCACCGAGCCGCCCATGTAGACCAGAGAAAGCTCGTCAACCAGGATGGTTGCGCCGTCTTTTTCAAGGACCACATCATCGTCATTGCGGCCCGACACCAGGTCGAACTTGTAGGAAAAGCCCGAACATCCGCCGCCCTCGACCGAAACGCGCAGCGCGTCCATCTCGGGCTCGCCGGCGAGCACCTTTGCGACGCGTGCGAAGGCGGCGTCGGTCACCTCGACCGTCTTGTCGGTCATGGCCTGGTCGTGTGCGGTCATCAGCTCCACCTTCGGCGCGGCGCGCCGGTTCGTGATTGTTGTATGAAGGTATGGACGGGCGGGGACGGCGTCAATATGCGTGAGGCCGGCACAAGGGCGCGACCATGGCAGGACGGTTCGCGAATATCGGGTTCGGCTTCGGCGAACGGGCGGTCTTCGCGACCGATCCGGCGCGCAGCCGCGGCCGGTTGAAGGACGAGCCGGAGAGCCCGACGCGGACGCCGTTCCAGCGCGACCGCGACCGGATCGTCCATTCGACCGCCTTTCGCCGGCTCAAGCACAAGACGCAGGTCTTCTTCAGCCATGAGGGCGACCATTACCGCACCCGGCTGACGCACACGATCGAGGTCGCGCAGATCGCCCGGGCGCTGGCGCGCGCGTTCCGGCTCGATGACGATCTGGCCGAGGCGATCGCGCTGGTCCACGATTTCGGCCATACCCCGTTCGGCCACACCGGCGAGGACGTGCTCGACGAACTGATGGCCGATCATGGCGGTTTCGACCACAACGCCCAGGCGCTGCGCGTGGTCACGCTCCTTGAGCGCCGCTACGCCGAGTTCGACGGTCTGAACCTGTCGTGGGAGACGCTCGAGGGCCTGGTCAAGCACAACGGGCCGCTCGTCGACCGCGCGACGGGCGCAACGCTCGACGGCAAGACGCTGCCGCGCGCGATCGCCGCCTATGTCGCCTCGCACGATCTTCAGATCGACCGCCATGCGAGTCTGGAGGCGCAGGTCGCCGCGATCGCCGACGATATCGCCTACAACACCCATGACATCGACGACGGGCTGCGCGCCGGGCTGCTGACGTTCGAGATGCTCGCCGAGGCCCCGCTTGCGGGCGAGACGCTGGCGCTGGTCGACACGCGCTACCCGGGGCTCGACGAGGCACGCCGCGCGCACGAGACGACACGGCGGGTGATGACCGCCATGGTCGAGGACGTGATCGGCCAGACGGGCGCAAGCCTGGACCGGATCGCGCCGGGTTCGGTCGAGGACGTGCACGATGCGGGCGAAACGATCGTGCGCTTCTCGGACGACATGGCCGCGCGCGAGGCGGGCCTGAAGCGGTTCCTTTTCGGCCGGCTCTATCGCCACGAGGCGGTGATGCGGGTGCGGGCGCAGGCCGAGGATGTGGTGCGCGATCTCTATCGAAAATTCATGCAAACGCCGACGCTGATGGGCCGCGAGTGGGCCGAAGATGTGGGGCGGATGGACGAGCCGGAACTGGCCATTCGTGTCGCCGACTACATCGCCGGCATGACCGACACGTTCGCGCTCGACGAGCATCGGCGGCTGTTTGACCGGACTCCGGAATTGCGTTAGCGAGCCGCCGAGCAAGGGCCGATCGTGCCCGCCGCCGTTACCTTCAGGACCGTTCGATGAACATTTTCGCCCTGTTTCGCGACCGCATCGCCGATGCCGTCAGGACGATGGATCTGGCCGCCGCCGACGGCGGTGAGCTCGATCTGTCGCGCATCCAGGTCGAGCCGCCCCGCGATCCCGACCATGGCGATCTTGCGACCAACGCGGCGATGGTTCTGGCCAAGAAGATCGGCCAGAACCCGCGCGATCTGGCCCAGAGGATCGCCGATGCGATGGCAGGCGATACCGACGTCAGTGCGGCCGAGGTGGCCGGGCCCGGCTTCGTCAATCTGCGCCTGTCGGACCGGTTCTGGACGGCGCGGCTTGCAGAGATTCTCGATGCCGGCACGGATTACGGGCGCGGCGCGGCGGGGCAGGGCACGCGCGTCAATGTCGAATATGTCTCGGCCAATCCGACCGGGCCGATGCATGTCGGCCACTGCCGCGGCGCGGTCGTTGGCGACACGCTGGCGAACCTTCTCGCCTTTGCCGGCCATGAGGTGACCAAGGAATACTACATCAACGATGCGGGGGCGCAGATCGACGTGCTCGGCCGGTCGGTGATGCTGCGCTACCGCGAAGCGCTCGGCGAGGATATCGGCGAAATTCCCGAAGGGCTCTATCCGGGCGACTATCTCAAGCCGGTCGGCGCGGCGCTGGCGGCCGACCATGGCGAGGCGCTGACAAAGATGGCCGAGGCCGATGCGCTCGCCATTGCGCGGGACGCGGCGATCGAGGCGATGATGGCGATGATCCGCGCCGATCTGGCCGCGCTGAACGTCCATCACGACGTGTTCTTCTCCGAGCGCACGCTGCACGCCGACGGCGCCCGCAAGATCCGGGCGGCGATCAACGAGCTGACCATGAAGGGCCATGTCTACAAGGGCACGCTGCCGCCGCCCAAGGGTCAGTTGCCCGAGGACTGGGAGGATCGCGAGCAGACGCTGTTCAAGTCGACCGAGGTCGGCGACGACATTGACCGGCCGCTGGTCAAGTCCGACGGCTCGTACACCTATTTCGCCGCCGACGTGGCCTATTTCGTCGACAAGTACGAGCGCGGCTTCGACGAGATGATCTTCGTGCTCGGGGCCGACCATGGCGGCTACGTCAAGCGCATGGAGGCGCTGGCGCGGGCAGTCTCGGACGGAAAGGCGACGCTGACGGTGCTGCTCACCCAGCTCGTCAAGCTGTTCAAGGCTGGCGAGCCGGTCAAGATGTCCAAGCGGTCGGGCCAGTTCGTGACGCTGCGCGAGGTGGTCGACGAGGTCGGCCGCGATGCGGTGCGGTTCATGATGATCTACCGCAAGAGCTCCGAGCCGCTCGACTTCGATTTCGCCAAGGTGACCGAACAGTCCAAGGACAACCCGGTCTTCTACGTGCAGTACGCCTCGGCGCGCTGCCACTCCGTGTTCCGGCAGGCGCGCGAGCGGTTCGGCGGGGAGATGACGGCCGATGCGAGCCTGTTGCACCTGCTCGACGATCCCGGCGAGATCGCGCTGATCCGCAAGCTGACCGAGTATCCGCGCCTGATCGAGGCGGCTGCCGGCGCGCGCGAGCCGCACAGGGTCGCGTTCTACCTCCACGATCTTGCCAGCGCGCTGCATGCCCACTGGAACCGTGGCACCGGCGAGGACGCCTTACGCTTTGTTAAGGTTAACGACCCACAATTGACGCAAGCCAGACTGGGTCTCGTGCAGGGCGTGTTGTTTGTCCTGCAGTCGGGGCTTGCGATCCTGGGCGTGGATGCGCCTGCCGAGATGCGCTGATCGCGAGCCACGTTTTGCCCATATTGCGCTGGCAGTAGCGTTTGCGCGGGCTGGGGTCGATGCCCGGCCTGCCGGGTAAGAGTAGGACCGCTATCATGGCCGACAATGCCGATCGCAAGGCCCTGTTTCCGTATGACCGGAACGACGGGGATGAAGCCACCGCGCATGATCCGCTGATGGAGCTCTCGCTGATCGCGGGCTTCGACGAGACGCCGCGCGAGGAGCAGGACGAGGCGCCGCCGGACGAGACGCCGGTCACCGACGAGGTGCCCGTGGCGGCCGAGCCGGACGACGGCGCGCAGATCGATCTCGAAGACGCGCTGGAAGCCGAACTGGACCCGAGCCCGGCGCCGGCCGAGCCTGCGTATACGCCCGAAGACACTTACAGTGCCGATCCGCCGAGCGACGAAACCGCGACCGCGATGCAGGAACCGCTGGAGATTCCAGCCTTCCTCTCCGCCGGCGACACCGGAGAGGCAACGCGGTCCGGCGATACCGGCTCGGCGATGGAAGCCGAACTGGACATGCCGCCGTCAGCGCCCGCCAGCGCATGGCAGCCGCCCGAGCCGGCCGACGAGCCCGCTCCTTCTGTGAGCGCCGAACAGGCCGGCGGCGACCGGTACGACGACGATGTCGCCAGCGCGGAACCGGAGGCTTTCGCGCACGCCGATACGCCGATCGGCGAAAAGGGCGAGGACACCGGTCAGCCGCTCGACGCGGTGATCGGGACGACCGAAAACGCGCCCCCGTCCGAGCCGACCGGCTGGCAGGCGCCGGCCGAACCGGCGCCCTCCGCCGAAACGGTGCCGGTCTCCGAGCCGGAGCAGGCCGCTGCCGCCCCCTCGCTCGAGGACGAACTGGCGGCGATGCTCTCGGGGTCCGGCACGCCGGCGCCGGCGACCGATCCCGAGCCGGTTGTCGCGCATGCCGAACCCATGCCCGACCTGCGCGATGCGGTCGAGGCGGAGACCGACCACGACGCGGTCGCCGGCTTTTCGCCGATGGAACCCCACGACGCGCCGGCGTCCGCCCCGGACGACGTCCCGTCCGCCGAGGCACTGGCCGACGACTGGTCGGATATCGAAGCTGCCTGGTCTGCGGCAGGCTCTGACGCGAGCGATGCGCCGTACCCAGACGATGACGTCGATGCAGCGTCCGAAAACGCAACCGCCAGCCCGCCGTCCGAGCAAGGACAGGCCGGCGACGGGCCGGTCTTTTCGCGGGCGACCCCGGTCGCTCCCGACTTCGAGGTGCCCGCACCCACACGGGCGGACGTCCCCCAATCCACCGCCGGCGCTGATCCCGAGGCGGACGGATCGGCGTTCGACATCGAATCCGACTTCGTGAGCGCGTTCGACGAGGCGCTCGCCGAAACGGCTCCCTTCGACGAGGGCGGGGATCACCGCTGGTCCGAAACGGCCCTTGCGCCACCGGAGGAAGTTTCCGGTCGGGCCGAGCCGGCGACAAACGGTTCGGCGCCGATCGATCCGGTCGACGAACTCGCCGCGATCATGGGCCTTGAACGCGGTCCCGATCCGGACGCGCCGTTCGTTCCCGCCGGCGCCGAGGCCCGCTCGATCGAGGACATGGATGCCGACTTCCAGTCGGCCCTCGAACGGGAATTTCCCGAGTTCGACGATGCCGGCGTCACGCGGCCCGTTCAGGCCGGAGCCTCCGCCCCGGCCGAGGCGGTGCCCGCCGGGGAAGCGCCGGTTCTCGACACGGTCGACATGAGCGGCTTCGAGGGCGTCGCCGCCGCCGACTTCGACGTGCCCGAGTTCGAAACACCCTCGGATGCCACGCTGACCGATGGCGCGTTTTCGGGGCTCGAGAACGAACTTGCGAGCGCGCTCGACGAGGACACGCCCGACCGTCCGGTGGCCGAACCGAAGCCCGATCCGGTCCCCGCCGACCTTTTCGACGACACGGCGTTCGACGCCGCCGGCTTCGAGGCTGAACTGGCCCGCGACATCGAGTTCGTCGGGCACGATCTCGACACGGCGCGCCACGCTGACGGCTTTGACGACGCCCAGGCGGGCACAGCATCGGCAACCGGCGAGACGCAACCGGGCAACTCCGGCCGGCGGGCGATCATCATCGGCGCGGTCGTTGCCGGTCTCGCCATACTGGGCATCGGCGGCGTGCTCGCCCTTTCGGGCGGCGATAGTGCGGTCGACGACGGCCCTGTGCTGGTCGAGGCCGATGCGGAGCCGGTCAAGATCGAGCCGGACGATCCGGGCGGAACGACCGTTCCCAACCAGGATCGCGCCGTGTTCGCGTCCGGCTCGGATGCCGAACCGGAGCAGGAGAACCTCGTCTCCACAGCCGAAGAGCCGGTCGACATCGCCTCTGCCCCTGCCGACGGGCTGCCTTCGGCGGTCGCCGCCGGCGGCGCCAAGTCCGAGGACCGGCTGACCGAAGGCGGAACCGAGAGCACCACCCAGGAGGCGATCGCACCGATCACGCCCCGGCGCGTGCGCACGCTCGTGGTCCGGCCCGACGGCACGCTGGAGGAACGTGCGCCCGCGCCCGAGCCTGCGGCGAACGCCGAAACGCCGGCGCTGGCAGCGGCCACCGACACCGCACCGCCGGCCGACGAGCCCGCTGCGACCGAAACCACCGCGCCGATCGTCGGCGAACCCGAAACGGTCGCCGGCCTGCCGGTCGATGGCGGCAATGACGGCTCGGCAGTCGCCGAAACGCCGGCGCCGACAGCCGACACGGCGACCGATGGAACGACGGATTCGCGGACCGGCACGGCCAGCGACGACGCCGACGGCGCGCCCGTCATCGTTCGCCGCGTTCAGACGACAACGGCGACGCCGACCGAGATCGCGAGCCGGCCGGCCGATCAGCCCGTCAACGTCGTCAACCGGCAGAACGCGGTCGCCTCGGCGCCCGCCAGCCCCCCCGATCCGCAGCCGGCTTCGACCACGCCGACGCCGACCGTGACCAACGGCAGCACCGGCGGCTTCACCGTGCAGCTTGCCGCCCTGCCGTCCGAAGAGGCCGCGCGTGCGACCGCGACGCGTCTTTCGCAGCAATATGGCTCGCTGATCGCCGGACGCGGCATGACGATCCAGCGCGCGGTGATCGAGGGGCGCGGAACGTTCTACCGGATCCGCGTGGCCGCCGACGGTTCGGGCGATGCCAACAGCCTGTGCAACCGCATCAAGGCGTCCGGCGGCAACTGCTTCGTCGCCCGCTAGGCGCGAGTACACGCACCGGACGGGGACGGGCGGCCTGGCCGCCCGTTTTTCGTTTCGCGGCCGTGCGGGTAACGTGAGCCATGACCGAATCAAAGGCGATGATCATGGGGTGCGCGGGAACGCGCCTGTCGGCGGAGGAGGAAGCCTTCTTCGCCACCGAGCGCCCGTGGGGCCTCATCCTTTTTGCGCGCAACATCGGCGCCGCTGGCGAGATCGCCGATCTGACCGCACGGTTCCGTCAGCTTGTGGGCCGCGACGCTGCGCCGGTCTTCATCGACCAGGAGGGCGGCCGGGTGCAGCGCATTCGCGCGCCGATCGCGCCCGACTATCCATCGGGCGCGGTGCTCGGCGAGATCTATCGCAAGGACCGCGAGGCGGGCCTGCACACCGCAAGGCTGATGAGCCGGCTGCATGCGGCCGATCTTCTGCCGCTCGGCATCACCGCCGACTGCCTGCCCGTGCTCGACGTGCCGGTTCCCGGCTCCCATGACGTGATCGGCGACCGCGCCTACGGGCACGACGCGGCGACCGTCGCCGAACTGGGCGAGGCGGCGGCCGAAGGCCTGCTCGAAGGGGGCGTGCTGCCGGTCATCAAGCACATTCCCGGGCACGGGCGGGCGCTGGTCGACAGTCACAAGGCTCTGCCGGAGGTCGACACCGATGCGCAAACGCTCGCTCGCATCGACTTCGTGCCGTTCGGCGCGCTTTCGCACATGCCCATGGCGATGACCGCCCATGTCGTCTATACCGCGCTCGATCCGGACAACCCCGCCACGACCTCGGCGCGCGTCGTCGGCGAGGTGATCCGCGAACGCATCGGGTTCGACGGCCTGCTGATGACCGACGATCTGTCGATGCACGCGCTTTCTGGGGATTTCGCCGCGCGCACCAAGGCTTCGCTTTCGGCGGGTTGCGATGTGGTCCTACATTGCAACGGGCAGATGGACGAGATGCGGCCGGTCGCCGAGGCGACCCCGCTCCTGTCCGGCAAGTCGCGCGAGCGGGCCGAACGGGCGACGGCGATGGCCGGGGTGCCCGGTACGGTGGCGCGGGCGGATGATCTGCGCGCCGAATTCGAAAGGCTTGTCGCCGCCGTCGCCTGACGGGCAGGCGGCGCGCAACGGAGCGACGATGGGCAAGGCACAGACAGCGGGAACCGATGGCGCGGCCGCGCGACGGCCGGCCCGTGCCGTGCCGATGGAACCGGTCTGGCAGGATACCGGTCCCGAACGCAGGACAGACGAGCCCTCGCTGGTGGTCGATGTCGACGGGTTCGAGGGACCGCTCGATCTTCTGTTGCACCTTGCGCGCGATCAGAAGGTCGACCTGACGCAGATTTCCGTGCTCGATCTGGCGCGGCAATATCTCGCCTTCATCGAGGGGGCGAAGGCGCTGCGCATCGAGCTTGCCGCAGACTATCTCGTCATGGCGGCATGGCTCGCCTATCTGAAATCGCGCCTTCTGATCCCGCAGCCTCAGGGAGAGGACGAACCGTCCGGCGAGGAGATGGCGGCGATCCTGCAGTTCCGCCTGCGCCGGCTGGAGGCGATGCGCGATGCGGCCGCGCGGCTGATCAACGGCAACCGGCTGGGCCGCGACGTCTTCGCGCGCGGCATGCCCGAGACCGTTATCGTCGAGCGCCGTTCGGATTTCCAGGCGAGCCTTTATGACCTTCTGGCGGCCTATGGCGGAACGCGCCAGCGCAATGCGAACACAGAGGTGCATGTCGAAAAGCGGACCGTGTGGTCGCTGAAGGATGCGCGCGAGATTCTCGGCCGGCTGATCGGCACGATGGCCGACTGGACGCCGTTCGACGCCTATCTTCTGGCCTATGTGCCGTCGCCGAAGGAGCGCACGACGGCGATCGCGAGCGCGTTTGCGGCAAGCCTTGAAATGGTCCGCGAGGGGGTGATCGACATCCGCCAGGAGCGGCCCTTTGCGCCGATCATGATGCGCGATGCCAACCGCGTGCCGGTCGGCGAAACCGGGGACAATGAGGAGGTCGCACCATGACCGACCAGATCGACGACGGCGGCAAACCGCTCGGGATCGAACAGATGACCGACCTTCTGGGTGAAGCCTTCGGCGAACGGCAGGAGGACCATGGGCGCAAGGACAATCCCGCCATGCGCATGGCGCTGGCCGAGGCGGCGCGGATGGCAGAAGCGCTGGTGTTCGCTTCGGCCGAACCGGTCACCGAGAAGGCGCTGGCCGAACGGCTGCCGGACGGCATCGCCGTAAGCGACGTCATGAAGCACCTTGCCGCGTTCTACGACAAGCGCGGCGTCAATCTGGTGCGGATCGACAATGCCTGGGCGTTCCGCACGGCCGCTGACCTTTCCTTCCTGATGAGCCGCGAGCAGGTCCAGCAGCGCAAATTGTCGCGGGCCGCGCTCGAGGTGCTTGCGATCATCGCCTATCACCAGCCGGTCACGCGGGCCGAGATGGAGGACATCCGCGGCGTCGAAACCTCCAAGGGCACGCTCGACGTGCTGCTCGAAAGCGGCTGGGTGAAGCTGCGCGGCCGGCGCAAGACGCCCGGCCGGCCGGTGACCTATGGCACGACGACCGCGTTTCTGGACCATTTCGGCCTGTCCGAACTGCGCGATCTGCCCGGCATGGACGAGTTGAAGGCGGCGGGCCTGCTGTCGGCGCGGCTGCCGTCCGACTTCGCCATGCCGAACCCGACGATCGATCCGGACGTGCTGACCGACGCCGAGGAGCCGCTCGAGGACATCGACCTTGAGGAGCTGGGTCTGTTGACACCGAAAGCGGGCAATGATTGACAGCCGCACCGGTCCGGCATTCCGCTGGCCGGCGGACGTTCCCCTACGTCCGAAACGGTTGGTTTGAACGGGCAATCCGATGGCTTCAGCGCCGGCCAAGGCGCCGCCCCGCGCCGGCGTCACCTTCGCGGCCGAACTCACCTTCGAGGGCGTGCACCTGCATTACGGGCCGGTGCATACGCTCAAGGGCATTTCCCTGACGGTCAATGCCGGCGAGATCCTGTGTCTTCTGGGGCCGTCGGGCTCGGGCAAGACGTCGCTGCTGCGCGTCGCCGCCGGCCTCGAGCGCCAGACGAGCGGGCGCGTGCTGATGAACGGCCGCGAGGTGGCCGGGCCCGGCCGGTTCGTGCCGCCCGAAAAGCGCTCGGTGGGCCTGATGTTCCAGGATTTCGCGCTGTTCCCGCACATGACGGTGTCCCAGAACATCCGTTTCGGACTGACCGACATGGCGACGGCCGTGGCCGCCGGCGAGGCCAAGGCGGCGATCGACCGCGTCGGCCTTGGCCACCATGCGGGCTCCTATCCCGATGTCCTGTCGGGCGGCGAGCAGCAGCGCGTGGCGCTCGCCCGCGCGCTGGCGCCGCGCCCCTCGGTGATGCTGATGGACGAGCCGTTCTCGGGCCTCGACACGCGCCTGAAGGATTCGGTGCGGGCCGAGACGCTGGCGATTTTGCGCGAGATGCGCGCGACGACGATCGTCGTCACCCATGATGCCGAGGAGGCGATGCGCCTTGGCGACCGGATCGCGCTGCTCGATGCGGGCCGGATCGTGCAGACCGGCACCGCCGAGGACATCTACCACGCGCCCGCCAACCTGTTCGTCGCCGGCTTCTTCGCCGAACTGAACGTGTTCGACGCTCGCGTCGGCGGCGGTGCGGTCGACACGCCGCTCGGCCGGTTTCCGGCGACCGGGTTCGACGACGGCGCGAAGCTGACGGTGGCCGTGCGCACCGCCGGTGTCGATGCGAGCGCCTATCGGGGCGGGCCGACGCCCGCCGGCACGGTGCTCGGACGGATCACGGCGCGGCGCTTTCTGGGCGTGACCGAGCAGCTCTGGCTGGCCGTGGAGGGCGCAACCGCGCCGGTCCGCGCGCGGATCAGAGCGGGCGAGCTTGCGCGCGATGCCCGCGATGTGATGATTTCGGTGCGTCCGGGCGACATATTGCTGTTTGAAAGCGCGTCCGAAAGCGCTTAAGTGAACCAGAGCGTATCAGGGAGAGTTTAATGGGCACATTCGGCATCTGGCAGTGGATCATCGTGCTCGTGATCGTGCTTCTGCTGTTCGGCCGCGGCAAGATTCCGGAATTGATGGGCGATGCCGCCAAGGGAATCCGCAATTTCCGCAAGGGCTTGAAGGACGACAACGAGGACGGCCAGGACGACAGCGACGACTCGGTGCGGACCGTCGAGCACAAGGCCGACGAGAGCGTCAAACCCGTCAACGACGCCGTCAAGAAGGGCTGACGGTCAAGCTGCGCCAACCTGGCGCGCAAGGTTACTGATCGATGCTGCCTGATTTCGGCTGGACCGAACTGCTTGTCATTTCCATCGTCCTGGTCGTGGTGATCGGGCCGAAGGACTTGCCGAAGGTGCTGCGCGGCTTCGGCAAGACGATGACGTCCGTCCGGCGCATGGCCGGCGACTTCCGCAAGCAGTTCGACGACGCCCTCAAGGAAGCCGAACTGGACGATGTGCGCTCCTTCGCCGACGATGTGCGCTCGCTCGATCCCCGCCGCCAGATCAGGAAGGCGCTCGATCCGCTGGCCGAGGCCGGCAAGGAGATCGACGCCGACATGAAGAAGGCAATGGGCGACACGAAACTGCCCGAACTGCCCAAGAGCCCGCCGCAGATGGGGCTCGAACAGTCCGGCGAGAAGGCGCGGGCCGCGCAATCGGCGCGCCGCAAGGCCGCCGCGACGACCGACACCAGGCCGGGCGGTGAGAGCACCGAGACCGAAACGCCGGCCAAACCGGCAAGGAAGGCCAAAGGTCCCGCGAAGAAGTCGAAGACCGCTGCAGCCAAAGAGCCCTCCGACGAGGCACCGCCGCCCACGGCAAAGGCGCGCAGCAGGACAGCCAGGAAAACGCCGGCCGCCATGGGCGACAGCGGCACGTCCACGTCGCGCGCCAAGGCCGACAAGCCGGCCGCGACGACCCGTTCGGCTGGCGCCACCAAGCCCGCCAAGAGCGGGACGCGGGCGCAGTCGGCCAAGGCAAACGGCACGGCAACCGGCGCCAAGTCGGGCGCCAAGGGCGGCAGCGCGCGCGCAAAACCGGCCGGCGCGTCCGGACGTGGATCGACCACCGCGTCCCGCAAATCGGCCTCCGGCGGTTCCGGAAGCACGCGCGCGACGCGCAAGCCCTCCAAGGGCACGTCCGCCTCGACCACCCGGCGCAAGACGGCCAAGGCCGATGCGCCCGCCTCGGGAGGCGA
Source organism: Roseitalea porphyridii (assembly GCF_004331955.1). NCBI lineage: Bacteria > Pseudomonadati > Pseudomonadota > Alphaproteobacteria > Hyphomicrobiales > Ahrensiaceae > Roseitalea > Roseitalea porphyridii. Next base: position 2,151,101 of record NZ_CP036532.1, on the reverse strand, counting down.
TAACGGATGAGCAGGGCCGACGAAGAGGCCCGGATGGAGGCGACGGCCGCTCCGCTGATCGAGCACTTGACCGAGCTCAGGCGGCGACTGATCTGGTGCGTGGGCGGTTTCCTGGCCGGGTTCCTCTTGGCGTTCGCCTTCGCCACGCCGATCTTCAACCTGCTCGTCGTCCCCTTTCAGTGGGCCGTCGAGTGGCACGGGCTGACGCCGGATGATGTTCGCTTCATCTACACCGCCCCGCAGGAATTCTTCTTCACGCAGATCAAGATCGGCGCGTTCGGCGGGCTGGTGCTTGCCTTCCCGCTGATCGCCACGCAGCTCTACCTGTTCATCGCGCCGGGGCTCTATTCCAACGAGAAAGGCGTCTTCATGCCGTTTCTCGTCGCCACCCCGGTCCTGTTCCTGGTCGGCGCGGCGCTGGTCTACTTCTTCATCATCCCGATGGCGATGTGGTTCTTCCTGTCGCTGGAGCAGCCGGGCGGGGAGGGGCTCGCCTCTATCCAGCACCTTCCGCGCGTCTCTGAATACCTTTCGCTGATCATGACGCTGATCTTCGCCTTCGGCCTGGTGTTCCAGTTGCCGGTGGCGCTGACGCTGATGTCGCGTGCCGGGCTCGTCACGCCCGAAGGGCTCGCCGCCAAGCGCAAATACGCCATCGTGATCGCCTTCATCGCCGCGGCGATCCTGACACCGCCCGACCCGATGACGCAGCTTGGCCTCGCGATCCCGACGATCGCGCTCTACGAATTGTCGATCTACATGTCCCGCCGCTTCCGGCCCGCGCCGTCCGAATATGACGACGACGAGGATGACGAGGAGGACGCAGCCGAGGCGTCCGAGGCGGACGAGACGCCCGATCCGGCCAAGACAACAGGGCCGTAGGCGTCGGGCCGCCCGCTCCAGCAGCGTCATCCCATGGCTTGACCATGGGATCCATTCCGTTGTGTCGAAATCGAAGCTGGTCTTGAATGTATGGCCACGGGGGCGGCAAAACGGAATGGATCCTCGGGTCAAGCCCGAGGATGACGGCTTCGCGGCCACGGCTGTGCTGCGAGCACCGTAAACCCTCCGCCCGCGTCTTGACCTTGCGCGCGCTTTCCGCGATGCACCGAGCGGTTCGGATCAGGACTTATCCCCATGCTCGACATTCGCTGGATCAGGGACAATCCCGAGGCGCTCGACGCCGCGCTGGAAAAGCGCGGGGCCGCGTCGGAATCGGCCGCGCTGATCGCGCTCGACGAGGAACGGCGCGCGCATGTGGCCCGCGTGCAGGACGCGCAGGCGCGCCGCAACGCCGCGTCCAAGGAAATCGGCGCGGCGATGGCCTCCGGAGAGACCGAAAAGGCCGAGGCGCTGAAGGCCGAGGTCGCCGACCTCAAGCAGTTCCTGTCGACGGCCGAAGAGACCGAGCGCGATCTGGACGCGCGGCTGCGCGACGCGCTGGCGCGGGTGCCGAACGTGCCGCTCGACGACGTGCCGGTGGGCGCGGACGAGGACGCCAATGTGGAGGTGCGCCGCAGCGGGGAGAAGCGCACGTTCGACTTCGAGCCGAAGGAGCATTTCGAGCTGGGCGAGGCGCTCGGCCAGATGGATTTCGAGGTCGCCGCAAGGATGTCGGGCGCGCGCTTCACGCTGCTCAACGGCGGTCTGGCGCGGCTCGAGCGCGCGCTCGGCCAGTTCATGCTGGACGTGCACACGACCGAGCACGGCTACACCGAGGTCAACCCGCCGCTGCTCGTGCGCGACGACGCGCTGTTCGGCACGGCGCAGTTGCCGAAGTTCGCCGAGGATCAGTTCCGCACGACCACGGATCACTGGCTCATCCCCACCGCCGAGGTACCGCTGACCAACATCGTCCGCGAGACGATCATCGACCATGATTACCTGCCGCGCCGCTACACCGCGCTGACCCCGTGCTTCCGTTCCGAGGCCGGGTCGGCCGGGCGCGACACGCGCGGCTATCTGCGCCAGCACCAGTTCTACAAGGTCGAACTGGTCTCGATCACCGATGCCGAAACCTCGATCGAGGAGCATGAGCGGATGACGCGCTGCGCCGAGACGATCCTGGAGCGGCTCGGCCTTCACTTCCGCACCATGGTGCTGTCGACCGGCGACATGGGCTTTGCGGCGCGCAAGACCTACGATCTGGAGGTCTGGTTGCCGGGGCAGGGCGCCTATCGCGAGATCTCGTCCTGTTCGGTGTGCGGCGACTTCCAGGCGCGGCGCATGAACGCGCGCTATCGTCCCGAAGGCGAGAAGGGCACGCGCTTCGTGCACACGCTGAACGGATCGGGCGTTGCGATGGGCCGGGCGCTGATCGCGGTCATGGAAACCTACCAGCAGGCGGACGGCTCGATTGCCGTGCCTGACGTGCTCAGGCCCTATATGGGCGGCATCGACGTCATCGGGGCGGGCGGCTGATGGCCGGGTACGGTCGCCGGCTTGTCGCAGGCTTCGCATGTCTCGTTAGGCAGGACACATCATGCGCATCCTTCTGACCAACGATGACGGCATCCATGCCGAGGGGCTGGCGGTGCTCGAACGCATCGCCCGGGAACTGTCGGACGATGTCTGGGTGGTCGCACCGGAAACCGATCAATCCGGCCTTGCCCATTCGCTGACCCTGAACGATCCGCTGCGGCTGCGCGAGATCGACGAGAAGCGCTTCGCGCTGCGCGGCACGCCGACCGACTGCGTGATCATGGCCGTCACCCACGTCATGCCCGAACGGCCCGACCTGGTCCTTTCGGGCGTCAATTCGGGCCAGAACATTGCCGACGACATCACCTATTCGGGCACGGTCGCCGGGGCCATGGAAGGCACGCTTCTGGGCATCCGCTCGATCGCGCTCAGCCAGGCCTACAATTTCAGCGACAATCGGCGCTTCGTACCCTGGGCGGTGGCGGAGAAACATGCGCCGCCGCTGATCGAGAAACTGATCGGCATGGACATGCCGCCGGGCACCTTCATCAACGTCAATTTCCCCAACTGCCGGGCCGACGAGGTCAAGGGCATCGCCGTCGCCGAGCAGGGCAAGCTGCTGCACGGCCTGTTCATGGAAGAACGCCAGGACGGGCGCGGCTTTCCCTATTTCTGGATGCGCTTCGGCCGTTCGCCGGTGGAGGCAGAAGATTCCACCGACGTCGCCGTGTTGCGTTCGGGCCGGATCGCCGTGACGCCGCTGAAGCTCGACCTGACCGCGCACGAACTCAAGGACCGGCTCCGGGACACGCTCGCATGACGCCCGCGCTTGCCATTTCGACGGGCCTTTCGGCGATCGACCGCGAGGGCTTCGCCGCCTTCCTCTTGCGGATGCGGGCCTCGGGCATCGACGACAAGGCGCTGTTCGAGGCGGTCGAGGCGACGCCGCGCCGCAGCTTCATCGCGCCGGAACATCACGGGGCGGCATGGTCGAGCCGGATGATCCCGATCGATTGCGGCACCGAGATCGAGGGGCTCGACCAGCAGGCGCTGATCCTGACCGCGCTCGGGCTCGAGCCCGATCACCGGGTGCTCGAGATCGGCACCGGTTCGGGCTACACCGCCGCCGTCATGGGGCTGATGGCCAAGCGGGTCTACACGATCGAGCGCTTTTCCCGTCTGCATCAGGCCGCGCAGAGCCGTCTGCGCACGCTCAAGCGCGATAATGTGATCGCCAGCCGGGGTGACGGCAATCAGCCGGCGGCTGACGGCCCGTTCGACCGGATCGTCGTATGGCCGGCCTTTTCGGCGGTGCCGCGCGGTTTCGGCGAACTGCTGGTGTCGGGCGGCGTGCTCGTCTGCCCGGTCGGCGAAGCCGATCGCCCGCAGGTGCTGGTGCGGCTGACCAAGGTCGGCAGCCGGTTCGAGCGCGAGGATATCGGCGCGGTCCGCGTCCAGCCGATCGCCAGCGGGCTGCCGCAGGTCCTCTGATCGTCCCGAAAAACCTTTATGTCGGCGACGCTTAACCGTCGGGTAAGACTAACGCGCTTTAATCCCGGTCATGTTTGGCAAAGGGACAGGGCGAGTAATGCGTATGGTCGAAGCCCGCCGACGTCCGGCGAGATTGCTGCAAACCGCCTCGGTGATCGTCCTTGGCGGCCTTGTTTCCGGCTGTGCCGGAGACGTGATGCGTTTCTCGGACAATTTCTACACCAACGCCGTGCCGGTGCGTCCGCCTGCGGCGGTGCAGACCCCGTTCCCTGAAAGCGCCCCCCGCATCGGTGCGGCGGCGCCACAGGTCGCCGCGGCGCCGCCGGCAACGCCGCGCGGCGTCGATTCGATGTCGACCGGTTCGATCGCCGGGGCTGCCGCCGGCGCGGTTCCGCAGCCGGTCAGCCGTGCGCCGGTCGGCGCGCCTTCCGCGGCAAGCCAGCCGATGCCGCCGGCCCAGCCCTCGGAGATCACGCGGGAAATCGAGCGCAGCGCCGCCGCCGCGCTCCCCCGGACGAGCAATGCCGTTGCCTCCGCTTCGGCGGCTGCCGGTCAGGCCGCCGGCTGGACCGGCGCCGGTGGCACCTATGTGACGCTCGCCCAGGGCGAGACGCTTTACAACCTCTCCAAACGCTACGGCGTGCCGGTCGATGCGCTGAAGAAGGTCAACAGCCTTTCGGACGCGCGGTCGGTGCAGGCCGGCCAGAGGATCCTGATCCCGACGTATGTCTATGGGCGCACGGTGCCGGTTTCGGCGCCCGACGCCAATGCCGGGGTCCGCTCGGCGCGCGCCAGCGTCGGCGGCCGCTCCGACGTGCGGCTCGACCGCGCGCCGACGCCGACCGTCCGTCCGCAGAATATCATTGCGGCCGCGCCACGCGCGACGGCGCCGCAGGGGCAGGCGGCCGCCGCGTCGGCTTCGGCGGGCAGCTATACCGTCCAGTCCGGCGACACGCTTTCGGCGATATCGCGCCGGACGGGTGCCAGCATCGAGGCAATCAAGCGGACCAACGGCATGGACTCCGACGTCGTGCGGATCGGCCAGACGCTGATCATTCCCGGCGCCTCGGCCGCGCTCGCCAGCGTGGCCGCCGACGCCAATGTCGATCCGATCGTGACCAGCTCGGTTACGCCTTCCCAGACCAGCGAGCCGGAGAGCGCGCCGAGCGTGCGCACGATCGACGAGACCAGCACGGCGCGCGCGCCCGATGCGACGGGCGTCGCCAGCATGCGCTGGCCGGCGCGGGGTCGGATTATCTCGGGCTTCGGCAGCAATTCGGGTGGCCGGCCCAATGACGGCATCGACATTTCGGTGCCCAAGGGCACGGCGGTGAAGGCGGCCGAGAACGGCGTCGTCATCTATGCCGGCGACGGGCTCAAGGAGTTCGGCAAGACCGTGCTGGTGCGCCATTCGGACGGGTACGTGACGGTCTATGGCCACCTCGATTCGATCTCGGTGTCGCGCGGCGCCGATGTCAGCCGCGGCCAGACGCTCGGCGCATCGGGCATGACCGGCAATGCGCGTCAGCCGCAGCTGCACTTCGAGGTCCGCAAGGACACCAAGCCGGTCGACCCCACCCGCTACCTGAACTGACCGGACCCGGCCAGATCAGCCGCCGCGCTCCCAGCCTTCGGTGAGCCGGCGGTTGAGTTCGTCCATGCGCGCCAGCACGATGGCGCCGCGCGTGCGCTCGATGATTTGCTCGCGCTCGAGCCGGGCGATCTCGCGGCTGACCACCTCGCGCCGGCAGCCGATCCGTTCGGCAAGGTCCTGCTGCACCGGTGGCGGCGAAATGGTGCGTTGGCCGTCATGGCCCTTGCGCGGGCGCGACAGGCGGATCAGTTCCGAATAGAGCCGGTACTTGGCGGCCAGGAAAGAATGCTCGGCAAGGCGCGTGTTGAGGCCGCGGATGCGCGCCGACATGGTGCGCATGAGTTCGAGCGCCACGTCCGGGCTTTCTCTCAGGATTTCCACGAAGACGGCCTGCGGGACGCGGATCAGCCGGGTGCGGACCATCGCCGTGATGTTGGCTGACCGGCGCGTGCCGTCGATCGCGGCCAGTTCGCCGAAGAACGCGCCTTCGCCCATCTCGCCCAGGATCACCTCGCGGCCGGTGGCGATCCTCAGGATCACGCGGACCTGGCCGGTCGCGATCAGGAACACGTCGTGCGTGTCATCGTCGAAATCGAGCACGAGTTCGTTCTCGGCGAAGTCGCTGATCGAGCACTGGCCGGAAAAGCGCTTGTCGGCTTCCGGCGCGAGCGCCGAAAACAGCGAGAATGCCGAAAGATGCTGCATTCGGAGGTTCGCCCCCGGGACCATGGTCGTGCGGCGACAGCATGCCGCACTTTGCACGGCCGTGACAAGCGCCGCGCGCGATCAGAGCCGCGCGCGCTCGACGGCGATCCGCGCGGCGAGACGGGCGTTGTTCTCGACCAGCGCGATATTGGTCTTGAGGCTGCGCCCGCCGGTGATCTCGACGATCCGCGACAGCAGCCAGGGCGTGACGTCCTTGCCGGCGATGCCGTCGCGTTCGGCCTCGGCCTGGGCCGTTTCGATATGGGCCCGCATCTGATCGCGCGGGATCTCCGCCTCGGCGGGCACCGGATTGGCGATCAGGACGCCGCCATGGCCGAACGAGGGCAGGTTCGCGCGCGTGGCGATGAAGCGGGCGATCGCCGCCGCGTCGTCGAGCCTCAGCGGCGCCCTAAGGCCGGATGTGCGCGACCAGAATGCGGGCATTTCGTCCTGGCCGACGGCGATCACCGGAACGCCGCGCGTTTCCAGCGCCTCGAGCGTCTTGGCGATATCGAGGATCGCCTTGGCCCCGGCGGAGACCACGGTGACCGGTGTGCGCGCCAGTTCGTCGAGATCGGCGGAGATGTCGAAGCTGGTCTCGGCGCCCTTGTGGACGCCGCCGATGCCGCCGGTCGCGAAGATTTCTATGCCCGCCGCGTGTGCCGCCATCATCGTTGCAGCGACCGTCGTGCCGCCGGTCAGCCCTCGGGCGCAGGCAAAGGCCAGATCGGCCCGCGAGAGCTTGGCGCCCCCCTTGCGCCTTGCAAGCGATTGCGCCTGCGCCCCGGTCAGCCCCACCTCGATCGACCCGTCGATGACGGCGATCGTCGCCGGCGTCGCGCCCTCGGCCCTGATCGCCGCCTCGACCCGTTCGAGCATGGCCAGATTGTCCGGCCAGGGCATGCCGTGCGTGATGATGGTCGATTCGAGCGCGACGACGGGCGCGCGCTCGTCGAGCGCGCCGCGCACGGCAGGTTCAAAGCGGATCGGCTGCATGGTCGTCTCCGATTGGTGCGGGGTCTGCATCGAGCGGCGCCGGCGCGGGCAGGGCGGCCGCCACGCCGGCAAGGTCGCACGCGCCGATATCGGCGCGGAAGGGATCGCGCACCGCGATGGTGGCGGCGGCCGCCGCAACGCCCAGCCGCACCGCCTTCCCAAGCGCCATGGTCGGCCAATGGGCGATCACCGCGCCGGCAAGCGCATCGCCCGCGCCGGTGACGTCCACCGGCGCGGCGACCGTTCCGACCGGCTGGCGGAACGCCGTCTCGCCGTCGCGCACTGTGACCGCGCGATCGCCATCGCTGATGACCGCACGCGCAAAGCCGAGCGCCGAAAGCCGCGTCAGCGCCGCCGGATCGAGCGTGGCGTCCGTGTTGCGGCCGATCAGCGCATTGCATTCGCGCCGGTTCATGAAGGTCACGGCAAAGCGCGCCGCGTGGGGCGCCAGGCGCTCCGCCTTGGCCGGCGACACCGCGAGCGCGACCACGGGAGAACGGGCGGCATAGAGCACGGCACCGATCGCGGCCGGCGGCAGATTGGCGTCGACGACGACGATCGCCGCGCCTGCGATCAGCGCGCGCGGTTCGGCGCGGCCGAGGTGGCGCGCAAGCCCGGTCTCGTAGAGATCCATGTCGGCGAGCGCGGCGCGGACCTCGCGCGTTTCGTCCATGATCGCGGTGTAGGTCGGTGTCGGCCGGTCGAGAAAGACCGCGCTGTGATCGTCGATGCCGGCTTCGTCGAGCGCCTCGGCCACGGCGCGGCCGGCCATGTCGCCGCCGCGCGCAGAGATCAGCCCGACAGCATCGCCGGACAGCGCCCTTGCCACACGCAGCATGTTGGCCATGCAGCCGCCCACGCGCTCGACCATCGCGCCCGGATTGGACGCGCCGGGCCGGAATGGTCCGGAAACGTGACCGATCCGGTCGACATGGGCGCCGCCGATGCCGACGATGGCGGGCGCCTTGCTCACCGCGCCGCCCGCGCGAATCCGCACCGCGGCGGCTCCGTGCCGGTCGCCGGCGCCGGCCCTGCGGGAGCAGACGGATGAGACAGATCACGAACAAATCTCGATTGCACAGGTAATTCAATCATTTAAATGTCTTGCCAATGCGGAACAAAGATGGTACATAATTCGCAATCGTTTCTTTGCGCGCGGCGGCGCTTTAGCATAAGGGTGGACCCATGGCTCAGAATAATCTGCGTTTGATCGAGGGCAAATCGGTGGACAAGTCAAAGGCTCTGGACGCGGCGCTGGCGCAAATCGAACGCTCCTTCGGCAAGGGCTCGATCATGCGCCTTGGCGTCAACGAGCAGGTCGTCGAGATCGAAACGGTGTCGACCGGATCGCTGGGGCTCGACATCGCGCTCGGTGTCGGCGGGCTGCCCAAGGGGCGCATCATCGAGATCTACGGGCCCGAAAGTTCGGGCAAGACGACCATGGCGCTGCACACGGTGGCCGAAGCGCAGAAGGAGGGCGGCATCTGCGCCTTCGTCGATGCCGAGCATGCGCTCGACCCGGTCTATGCGCGCAAGCTGGGCGTCAACCTCGAGGATCTGCTGATTTCCCAGCCCGACACCGGCGAACAGGCGCTCGAGATCGCCGATACGCTGGTCCGGTCTGGCGCGTGTGACGTGCTGGTGATCGATTCGGTTGCCGCGCTGACCCCGCGCGCCGAGATCGAGGGTGAGATGGGCGATTCGCTGCCGGGACTTCAGGCCAGGCTGATGAGCCAGGCGCTGCGCAAGCTGACCGCCTCGATCTCCCGGTCCAACACGATGGTCATCTTCATCAACCAGATCCGCATGAAGATCGGCGTGATGTTCGGCTCGCCCGAGACGACCACGGGCGGCAACGCGCTGAAGTTCTACGCGTCGGTGCGGCTCGACATCCGCCGGATCGGCGCGGTCAAGGACCGCGACGAGGTCGTCGGCAACCAGACCCGGGTCAAGGTGGTCAAGAACAAGCTGGCGCCGCCGTTCAAGGAGGTGCTGTTCGACATCATGTATGGCGAGGGCGTGTCCAAGACCGGCGAGCTGATCGACCTGGGCGTGAAGGCGGGCATCGTCGAGAAGTCGGGCGCCTGGTTCTCCCATGACAGCCAGCGGCTGGGGCAGGGACGCGAGAACGCCAAGCAGTTTCTGCGCGACAATCCCGATGTCGCCGCGCGGATCGAGATGGCGCTGCGGCAGAATGCCGGCCTGCTTGCCGACCAGTTCCTGCACGACGAGGAGAGCGCCTCGGCGGCGGCGGACGGCACCGACTTCGACGGCGACGCGGCCGCAGAAGGCTGATCGCCGGGGCTTAACGGCTCCGGCCACGCTTCCTATATCGCCATCGGCCATTGCGCCGGCCCGTGCTGGACAGCGGGCCGGCTTTTGCCGTAATCACCGGCCCTGACCGGCCGCGCGGGGCATGGCGGGCCGATGGCCGCCGCCTTGCGGGCGGCCGCGCCGCGCCGGCGTTCGGCACGGACTTTCCAAAGGTGTTTTCATGAGTGGCGTCAATTCGATACGCACGGCATTTCTCGACTTCTTCGCCTCGCACGGGCACACGATCGTGCCCTCCAGCCCGCTCGTGCCGCTGAACGATCCGACGCTCATGTTCACCAATGCGGGCATGGTGCAGTTCAAGAACGTCTTCACCGGGCTCGAAAAGCGCGACTATGCGCGCGCGGTCACCTCGCAGAAATGCGTGCGCGCCGGCGGCAAGCACAACGATCTCGACAATGTCGGCTATACCGCCCGGCACCACACCTTCTTCGAGATGCTCGGCAATTTCTCGTTCGGCGACTATTTCAAGGATGTCGCGATCGAACTGGCCTGGAAACTGATCACCGAGGAGTTCGGACTGGCCAAGGACCGCCTGCTCGTCACCGTCTATCACACCGATGACGAGGCGTTCGACCTGTGGCGGAAGATCGCCGGCCTGCCCGAAGACAGGATCATCCGCATCCCTACGCACGACAATTTCTGGCAGATGGGCGAGACCGGTCCGTGCGGGCCGTGTTCGGAGATCTTCTACGACCATGGCGATCATATTCCGGGCGGCCCGCCCGGGTCTCCGGACGAGGATGGCGACCGGTTCATCGAGATCTGGAATCTGGTCTTCATGCAGTTCGACCAGGTCACGCCCGACGAGCGGGTCGACCTGCCGCGCCCGTCAATCGACACCGGCATGGGGCTCGAGCGCATCGCCGCGGTGCTGCAGGGCGTGCACGACAATTACGATATCGACCTGTTCCGCGCGCTGATCTCGGCGTCCGAGCAGCTCACGCACACCAAGGCCGAAGGCGAGCGGCAGGCGAGCCACCGGGTGATCGCCGACCATCTGCGGGCCACCTCCTTCCTCATCGCCGACGGCGTGCTGCCATCGAACGAGGGGCGCGGCTACGTGCTGCGGCGGATCATGCGTCGCGCCATGCGCCATGCGCACCTGCTTGGCGCGGCCGAGCCGCTGATGCACAGGCTCGTGCCGGCCCTGATCGGCGAGATGGGTGAGGCCTATCCGGAACTGGGCCGCGCGCGCGATCTGATCTCCGAAACGCTCAGGCTCGAGGAGACCCGCTTCCGCAAGACGCTCGAGCGCGGCATCGGCCTTCTCAACGAGGCGACGGACACGCTTTCGGAAGGCGACGAACTGGCCGGGGAAACGGCGTTCAAGCTCTATGACACCTATGGTTTTCCGCTCGATCTGACCCAGGATGCGCTGCGCCAGCGCGGCATTTCCGTCGATGTGGACGGGTTCAACGCAGCCATGGAGCGGCAGAAGGCCGAGGCGCGGGCGAACTGGCAGGGTTCGGGCGACGCGGCGGACGAGGCGATCTGGTTCGGCCTGCGCGACGAGTTCGGCGCGACGGAGTTCCTCGGCTACGAGACCGAGAAGGCCGAAGGCGTCGTCAAGGCGCTGGTGCACGAGGGCGCACGCACGGAGATGGCAGACAGCGGCCAGTCCGTCGCGGTGATCGTGAACCAGACGCCGTTCTACGGCGAATCGGGTGGCCAGCAGGGCGACAAGGGTGTCATGCGCGGCGAGGGCTTCGTCATCGACATCGAGGACACGCAGAAGAAGGCCGACGGCCTGTTCATCCATCATGGCCGGCTGCGCGAGGGCGCCGTCGCCGTCGGCGCGGTGGTCGAGATGGAGGTCGACCATGGCCGCCGCAGCGCGCTGCGCTCGAACCATTCGGCGACGCATCTTGTCCACGAGGCGCTGCGCGAAGTGCTCGGCACCCATGTCACGCAGAAGGGGTCGCTCGTCGCGCCCGACCGGCTGCGGTTCGATTTCGCCCATCCCAAGCCGATCAGCGAGGAGGAACTGGCCGAAATCGCCGACATCGCCAACGAGATCGTGCTGCAGAACGCGCCGGTGACGACGCGGCTGATGGCGGTCGACGAGGCGATCGAGCAGGGCGCCATGGCGCTGTTCGGCGAGAAGTATGGCGACGAGGTGCGCGTCGTCTCGATGGGCACGGCGACGCGCGGCGACAAGGCCGGCAAGCCCTATTCGGTGGAATTGTGCGGCGGCACCCATGTCGGCGCCACAGGCGAGATCGGCCTGGTGCGCATTGTCGACCAGAGCGCGGTGGCCGCCGGCGTGCGGCGGATCGAGGCGCTGACCGGCGAGGGCGCGCGGCGCTATCTGGAGGCGCAGGACGAGCGCATGCGCGCGGTGGCGGGCGCGCTGAAGACGACGCCGGAAGAGGCCGTCGGCCGCATCGGCCAGCTCGTCGAGGAACGCCGGCGTCTCGAGCGCGAGCTCGCCGAGGCCAAGAAGGCGCTGGCGCTGGCCGGTCCGGCGACCGGCTCTGGCGCAGGGGCCGAAACCCGGCAGATCGCCGGCGTGAACTTCATGGGGCGGGCCGTGGACGGCATTTCACCGCGCGATCTCAAGCCGATGGCCGACGAGGCCAAGACGCAGATCGGCTCTGGCGTGGTGGCGCTGGTCGCCAGATCCGAGGATGGCAAGGGCTCGGTCGTGGTCGCCGTGACCGATGATCTCACCGATCGCTACAGCGCCGTCGATCTGGTGCGGCTGGCCTCGGCCGCGCTTGGCGGCAAGGGCGGCGGCGGCCGGCCCGACATGGCCCAGGCCGGTGGTCCGGACGGCGACAAGGCCGACGACGCGATCGCCGCGGTGGCGCAAGGGCTCGAAAAGGTCGCCGAAGAGGCCTGAACGGCCGGGCCGACCTCAACGTCATCAGAAGAAGGGCGCCCGTTGCGGCGCCCTTTTCGTTCCGGTTTCGGCTGCTGTACGACGCGGGGCCCCGACGTGGCCTGTTCAGCGGGCCATCGCCTTCTGCAGATTCTCGTCGATCTTGTCGAGGAAACCGGTCGTCGTCAGCCATTTCTGGTCGGGGCCGATCAGCAGCGCGAGATCCTTGGTCATGTAGCCGCTTTCGACAGTGTTGACGCACACCTCCTCGAGGGTGCGCGCGAAATCGGCCAGTGCTTCGTTGCCGTCGAGCTTGGCGCGGTGCGCCAGCCCGCGCGTCCATGCGAAGATCGAGGCGATCGAGTTGGTGGAGGTTTCCTCGCCGGCCTGGTGCTGACGGTAGTGGCGCGTGACCGTGCCGTGCGCGGCCTCGGCCTCGACGGTCTTGCCGTCCGGCGTCATCAGCACCGAGGTCATCAGGCCGAGGGAGCCGAAGCCCTGCGCCACCGTGTCGGACTGCACGTCGCCGTCATAATTCTTGCACGCCCAGACATAGCCGCCCGACCATTTCAGGTTGGCGGCGACCATGTCGTCGATCAGCCGGTGCTCGTACCAGATGCCCGCTTCCTTGAAGGCGTCCTCGAACTCGGCCTCGTAGATCTCTTGGAAGATGTCCTTGAAGCGGCCGTCATAGACCTTCATGATCGTGTTCTTGGTCGAAAGGTACACCGGCACCTTGCGCTGCAGGCCGTAGTTCAGCGAGGCGCGGGCGAAGTCGACGATCGAGGCGTCCAGATTGTACATGCCCATGGCGATGCCGGCGCCGGGCGCGTCGAAGATCTCGTACTCCTGCTCCTTGCCGTCCTCGCCGACGAACTTCATGAACAGCTTGCCCTTGCCGGGGAAGCGGAAATCGGTGGCGCGATACTGGTCGCCATAGGCGTGGCGGCCGACGATGACCGGCTTGGTCCAGCCGGGCACAAGGCGCGGCACGTTCTTGCAGATGATCGGCTCGCGGAAGATCACGCCGCCCAGGATGTTGCGGATCGTGCCGTTCGGCGAACGCCACATCTTCTTGAGGCCGAATTCCTCAACGCGCGCCTCGTCCGGCGTGATCGTCGCGCATTTGACGCCGACGCCATGCTCCTTGATCGCGTTGGCCGCATCGACGGTGATCTGGTCGTCGGTGGCATCGCGCGATTCGACGCCGAGGTCGTAATACTTCAGGTCGATGTCGAGATAGGGGTGGATCAGCTTGTCCTTGATGAACTGCCAGATGATCCGCGTCATCTCGTCGCCGTCCAGCTCGACCACCGGATTTTCGACCTTGATTTTCGCCATTTTCGACCTCGGGAAAGGGGGTTGGAATGGAGCGCCGGACTTGGGGCGCCCCGGGGGTTTTTTGCGCCGCTATAGCAAAGGGGTCAGAACCGCGCAAACGCTCCGATAGTCGTCCGCCGGCGGCATCGCGGCCGCAGCCTGCCGGCTTGCTCAGTCGTGCGTGAGAGGCAGTTCGTGTCGTATTTTCGAAAGCCGCTATCGCAATAGCGGCGTAGGGCACCTATCATTCAGGCAAGCGAGAACCGGTCGAAGGACAGAACAACGATGTGCGGCTTTGTGACGTTATGGCATGCGGGCGACGAGGCGCTGGCGCGCGACATGGTCGCGCGGCTCTCCCATCGCGGGCCGGACGCGACCGAGGTGACCGCGCTCGCCGGCGCGCCGGTCGTCATGGCGCACAGCCGCCTTGCGATCATCGGACCGGACGATGGCCGTCAGCCGATCAACCAGGGCGACGACATGCTGGTGGTCAATGGCGAGATCTACAACCACGAGGATCTGCGGGCCATCCTTGGCGCCGACGAGTTCGAGAGCGCCTCGGACAGCGAGACGATCCTGCACCTGTTTCGAACGGGCGCGGGCCGCTGGATCAGCCGGCTCGACGGTATGTTCGCCTTCGTGCTGGCGACGCCCGGACGCATCGTCGCCGCGCGCGATCCGCTCGGCATCAAGCCGCTCTACATGGCCCGCCATGGCGAGGGGCTGATCTTCGCCTCCGAACTGAAGGCCTTCGACGGCATGGGTCTGGTCGATATCGAGGCGATCGCGCCCGGTTCGCTCTATGACAGCGCGCGCGGCCACCGCCAATGGTACCGCATTCCGCATGGGGCGGCCGAGGCCGAACCGGGCCTCGACGTGACGGCCACTGCGCGCGAACTGCGCCTGGTGCTGGTGGAGGCGGTCCAGAAATGGATGGTCGCCGATGTCGAGGTCGGCTCGTTCCTGTCGGGCGGGCTCGACAGTTCGATCATCGCAGCGCTGGCTGCCCGCAGCCGCGCCCGCGCCGGCAAGACGCCGCTCAAGACCTTCGCGGTGGGCACCGAAGGTTCGCCGGATCTGATGGCCGCGCGCAAGGTCGCCGCCCATATCGGATCGGACCATCACGAGCACGCCTTCACGCCCGCCGACATCGCCGACGTGCTGCCGCATGTCATCTATCACCTTGAAAGCGCCGACATCGATCTGGTGCGCAGCGCCATTCCGACCCATTTCGCCGCAAAGCTCGCCCGGCGTCAGGTCAAGGCGGTGCTCACCGGCGAAGGGGCGGACGAACTGTTCGCCGGCTACACCTACCACCATGGCTATGTGGACGATCCGCGCGCGCTCGCCGACGAACTGACGCGGAGCCTCGGCACCATGCACAACATCAATCTGCAGCGGGTCGACCGCGTGACGATGGCCGAGAGCCTGGAGGCGCGCACGCCGTTCCTCGACCGCGACCTGATCGACTTCGCCCAGTCGGTCCCGGCCAGCCTGAAACTGTGCCGCACCGACGCAGATGCGGCCGAGGCCACCGGGCCGACCACCGAGAAATGGATCCTGCGGAAGGCCTGCGCCGATCTGCTGCCGCACGATCTGGTCTGGCGCAAGAAGGCGCAGTTCGACGAGGGCTCGGGCACGGTCGATGCGCTGCAGGAAGCCTTGCGGATGATTACCGGCACCACGGGCCCGATTGGCCGCGATGTGGAGGGGGCGGTCTATGAGCGCTTCCTGCGGCAGGCCTATCGCGAGCCGGACATGGTGCTCGACAATGCCGGCACCTGGGAAGCCGACCGGGTGAGGCGGCCGGCCGCCTGACGGGCGCTTGCCTGGCCTTCCGGCTTGGCGTACCTGCGGATGATCGACATCACCCGCTGAACGCGCACCATGGCCGGCACCAACACCACCCAGGACCGCATCGAGGAAGGCCCCGCCGTGATCCTCGTTGAGCCTCAACTCGGCGAGAACATCGGCATGGTCGCCCGCGCCATGGCCAATTTCGGGCTGATCGACCTGCGTCTCGTCAACCCGCGCGACGGCTGGCCCAACGAGAAGGCAAACGCGACGGCGAGCGGCGCGGCCTACGTGCTTGAAGGTGTGCGCGTGTTCGAGACGCTGGCCGAGGCCGTCGCCGACCTGACCTATGTCGTTGCCACGACCGCGCGCCAGCGCGACGGCTTCAAGCGCGTGCTCGGCCCGGTCGAGGCCTGCGCCAACATGCGCGCCCGCGACCGGTCGGGGCAGGCGACGGGCATGTTGTTCGGGCGCGAGCGTTTCGGCCTCTACAACGAGGAAATCGGTTTCGCCGACGACATCGTCACCTTCCCGGTCAATCCCGCCTACGCCTCGCTGAACATCGCCCAGGCGGTGCTGCTGATGGCCTATGAATATCTGAAGACGGCCGGCAGCGAGGACGAGACCTTACCGTTTGCCGGGCCGGAGTTCACGCCGGCGCCGCGGGCCGAACTGGTCGGCCTGTTCGAACAGCTCGAGGCGGCGCTCGACGCGCGCGGCTATTTCCGGCCGCCCGAGCGCAAGCCCGTGCAGGTCGACGGCATCAGGGCGGTCCTGTCGCGACCGGGCTTCTCGGTCGAGGAGATCCGCCTGCTGCGCGGCGTGATTTCCTCGCTGGACCGGTTCTCGCCGGAAATGCCGCGCGGGCAGGGCTCGCCGGGCGACGATCCGCGCAGGCGGCCGACGCGGGCGGCAAAAGGAAGGACGTCCGGCGGTGAGTGAACCGGTCGATCCATCGGTGCTGTTCTTCGACAGCGGCATTGGCGGGCTGTCGGTGGTCAAGGAAGCGCGCATCATCCTGCCCGGTCTGCGGTACGTGTTCGTCGCCGACGATGCCGCCTTTCCCTATGGCGCCTGGGAGGAGCCGGCGCTGCTGGACCGGCTCGTCGACCTGTTCGGCCGGCTGATCGAGACGTTCCGGCCCGGCATGATCGTGATCGCCTGCAACACGGCGTCGACGCTGGCCATCGACCGGCTGCGCGTGGTGTTTCCGGACCAGGTGTTCGTCGGCACCGTGCCGGCGATCAAGCCGGCCGCCGAGCGCACCCGGTCCGGCCTGGTCTCTGTGCTGGCAACCCCCGGCACGGTTCGTCGGCAATATACGCGCGACCTGATCAGCCAGTTCGCGGCGCGCTGCCATGTCCGCCTGGTGGGCAGCGAGAACCTTGCCGAACTGGCCGAGACCTACATGCAGACCGGCTTCGTCGACGAGGAGGCCGTGCGGCGCGAGATCGCGCCCTGTTTCGTCGAGGAGAACGGTCGGCGCACCGACATCGTCGTTCTGGCCTGCACGCACTATCCCTTTCTCGCCAACCGGATGCGCAAGACCGCGCCCTGGCCGGTCGACTGGATCGACACGTCCGAGGCGATCGCCCGGCGCGCGCTCGCTCTTGCCGAAGGGATGGAATTCGCCCATCGCGACGATCGGCGGCCCGACATTGCCGTCTTCACCTCCGATGACCCGCGCACCGAGGTCATGCGCCTTGTCTCCGGGTTCGGGCTCTCGACAGTGCCGTATTCGGCCTGACGGTTTCGTGCCCGGCGGTGTTGAGGCGAGCCGACCGGCGGCTGCGGAGCGACGCGTTCGCCGCTCCGCCGGTCCGTGTTACTTGCGCATCGATTGGCCGATGACGGCCCGGATCCGCGGGTTGTCGGTGGTGCTGGCCTTGATGTTTCCGATCGCCTGCCGCGCCGGCTCGGTGGACGGATAGTAGCCGTCGCACTGGTCCAGACCCCAATCGTAGTCGTCGTCCGAACAGTTGCTGGCGCCGCCGCCAAAGCACTGATCGTGCACATAGGCGTAGCACGAGATCTTCGAATTGTGTTCGGCCTGCGCCACGCTGGCAGCGCCCAGGGCGCCGATCATGCCGCCCAGGACGATGGCAAGCGTCCGTCCGTTTGTTAACGTCTTCATGTCTGGCTTCCTTTGCTTGATCGGGCGCGCCTTGTTCTCCGGCACGCCGCTGATGGAGGAAAGCCTGCCGGCGACGTCCGATCGGTGCTGTGTGATCTGGCACAATCATGTCGCCACGGCGGCGATTGACTTGCGGACGCCGTTCGCCTAGATCGGCGATGTCACGGAGGCCGTTCCGGCCGCCGTTTCTTACGTGTCCCGTGGTCCTTTCCGCAAAGCGTGCGTGGCAGGGCCTGTCAGTCGGCGAAAACGGCCGGCAGAGGAGGGCGCGTTTCCTTGATCCGGTTTGTGAAGAACCGGGCGCAACGTTCTGAAAGGAAATGCGATGAGCAAGCGCAGTTCAGTCAAACACAAGCTCGACCGCCGTATGGGCGAGAACATCTGGGGTCGCCCCAAGTCGCCGGTCAACAATCGCGAATATGGTCCCGGCCAGCACGGCCAGCGCCGCAAGGGCAAGCTTTCGGACTTCGGCGTGCAGCTTCGCGCCAAGCAGAAGCTCAAGGGCTATTACGGCGACATCTCGGAAAAGCAGTTCCGCAAGGTCTATGAGGAAGCCGCGCGCCGCAAGGGTGACACGCCCGAGACGCTGATCGGCCTGCTCGAAAGCCGCCTGGACGCGATCGTCTACCGCGCCAAGTTCGTGCCGACGATCTTCGCGGCGCGCCAGTTCGTCAACCACGGTCACGTCAAGGTCAACGGCCAGCGCGTCAACATCCCGTCCTACCGCTGCAAGGTGGGTGACGTGATCGAGGTGCGCGAGAAGTCCAAGCAGATGGCGATGGTGCTCGAAGCCACCCAGCTTGCCGAGCGCGATGTGCCCGACTATGTCGATGCCGACCACAACAAGATGACGGCCACCTTCGCCCGCGTGCCGGCGCTGGGCGACGTGCCCTATCCGGTGGTGATGGAGCCGAACCTGGTCGTCGAGTTCTACTCGCGCTAAGGCCTGCCGCCATCGATGCATCAAGGGGCCGTCCGATGTTCGGGCGGCCCTTTTCTTTGGGAGCCCCCATGATCCGGTGACATGGCGCGCCCGGCTCGATAGGACTGTCCCGTGCGGGCAAGCGTGTTCGGCGCGCGATAGGGACGGCGGAGAACGGAGCATCGGCGGAAATGGGCCAGCCGGCGGCGATCGACGATCTGGAAGAAGGCGGCGGCGCGCACCGGCTGTTCGCCGAGGCGCCGTCCTCGGTCGGCTTCAACAAGCTGCGCAAGCGCCTTCTGCGCCAGGTTCGCCAGGCGCTCGACGATTTCTCGATGGTCACGCCTGGCTCGCGCTGGCTGGTGGCCCTGTCCGGCGGCAAGGATTCCTACGGGCTCCTGGCGTGTCTGGTGGACCTGCAATGGCGTGGCCTGCTGCCGGTCGAGATCCTCGCCTGCAATCTCGACCAGGGCCAGCCGAACTTCCCCAAGCACATCCTGCCGCAATGGCTTGACCGGCACGGCATCGCGCACCGGATCGAATACCGCGACACCTATTCGATCGTCACCGAGAAGGTGCCCGAAGGCCGCACCTATTGCGCGCTGTGCTCGCGGTTGCGGCGGGGGCATCTGTACCGGATCGCGCGCGAGGAGGGCTGTTCGGCGGTGGTGCTCGGCCACCACCGCGAGGACATGCTCGAGACGTTCTTCATGAACCTGTTCCATGGCGGCCGGCTGGCCGCGATGGCGCCGAAACTCGTCAACGACGAGGGCGATCTGGAAGTGCTGCGCCCGCTCGTCTGGTGCGCCGAGGCCGATCTTGCGCGGTTCGCCGAGGCGATGAAGTTTCCGATCATCCCGTGCGATCTGTGCGGCTCGCAGGACGGGCTGCAGCGCAACGCGATGAAGAAGATGCTCGCCGACATGGAAGCGGCGACGCCCGGTCGCAAGGAAACGATGATCCGGGCGCTCGCCAATGTGCGGCCGAGCCATCTGCTCGACCCGGCCCTGTTCGATTTCGCGGCGGCGTCGGGCGATCAGACGTCCTGATCGTGCTGGGCGGCGAAAAGCCGCCCGCGCTCGGTGATCAGCACGATCGCCACACCCACCGCGCCGAACAGGAAGTAGGCAAGGGCAAGCGGCACGATGGTGCCGTTGAACGCCTGGCCTGTCAGCGTGCCGAGAACCGCGCCGCCCGTGAACGAGATCGTCCCCAGGACAGACGACGCGGCGCCGGCGACATGGCCGAGCGGCTCCATTGCGAGCGCGTTGAAATTGCCCGCGACGAAGCCGAACGACATCATGATCAGGCTGATCAGTCCGATCGTCAGCCAGAAGGGCGGCACGGTGAGAAGGCCGAGCACCAGCAGAAGCGCGCCGAGCGTGGTGAAGCTGATCAGCGCCCCGTGCGAGATGCGGCGCATGCCGAGCTGCCGCACGAGCGATGCGTTGCCGAGGCTTGCCACGGCCATCGCGCTGGCGCTGAACGCGAAGATGACGGCAAGCCATTCGCCCAGCCCGTAGACCACCTCGATGATCTGCTGGATGGAGACGATGAAGGAGAACAGGCCGCCGAAGAACAGGGTGACGGCGAGCGTGTAGCCGAGCGCGATCCGGTTCGTCAGGATCTCGCGGAAGGCGGCGACGATGCTGCGCGCGTCGAGCGGCCGGCGGGCGCTCACCGGCAGGGTCTCGTCCATGCGCATGCCGGCCCATGCGGCGAGCGCCGCACCGGCCAGGCCCAGCACGGCGAACAGCCAGTGCCAGTCGGTCACCGCGACGATCGCCTGCCCCAGCGCCGGGGCGACGATCGGGATCAGCATGAAGACCGTGAACACATAGGACATCACGCGCGCCATCTCGCGGCCGGCAAAACAGTCGCGCACGATGGCCTGGGTGGTGATGCGCACCGCCGAAGCACCGATGCCCTGGGCGGTCCGGCAGGCGAGCAATGCCCACCAGCTCTCGGTGATAGCCGCGCCGAACGAGGCCAGAACGAAGAAGCCGAGGCCGCCCAGCAGGATCGGCTTGCGCCCGAACCGGTCGGCGATCGGCCCGAAGATCAGCTGCGCCGGCCCGAACGCCAGCACGAAGGCGATCAGCACGAACTGCCGGTCGTTCTGGTTGGCGAGCCCGAAATCGTCGCCGATCACCGGCAGCGCGGGCAGCATCGAATCGATGGAGAAGGCGACAATCGAGGTCAGCGCGGCGATCAGCACGATGAATTCGCGCATGCCGATTCCTGCCTTGAGCGGCTCGGGCGACGCGCCCGGCGTGGCGCCGGCGCCGGTGGCGGGCGCGCTCATGCCGGCGCCTCCTCGCGCAGCGGATCGATGGCGCGCCAGCCGAAGGTGAGGAAGGGCATCGAGATCGTGCCGAGACTGACCATCCGCTCCAGCAAGGCCGGCGTGGTCACGATGGCGTTGTCGATCTCGTCGATGAAGGTGAAGTGCTTGAGCCGGAGCCAGCCGATCATCTCCTCGTCGTCCACATCCTCGAAGCCGCGCGGCGTGCGCTTGAGCGCCTCGGAGCGGTCGAGGTCGAACCCGTGGGCCGCCATGTTGGCGAGCAGCGTGCGGAAACTGTCGGGCTCGCGCACGATCAGATCGCGCAGCGCCCGCAGTTCCGGCCCCTCGAGCGCGTAGAAGCCCGACGCGACGAAGCTGCGCTCGTTGGAGATGTGGACGTAGACGAAGCCATTGTCCTTCTTGTTGCCCGTGCGGGTCATCAGCGCGCTGGCGTGCGTGTTGTAGGGGTCCTTGTTCTTGGAAAAACGCACGTCGCGATAGACCCGGTAGAGCGAGGTCTTGCGGCTGCCCCGGAGCGGCACGCCCTCGGCCGCAAAGCGCGTCGATGCCG
This sequence comes from Roseitalea porphyridii, assembly GCF_004331955.1. Classification (NCBI taxonomy): domain Bacteria; kingdom Pseudomonadati; phylum Pseudomonadota; class Alphaproteobacteria; order Hyphomicrobiales; family Ahrensiaceae; genus Roseitalea; species Roseitalea porphyridii. The sequence continues at coordinate 2,129,711 of NZ_CP036532.1, read as the reverse complement.
CCTCGACCAGATCGCCCAGCGGCGTCTTCACCTCGGCCTCGTAGAGCGCCTTGTTCTCGGCGAACCAGTCGCGGTCCTGATGAAAGCCCAGCGCCTTGAGGAAGGGCAGGGCCTTTTCACCGAAGCCCCTGAATGTGACCGCATCGGACATGGCATTACCAAAGCAAAAAAATGCGCCGACGGGCGGCGCATCATGTTGATAGCCTTTTCGGGCCGGGTTGGAAAGCGCCGGGCCGGCGATCCCGACATCTGCCGCCAGCTCTCCTATTGCGCCGCCTGGGCGCGGTCGGTGTAGCCGGGAAGATGACCGTTGATGACGTAGTCGAGGATGGCGACGACCTGCTGGGGTGTTTTCGTCACGGCGAGGGCGGCCGCGTCGACCTCCTTGAGCGCGTGGGCGTGCTCGTCCTGATGCATGACGACCAGCGGCTTGCCGAGCGCGCTCGCATAGCCGGCGTCGAAGGCCGCGTTCCACTGCTTGTACTTGTCGCCAAAGCGCACCACGACGACGTCGGCCTTCTCGATCAGCGTACGCGTGCGGATGGCGTTCATCTGCGCGCCCTTGTGGTCGTGCCAGAACTTGTCGTCCTCGGCGCCAAGGATCGCAACGCCGCAATCGTCGGATGCGGCATGGTGCGTCACCGGGGCCGTGAAGGCGACGGGCAGGCCGGCATTCGCCGCGCCCTGTTCGATCTGCTCGCGCCAGTCGGTGTGGATTTCGCCGGAAAGATAGACGGTCCAGGTCATTGTTTCCTCCGTTTGCCGACCCTTACATAGGGGCGCCGGCCCCGTGCGGTCCATGGCCGAGGCGATTTACGGCAACATCTGAAGCCATCTTCCGTGATAGTCGCCCCGCGCCAGAAGGCGCGTGATACCGTCATCGGCGACGCCGGCCCATGTCGTGAGGCAGACGCCGCCGCCGGGCGACTGGCCGTCCGCCTCGAAGCGCAGCCAGGCCATGGGCCTGTCCTGTCCGGCATCACGGCCAGCGCGCCGGATCGCCGTCTCGGCGCGCGCCTTTTCGGCATCGGGCAGATATTGCCACATGATCGTGTGAAGCACGACGGTCAGCCGGCCCTCGGGCAGGGGCGCGAGCCGGTCCTCCAGCCAGTCGGCGGCGCCGGCCGCTTCCACCTGCGGCGGATGGGCGCCGGCCAGCTCCATGGCGGCCGAGAGCCTGGCGAGCCGCGGGTGCTGATCGGCCCAGGCATATGACAGAAGCCGCCGTTGCTCGTCTTGTGTCCCGACCGGCACGGGCGCGACATCGCATGCGCTGCGCTCGGCGATCTCGAGGTCCCGGGCCTGCGGCGGGCCGGCCTTGCCGCGCCACTCGCACGCCACGAGAACGGGTGAGGCCGGATCGCCCCACTGCCAGGCGCCGTAGTCGTAGGCGAAGCGGTCGAGGTTCTGGTTCAGGCCGGCGGAGGCGCCCAGTTCGAGCAGGCTAAACGGCAGGCCGTGCGCGGCATGAAGATCGAGAAGGGCCGGCAGGAGCAGAGCGGCGCGGGCGACCTCGTTGGTCTGCGGCGGGGAGTTGAGATAGGCGGCGATGAACCCGTCATGCGCCGACACGGCCGCGCGCAGCGCATGCCAGAGCACGTCGCGGTTGAGGTCGGCGGGCGGGAAGGCGGCGGCGAGACCGTCATCGGCGCCGTCGAGCACGAGCCTGTGCAGGGCGGCGGTGAACCGCAGCGGGACGGCCGCCTCGCGCGCGCCAATCGCGCCGGGCCAGGTGGCGATTCGCCGCCGCGTTGCGCTGTCGGGCAGGCCGCGTTCGGCGACCAGCGAACAGATCGCCGCGACGAGCGGCGAGCCCAGATCGTGGCATGCGTCTGCCTGCGCGGCAAAGGCGCTGGCGGCGGGGTCGGGAAGGGGATGCGCTGTCATGGACGAGCATCTGCCATGGCGTTTCCGCCACGGCAATCAACGCTTTGTCACGAGCGCAATGAAGCGCGGATCAGGCCGCGCCCTTGGCCGCGACGCCCTTCTCCTCGAAATGGCCCTGTAGTTCGCCGGCCTGGAACATCTCGCGGACAATGTCGCAGCCGCCGACGAACTCGCCCTTCACGTAGAGCTGCGGGATCGTCGGCCAGTTCGAGTACTGCTTGATGCCCTCGCGCAGCTCGTCGTCGGCGAGCACGTTGACACCCTTGTAGTCGACGCCGAGATAGTCGAGAATCTGGACGACCTGGCCCGAAAAGCCGCACTGCGGAAATCCGGGCGTGCCCTTCATGAAGAGCACCACATCGTTGCCCTTGACCTCATTGTCGATGAATTCGTTGATTGCCGGCATTGTCCTGTTCCTTTCATTCGGGTTCAAGGCCCGATGACGTCACGCCCCCGAGATAACTTGCGGTTCGGTCCAAAACAAGATGCGCGCGGGCGCAAGCCTGGACGCGGCGTTCATGGCCGTCTGGCCGTGCGCGCGGCGCCGCTTCTCTTCCGTGCACGAGTGACGCTCGGCGCCCTGCTTTGCATGGTGCCGCTCGGCGGTCCGGCGACGGCGATCGCCGAGGGTCGCAGTGCTCCCTGCCAGAGCGTGACCTTCGAGGGCGCGCGCTATCTGTCCTGCACATTCGATCCGGCGAGAACGGAATTCGCCGTGCACCTCGGCCGCCCCGACGGCACGGCCTATGGCAGCGTGCGCGCCTTCGCCGCTTCCGAGGGTACTTCGGAAGACGCGCCGGCGGTCGCCATGAACGGCGGCATGTATCACGCCGATCTCAGCCCGGTCGGCCTTTACGTGGAGGACGGGCAGGAGCGGATGGGGCTGGTGACCTCGGACGGTCCGGGCAATTTCCATCTCAAGCCGAACGGGGTGTTCTTCGTCACCGAGGACGGGAAGCCGGGGGTTCTGGAAACGGAAGCCTTCGCCGAGGCGAACCTTCCGGTGCGCCACGCAACGCAATCGGGGCCGATGCTGGTGATCGACGGCGCCATCCACCCGCGCATCCTGCCCAACGGCTCGACGCGCTTCATCCGCAACGGTGTCGGCGTCACCGAGGACGGATCGGTCGTCTTCGCGGTCAGCCTCGATCGGGTCAGCTTCGGCAACTTCGCCCGCTTCTTCCGCGACCACGCCGGCGCCCGCAACGCACTGTTCCTCGACGGCAAGGTGTCGGCCCTGGCTATCGGCACGGACATGCAGATCGGCTCGTGGTTTCCGGCCGGGCCGATCCTTGCGGCCTACCCGAAGGGCGGCGGCGACTGATCAGTCCGGCGCGTTGGTCTGCAGCGCCAGCGCATGCAGCGCACCGCCCATGTTTCCTTCGAGCGCCTGGTAGACCATCTGGTGCTGCTGCACGCGCGTCTTGCCGCGAAAGCTCTCCGAGACCACTTCGGCCGCGTAATGGTCGCCATCGCCGGCCAGATCGCGGATCGTCACCCTGGCGTCGGGGATCGCCTGCTTGATCATGCGTTCGATATCGGCGGCGTTCATCGGCATTGGGCGGTCTCCTGTCGGGCGGCCTCGGCGCGGGCGGGCCCGGCCATGTAGTCCGGCAACCAGCCTTCGTGCGCGCGGCGCATCTGATCGAGAGATATGGAAGCGTTGGCCGACCCGGTCAACACAAACTGGTCGCCATCCACGGCGCCGATGCGCCGGAACGGCACGCCGGCGCCTTCGGCGTTGAGCGCGAAGAAGGTGGCGTTCCGCGCCGGCACGGTGACGACGTAGCGGCCCTGATCCTCGCCGAAAAGCAGCGCGTGGGGCGGGTGGGTATCGCCCACCTCGATCGTCATCCCCTTGTCCGCGGCGAGGCACATCTCGGCAAGCGCGACAGCAAGGCCGCCGCCGGAGACGTCATGGCAGGCGGTCACCTGATCGTTCTGGATGGCCGAGCGGACGAAATCGCCGTTGCGCTTTTCCTGGTAGAGATCGACGGGTGGCGGCGGCCCGTCCGTGCGCTCGTGGACGATGCGGGCGAGGGCCGACTGGCCCAGATGCGTGCCGTCGCCGCCGAGCATGAAGACCGCATCGCCGTCCTGCATCGTGCCGATCCGCGCCATGTGCGCCCAGTCATGGATGAGGCCGACGCCGGCGATGGTCGGCGTGGGCAGGATGGCTTCCCCTTGCGTCTCGTTGTAGAGCGAGACATTGCCCGACACGATCGGGAAGGACAGTGCCGAACAGGCTTCGCCGATGCCCTCGATCGCCTTGACGAGCTGGCCCATGATATCGGGCCGTTCGGGATTGCCGAAGTTGAGATTGTCGGTCGCCGCCAGCGGTTCGGCGCCGGTGGCGGTGATGTTGCGCCAGCATTCGGCGACGGCCTGCTTGCCGCCCTCGAACGGATCGGCCTCGACGTAGCGCGGCGTCACATCCGAGGAGAAGGCGAGCGCCTTGGTCGCATGGCCCGGCACGCGCACGACGCCGGCATCGCCGCCGGGGCGCTGCAGGCTGTTGCCGCCGATCAGCGTGTCGTACTGCTCGAAGACCCAGCGGCGCGAACAAAGGTTCGGCGAGCCGAGCATGGCGAGGATCGCGCCCGCATAATCGTCCGGCTCGGGAACCGACGCGTCATCCCAGTCCTGATAGGTGCCCGGTTCCACCCACGGCCGGTCATATTCGGGCGCTTCGTCGCCGAGTTCCTTGATCGGCAGGTCGGCGACCTCCTCGCCCTGATGGACCACGCGAAAACGCAGATCGTCGGTCGTCTCGCCGACGATCGCGAAGTCGAGACCCCATTTGACAAAGATCGCCTCGGCCTCGGCGCGCTTTTGCGGATCGAGCACCATGAGCATCCGCTCCTGGCTTTCCGAGAGCATCATCTCGTAGGCGCTCATCATCTCTTCGCGGACGGGGACGCGGTCGAGATCGAGCCTGACGCCCAGATCGCCCTTGGCGCCCATCTCGACCGCCGAGCAGGTCAGCCCGGCCGCGCCCATGTCCTGGATGGCGATCACCGCGCCGGTGGCCATCAGTTCAAGGCAGGCCTCGAGCAGGCATTTTTCCGTGAACGGGTCGCCGACCTGGACGGTCGGGCGCTTCTCCTCGATCGTGTCGTCGAATTCGGCCGAGGCCATGGTCGCTCCGCCGACGCCGTCGCGACCGGTCTTGGCGCCCAGATAGACAATCGGCAGGCCGACGCCCTCGGCCTTCGACAGGAAGATCCTGTCGGTGTCCGCGATGCCGGCGGCGAACGCGTTGACCAGGCAGTTGCCGTTGTAGCGGGCGTCGAATTCGAGCTCGCCGCCCACGGTGGGTACGCCGAACGCATTGCCGTAGCCGCCGATCCCGGAGACGACGCCGGCGAGCAGATGACGCGTCTTGGGATGGTCCGGTTCGCCGAACCTGAGCGCGTTCATCGCGGCAATCGGACGGGCACCCATGGTGAAGACATCGCGCAGGATTCCGCCGACGCCGGTCGCAGCACCCTGATAGGGCTCGATGTAGGAGGGGTGGTTATGGCTCTCCATCTTGAAGACCACGCACTGGCCGTCGCCGATGTCGACCACGCCGGCATTCTCGCCCGGGCCGTGGATCACCTGCGGACCCTCGGTCGGCAGGGTGCGCAGCCATTTCTTCGAGCTCTTGTAGGAACAGTGCTCGTTCCACATGGCCGAGAAGATGCCGAGTTCGGTGAAGCTCGGTTCGCGGCCGATCAGCTCGAGGATACGGTCGTACTCGTCCGGCTTGAGGCCGTGCGCCTCGATCAGTTCGGGCGTGATGGCAATGGTGTTGGGGATCGACATGGCCGGTCTTTAGCGTCGGTGGCGGCGAGACGCCAGTGCGCGCTTCAGCGTGTGCCCAGATAGGTCCACCGCCGCAGCAGCACCTCCATCGGGCCGCGCTCGAACCGCGACCGCCAAAGGCTGGCAAAGCCGATGCTGACAAGCGCCACCAGGAAGGCGATCGCCGTGCAGGCGGCAACGCCGAGCGATCCGAACAGGCCCAGCCCGTAGGCGTTGAAGATCAGCGAGAAGATGAGGGACTGCGTCAGGTAGGCGGTCAGGGTCGCGGTGCCACCGCGTGCCAGAAAGGTCTTCGTCGCGCTCGGTGGCGCTTCGGCCCACCGGGCGATCAGGCCGATATAGCCGGCGCTGGCAAACGGGCCGAACAGGGTGATCAGCACCATGCCGATCAGCATTTCGGGGTCGATCATCACGCTCGCCTGGCCCAGGACCCAGGCGCCCGCCGCGCTGCCGACGAGGCCGACCGGCAGGAAGATGCGGCGGGACCGGCGCCAGATCGGCGATCGCGCCGCCGCGCACCGCCGCAAGTCCGAACAGGAAGAAGGCGAACGCGCCCGGTCCCTGAAGCATCAGCCCGTAGACGACGATCTCGGACCATTCGGCAAGCCGCAGCGCCGCCGCTTCGGTGAATCCGGCCGATCCGAAGACGCGCGTCGCGCGGTCGGCCTGCTCCTGCAGCGCCGCTGCCTCGGCGGCCATGATCTCGGGCGCCATCGTCGCGCCGAGCCAGGCGAGACCGGCAAGCGCGACCACGATCAGGATCTGCACCCCATACACCGCGATGGCCCAGCGGATCAGCGTGCGTGTGCCGGTGTTCCGGAACAGGAAGAGGAAGGCGCCAAGGATCGCGTAGATCACCAGGATGTCGCCCTGGAACAGCAGCGCGACATGGGCGATGCCGAGAACGACAAGGCCGACGATTCGGCGCCAGTACTCGGCCGAAAAACCCGCTCGGCGTCGCTGCGCCGAAAGGATCTGGTAGGCGAAGCCGGCCCCGAACATGAAGGCGAAGAGCGTGTAGGACTTGAGCAGGAACAGCGCGTTGACGGCCCAGTAGGCGGCGACGTCGCCCTGCGTCGCAAAGGCCGCGTCGGGATAGCCGGTCATCGCCGGCCAGGCGAGGTACTGCACGTTGACGAGCGCGATGCCGACCAGCGCGAAGGCCCGAACCAGGTCGGGCAGGATGGCGCGTTCGGTTCCGGCCGGGGCGGGGCGGTCGGTCATGGGCTTGGTCCTGGCAGCGGACGTGCGGAGGGTGGCGGCGCTCGTCGCTTGTCCGGACGGAGCGTGAAAGTCAATGGCGGCGGTGGGGGCCTCAATTGTAGCTGTGATAGGCGGCCGGGCCGGCATCGAGCAGGCGTCGCAGGCGGCGCGCACCAATCTCCATCGTCTCGATGTCCTTGGCCATGGCGGCGAAGGCGACCCGCACGCCGTGGAAGCGCTGGTCGCCGCGTCCGGCCTTGAATTCGTCCTCGTCGTCGATGCGCACCTTCTCCTCGTAGGCGGCTGCCTTGAAGGTGCCCGACAGCCATGGTTCGGGCAGCTTGAGCCAGGCGAACGGCGTGTAATCGCGTATCTTGATGTCGCAGCCCTCGAAGACGGTGCGCATCACCGTCACGCGCCGGGCGATCTCCTCGCGCACGCGGGTGCGCACGTCCATCGCAGCGCCCGAGTTGACCATGCGCGCCGCCATGTCGCTGAGCAGATAGCTCGAGCCACCCGTCAGCATCTTCTGGGCGGACCACACACGCGCCGTCATGTGGGCGGGCGTCGCCACCCAGCCGGCGCGAAGGCCGGCGGCCACCGCCTTGGAGAGCCCGCCGATGTGGAAGGTGATGTCCGGCGCGAGCGCCGCGATCGGCTCGTAGGGGTCGGGCGTCACCGACGCGTAGAGGTGATCCTCGATGATCAGCACATTGTAACGCCGCGCGATCTCGATGATCGCCCGGCGGCGCTCGGGCGACAGCGCGACGGTCAGCGGCGTGTGCACCGCCGGCATCAGGAAGAGCAGCCGGGGGTGCTGCTGGGCGCAGACGGTCTCGAAGGATTCGGGCAGAATGCCCTTTTCGTCGATGGCGACGCTGACCGCGCCGCGCCCGATGAGCTGCGCGCTGCGGGGAACGCCGGCGAAGGTAAGCGCCTCGCAGGCGATCCGGTCACCCGGGTTGGTGGCGCCGGCAATGATCGAGATCAGCGCGCCCTGCGCACCCGAGGTGGGCAGGACGTTCTCCTCTTCGGGTCGCCATCGGCTGCCAAGGGCGATCCAGTCGGCGCCGGCCTTGCGCCAGTCGGGCTCGATGCCGCGCACATAGCCGGCCATCTCGTCACAGCCGTCGCGGGACACTTCGGCGAGGAGCGGGCGGATTTCGGCGGCGCCGGCCTCGCTGAAGGCGGCCGAGGAATCGAGCCGGATGACGTCGGCGCGCGCTTCCTCGTGATAGCCGCCCGGCGGGCGCAGCGTGATCGGCAACTGGCCGTTCGGAACGCCGGTCTCGCGGCTTGCGACGAAGGTGCCGCGCCCGACCTCGCCTGTCACCAGACCGCGCTCGCGCACGACCGCGTAGGCGCGGCTGACCGTGCCGACGGTCACGCCGATATCGAACGCGAGGTTGCGCTGCGGCGGCAGTTTCACGCCGGCGGGCAGGGAGCCCGATTCGATATCCTGCTGAATGCGGTTGGCGAGCTCCAGATAGAGCGGGCCATTGTCGCGGGACAGATCGGGGAGCCAAGTTGTCATGGTGACAATTCGATATATTGTACCCGTCAATGAGTCAATGTACCTCATGCATGTCCTCACAGGGACAATGGAGATCAATGCTATGGGTACAATTGGTACAATACCGTTCCGCTTCCGGCCATTCACGATTGCCGGTGTCCGCTACGATACGGCGAGCGCCGTGCCGTTTCGCGTGTGGGGACGTGTGCTCGTTGCGATGATCGTGGCCAAATACGAGAAGCGACGCACGCGCATTCACCTGAGCAAGCTCGGCGTCGAGGAACTGCGCGACATCGGTCTGACGCCCGATCAGGCCGATTCGGAGATCCGCAAGTCGCTGCCGTTCTTCGAGCGCAGCCGCTGACGGCTCGCGCGCCGGCGTCCGGATCAGATCACGAGCAACTCGGCCGGCCGGCGCTCCATGCCAGGATATCGGCATTGATGCGCGCCGACAGGCTTTCGCCGGCGAGCGGCCCGAAAGTCGTGATGCGCACCGGGTCGCCGCCGGCGGTGATCACCAGTTCCGGCAGACCCTGCTGATTGCCGCGCCGCACGATCAGGATGCGCGGCTGGCCGGTGCGCGTGTCGAGTTCGGGCACCATCGCATAGTTGCGGAAATCGCGGTCGCCCGAGCGGAACCAGCATTGCAGCCCGCGCTCGTTGATGCGCTGCAGGGCGGCCACCGGCGAAGGCGCGTCAACCTCGGCAACGACCGGCCCACCCGGCGGCTCGAACGCCTGGCAGCCGGCCAGTACGAACAGCAGTGCCGTGCCCGCCGCCAGCCCGGCGGGCACCTCGCGCCATTTCGTGATTTTGGAGATGGGCGAATCACGCATAGGCTGTTCCGATCGGGATCAAAGGCGACGGACGAATCGCCGGGCTCAGACAAGGAGACGAGACGAAACCGCAAACTTCAAGACCGGGGGACATTCCAATGGGACGGAATCTCTTTCAGGCGGCCGCGCTGACGGCCGCACTGGTGTTGGGCGTCGTGGGGGCGCCGGCAAATGCGGCCGAGGAGGTGATGCTGCAGCGACAGGCGCCTTTCGACCTTTGTCCGCAGATGGTCGACGGCATGCTGTCGCATCTCGGCGCGCCTCAGGCCCATGTCGAACTGATGACCGACACGGGCGCGCACTACACCGTCAAGCTGATCTCGGTGGACGCCAACCTGGTGTTCCTGTGCAACGCGGTGAGCGAGACGATCACCGTGACGCGCACGACGCCGGGCGAACTCGAAACCGCCTTGCGCTAGGCTGCCGGCTCAGGCTTCGACGAGATCGAGCGCGCTTTCGAACAGGGCGCGGCCGTCGGTGCCGCCATGGGCCGGCTCGACCAGGTTTTCCGGATGCGGCATCATGCCGAGCACGTTGCCGCGCGCGTTGACGATGCCGGCGATATCGGCGGTCGAACCGTTCGGATTGGTGCCTTCGGCGTAACGGAAGACGATGCGGTCGTCGCCCTCGAGCCGGGCCAGCGTTTCGGCGTCGGCGAAATAGTTGCCGTCGTGATGGGCGACCGGGCAATCGATGATCTGCCCCGGCCGGTAGTTCCGCGTGAACGCGGTGTCGGCGTTGACGATCTGAAGGCGCACGCTGCGGCAGACGAAGTTGAGCGAGGCGTTGCGCATCAGCGCGCCGGGCAGAAGGCCCGCTTCGATAAGAAGCTGAAAGCCGTTGCAGACGCCGAGAACGCGCACGCCGCGCGCCGCCGCCTCGGCGACCGCGCGCATCACGGGCATGCGCGCGCCGATCGCGCCGCAGCGAAGATAATCGCCGAACGAGAAGCCGCCCGGCACGATCACCAGCCCGACGTCCGCCGGTATCTCGGTCTCTGTCTGCCACAGGGTGAGCGGCTTTTTGCCGGTGATCGTCTCGATCGCGGCGATCATGTCGCGGTCGCGATTGAGCCCGGGAAGAAGGACAATGGCGGGCTTCATCGGTCAGACGATCTCCACCGCATAATCCTCGATCACCGTGTTGGCGAGCAGCTTCTGGCACATGTCGGCAAGTTCGGTTTCGGCGCGCGCCCTGTCGGAATGGTCGAGTTGGATGTCGAACACCTTTCCCTGCCGGACGCCGGCCACATCCTTGAAGTCGAGCGTTGCGAGCGCGCTGGCGATCGCCTTGCCCTGAGGGTCGAGCACGCCGTTCTTGAGGGTGACGGTGATGCGGGCCTTGATCATCGGCGGTTCGGTTCCTTCACAGCGTGATTGCGTTGACGAAGTCGAGCGCGGCGGCGCGCGCGGCCGTTTCGGTGTCCGCGAAGGCGAAGACCATGTGGAAGCGCCCGTTCTTGCGAAGGACGATCGCATGGCCGGGCTCGGCGGCCGCGCCGCTTCCGGTGACCGCGAACCGCAGGGTCTCGTGCGCGCCGATCATCGCGCGCGTGATCGGACCCTCGATGCGATAGTCCCGGCCGGCGCCGAGCCGGCTTCGCTCCACGGCGCTGTCAAAGGCCCTCTGGAAGGCGCGCCGGGTCGCCTCGTCATTGGTCTCGAACAGCGTGTCGCCCGAAGGGCCGAGCGCGACGAGTTCGTGTCCGGCACGGCCCGGATAGGGGCAGGCGGGTCGCGCGCAGGAATAGGTGCGTTCGCCGAGCGCGCTCCATCCGCGCGGCGACGCCCCCTCGACGGCTGCGGGCGCGGCAACGCAGGCGGCCAGCGGCGTGGTGATGGCGAGGCACGCGGCCAAGCGGCCGACCGGCACGATCATCGCGGGTTCCTAGTGAAGCTTGTCCTTTGAAGCGACCAGCACCGGGCCGGAGGCGCGGGGGCGCTCGTTCTCGTTCATGATGCCGAGCCGGCGCGCGACCTCGGTGTAGGCCTCGACCAGGCCGCCCATGTCGCGGCGGAAGCGGTCCTTGTCGAGCTTCTCGTTCGAGCCGATGTCCCACAGCCGGCACGAATCGGGCGAGATCTCGTCGGCGACCACGATCCGCATCATGTCGTTCTCGAACAGCCGGCCGCACTCGATCTTGAAGTCGACGAGCTGGATTCCGATGCCCAGGAACAGGCCGGACAGGAAGTCGTTGACGCGGATGGCGAGCGCCATCATGTCGTCGATCTCCTGGGGATTTGCCCAGCCGAAGGCGGTCACGTGTTCCTCGGAGACGAGCGGGTCGCCGAGCGAATCGGACTTGTAGTAGAACTCGATGATCGAGCGCGGCAGCACGGTGCCCTCGTCGATGCCAAGGCGCTGGGAGAGCGAGCCGGCGGCGATGTTGCGCACGACGATCTCGACCGGAATGATCTCGACCTCGCGGATGAGCTGCTCGCGCATGTTCACGCGCTTGATGAAGTGGGTGGGGATGCCCATCCGGTTGAGCGCGGTGAAAATATGCTCGGATATCCGGTTGTTGAGGACGCCCTTGCCTTCGATGACATCGTGCTTTGCGGCGTTGTAGGCGGTCGCGTCATCCTTGAAATGCTGGATCAGAGTGCCGGGCTCGGGGCCCTCATAGAGGATCTTCGCCTTGCCCTCGTAGATGCGGCGGCGCTGTTTCATGCATTGGCCTTTTGTACATCGCGCTCGCGCCAGTGGGTTGGGGCGCGGACGGCGGTCGATCGAATGGCCCCGTTTATCCGAAACGGACCGCCAAAACAAATGGCCGCCGGGCCCTGACGGATGAAATTTCGCACCCGTCCGCGCGCCGGTTCGCCGCGTGGCGCGGCCGGTTGATCTTTGACAAACCATTTGGTTTAGACCGGCGCTAGGCTTACATACCAGCCACCACCAATCAGGGCCGTCCGCCGAAGGAGCACCGATGAGCATCAAGGACCGCAAGGACGCTTTCGAGAACAAGTTCGCCCACGACGCCGAGTTGCGGTTCAAGGCGGAGGCGCGCCGCAACAAGATGCTCGGCCTGTGGGCCGCCGAAAAGCTGGGCAAGACCGGCGCGGACGCCGAGGCCTATGCCAAGGAAGTGATCGCGGCGGACTTCGAGGAGCCGGGCGACGAGGACGTGTTCCGCAAGATCAGGGGCGACTTCGACGCCGCCGGCGTCGAGCAGTCCGATCACCAGATCCGGCGCACCATGGACGAGTTGATGGTCAAGGCCGCCGAAGAGATCGAAAAAAGCTAGACCACGAAGAACCGGGCAATCCGGCGGGGAGGGGACATGGCCGCCTACGGCTATGAATTGGCCGGTGCGCTGCGCGCCGGCAAGACGGTGTTGACCGCATGGTCGGCCCAGCCGGAGGCGGGACTGGTCGGCATGATCGCCGGCGCCGGCTTCGATGCGGTCACCATGGATATGCAGCATGGCGGCCATCACGAAGCGTCGATCTGGGACGGGGTCGCCGCCGTGCTCCTGCGGCGGGTTCCGGCGATCGTCCGCGTGCCCGTGGGACGCTTCGACATGGCCTCGCGCGCGCTCGATTTCGGAGCCGACGCGGTGATCGCGCCGATGATCAATTCGGTCGAGGACGCCCGGGCGCTCGCCGCCTTCACGAAATATCCTCCGCTCGGCGAGCGCTCCTGGGGCCCGACAAGGGGGCTCGCGCTGCGCGGCGTCGAGGGCGGCAACGCCTATCTACACAGCGCCAATGCCGACACGCTCTGTTTCGCGATGATCGAAACGCGCGCCGCGCTCGATGCGCTCGACGACATCCTCGATGTCGACGGCATCGACGCGGTGTTCGTCGGTCCGGCCGACTTCTCGATCGCCTGGACGGGCGGGCAGGGGGTCGACGCCACGCTGGACGACATGATGGACGCGGTGGCCGATGTCGCGGCGCGGGCGAAAGCGAAGGGCAAGCTTGCCGGCATCTTCGCGGTCGATCCGGCGATGGCGCCGCGTTACGCGCAGATGGGGTTCGGGCTGATCGCGGCCGGCTTCGATGCGGCGATCGTCAACCGGGGCGCGCAGGCGGTGCTTTCGGCCGCGCGGGGCGGCTGACCGGCACGGTCACAGCCGCTTCATGAAGCGGGCGAACACCATCAGTCCTTCCGGCCACGGCCCGTGGCCCGACTGTGCGTTCAAATGTCCCGAATTGCCAGCGTCGACCAGCAGCGCGCCCCAGTTCGCGGCGGTCTCCTCGGCCTTCTCGAAGCTCGTATAGTGATCGTCGCGGCTGGCGATCACGAAGGCGGGAAACGGCAGAGGGTCTTCGGGATAGGGGCCGAACGTCATGAAGTGGCGGGGCCGGATCTTCGGATTGGCGACATCGGGCGGCGCGACGAAGAAGCCGCCGCGCACCTTGTCGGCCAGTTCGGGCGCGCGATGGATCGCGTGCACGGCGGTCGTGACACCCAGCGAATGGGCGACGAGCACGGCGTCGCCGTTCGAGGCGGCGATCGCCTCCTGCGCGCTGGCGACCCAGTCTTCGAACACCGGCTTGGTCCACTCGGCCTGTTCGACGCGGCGGGCCGTCGCCATCTTCGCCTGCCACCGGCTCTGCCAATGGTCGGGCTCGGAATTGCGGTAGCCGGGGATGATGAGGATATCGGCGTCGCGGATCTTCATGGTCCGCGAGGTGGCGGCCCCGCGCGCCGATGTCAACCGCGGGGCCGTCATGTCGTCCTGCGCCTTATTCGATCGGCGCGACCGGCTCGGGCTCGACGGGGGCGGGCTCTGTCGTTTCGGCCGCCGGCGGCGCCAGATCGGGCGCCTCGGTCCCGTTTTCGGGTGCGTTCGAGCCGAACACGAAAAAGACGGCCATCAGCAGCACAAGGGCGATCAGCGCCAGTCCGCCCCACCGCATGCCGCTCGATGAGCTTTCGCCGCGGCCCGGGGCGCGATGGGTGGAGTAGTAGTCGCGTTCGTCGGTCATGATGTCCTCCATTGGACTTGCCCCCAACTCAGGGTGCTGAACAAATGCGTTGCGATGGCGATGGGTTCGCGCACGGTGCGTTTCACGCCGACAGAATTGGCCTCGCTCTCGTGAACGGGATGAAAAGCGATGGAAAATCAATTTCGTAAAGCGCATCGAACGTGGTCACAAAGGGTGACGGTCCGTTACCTGGCCCTGTTCGTCGCACTCCTTGCCGCCGTGCCTGGGCAGGCCGGCGACCTTGAAGCCGTCGCGCTCGACCGGATCGTGTCGGTGGCGAGCGGCGATCTCGATGGCGACGGGGCGAGCGACGCCGCGCTTCTCATCGCGCCCGGCGCGGACGAGGCGCATGACGACCATGCGCTGGTCCTGCTGCGCGGTACGGGCCTCGACAAAGGCGCGCTTCAGCCGTGGCGCGTCTACGCCGATGCCGCCTGGGGCGGCCTGCCGGGCGGCATGGTCGGCAACCGGCCGGCGGTGGCGTTCACCGACGCCGGTTCCCTGCAACTGATCTCGAAGAATGAAGCGGTCGGTCGCAGCCGCTGGTACCAGACCGTCACGCTCGCATGGCGCGACGGCGACCTGCTGGTCGCCGGGTTCACATACGACCATCGCGACACGCTCGATCCCGATGCCGCCGGTGGCTGCGACATCAACGTGTTCACGGGAAGGGGCATCATCGGCGAAGAGACGACCGAAATGACCGTCTCCCTGGAGCCGCGCCGGCTGCCGCTCGACCAGTGGCTGGCGCAGGGCAGCCCTTCGCTATGCCCGGACGGCTGAGGTCAGCTCTCGCCGAAGACCCGCGTGAAGATCGTGTCGACATGTTTGGTGTGGTAGCCGAGGTCGAACCGGGCACGGATCTCGTCTTCGGACAGATGGGCGCGGACATCGTCGTCGGCGAGCAGTTCGTCCAGGAAATCCTTGCCCTGCTCCCACACCTTCATCGCATTGCGCTGGACGAGCCGGTAGGCGTCCTCGCGCGACACGCCCGCCTGGGTGAGCGCCAGCAGCACGCGCTGGGAGTGGATCAGGCCGCGAAACCGATGCAGGTTGGCTTCCATCGCCTCGGGATAGACCACGAGCTTGTCGATAACCCCGGTCAGCCGGTGCAGCGCGAAGTCGAGCGTGATCGTCGCGTCCGGGCCGATCATGCGCTCGACCGAGGAATGAGAGATATCGCGCTCGTG
Source organism: Roseitalea porphyridii (assembly GCF_004331955.1). Lineage (NCBI taxonomy): Bacteria > Pseudomonadati > Pseudomonadota > Alphaproteobacteria > Hyphomicrobiales > Ahrensiaceae > Roseitalea > Roseitalea porphyridii. The sequence goes on along the minus strand of NZ_CP036532.1, from coordinate 2,114,338 downwards.
CCACAGCGCGACGTTCTCCAGCGCCGGGGTGACGTAGCCGCGCACCATGCGCGCAAGGCCGGTCAGGTTCTCGGTCAGGACCGGGTTACGCTTATGCGGCATGGCCGACGAGCCCTTCTGGCCGGGCGCGAAATACTCCTCGGCCTCGAGCACCTCGGTGCGCTGCAGATGCCGCACCTCGACGGCCAGCCGCTCGACCGACGAGGCGATCACGCCGAGCGTGGCGAAGAACATGGCGTGCCGGTCGCGCGGGATCACCTGGGTCGAGATCGGTTCTGCGGTCAGCCCCATCGCGTCGGCGACATGCGCCTCGATGGCCGGATCGATGTTGGCGAAAGTGCCGACGGCGCCGGAGATGGCGCAGGTGGCGATGTCGGCACGGGCCGCCTCGAGCCGGCACTTGCAGCGCTCGAATTCGGCATGGGCCTGGGCGAGCTTGAGACCGAATGTGGTCGGCTCGGCATGGATGCCGTGGCTGCGACCGATGGTGATCGTGTCCTTGTGCTCGAAGGCGCGGCGTTTGAGCGCGGCGAGCAGCGCGTCCAGATCGGCGAGCAGGATGTCGGCGGCGCGCGAGAGCTGCACGGCAAGGCAGGTGTCGAGCACGTCCGACGAGGTCATGCCCTGGTGGACGAAGCGCGCTTCGGGCCCGACGATCTCGGCCAGATGGGTCAGGAAGGCGATGACGTCATGGCGCGTTTCGCGTTCGATCTCGTCGATCCGGGCCACGTCGAAGGTGGCGGACCCCGCCTTTTCCCAGATGATCTGGGCGGCGCGCTCGGGAATGACGCCGGCCTTGGCGAGTGCGTCACAGGCATGCGCCTCGATCTCGAACCAGATGCGGAACTTCGTCTCGGGCGACCAGATGGCGACCATTTCGGGTCGCGAATAGCGGGGGATCATGGCGAACCTGCAAGGGCGGTGGCGGGATGGTTTGCCCTATCAGGGCCGGACCCGACACTCAATCGGCGTTGCGGTGTGTCCACCAGCTCGCAAGGGCCAGAAGCGCCAAGGCGGGCAGGCCGAGATAGCGGGTTCCGAGGACCGCCACGTGGCCGGCCGCCGCGACGCCGGTGTAGAACTGCTGGATGAACCAGACCCGCGACAGGGCGGGGCCGTGCCACTGGCTGAAATAGGCGCGGTGTTCGAGGAAATAGAGCGCCAGCGTGCTCGCCAGAATGGTTGCGACGGCGATGCCGAAGGTCAGTGCCATCCTGCGGCGGGTGCCGGTCGCAACGAGTGTCGCGAAGAAGGCGGCGATGGCGAACCCGATGCCCGCGCCGGCGCCGAAGATCGCGGCGACCGTGACAGGCTGAGGCCCGAGGGCCCATCCGAAGCGCAGCGTCAGCGAGGCAAGGGTCCAGACGGCGATGGCGGCCGCTAGCGCCGGCGCTGCGATCGCCAGCCTGATGCCTTGTGCGCGCGAGGCGGCACGTGAAGCGCCATCGCTCATCGCGGGCCGGCCGGTCAGGGCGCGATCGGTCCGGTCACGGCCATCCAGCGGAAGTCGGGGCCCTCAAAGCCGAACGAGCGGATTGCGATCAGCACCGCGAAGACCGGGTCGGCCTTGTCGGGGAAGAAGGTCTGGACCCCGCCGATGGAATAGCCCAGCGGGCAGCCGCGGCTTGAGGGCACGCTGTCATCCTCGTTGAGCAGTTCGGTCGTGCCGCCGGGCGTCGGGTCGATCTTCACCAGCCGGAAGCCGATGCTGGCGTCGGTGACGCCGTCGCAGGGCGGTTCGGCGGCGAACTGCATCTCGGACAGGCGCACCTCGAGCGGCGCGTCGATCGGCGGATTAACGGGCCGTGGATTGACGACCATGCGGAACGGATCGGCCGACAGTTCGGTGATCGGGTTCAGCCCGGCCGTGTAGCCGGGATTGGCCGCAAGCAGCGCGTCGGAGATAATCGCCTGGCCGGCGCTGCGGGCCTGGGCGCGGACCTCCGAAACGCTGGCCGATTCGTCGTCGATGCGTTTGCGGACCGGCGAACCGGGCATGAAGGTATCGGTCTCGGTGTCGATGTAGAAACGGTTCGCGTAGGGGAAGCCGGAACCGTCCTGCACGCCATATTCCTCGAAGGCGAAGACCGACCCGTCCGAGGAGAAACCCAGAATGTTCAGCGTGGCCGCATCGCCCGCCCGCGATTGCGATGTGAGATTGAAGACCAGCAGCGCGGCGATGAGCGCCAGAGCCAGGCAGGCGCGCAGCCTGCAGAAGAAAACGCCAACCATATCGACCTCCTATGGCCGGTTGTCCGTCGCCGCCGCCCGAATGGCCCCGATGCTAGCACGATAGGCCTCGATTGTCCCGCCCTTGAAGACGGCAGAACCGGCCACGAAGGCGTTGGCGCCGGCCCTGGCGCAGGGGCCGGCGGTCTCGGCGGTGATGCCGCCATCGACTTCCAGATCGATCGGGCGGTCGCCGATCATCGCGTCGATCGCCGCGATCTTGGGCAGCACGGCCTCGATGAACTTCTGCCCGCCGAAGCCCGGATTGACGCTCATCACCAGAACCAGATCGACCATATCAATGACATGTTCGATGGCCGAAGCGGGCGTTGCCGGGTTCAGCGAGACGCCGGCCTTCTTGCCGAGCGCCCGGATCGCCTGCAGCGACCGGTGCAGGTGCGGTCCTGCCTCGGCATGCACGGTGATCACGTCGCAGCCGGCTCTTGCGAAGGCTTCCAGGTACGGATCGGCCGGCGCGATCATCAGGTGACAGTCGAAGGGTGCGTCCGTGTGCTTGCGCAGCGCGGCGATCACGTCGGGCCCGTAGGAGATGTTGGGCACGAAATGGCCGTCCATCACGTCGAGATGGATCCAGTCCGCGCCGGCGGCGACGACGTCGCGCACCTCCTCGCCCAGCCTGGCGAAATCGGAGGCGAGGATGGAGGGTGCGATCTTGATGTCACGCATGGCGGCTTCCGGGTCTGTCTGGTTCGGGGTTGGCGCGGGCAGGGGCCCGTGTCAACGGCGCGCCGACCAGGGCGGCATGATATCCCCCGGCTCTTCATGGGCCGCATAGACGCCGCGCGCGACGGCGCGCGCCATGGTCGAGGCGGCGGCCGCGCACAGATCGACGAAGACGTCCAGATCGGGTCCGGTGTCGGCGCGGCCGGTGGACAGGGCGAAGATGCAATCGCCGTCGAACGGGGTGTGTGCGGGCCATATCGCGCGGGCGAGCCCGTCATGGGCGGCGATCGCCAGCCGCTTGCACTGGGCCTTGGTGAGCTTTGCGTCGGTCGCAACGACGCCGATGGTGGTGTTCACGGGGGCGCCGTCCGAGACCAGGTCGCGGAACTTGATGCGCAGATCGGTTGCATCGGCCGGAAACGGATGGGCGGGTCCGAGATCGCCGAACTCGCCATCCTGTTCGAACGGGGCGGCCCAGAAATGGGGCGTGTCGCCGACGGTGACCGCGCCCAGGCAATTGACCGCGACGAGCGCGCCCACCGTCAGGCCCGGCCGGTCAAGGATTGCCGAGGCCGAGCCGAGGCCGCCCTTGAGGGTGGCGGTCAGCGCGCCCGCGCCGGCGCCATGGCTGCCGATCGCGAAATCGGGCCCGGCGCTCTGCGCGGCGAGATTGCCGAGCGCGCGATAGGGCGACCTGTCGCCCCAGTTCTTGTCGCCGCCATTGATCAGGTCGAACAGGATCGCCGCAGGCACGATCGGCACGCGGTGCGGGCCGACGGGAAAGCCGCGTCCCTGCTCGGCCAGCCAGTCCTGCACGCCGGCGGCCGCATCGAGACCGAAGGCCGATCCGCCGGCGAGCACGATCGCATCGACGCCCTCGACCGTGTTGTGTGGTTCGAGCAGGTCGGTCTCGCGCGTGCCGGGGGCGCCGCCGAGCACCTTGACGCCGGCGGCCGCCGGCTCGTCGCAGATGATCGCGGTGACGCCCGACTTGATGCGGGCATGGGTCGCCTGGCCGACCTTCAGGCCGGCAATGTCGGTGATCAGGTTGCGGTCTCCGGGCGTCATGGCGTCATCCGTCCCCGTTTGCTGGCACTGGTTGCGGTCGGCCGTCGCGGACCGCGTGAATGCGCACGAAGTCGAGGTCCGGTTCGCCGGTGGCGTTGAAGGAAAGGGGCCCGGCGGCCGTGGCGAAGGTCGCGATGCGCAGCGCTTCGGCGATCGGCAGGTCCGATGCGAGCGCCTGCCTGGCGATCCGGGCGGCCATCGCGGCCAGATCCATATCGTACGGTACCGCGGCGATGATGGTGCCGTCGGGCAGGCGGCCATCGTCGGGCGGCGCGATCAGGATGCTGCCGCCGGCGAGCGTGAGATCGTAGCCGATGCGCTCGGCATCGGCGGCGATGACGGCGGCATCGCGCGCGTCGCCGCCAATGATGACGTGGGTGGCGCCGGACCGCTGCAGCCGCCGCACCAGCGGCGTCTGGTTCTCCAGAAGCGGCCGGTAGGTGTCGACGAACACCGGTTCGAGCGCCCGGTCGGCCAGCATCAGCCTGATGTCCTCGGACAGTTCGCGTCCGTAGAGCGTGCCGTCGTCGATCACCGCGAAATTCTCCTCGCGCCAGTCGGCGGCGACGTAGGCGGCGAGCGCCTCGACCTCGTCGCCGGTGCGCGGGCCGACGCGGAACACCGGCCACGGGCCGTCATGATCACGCGGCGGCGTGGTGATGTCGGGCGCGCGCACGCCGACGGCGAGCACCGGGATCGCGGCCTCGGCGAGGAGCGGCATGGCCGCATCGAACGCATCGATGCAGGGCAGGCCGATGACGATCCGGTCGCCGGCAACGATCGTGTCGCGCGCGGCCGCTGCCGCCGGTTCGGGCTCGCACTGATCGTCGATCACCGGCAGGTCGTCGCCCAAAATCGCGGTCGCGCTGCGGCGCATGTCGCGCCCGAGCGCCTCGAACGTGCCGGACATGGGCGCGATCAGCGCCGCGCCCTCGGCGGCCCGCGCCGGCAGGGCGGCCGAAAGGGCGATGATCGCCGCAAGGAACAGTGCGCGCGCAGCCATGGCGCCGTGATGCACCGGCGCATCGCAAAGGGCAAGCACCAGCCAAGATAGCGCTGCTTTTCGCGGGCGCCGGAACGCCGTAGGCTCGGCCGACCGGGGGGAGAAATGTTCACGATGACGGACGCTTCCGACCATCCGCTCGACTTCGCCGAGCGGGCGATGAGACAGGGGCGCGAGGTCGCGATCGCGTCGCTCATCGCGTGTCCGCCGGCCGTGGCGCTGCGGGTCGGACAGCAGATGGCGGTCGACGAGGACGATGCGATCGCTGGCTCGTTGGGGAACGAAAGGATCGAAGCGGCGATCGTCGCACGGGCCCGCGCGGTGATCGAATCGGGTGCGCCAGAGATCATCGATCTCGATGGCTCCGGGGCACCCGGATCGCCGGAAGACGCCACAATGCGTGTCTATATCGAGCGGGTCGGCTAGGCGATGGATCCGTTCGTGCTCAAATCGGTCAACCGCGCCCGTGCGGCGGGCCGGGCCGTGGCGGTCATCACCGACCTTGCGGACGGCCGCGACCGCGTCGTCGAGGCCGGTCAGCCCGTTCCCGGCGAACTTGGCGTGGCAATCGCCGACGCCTTCGGATCGGGCACAGCACGGCTCGTTACGGTCGGCGGCCGGCCCTTCTTCATCAATATCCACCCGCCGTCCGATGCCGGGCAGGGCTGACTTCTCCATGCGGCCGCGACGCCGCGTCGCTGCGGCCGGCTGTGGAACGGGCCAGTACGTGACCCCATATCATCTGCGAATTGTGCAGCGGCCAGCGGCTTGACCTTCCTGTGACTGGAAGGCGCAAAAAAAAGCTTTGGCGCATCATCACACGACAATGTCAGAAGGCCGCGAGCGGTCCGGGCACGTAGGATGAAGCCGAACGACGAAAGCGAGACGATGAAGCACGAGCGGGCATTGAAGGAAAAGGCACTTGGAACGCGCGACGACGGCGCGCGCGAACCGGACAGCTTTGCGCTCTTCCTGCAGCGCGCCCGCGCGATCGGCTTCACCGATGTCGAGATCGACCGGCTGCGCGCCACCTATGGCCATTCGGAACTGGGGATCGGCGATGAACATCGGCACGGCGGCGGAAGCGACTGAGCTGCCCGCCAAGACCATCCGCTATTACGAGGAGATCGGCCTCGTCCGCCCGGCGCGCGCGGCCAACGGCTATCGCGACTATTCCGAGCGGGACATCCACAGGCTGCGGTTCGTGCAGCGTGCGCGGAGCCTGGGGTTCTCGATCGAGGAATGCCGGCTGCTGCTGTCGCTCTACGAGGACGAGGCACGGGCGAGCGCGGACGTGAAGGCGCTGGCGCTCGACAAGATCGGCGAGATCGAGGCGAAGATCGCAAACCTGCAATCGCTGCGCGCGACGCTGACGCAACTGGTCGAGCATTGCCATGGCGACGACCGGCCCGACTGCCCGATCATCGACGATCTGGCACGGCCGGCCTGATACGTGGCAGGGGGCCCGCGAAGCCGGACCGGATGAGTTCTGGCCGGAGAAGTGGCACGCCCAACGGGACTCGAACCCGTGTTTCCGCCGTGAAAGGGCGGCGTCCTAGACCGCTAGACGATGGGCGCGCATCAAGGTGAGCGGGTGTATAGGCACAATCATCTGCCGCCGCAACCCTGATCGCAAAGCGAAAATCCGTTTTTTGCGACCGGCGGGAAAATGGGGTGGTGCGGCGCCTTTTGCAAGGGTTCGCCTGCCCGCGTTCGGGCGGATCGGACCCTGGTGGCTTGGCGTCAGCCGCCCCGGCGGCAGCGCCAGTTCCAGTCCCGCTTGGGACCGATATCGATGTGAACAGACTTGGTGTGGCAGTAGGTGCCGACACCGCCGCGTCCCGGAACCGAGCGCAGATAGGCGGCCAGATCCCACTTGCTGACGCCCGGCACCTGGATGTCGGCTGCCGCGCAATACATGTGCAGCGAGTTCTTGGCGCCACGCGCCGCGCGGTTGCGCGACGGGCTGCGATAGCCCGAAGTGATGATCACCGGCTGACCGTAGCGCTGCTCGATACGCTTGAGCACGCGCACGAGCGCCGGCTTCAGGCAGGCGACGTCGACGCCGGAATGCTGGGTGCGCAGCCCGTTCGGCGCGAGCCGCGCCAGACCGGCGGCGGAGGCGAGTTGCACGGGCGCATCCTCGCCGGCTCCGTCGTCGCTGTTGATGCCGAAGGCGCGTTCACGGCTGAAACCGGGCAGGCCCGCGGCGCTGCCGCGCGCCGAGGCCGATGCGATCACCGGGCGCGGCTGTTCGGCCGGCTCGGCGATGACGCGCCTTGGCGTCTCGCTGGCGGATGCGGTCGCAACCAATGGGCGCGGACGGCCGGAGTCGTCGCGGCGGCTGCCGAACAGCGCGTTCAGGAAGCCCGGTCGGTTCCGGCTGTCGGATTGTCCCTGGGCGATCGACGCGGTCGGATTGGCGGGCTGCGGCGCGCTTGCAATGGCGGCGGGCACCTCGGCATCGGCGCCATCGGGCGATGCGGCGGTGGGCGCGTTCTCGGCGGCCATGATACGCTGGGTGGCGAGATCGGCGCCGGCGGTGCCGTTCGCGGCATCGGGCGCGACGCCGTTCGAAACGGCGGTGTCGTCACTGGCGGCAAGGGCGGTTTCGACCGGCTGAGTTTCGGCACCGGCTCCGGCGGGGGCCGTCGACGGCTCGCCGAGCGCGACCGCCGTCGGGGCCGTCGGCGTCGGGCCGGCGAAGGCGTTGGCGCCGGCGGTCTGCGTTCCGGCGTCATCGGCGACCGGGCCGGCATCGGCCATGCCCACCGGCGCACCGGGCCGTACGTCCGGATCGGGAAGCATATCGGCGTCGCCGAGGGCCATCACGGATTCCGAGCCCGGCATGGGCGCCCGCTGAAGGCCGGTCGCGACAGTGTCGATGGTTGCCGAGGTGCAGGCCGATACGATCAACGCCGCCGAGAACGCACCGGCCGCGCGCCAGAAGCGTCCATCAGCAGCGATGCCAGGTTTCGGTTTCAAGAAATATGGTCCCCTCAACCACCGGTGGTGAAGCCATAAGGAACGGTCGTGGTTAACCCATGGTTACCATTGAGCCGATCCCGACGTCCGGTGTCCGTCGTGTCTTTCGCGAGCCCTTCTCACGCGTCCCGACGTGCCCCGATCAGAACGCTCGGCGAGCGATACGTGCCGAATACGGCCAAAAAGTGGAGCGATCAAGGCAGCGGCCGGCCCGCGATTGTGGCGGCGGCGCGCCGGCCTACCAGCTTCCGGTGTTCTCCATCGATGCCCAGGGCTCGGCAGGGGGCAGGGCATCGCCCTTCTGCAGCAGCTCGATCGAGATGCCGTCCGGCGAGCGCACGAACGCCATGTGCCCGTCGCGCGGCGGCCGATTGATGGTGACGCCGCCATCGGCGAGCCGCTGGCAGGTCTCGTAGATGTCGTCGACCACATAGGCCAGATGGCCGAAATTGCGGCCGCCCTGATACTCCTCGGGGTCCCAGTTGTAGGTCAGTTCGATCATCGGCGCCCGGGTGTCGAGCGCTGCCTGCTTGTCCTCCGGGGCGGCCAGGAAGATCAGCGTGAACCGACCCTTGTCGTTCTCGTGGCGCCGGATTTCCTCAAGGCCCAGCTTGCCGCAGTAGAAATCGAGCGACTCGTCGATGTCGCGCACGCGCACCATGGTGTGGAGATATCGCATCCTTGCCCTTCCTGAGATCGTCAGCTTGGTGGGCGGTGCAGCATTTCTGCCGCGCCCGCAAACACGGAGCCGGCTTCGGAGACCGACTTCCTCATACTTATTCACAGTGTCCCCGCGTCAAGCCCGTCCGCGAGTCCTATTCCGGACAATCGGGGATTTCGCACTTGCCGCAATCGGCCGTCCTAGTGCTATCCTCACCGCGAATCACGGCCCGGACGCATCTGGTCCACCGACGCCCGGGCGTGGCGGGGATGTTTGTCGTATGAGTGATGGCTCGCAGTCAGGCAAGGACAAGGACGTTGGCCGGACGGCCGATGCGGCGAGTGGCGGGGGCGTCGCCGGGCTTGTCGAGATCGCCGGACAGATCAAGTGGTTCGACATCGCCAAGGGCTACGGCTTCATCGTCCCCGACGAGGCCGGCTATGGTGATGTGATGCTGCACGTGACCTGCCTGCGTCGGGACGGGTTCCAGACCGCGCTCGAGGGGGCGCGGATCGTTTGCGAGGCGAGGCGCGGCGAGCGCGGCTACCAGGCCTTCCGCGTCATCTCCATGGATACCTCGACCGCGGTGCATCCGGCCTCCAGCGAACCACGCACCCACGTCAACGTGACGCCGACCAGCGGGCTCGAACGGGTGATCGTCAAATGGTTCAACCGGACCAAGGGCTTCGGCTTTCTGACGCGGGGCGAGGGCACGCCCGACATCTTCGTGCACATGGAGACGCTGCGCCGCTTCGGACTGACCGAACTGCGGCCCGGCCAGGTGGTCATCGCCCGGTTCGGCGAAGGCGAAAAGGGGCTGATGGCGGCCGAGATCTATCCCGATATCGGCGTTCAGCCGCCATCGTCCCATTGATCATTGATCGCGGCGACCGGCGGCGCCATCTGACGGCGATGGTTGCGCTTGCTTTCAGGACGACGATCGTGCCGGTCCTGCTGCTGGTCGTGGCGGTGGCCGCCGGCCCCGTCCGGGCGCAGGAGCCGATGCGCCTTCCGGTCGATGCCGTCGCTCTGGACGTGGTCGGCGCGGACGGCGAGACGAAGGCGCGGTTCGACCTCGAAATCGCCCGGACGGGCGCGGAGCGCGCGCGCGGGCTCATGCACCGCACCGACCTGCCCGAGGACCGCGCGATGCTGTTCGTCTTCGACGGCGAGGCGCCGCGCAGCTTCTGGATGCAGAACACGCCGACCTCGCTCGACATCATCTTCGCCGACGGGGCCGGAACGATCGTGCGCGTGGCCGAGCGGACCGTGCCGTTCTCCACCGCCTCGATCCGTTCTGGCGCGCCGGCGCAATATGTCCTCGAGGTCCATGCCGGCACGGCCGAACGGCTCGGCATTGCCGCCGGCGACCGGCTGGACCATCCGGCGATCGGCGCGCCCTGACAGGCCTTGCAGGCCCGCATCGCCCCACTTGCCGGGTGTGCCGGTCGCGTGTATGCGGTCGGAGCCGCAAGGGCCATTTCGGAGCGTAGCGCAGCCTGGTAGCGCATCTGGTTTGGGACCAGAGGGTCGCAGGTTCGAATCCTGCCGCTCCGACCAATGGCCGCCCAAGTGCGGAAACCTGGCGCGACCGGCGTTGTGCGTCCGGCCGCCGGATCGAGACCGATGGGAGACGCCGATGAGCGCGCGCATCTACAGCCCGTCCAAGACGGCCATGCAGTCGGGCAAGGCCAAGACCGGCCATTGGGTGCTTGAGTTCGACCGCGAGCAGCCGCGCCGGGTCGAGCCGCTGATGGGCTATACGTCCTCGTCCGACATGCGCCAGCAGGTGCGGCTTCGTTTCGCCACGAAGGAAGCGGCGGTCTCCTATGCCGAAAAGCACGGCATCGCCTACCGGATCGAGGAGCCGCAGGAGCCCAAGCGTCGGCGCCAGGCCTATGCGGACAATTTCAAGTACGACCGCCGCACGCCCTGGACCCACTGACGGGTTGCCACAAGCGCCCGGCGCCTTGCCTTGTTCAGGCATGCCGGGCAATTGCGTGCCGCAGGGCCGCATGTCTATATGCGGCGCAACGGACCCGTAGCTCAGCTGGATAGAGCAGGTGACTTCTAATCATCAGGTCGCAGGTTCGAGTCCTGCCGGGTTCGCCAGCCAGTTCAACACTTTGCTTGATCTTCTTCAGATCGGCCGAAGATGACGACCGCGTCTTTGCCGGCTGCGCTGCGCTTTTTCTTGCCCGCCGGCCGAATCGCGTCCTAGATTGGCCGCAGTTGCAAACACCAGCCAGGGCACGGCCTTGCCGCGCTGGTGATGGCGGCAGCGGCGCCAACGCGCCGCCGTCCGGCCCTTCCCGAGATCGGCACGCCGTGCCGCTCCGCGCGCCTCCGGCGCCGGAGGAGGGAAAGACCCATGACCATCCATGCCGTCCGCCTGGACGACACTTACACCGCGCAAGAAGGCGTGGTGTACATGACCGGCATGCAGGCGCTCGTGCGTCTGCCGATCGTGCAGATGCGCCGCGACCGGGCGGCCGGGCTGAACACCGCCGCGTTCGTGACCGGCTACAGAGGCTCGCCGCTCGGCGGCTACGACCAGCAGCTTCTGCGCGCGCAGAGGCATCTGGACGAGCACGACGTCACCTTCCAGCCCGGCGTCAACGAGGAACTGGCCGCGACCGCGGTCTGGGGCACGCAGCAGGTCGGGCTTTCGCCGGGCGCCCGCAAGGACGGCGTGCTCGGCATCTGGTACGGCAAGGGGCCGGGTGTCGACAGGTCGGGCGACGTCTTCAAGCATGGCAACGCGGCCGGCTCGGCGGCCCATGGCGGCGTGTTGTGCCTGGCCGGCGACGACCACACCTGCAAGTCCTCGACCGTGCCGCACCAGTCGGACCACGCGTTCGCCTCGGCGATCATTCCGTGCCTCTACCCGTCCTCGATCCACGAATTTCTCGAACTGGGTCTGCTCGGCATCGCCATGTCGCGCTATTCGGGCCTCTGGGTGGGCATGAAGTTCATCTCCGACACGGTCGAGACCACCTCGGTCGTCGATCTCGCCGGCGAGCGGCGCGAGTTCGTCATCCCGGACTTCGACCTGCCGCCCGGCGGGGTGAACCTCAGATGGCCCGATCCGCCGCTGGTGCAGGACCAGCGCCTGCAGGAGATCAAGCCCTATGCGGCGCTTGCCTTCGCCCGCGCCAACCGGGTCGACGAGATCACAATGGATTGCCCGAACGCGCGATTCGGCATCGCCGGTTCGGGCAAGGCGTATGAGGATGTCCGCCAGGCGCTCTTTGAACTGGGCATCGGCGAGGAAGAAGCCGCCCATATCGGCCTGCGGCTCTACAAGGTGCGCATGACATGGCCGCTCGAGCCGGAGGGGGTGCGCGAATTCTCCAGGGGTCTCGAGGAGGTGCTGGTCGTCGAGGAACGGCGCGAGATCATCGAGAACCAGATCAAGATGCACCTGTTCAACTGGCGCGCCGATGTGCGCCCGCGCATCGTCGGCAAGTTCGACGAGAACGACCAGCCGTTCCTGTCGCTGTCAAAGGGCCTGTCGGTCGGCGCGGTGGCGCGCGCGATCGCCGACCGCGTGCTGCGGCTCGACGGCATCGATGACGGGCTCAGGATGCAGATCAAGGCGCGGCTTGCCTATCTGGAGGAACGCGAGCGCTTCTCCGAAAGCCACGTGCCGGCGGTCACCCGCATGCCGCATTATTGCGCCGGCTGCCCGCACAACACCTCCACGAAGGTGCCCGAGGGTTCGCGCGCGCTGGCCGGCATCGGCTGCCACTACATGGTCCAGTGGATGGACCGGAACACCGAGACCTTCACGCAGATGGGCGGGGAGGGCGTGCCCTGGACGGCGGTCTCGCGCTACACCGACGAGAGCCACGTCTTCGTCAACCTGGGCGACGGCACCTATTTCCACTCCGGCATCCTGGCGATCCGGCAGGCCGTCTCGGCCGGCGCCAACATGACCTACAAGCTGCTCTACAACGATGCGGTCGCGATGACCGGCGGCCAGCCGATCGACGGCACGCTGAGCCCGCAGCAATTGACGCGCCAGCTCCACAATGAGGGCGTCGGGCCGATCGTGCTGATGAGCGACAATATCGATGCCTACAGCGCGCCCGATCTTGCGCCGGGCACCGACATTCGCCACCGCGACGAGATCGACACGGTGATGAAGGAGCTGCGCGATACGCCCGGCGTTTCGGCCATCGTCTATGTGCAGACCTGCGCGGCCGAAAAGCGGCGCCGGCGCAAGCGCGGGCTGATGGAAGACCCGGACATGCGCGTGCTGATCAATCCGGCCGTTTGCGAGGGGTGCGGGGACTGTTCGGTGCAGTCCAACTGCATCGCCATCGATCCGCTGGAAACCGAGATGGGCCGCAAGCGGCAGATCAACCAGTCGGCCTGCAACAAGGACTATTCCTGCCTGAAGGGCTTCTGCCCGTCCTTCGTGACGATCCGTGGCGGCAATGTGAAGAAGGGCGGCCGGACGGCGGCGCCCGATGTTGACGATCTGCCTGCGCCGAAGCTGCCGGAAATGGCGCCGAGCTGGAACATCGCCGTCACCGGCGTCGGCGGCACCGGCGTTCTGACAATCGGCGGCGTTATCGCGATGGCCGCGCGGCTCGAGGGCGTCGCGCCGCTCGTTCTCGACATGGCCGGTCTGGCCCAAAAGGGCGGCGCGGTGATGAGCCATATCCGCCTGTCGGCGCAGGACAATCCGCGCAAGAGCCCGCGCATCGCGCCGGGCGGGGCGAACCTCCTGCTCGCCGCCGACACGGTCGTTGCCGCCTCGCGCGACGGCACGGTGCGCTGCGACCCCGAGCGCACCCATGCCGTCGTCAACGCCAGGCTGACGCCGGTCGCCGAGTTCGTGCGCCAGCGCGATTTCGACTTCCAGAAGGGCACGGTGGAGGACACGGTGCGTTCGGTCGTGCGTCCGGACGCGCATTTCCACGATTTCGGCCGGGCGGCGATGGCCGTTGCCGGCGACGAGATCGCCACCAACATCATGATGGTCGGCTTTGCCTGGCAGAAGGGTCTGGTGCCGCTCAGCGCCGAGGCGATCGAAAAGGCGATCGAGATCAACGGCGTGGCAGTGAAGGCCAACATCGACGCGTTCCGCTGGGGCCGGATCATGGCGCATGATCCGGCGCGGATCGAGGCGCTCGAAACGGACCGCAACGGCTTCAGGCCGATGGCCGAGATGGGAACGGACGAGCTGATCGCCCATCGCGCCAGCCATCTGACCGACTATCAGAATGCAAGGCTCGCCGAACGCTACAAGGCCCTGCTCGACCGCGTGCGGTCGGTTGCCGCCGAGCGCCTGTCGGAACCCGAAGATCGGGACGCGCTCGTCCGCACGGTCGCGCACGCTTACGCCAGGCTGCTTTCTTACAAGGACGAATACGAGGTGGCACGGCTGTTCGCCGATCCGGCCTTCGACCGGTTCCTGCACGGCCGCTTCGAGGGCGATATCAGGCTTTCGCTCAACATGGCGCCGCCCTTCCTGCCCGGCGAGGATGCAAACGGCCGGCCGAAAAAGCGCGAGTTCGGCCCGTGGATGCTGCGAGTGATGCGCGTGCTGGCGCGCTTCAAGGGTCTTCGCGGCACGGCCTTCGACCCGTTCGGCTACACGGCCGAGCGTCGCGCCGAGCGGGCGCTGATCACGCAATTCGAGGCCGATGTGGAGACGGTGCTCGACAAGCTCGATGACGACCGGTTCGAGACGGCGCGCGATCTCTTGTCCGTGCCCGACATGATCCGCGGCTTCGGGCCGGTGAAGGACGAGGCGATGGACAAGGCGGCCGCAGAACGGGCCCGGCTGCTCGCGGCGCTTGACAGGCCGCCCGAACGGGCGCGACTTGCCGAAGCGGCCGAATAGGCCGCGCCGGCACGGGAGGGGACATGTTCACCGCGACGATGAATTTCGCGCTCGGCGAGGAGATCGAGGCTCTGCGCGAGATGGTGCAGCGCTTTGCGCTCGAACGGATCGCGCCGCGCGCCGCCGAGATCGATGCGGAAAATGCGTTTCCGCGCGATCTGTGGCCCGAACTGGGCGCGCTCGGCCTGCACGGGATCACCGTGCCCGAGGGCGATGGCGGCGCGGGCATGGGGTATCTGGCCCATGTCGTCGCGATGGAGGAGATCAGCCGCGCCTCGGCTTCGGTCGGCCTTTCCTATGGCGCCCATTCGAACCTTTGCATCAACCAGATCGCTCGCAACGGCAGCGAGGACCAGAGGGCGCGCTATCTGCCCGGCCTGATCTCGGGCGAGCATCTGGGCGCGCTCGCGATGAGCGAGCCGGGATCGGGCTCGGACGTGGTCTCGATGAAGCTGCGCGCTGACAAGAGGAACGACCGCTACGTGCTGAACGGCAACAAGATGTGGATCACCAACGGCCCGACCGCCGACGTTCTGGTGGTCTATGCCAAGACCGATCCGGAGGCTGGCCCGCGCGGCATCACCGCGTTCCTGATCGAAAAGGACATGGCCGGTTTTTCGACGGCGCAGAAGCTCGACAAGCTGGGCATGCGCGGCTCGGATACGGGCGAGCTGGTGTTCGAGGATTGCGAGGTGCCGTTCGAGAACGTGCTCGGCGAGGAGGGCAGGGGCGTCAACGTGCTCATGTCCGGTCTCGACTATGAGCGGATCGTGCTCGCCGGCGGGCCGCTTGGCATCATGGCCGCGGCGATGGACGTGGTCGTCCCCTACGTGCACGAGCGCGAGCAGTTCGGACGGCCTATCGGCGAATTCCAGCTCATGCAGGGCAAGCTGGCGGACATGTACACGACCATGAACGCTTGTCGCGCTTACGTCTATGCCGTGGCGCAGGCCGCCGACCGGGGCGAGACGACGCGCAAGGACGCCGCCGGATGCATCCTCTACAGCGCCGAAAAGGCGACGCAGATCGCGCTCGAAGCGATCCAGTGCCTGGGCGGCAACGGCTATATCAACGACTATCCGACCGGACGGCTGCTGCGCGACGCCAAGCTCTACGAGATCGGCGCCGGCACCAGCGAAATCCGCCGCATGCTGATCGGCCGGGAACTGTTCGCGGAGACGAGGTAGTACCTGTTGTTGTTTGGATTTCTATTGTAGGTTATATAGGTACTGTTGTTCCCTATTGGAGGTCTGCAATGAACAGCTTGCCCGAGGATGTCAGGGGGGCGATCGATACGCTGCCGACCAAGTCCGCCAAGATTCGCGCCCTCGATGAGCGGGGCTACAAGCGCGCCGACATCGCCCGGTTGCTCGAGATCCGCTATCAGCACGTCCGCAATGTTCTGGAAGCCGACAGGATGAAAGCCGCCAGGAAGAAGACGGTATCCGGCGAGCCGGGCACGACGTCGCCGATACGCCTTGAGATCGAGAACGGACGGCTCGTGCTGCCGCCGCAGATTCTCGCTGCCATGGCGCTCGACGAAGACGGCCAGGTTTCGGCGGCGGTGCAGGATGGGGAACTCAGGGTGATCTCGCCACGCACCGCGTTTCGCAGGGCAGCGTCAATTGCCGCCCGGCACAAGAAGCCGGGCGAAAGGGTGGTCGACACGTTCCTCGCCGAGCGCAAGGCGATGTGGAACGAAGACGCATGAACGTCGTGGCCGACAGTTCGGCGGTCCTTGCGGCGCTGTTTGATGAGCCCGGAGGAGAGAACGTCAAGGACCGTATCAGTTCGCTGGCGATCAGCGCGGTCAACCTCGCCGAGATCATGACGCGGCTGATCGACAAGGGCTACTCGGATCAGGAAGTGCGGGAAACGCTCGATCTTCTGAGAACGCAGACGATCGCCTTCGATGCCGACCAGGCTGCCGAGGCCGCTGCGCTTCGAAGCGTGACGAAGAAGTCCGGGCTGTCGCTGGGTGATCGCGCCTGCCTGGCGCTGGGCGTGCGCAGCGGGGCGACCGTGCTGACCGCCGACAGGGCCTGGGCCGGCCTCGAGGTCGGCTGTCCGATCGAGGTGATCCGTTGAGCGGGCTGCGCGCCCAGACCGAACAGACCGCCGCCGAGGCCGCGCGGATTATGGTCGGCGGCTCGGAGGCATCGCGCGAGCGCCATCTCAAACGCGGCAAGCTTCTGCCGCGTGACCGGGTTGAGGGCCTGCTCGATCCCGGCGCGCCGTTCCTCGAAATCGGCCTGTTCGCCGCGCGCGGCGTCTATGGCGACGATATTCCCGCCGCCGGGGTCATTGCGGGTGTCGGCAAGGTGTCGGGCCGCGACTGCATGATCGTGTGCAACGATGCGACGGTGAAGGGCGGGACCTACTATCCGCTGACCGTCAAGAAGCACCTGCGCGCCCAGGAAATCGCCGAGCAAAACCGGCTGCCGTGCCTTTATCTGGTCGATTCGGGCGGCGCCAATTTGCCAAACCAAGACGAGGTGTTTCCCGACCGGGACCATTTCGGGCGCATCTTTTTCAATCAGGCGCGGATGAGCGCCAAGGGCATCGCCCAGATCGCGGTGGTGATGGGTTCGTGCACGGCGGGCGGCGCCTATGTGCCTGCGATGAGCGACCAGACCATCATCGTACGCGAGCAGGGCACGATCTTCCTGGCAGGCCCGCCGCTGGTGAAGGAAGCGACCGGCGAGGTGGTCGATGCGGAAACGCTGGGCGGCGGCGACACGCACACGCGCCTGTCGGGCGTTGCCGACTATCTCGCCGATGACGATCATCACGCGCTGGCGCTGGCCCGCCGGATCGTCGCCGATCTCCGCCCGGCGCCGGAACCGGCCATCGCGCTCAAGGCGCCCGTGCCACCGCGCGACGATCCGGACGATCTGCTCGATCTGATCCCGGCCGATCCGAAGACGCCCTATGATGTGCGCGAGGTCATTGCGCGGATTGTCGACGGCTCGGACTTCGCCGAGTTCAAGCCGCGCTACGGCGCGACGCTGGTCACCGGCTTTGCACATATCGACGGGGTTCCGGTCGGCATCCTCGCCAACAATGGGGTGCTGTTTTCCGAAAGCTCGCTGAAGGGCGCGCACTTCATCGAACTGTGCTGCCAGCGCAGGATCCCGCTCCTGTTCCTGCAGAACATCACCGGCTTCATGGTCGGCTCGAAGTACGAGGCCGGCGGCATCGCCAAGGATGGCGCCAAGCTGGTGCAGGCCGTCTCCACCGCGGCCGTGCCCAAGGTGACCGTGATCATCGGCGGCTCGTATGGGGCGGGAAATTACGGCATGTGCGGGCGCGCCTATGCGCCGAATTTCCTGTGGATGTGGCCGAACGCGCGCATCGCCGTGATGGGCGGCGCGCAGGCGGCGGGCGTGCTCGCCACGGTCAGGCGCGCCGGCATCGAGACGAAGGGCGGCACATGGAGCGCCGATGAGGAGGCCGCCTTCAAGCAGCCGACGCTCGATCTGTTCGAGGAACAGTCGCACCCGTTCTATGCCTCGGCGCGGCTTTGGGACGACGGCATCATCGACCCGCGTTCGACGCGCGACGTGGTGGCGCTGAGCCTGCGCACCGCGCTCAACGCGCCGGTGGAGGAGACACGGTTCGGCGTGTTCCGGATGTGAGTTTCTCCCCCTTGGAGGGGGAGAAAGCGATTTCGGTGTCTTGACGGAGCGGAGCGAACGTCAAGTGCCAGAAATCGCAAGAGAGGGGGAGGGAATGCTTGGTTGGCTACAGTCGCTGGAAGAGCACCAAGAGTTCGTTAGGCTTCGCAAATGGGTCGAAAGTCTGAGAAAATCTGGGGCACCCATAAGTCCTCAGAAACGGCGCCCTGAATCTATAAAGGGTCAAATTGGAGTGAACGAACTGGACGAGCGGCTCTATGAGGTTTTTGATACCTACGCCCATTGGTTCAACATGATCTATGAGGATTCGCTCTTTCGAATTGAAGAACGCGAGTCAGCTGATCTGAACGTCGGCGGTGGTTTTGACCGACCGACGTACGGGCCGTCGTTTAACCTTTTCTACGCCGACAAGAAATTTGGTGAGGTAGGTGTAAGCCGGGATTTGCTCAGTGATTCAAATGATGCCGCATCGCTCGATTGCGAGATTCGGAACGCCGTTTTCCTTGGCTTCAATGATGTTCACGACATCTTGTACACTCTCCATTCCACGATCGCCCGGCGTGAAGAGATCGAAATGCGCACATCAATAGATCGCGCAATGCAAGCTTGTGTTTGGAATCAGATCGCATTCCCCGATTTGTCAGCCAGCGTTCATCTCTCGGTCAATGGGAGCTACGTAACGGTAGCAGAAGTACAGTCAGAGATGCGGAGTGGGGAGTAGTGTTCACCAGGCTCCTCATCGCCAACAGAGGCGAGATCGCCTGTCGCGTCATCGGAACCGCGCGGCGCATGGGCATTGCCACGGTCGCCGTCCATTCGGATGCGGACGCCGACGCTCTGCATGTCGAAATGGCGGACGAGGCAGTGCGGATCGGCCCGTCGCCGGCCGCCGAGAGCTATCTGAACGCCGACGCCATCATCGCGGCGGCGAAGGCCACCGGCGCCGATGCGATCCATCCCGGCTACGGGTTCCTGTCGGAAAATCCCGGCTTTGTGGAGGCGGTCGAGGCGGCCGGGCTCATCTTCGTCGGCCCGTCGGCGCGGGCGATCCGCGCCATGGGGCTCAAGGATGCCGCCAAGGCGCTGATGGCCGGGGCCGGCGTGCCGGTCGTGCCGGGCTATCATGGCGACAACCAGAACGCCGATTTCCTTGCGGGCGAAGCCGACCAGATCGGCTTTCCGGTGCTGATCAAGGCGCGCGCGGGCGGCGGCGGCAAGGGCATGCGCAAGGTCGAGCGCGCGGCCGATTTCCATGCCGCGCTCGAAAGTTGTCGGCGCGAGGCGCAGGCCGCGTTCGGCGACGATGCGGTGCTGATCGAGAAGTTCGTCACCGCGCCGCGCCATATCGAGGTGCAGGTGTTCGGCGATGCGCATGGCAATGTGGTGCATCTGTTCGAGCGCGACTGCTCGCTGCAGCGCCGCCACCAGAAGGTGATCGAGGAAGCGCCGGCGCCGGACATGACCGAGGAAGTGCGCGCGGCGATGACGGGCGCGGCGGTCCGGGCGGCCAGGGCCATCAGCTATGAGGGGGCGGGGACCGTCGAGTTCATCGCCGACGGGTCCGGGGCGCTCAGTACCGACGGCTTCTGGTTCATGGAGATGAACACGCGCCTTCAGGTCGAACACCCCGTCACCGAGGCAGTCACCGGCATCGATCTGGTCGAATGGCAGTTGCGCGTGGCGGCGGGCGAAGCCCTGCCGCTGGCGCAGGACGACATCGCCCTCTGCGGCCATGCGTTCGAGGCGCGCCTTTATGCCGAGGATCCGGCGAACGGTTTCCTGCCGCAGACCGGCCGGCTGGCGCATCTGGCCTTTGGCGACGCACGCATCGATACCGGCGTCCGTGCCGGCGATGCGATCAGCCCGCACTATGACCCGATGATCGCCAAGATCATCGCCCACGGCGTCGACCGGGCCGGGGCGCTGCATCGGCTGCGCCGCGCGCTGGCCGACACCCACGTGGCCGGCACGGTGACCAACCGCGCCTTTCTTCTGGCGCTCGCACGCCATGAGGGCTTTGCGGCGGGCGCGGTGGACACGGGCCTGATCGACCGCGATCTCGAAGCGCTGACCGCCGCGCCGGCAACGCCGGACCTTGCCATCGCGTTCGCCGCCATCGCCGCGCTCGATCTCGACCTTGCCGAGCCGCGCCTTGGCTGGCGCCTGTGGGGCGAGGCGAGCCATGCGGTGCGCCTGATGCAGGGCGAGGGGTTGGTCGAGCGCCGGCTGATCCTGCACGGGCCGGGCAGCGTGACGCTCGATGGCGAAACAAAGCTGCGGCTCGATGGCCTTGGCCGCGACGGCACGGTGGTCGCCGGTCGGCAGGGTGACCGCAGCGTCCGGGCCGATGTGATGCGCTATCGCGACGGGGCGGGCACGCACGTCTCGGTGCTGCTCGACGGCGCGATCCATGCTTTCGCCGTGCCCGATCCGCTCGCCGAAACCTGTGGCATCGTCGACAGCGGTGATGCGGTCACCGCGCCGATGACCGGCATCGTCCGGCTTGTCGATGTGCGGCCCGGCGACCGGGTCGAGGCCGGCGACCGGCTGATGGTGGTCGAGGCAATGAAGATGGAACACGCGCTGACCGCGCCGCGCGCCGGGCTGATCGCGGCGGTGCATGGCGGTGAGGGCGACAGCGTCGAGGGCGGGGCGGTCCTTGTCGCGTTCGAGCCGGAGGCCGACTGATGCTTCCGAAAGCGGAGACTTACCAAGAACTGGTCGAACGCTTCCGCTGGGACATTCCCGAACGCTTCAACATAGGCGCCGCCTGCGACCGTTGGGCCGGGGCCGAACCGGACCGGCCGGCGCTGATCCTCGATGAGGATGACCGTATCGTCAGCTTCGGCGAACTGCGCGGCCTGTCGAACCGCATCGCCAACCTGCTGACCGCGCGGGGCGCCAAACGCGGCGACCGGATCGGCGTGTTGCTGCCGCAGGCGCTGGAGACCGCCGCCGGCCATATCGCCATCTACAAGATGGGCGCGATCGCCGTGCCGCTGTTCGTGCTGTTCGGTCCCGAAGCGCTCGAACACCGGATCGTCGATGCCGGCATCGCGCACGTCATCACCAACCGGCAGGGGGCCGAGAAGCTGCGCGCGATGGGCGCGGGCGCGCAGGAAGGGCTCGACATCCTCACCGTCGATGGCGGCCAGAAGGACCTTCGGATCGCCGACCTGCACACGCTGCTGGCCGACCAATCGGACGCTTTCGCGCCGGTCGACACGGCGGCCGACGATCCGGCCCTGATCATCTACACCTCGGGCACGACGGGCGCGCCGAAGGGGGCGCTGCATGCCCATCGTGTATTGCTGGGACATCTGCCGGGCGTCGAGATGCACCACGAATTCTTCCCGCAGGCGGGCGATGTGATCTGGACACCGGCCGATTGGGCCTGGATCGGCGGATTGCTCGACGTCCTTATGCCGGCGCTGTTGCACGGCGTTCCCGTGGTGGCGCGCCGCTTCGACCGGTTTTCGGCCGAGGATGCCTTTGCGCTGATGGCCCGCCATCGCGTCACCAACGCGTTCCTGCCGCCGACCGCGCTGAAGATGATGCGCGCCGCCTTTCCGGATGCGCCGCCTGAACCGCTTTGTCTGCGCACGGTCGGCTCGGGCGGGGAGTCGCTCGGCGCCGAACTGATCGACTGGGGCCGGCGCGTGCTGGGCGTGACGATCAACGAGTTCTACGGCCAGACCGAATGCAATCTGGTTGTCTCGTCCTGCGCGGCGATCATGGAGGCCCGGCCGGGTCTGATGGGCCGGCCCGTGCCCGGCCACAGCGTCGCGATCATCGATGGGGATGGCGCCAAGATCGCGCCCGGCGAGGAGGGCATGATCGCCGTGCGCCGGCCCGACCCGGTCATGTTCCTCGAATACTGGAACAATCGACAGGCGACGGCGGACAAGTTCATCGGCGACTGGCTGGTGACGGGCGACCGGGGTGTCATGGATACGGACGGCTGGATACGCTTTGTCGGCCGCGACGATGATGTCATCACCTCGGCCGGATACCGCATCGGGCCGGCCGGAATCGAGGATTGCCTGATCCGCCATCCGGCCGTGCGCGTGGCCGCCGTCGTCGGCAAGCCGCATCCGGAACGCACCGAGATCGTCAAGGCCTATGTGGTGCTGGCCGAGGGCTGCGCGCTCGATGCCGCGCTGACGGAAGAGCTGAAAGCGCATGTAAGGCAGCGGCTTGCCGCGCACGAATATCCGCGCGAGATCGAGGCGATCGACGAACTGCCGGTGACGACCACCGGCAAGATCATGCGGCGCGTGCTGCGCGCCCGCGCCGCCGGGGAGGGCGGACCATGAGCGAGTACCGGACGATCCGGCTGGAAACGGACGCGCGCGGCGTCGCCACGCTGACGCTGGCGCGGCCCGACACGCACAACGCCTTCGATGCCGAGATGATCGCCGAACTGACGTCGGCTGCGACGCTGCTGGCGACCGACGAGGACGCCCGCGTCGTCGTGCTGCGCGGCGAGGGCCGAAGTTTCTGCGCCGGCGGCGATCTGAACTGGATGCGCGCGCAGCGCGACAAGGACCGGGCCGGCAAGATGGACGAAAGCCGGGCGCTTGCCGCGATGCTCGGCGCGCTCAACCGGCTGCCGAAGCCCTTGATCGCGCGCGTGCACGGCAATGCGTTCGGCGGCGGGGTGGGGTTGTTGGCGGTGTGCGATGTGGCGATCGCAGTCGAGGGCGTGCGCTTTGCGCTGACCGAAACGCGGCTCGGCCTGATCCCGGCGACGATCGGCCCGTTCGTCGTGCGCCGCATGGGCGAGGGTTTGGCCCGCCAGGTCTTCTTCACGGGCCGCCCGTTCGACACCGATTTCGCGCTGCGCGGCGGGCTGATTGGCATGAGCTGCCCGCCGGAAGACCTTGACGAGCAAGTCGAAAAGGCGGTCGCCGATGCGCTGACCGGCGCTCCCGGCGCGATCGCCGCCGCCAAGCGCCTGTGCCTCGATCTCGGAGCCGCCGAGCCCGAAACGCTCGCCGAGCACACCGCCGCGCTGCTTGCTGACCGCTGGGAGACCGACGAGGCGCAAGCCGGCATCGAAGCGTTCTTTGAGCGCCGGCGTCCGCCCTGGTCCGTCAGGGATTGAGCGTCAGCCGGCCGCCCTGGCCGCTTCCAGCGCCTGTGCGATGTCGGCGCGCAGATCGTCCTCGTCCTCGAGCCCGATCTGCAGCCGCATGATCTGTCCGCCATAGTCGCGCGCCGAGACCGTCCGGTCCTTCAGATAGACATGCGTGACGAGGCTTTCGTAGCCGCCCCACGAATAGCCGAGACCGAAAAGCTCGAGCGCGTCCATGAAGGCGTGGGCCTGCGCCTCGGTCGCATCCTTGAGCACGAACGAGAAGATGCCGCTGGCGCCGCAGAAGTCGCGCTTCCAGATGTCGTGGCCGGGGAAACTCTCGAGCGCCGGGTGCAGCACCGGGCCGACGATCGTGTCGCCATCCTGCCAGCGCGTTTCCAGCCAGCGGGCGATGGCGAGCGTCGTCTTCTGGTGCCGTTCGAGCCGGATGCCCATGGTCCTGAGCCCGCGCAGGACCAGGAAGGCGTCGTCGGAATTGCCGCATGTGCCGAGCGCGACCTGCGTGTTGTAGAGCTGCGGCCATGTCGCTTCGCCCGCGCTGACCATGCCCATGATCACGTCCGAATGGCCGCCGGGATATTTCGTCGCCGCATGGATAGAGATGTCGACGCCGTGGTCGAGCGGTTTGAAGAACAGCGGTGTCGCCCAGGTGTTGTCGATCATCGTCACGATGCCACGCGCCTTGGCCGCCGCCGTCATCGCCGGCACGTCCTGCATCTCGAACGTGTTGGAGCCGGGCGTCTCCATGAACAGCACTTTCGTGTTGTCGCGGAACAGCGCCGAGACCGCCTCGCCGATGTCGGGCGCGTAATACTCGACCTCGACGCCAAGGCGCGTCAGCATCGTGTCGGCGAAGCGCCGCGTGGGAAAGTAGACCGTGTCGACGATGAGGACATGGTCGCCGGCCGAAAGGAACGCCAGCAGCGGCACGGTGACGGCGGCGAGGCCCGACGGAACCAAGATCGTGCCGGCGCTGCCTTCGAGCGCATTGACCGCCTCGCACAGCGCATCCGTCGTCGGTGTGCCGTAGGTGCCGTATGTGTAGCGCTGGACGCGGCTGCGCGAATGGGCATCGGCCGAGCGCACCTGGGTGGCTTTCATGGTGGCGGCATCGGGGAAGAGCACCGTCGAGCCGTGCACGACCGGCGGATTGACCCAGCCATGGAATTCGTGCGGGTCGTTGCCCGAATGGGCGAGCTGCGTGTTGATCCCGCGGCCGCCGGCCGTGTCCTTCTTCGCCATCTGCGTGTCTCCTCGTCTTGCGCGTCAGCGCGAGCCGGTAGGCGCTCGCCGCTCCGTCGTCAACTGCGCGGGTCCGTGGCCGCCAGGGAGGACGCGCAATCCTGTTCATCCGGTGTCGCATGGCGCGCTGCGGACACGGACGCCGCCATGGCGCGCGGGGGCCAAAACGGGGCCTGCCGGCCGGCCCAAAACGCTTTGGGATGCGCGCTGATCGCAACGATCGAACGAGATAGCGCTTGACCGTGCCTTGTTTTTGTCTTTGTCTTTCAACCGGGAAGGGAGGTGCCGTTCGCGTTCCGGCTTGCGCCGGAGCCCGCGGTAAGTCGGCGCTCAAGCCCAAGTTTACTTGAGCAACCAAGAGGAAAACTCCATGACAAAGACTGTACTCACAGGCGTTCTGGGAGCAGCAATCGTCGCGCTCGGCGCATCGACGGCCTCCGCAGCGACGCTTGATGACGTCGAAGCGAAGGGTTTCGTCCAGTGCGGCGTGAGCCAGGGTCTGCCCGGCTTCTCCAATCCGGACGCGGACGGCGAATGGAGCGGCATGGATGTCGATCTGTGCCGTGGCATCGCCGCGGCGATCTTCGACGATCCGCAAGCGGTCAAGTTCACCCCGCTGTCGGCCAAGGAGCGTTTCACCGCGCTGCAGTCGGGCGAAGTGGACGTGCTGTCGCGCAACACGACCTGGACGATGAGCCGCGACACGCAGCTCGGCCTGAACTTCGCCGGCGTCAACTACTATGACGGCCAGGGCTTCATGATCCGCACGGACATGAACATCAACTCGGCCCTGGAACTGTCGGGCGCATCGATCTGCACCAACACCGGCACCACGACCGAACTGAACGTCGCCGACTATTTCCGTGCCAACAACATGGAATATGAGCTGGTCGCCTTCGAGAAGGCCGACGAGGTGGTCGCGGCCTACGATGCCGGCCGCTGCGACGTCTACACGACCGACCAGTCGGGCATCTACGCCCAGCGCCTCAAGCTGACCGATCCGGGTGCCCACAAGGTGCTGCCCGAGATCATCTCCAAGGAGCCGCTCGGCCCGGTCGTGCGCCAGGGTGACGATCAGTGGTTCAACATCGTCAAGTGGGTGCACTTCGCCACCGTCAACGCCGAGGAAATGGGCGTGACCAGCGAGAACGTCGACGAGATGCTCGAAAGCGACAATCCCGGTATCCGCCGCCTGCTCGGCGTCGAGGGTGAGTTCGGCACCGACATCGGCCTCGAGAACGACTGGGCCTACAAGGTGATCAAGCACGTCGGCAACTACGGCGAGATCTTCGCGCGCAACGTCGGCCCCGACACGCCTCTGAGCATCGCCCGCGGCATCAACGCGCTGTGGACCGACGGCGGCCTGCAGTACGCACCGCCGATCCGCTAAGCGTCGACAAGATGGGCCCGGCCGGATGATCGTCCGGGCCCACTTGCATGCGGGGTCGCCGCGACGGCGACCGCACGGCATCGCGTCCGGTCGGGCGCGCGGACCTCGTGCGCGCGTGTGATCGAACCCGCCGAACCTGCGACGAAGGGGCCCAGGAGGTCGAATGGCTGTCACCGATATCGCGCCCGGAGGACCATCCCCGCACGGCCAGGAGGAAGCACCGCCCAAGGTGGCGCTGCTGAACAATCCGAAGGTCCGCAGTTGGCTCTTCCAGATCGTTTTGGGCGTGGTGGTCGCCTACCTGGTCTATGCGGGCTGGGTGAACATGAACGCCAACCTGCAGGCGGCGGGCGTCGCCTCGGGGTTCGGTTTCCTTGACGAGAACGCCGGTTTCTCGGTCGCCCAGTCGCTCATCGAATACGACCAGGGAACATCGTCCTATGGACGCGTCTATGTCGTCGGCGTGCTCAACACGCTCGTCGTCGCGTTCATCGGCATCATTCTTGCGACGGTCATCGGTTTCATCGTCGGCATCGCGCGGCTCTCCAACAACTGGATCGTCAGCCGGCTGGCGACGGCCTATGTGGAGTTCCTGCGCAACCTGCCGCTGCTTCTGCAGATATTCATCTGGTATTTCGGGGTGCTGCGGCTGCTGCCCGGTCCACGCGAGAGCTTCGATTTTGGCCCGCTCGGCCTTCTGAACAACCGCGGCTACTTCGCGCCAAAGCCGGTGTGGGGTGACGGATCGATCGTGATCCTGGTGGCGCTGATCGCCGGGCTCGCCATCGCCTTTGGCGTGTCGCGATGGGCCCACAAGCGGCAGATGGCCACCGGCGAACGGTTCCCGGCCTTCTGGGTGGGCTTCGGCGCGATCGTCGGCCTGCCCTTGCTGGCCTTCGTGGCGATGGGCGCGCCGCTGACCTTCGACGTTCCGGAGATGGGCGGCTTCAGGCCCTCGGGCGGCATGACCGTCATTCCCGAGTTCATCGCGCTGCTGGTCGCGCTTTCGACCTACACGGCCGCCTTCATCGCCGAGATCGTGCGCGCAGGCATTCTGGGCATCAGCCGGGGCCAGTCCGAAGCCGCGCATGCGCTTGGATTGCGGCAGGGTCAGAACCTGCGCCTGGTGATCATCCCGCAGGCGCTCAGGATCATCATTCCGCCGCTGACGAGCCAGTATCTGAACCTGACCAAGAATTCCTCGCTCGCGGTGGCGATCGCCTATCCCGAACTGACCTCGGTGTTCGCCGGAACGGCGCTGAACCAGACCGGCCAGGCGGTCGAGATCATCTCGATCACCATGCTGACCTATCTGACATTCTCGCTGCTCACCTCGGCGTTCATGAACTGGTACAATGCGCGCGTGGCGCTGGTGGAGCGCTGACCATGAGCGACGCAACGGCCAAGACCGACCTTCAGATCAGCTATGTGCGCGACCAGATGCTGCCCGAGCAGGCCGCCCCCGCGGTCAATCGCGGCCCGATCGGCTGGATGCGCGAGAAGCTGTTCCCGTCGATCCCGCAGACGATCCTCACGCTCGTCTGCATCTACGTCCTCTATCTGATCATCCCGCCGATCATCCAGTTCTTCCTGATCGACGCGGTCTGGTTCGGCGAGGACCGGGCCGCCTGCACCACCGAGGCGCAGGGCGGTGTCCAGCCGCCCGACTGGTTCGGCGCCTGCTGGGCCTATGTGGGCGACTACGCCAACCAGTTCATCTACGGCCGCTACCCCGATGAATCGCAGTGGCGGGTGAACATCGTCTGGCTGATGTTCTTCGGCGGGCTGGTGCCGCTGCTGATGCCGTCGGCGCCGTTCAAGCGCGAGAACATCGTCTTCATGGTGCTGGTCTTCCCGATCGCGACGCTGATCCTGCTGACCGGCGGCAATTTCGACGTGCGCGGCCTGTACCTGCCGCTCGCCCTGGTGACCGGTCTGGCGCTGCTCGTCGCCTACGGCTTCGCGCGCGGGTCGCAATCGGACCCGATGCCGGCGCTCAAGGCGACCGCGATCGTCTGCGCCAGCTTCTTCGTCGTCATCACGCTGATCGGCTTCGATTTCGGCCTCGAGCGGGTGCAGACCTCGGTCTGGGGCGGCCTGCTGGTGACGATGGTCATCGCGGTCACCGGCATTGCCGCCTCGCTGCCGATCGGCATCGCGCTGGCACTCGGGCGGCGCTCCGACATGCCGATCGTGCGCTTCTTCTGCGTCGTCTTCATCGAGTTCTGGCGCGGGGTGCCGCTGATCACCGTTCTGTTCATGTCCTCGGTGATGCTGCCGCTGTTCCTGCCCGAGGGGGTGACCTTCGACAAACTCCTGCGGGCGCTGATCGGCGTGGCGCTGTTCTCGTCGGCCTACATGGCCGAAGTGGTGCGCGGCGGGTTGCAGGCGCTGCCCAAGGGCCAGTACGAGGGCGCCATGGCGCTCGGCCTGAACTGGGGCCAGATGATGCGCATGATCATCCTGCCGCAGGCGCTCAAGCTGGTCATTCCGGGCATCGTCAACACGTTCATCGGCCTGTTCAAGGACACCACGCTGGTGCTGATCATCGGCCTGTTCGACTTTCTCGGCCAGATCCAGTCCTCCTATTCGGATCCGAGCTGGGCCTCGCCGGTGCAGTCGCTGACGGGCTATTTCTTCGCCTGTATCGTCTATTTCCTCTTCTGCTTCGGCATGTCGCGCTACTCCATGTACATGGAAGAACGGCTCGACACGTCGCAGCGCAACTGACCACCGGGAGCCGCCACATGAGCGAGAACGCCGTCAAGCCGGACGAAATCCAGGTCGACCGTTCCAGAATGCAGATCTCGGACACGGACGTCGCCGTCGAGATCATCGACATGCACAAATGGTTCGGCGACTTTCACGTCCTGCGCGACATCAACCTGAAGGTGATGCGCGGCGAAAGGATCGTCGTGTGCGGACCGTCGGGCTCGGGAAAGTCGACGCTGAT
Source organism: Roseitalea porphyridii (assembly GCF_004331955.1). Lineage (NCBI taxonomy): Bacteria > Pseudomonadati > Pseudomonadota > Alphaproteobacteria > Hyphomicrobiales > Ahrensiaceae > Roseitalea > Roseitalea porphyridii. The sequence goes on along the minus strand of NZ_CP036532.1, from coordinate 2,085,530 downwards.
CCGCTGCATCAACCGGCTGGAGGAACACCAGAAGGGCAAGATCGTCGTCGACGGGATCGAGCTGACCAACGACCTCAAGAAGATCGACGAAGTGCGCCGCGAGGTCGGCATGGTGTTCCAGCACTTCAACCTTTTCCCGCACCTGACGATCCTGGAGAACTGCACGCTGGCGCCGATCTGGGTGCGCAAGATGCCCAAGCGCGAAGCCGAGGAGCGCGCCATGCATTTCCTCGAGCGCGTCAAGATTCCCGAGCAGGCGAACAAATATCCCGGCCAGCTGTCGGGCGGTCAGCAGCAGCGCGTGGCGATCGCCCGCTCGTTGTGCATGAACCCGCGCATCATGCTGTTCGACGAGCCGACCTCGGCGCTCGATCCGGAGATGATCAAGGAAGTGCTCGACACGATGGTGGGCCTTGCCGAGGAAGGCATGACGATGTTGTGCGTGACGCACGAAATGGGCTTTGCACGGCAGGTCGCCAACCGCGTCATCTTCATGGACCAGGGCCAGATCGTCGAGCAGAACGAGCCCGAGCCGTTCTTCGAGAACCCGCAGCACGAGCGCACCAAGCTGTTCCTGAGCCAGATCCTGCACTGAGCGCGCGGCGCTTGCTCGGTCCATGCTGCGCCGGCTGATCGTCTGGCCGCTCGTCGTCGCGGTCGCGGTCATCGCCGCGCTCGGGCTCGGCGCGGTGCCGCTGCCCGCTTCATATCCGGGCGTGGGCGAGGGGAACGGGCCGAAACCGCACCGCATCTTCGTTCTCTCCAACGGCTTTCACGCCGGGATCGCGCTGCCGGCGCAAGCAGGCGGTGTCGGCGAGCGTGCGGCCGGCGTCATGGGCGAACTGGGCCTTGATCCGTCGAACCATCCGGTCGATCCCGCCGCCGTGCGGCACTGGCTGTTCGGCTGGGGTTCGGTGACCGCCTACACCAGCCTGCGGCAGGTGCGCGATCTGACGGCCGGCATCGCGGCGCGCGCGCTGGCGTTCGATGAGACGGTCATGCACGTGCAGCCGCTCGGTCCGCTTGATGGCGACGCGGAGGGGCTCTATGCGATCGATGTGTCCGAGGCCCAGCTCGACGCGCTGACCGCCGCGATCGGCCGGTCGTTCGCGCGCACAGACCCGATCCCCGAGATCACCCAGGGCTTCGGCGACCGGTTCTTTGCCGGCCGCGGCCGTTTCACGCCGATTGCGACCTGCAATTCATGGGTGGGCGCGCGCCTTCGCGAGGCAGGCATCGGCGTCGGCGCCTGGACGCCGGTGGCGCAGACGCTCGAATTCGGGCTTGCCCGCGTTGCGGACGCTCAGGCGCGGTAGCCGTAGAGCCAGTCGAGATCGGCCTTGAAGGCGCTCGCCGGTCGCGTCCGGAAGCTCAGATTGCGCGCGATGCGACCGATTCCGGCCTGGTGATAGGTGAAGCGGTTGAAGGCGGTGCGTTTGGCGACGCGGCGCACGCGGTCGGCCCGTTCGGCGTGGTAGCTGGCGAAGGCGGCGCGATGATCGGCGCCGAATTCGGTGATCGCCCGTGCGAGCACGTGCCCATCCTCGATCGCCATGGCCGCGCCCTGGGCCGCAAACGGTTCAAGGCCATGCGCGGCATCGCCGAGAAGGCAGATGCGGGCCGAATGCCATGCGCCATGGGGATCGACGGTATAGAGCGGCCAGGCTGTCCAGGCGGCGTTGTCGCCAAGGTCGCCATAGGGGGTTCGGGCGAGCTTTTCGAACAGGTTCTCGAGCGTTTCGAAGTCGACATGTTCGGACCAGGTCGCCCGCCCCACCTTGCCGCGAATGACCGCGACCAGATTGCGCGTGTCCGCATTGCGGACAGGATAGGTCACCAGATGCGCATGCGGCGCCATCCAGGCGATGACCGCGTTGGACTGGCTTTCCGGCGGCGCGGGAACGACCGCGCGCATGGCGATGCGGCCGGTCGGCTGGGGAGCGCCAGCGCCCGGCACCGCGTGGCGCAACATCGACCAGATGCCGTCGGCGCCGATTACCGCCGGCGCCTCCAGTTCCACTTTCTCGCCGCCGTGCGCGGCGGTCAGCGTGACCTTTGCGTCCTCCTCGCGTGCGTCGACGACGCGATGGCCGGTCAGCATCGTGATCGCCGGGTCGCGGCAGGCGGCGTCGTACAGAACGCCATGCAGCAACGCCCGGTGGGCCGTCAGGTAGATGTCGTCTGCGTGGCCTGCGCGATTGGCGTCAAGCGTCAGCACGATCCGGCCGGTGACCGCGTCGCCGAGGCAGATGCGGTCGGGCATCGACGCCTTGGCCCGGAGCGCGTCGAGAAGGCCGAGCCGGTCGAGCACGTGGCAGGCGTTGGGCGGCACCTGCAGGCCCGCACCGATCTCCGAAGGGGCTTCGAACGCCTCCACGATCGTGACGGCATGGCCATGGCGGGACAGGCTCAGCGCGGCGGTCAGACCGCCGATGCCGGCGCCCACGACGATGATCGGATGGTCGGGACCGGCCGGCGCGCCCATGGCGTTCAGGCCCGCCTCAGGCGGCGTCGGCGTGCGCGTCGAACACGCATCCGGCGGGTTCGGTCTCGCCGGCGGCGAGGTCGGGATTGTGAACGTAGAGCGTCGAGCAGTAGGGGCAGACGATCTCGTTCTCATCGCCCATGTCGAGGAAGACGTGCGGATGATCGTAGGGCGGGGTCGCGCCGACGCACATGAACTCTCTGACGCCGATCGCGATCCGGTCGTGTCCGGCATCGTTGTGGAAATGGGGCGTGGTGCCACCGGCCATGGTCCGTCTCCGGTTCGCGTTGCTCGGGTGCGGGCGCAGGCCGGCGAACGGCGCGCCCCTTTCGCTGCACTGCCGAACTTGGTAGCCAGTCGCGCGGCGAATTTCCACCCGTCTTTCGCTTAATCATCGCCGCAAGGGCACGAGGAGACCCGATGCCGCACTTTTCGCATGACGCGCTGCAGCTCGCCTATCTGGACGAGGGCCCGAGACAGGGCCCGCCGGTTCTGCTCGTGCACGGCTTTGCCTCGAACGGGCAGGTGAACTGGATCGGACCGGGCTGGGTGGATACGCTGACGAAGGCCGGATACCGGGCGATAGCGCTCGACAATCGGGGTCATGGCGACAGCGACAAGCCGCACGATCCGTCCGCCTACACGCCCGAGCGCATGGCGGGCGATGCCGTCGCGCTGCTCGATCATCTGGAGATCGGGCGCGCGCATCTGTTCGGTTATTCGATGGGCGCGCGCATCTGCGCGTTCGCCGCGCTCGGACATGGCGCGCGCGTACAGAGCCTGGTGTTCGGCGGGCTTGGCATCGGCATGGTCGAGGGCGTCGGCGAATGGGACGCCATCGCGGACGCGCTGCTCGCGCCCTCGATCGACGACGTCACCCATGAGCGCGGCCGCATGTTCCGCGCCTTCGCCGACCAGACCGGCAGCGACCGCATCGCGCTTGCCGCCTGCATCCAGTCCTCGCGCACCCTCCTGACGCCCGAGCAGATGGGCGAAATCGCCGCGCCGGCGCTGATCGGCGTCGGCACCAGGGACGACATCGCCGGTGCTCCCGGACCGCTCGCCGCGCTGATGCGCGACGCGCGCGCCTTCGACATCGAGCGGCGCGATCACATGCTCGCCGTCGGCGACCGCACCTTCAAGGCGGCTGTCCTCGACTTCCTGGCGGCGCAGCAGGGGCCTTGATCGGCGTCCCGGTGGTTCCAAATAGGGGCCAGTTCGGCTAGGCTGAGGCACGCTACTTCGGTTGGGAGACCATGATGGCTCAAGACACGACCCGCCGGCAGTCGCCTGCGCTGAACCCGGTCGATCCGATCTGGCACCGCATCCGGCAGGAGGCGGAGGCCGCCGTCGACACCGATCCGGCGATCGGCACGTTCTTTCACACCGGGGTGTTGAACCAGGCGGGCCTCGAACAGGCGATCGCGCACCGGGTCGCCGAGCGGCTCGACCATCCCGATGTTCCGGCTGAACTGATCCGCCAGGCGTTCGACGCGATGCTCGACGCCGATACGGGCTTCGCGGAGGCCGTGCGCATCGATCTTCAGGCGGTCTTCGACCGCGATCCGGCCTGCCACCGCCGGCTTGAGCCGCTGCTCTACTTCAAGGGCTTTCACGCCATCCAGACGCACCGGCTCGCCCACTGGCTGCATTCGAACGGTCGGCGCGACTTCGCGCTTTATCTGCAGAGCCGGTCTTCGTCCGAATTTCAGACCGACATCAATCCCGCCGCGAAGATCGGCAAGGGCATCTTCCTCGACCATGCAACCGGCCTCGTGGTCGGCGAGACCGCCGCGATCGGCGACGACGTGTCGATCCTGCATTCGGTGACGCTGGGCGGTACCGGCAAGGAAGGCAGCGACCGACATCCCAAGATCGGCTCGGGCGTGCTGATCGGTGCTGGCGCCAAGATCCTCGGCAACATCACCGTGGGCAACTGCTCCAAGGTGGCGGCCGGCTCGGTCGTGCTCGCCGACGTGCCGCCGTGCAAGACGGTGGCCGGCGTGCCCGCCAAGGTGGTCGGCGAAAGCGGCTGCGCCGAGCCCTCGCGCGCCATGGACCAGATGCTGTCCTGAGCTTCCCCGGCCGCAGGCCTTGCACCGGGATGTTCCCCGTGCCAGTTGGAGCCCGTCCGGTTCCGCGCCTGCGGCGCCGGATGGTCCCGCCTGAAATGTTCCATGCAATGCCGTCCCGGAGGAAAGCAGCCGTGAAAGCCAGCGAACTCGAACAGCTCACCGCCTATTTCCGTCGCACGTTCGGCAACCCCTCGCTCGCCGTCAAGGCGCGGCCCAAGCTGAGCGATTCGGCCGAACTCTATCTGGGCGAGGAGTTCCTGGGCGTCATTTCGCGGATCGAGGACGAAGGCGAGGTGTCGTACGATCTGTCCATGTCGATCCTGGACATAGATCTGGAAGGTTGAACGCCATCAGGGCGTTACGAGAAAACTCTCCAGCAACGAATCAAGCTCGGCGCTGAACTCGGCCCAGTCCGCCAGAAACGTGGCCGGAAACCGCACACGCACCTCCAGCGTCTCGCCGAAGAACAGGTCGGTCTCGCACGCCAGCAGCAGCGCCTCGCGGCCGGCGCCCGGCTCGTTGCAGCGCGCGATGAAGACCGGAAGTGCGCTCGTGGCGGAGGGGGCGTAGTAGAGCGTTTCGTCGACATAGCCGTGGGCCGGATCGAGCGCGACCGCCGTCAGGCCGTGCACCGAGCGCGGCGGCTTCGCCGGGTCGATCGCCTTCTGGTAGACCAGATCGAGCCGTCCGGCCATGTCGAGCAGCCATTGGCGACGGGCGATCGAGATCAGGACGGTCTGTACCGTTTCGGGACTGGTGTCCGAAAACGCGTCGGCCAGATCGGTGCGATAGCCGGACCGCTCCGGCCAGTGAACCTTCAGTTCCGCGCGGTTTGTGATGCCGGCGACGCGCTGGTCGGCATGCCGGAACATGTTCTCGGGCACGTCGAGCACGTCATTGCCGATGACGATCTGCAGCGGCTCGGCCGAAGTGCTCAGATTGGCCCTCAGAAGGCGCTCCCCGTAGAGATTGCCGGCCAGCACCATCAGGGCTGAGACCAGCGCAAGCGCACCCAGCGCCCAGAAGGCGCGCCATGCCAGGCCGGCGAGCCCGTCGCTGATCTGCGGGCCTTCGTCCGGTGCGCTGACCGGCGTGGTCGTCGACGGGGCGTGCGTCATTGTCAGACCGTGGTTGATGGCGATCGCGCCGCGGTGGCACGGGGCTTGCACCACTCGAACCGGACGGGGTTAATACCCGGTTAACGAGGGTGGGTCGTGTCATGTTGGTTGCGTGCGTCATAGTCGGCTTTGCGGTGTCGCTGAGCGTGTTTCACTTTCTGGAGGGCGCGATGCGCATGCAGCCGGCCTTCGACCGGTCGACGGTGACGCGGCTCGGGCCGGCCGCCGCCGCGCTGTTCTTCGCGCTGTGCGGGCCGGTTCTGGTGCTGCGCGAGGGCTTTGCGGCTCGCGCCGACGCGGCGCGCACGAGCTGGCCGATGACGACGATCGTGTTTGCCGCCCTTTGGGCAGGGCTCGTCGGCGTCGTCGCGGTCGAGACCGGCCGGCTGGCCGTCATCGCCTGATTGAAGCGGCCCGCGTTGTCTGCCAAAGGTGTGCGAAGCCAGCCTGGCAGGGGATCGCGATGACACTCTATTCACTTGACGACGCGGCGCCGGAGCTTGTCGGAGCCGGCCCGGCCTTCATCGCCGATGATGCGCACGTCATCGGCAGGGTCGACCTGCACGAGGACAGCAGCGTCTGGTTCGGCTGCGTTCTGCGCGGGGACAACGAACCGCTGACGATCGGCGCCCGCACGAACGTGCAGGAGCACACGGTCATGCATACCGATCCGGGCTTTCCGCTGACGATCGGCGCAGGCTGCACGATCGGCCATCGCGCCATGCTGCATGGCTGCACGATCGGCGACAATTCGCTGATCGGCATCGGCGCGATCGTGCTGAACGGGGCGCGGATCGGGGCGAACTGTCTTGTCGGCGCCGGGGCGCTCGTCACCGAGGGCAAGACGTTTCCCGACAACAGCCTGATCATCGGTGCGCCGGCGCGTGTCGCCCGCACGCTCGACGACGATGCGATCGCGGGCCTTCGCCTTTCGTCCGATCATTATGTCGAGAACGCGCGCCGGTTCGCGGCGCAACTCAAGCCGCTGCCCTGAGGCTGATCACAGGTTTCCCGAAAAGGTTGGGCCGGCCCTCTTGCGAGAGCCGGCCCTGGCCCGGTCTTGGGGACGGGTGGGTGGGGACTGACCGGGCGAACCGTCGTCAGCGCGCCGAAATGCGCGTCCGACTGTCGTTGATGTTTTCCCAGCGTCCGGCGTGGCGGGTGCTCTGACGCTTGAGATAGGTGTAGGGCGTGTCGCGCCAGTCGGCGATTTCGCCGACCAGATTGTCGAGAATGAAGTCGCCGCGATCGGTGCGCACCGTCAGGACGGCGTGCCCTTCGCCATTTGGCTGGCGCACCACGGTGATCAGCAGGTTGGAGGGGTGAAAGCCCATCTCCTTGAGGCGATGCCGCTTGGCGAGCACGAAGTCCTCGCAATCACCGACATCCTCGGGGAAGGACCAGAGTTCCTCGCGCCCCCAGATCTGCATGTCGGTGAGCGGCAGCACCGTGGTGTTGTAGTGGTTGTTGACCTCGATCATCGCCGCCCAGCTTGCGCGGTCCAGAGCGTGCGGCGCGGCCTCTGAAGTCGGCCGGCATTCGCCCGGCGTGCGCTGGCAGAACTCGTAGTGTCCGATCGGCTGGGTCGTGCGTCCGCCCGTCGGCATGGTGATCGCCTGAGCGGCCAGCGTGGTGCCGAGCAGTACGGCGCCGGCGAGGGCCGCAGCCGTCGGCACGCCGATCGAAGCGGCCTGGCGCCGGGCTCCGGGCTTGGTCGTGAAAGAACAGGCGCGTCCCCGCGCATGATTGATTGTATTTGTCATGTGTCCGTCTCCCTGATGCGAACAACATGACAGACACAAATCTACACCACGCGAACTTTCGCGTGTATATTTTACTTATACTTGGATAAAGCTCGAATAGAATAAGAATAGAATAGGACTAAAATGCGCGGCGCATTTGTTCGGGATTCTGGCTGACCGTGCAACGGATGATTTACCGTCGCATCCGCTGCGCTATCCGGGGGGAACGACGGATCGGAGAGGGAGGGATTTCCGCGCGAACGTATCCCGCAGGCGCCCGAACGAAAAATCCGCCCCGGAGGGCGGATGTCACGTCGTAAAGAGCGGCAGCCGGCTGTCCGTCAGCCGAGATACTGGGAAAGCGATTCGGGGCGCTGGACGAAGGCGAACTCGACGGCGATGCCTTCGTCGAAATGCCGCACGACCGAGCCGCGCATGCCGCCAAGGCTGACGAGCGTGCCGATGGCGGGCCGCACCGAGATCGAAACGGCGGCGCCCGACAGGGACAGGTCGACGATGCGGCAACGATATTGCCGGCCATCGGAAAGGGTCAGGATCGACGAGGCGTTCTTGGGGATGACGCGCTCGTGGCGGCGGTCCTCGGGCAGGTCGAGCTCATGCTTGTTGGCGAGCCAGACGAGCTGGGCGGCCAGCTTCTCGCGCTTGCGCGGCGAGGTGTTCAGATCGACCGCGAACCCGCCGTCGAAGGTGCGTACGACATGGCCTTCGACGCGGCCGATATGGTCGATATAGGCGATGATCCGTTCGCCTTCGCGCGCCTGTGCGTCCGAATAGAGCGTCACCGTCGCCGGTGACATGTCGAGAATCTGGCAGGAATGCTCGGAGCGGTCCTGCAACATGAAGCGACCATGCAGGTTCACCTTGACGCGCTGGAAGGCGCGCCGGTTGGGGCCGTTTCCTGTCTGGTCTGCAACAGCGGCGCTGAGCATCGTGATCTCTCTTCGGGAAGCGTCGTGCTGCGAAGACCTTAGGGGTCGAACGGTTAACAAGGGGTAAGAATCCGGCCCGCAAGATGGTGCAGGTCGGCCCCTTCGCCGACCTGCGGACGCGGCCCTCAGACGGGGTCCGACGAGCGCCGTCCCGCACCGACGATGCGCAGATGCGGCCGCCCGTCATGGTCGTGCGCGCGCCGCCGGTCCCGCTGGGCGTTTCCTTCGATCACGCGCAGCAGGCGGCGGGCCTGCGGCCGCTCAGCAAGCCGCGCCTGCGGCATGGCGATGGCCGGGCGTCCCGGCATGCCGAACAGGGACCGGTCCGCGTCCATGACGCGCAGCCCGGTCAGCCGGGCCGGTCCGAGCGGGTGGGCGCCGTGCCAGAAGGCGGGACGGTAGGCGTGGATGGCACCGAGGATGCGTCCCGGCTCGTCGCTGAGCGGCAGCAGCACGAGTTCGAGGTCGGACGCACGGCCGCCCTCGGCGGTGGCGTGCAGGTCGAGCACGGCGACGGCCGATTCGGCTGCGACCGCCGCGACGAGCCGGGCAATCAGCGCGCGATCGTCCCGGTCGAACAGGGCCGCGAACGGCTCGCCGGTCATTTCGCGGCCGAACACCGAGCCCAGCCACGTGCCGGCGAGGCGAAAGCGTGCCGTCTGTCCGCCGGCATCGAGAATGAAGACATTGGCCAGCGACCGGCCAAGCGCGGCCGGTGCGATCTCGTTGCGCGCTGGCGCCGGGCGTCGGTCGCGCAGATCGTTCCAGTAGTCGAAGACCAGCCTTGTTCCCTTTTGACGCATCGTATCACTTTCACCCTTGGGCGACGGGATCTGTGCCATCGCGGCACGGATCGCGGCATCGCGTTCGCCATGGCGTCGACGATGCAAGGGGCGGGCCAGCGCCGGACCGGCGGCGTTAACCCTGTCGGCGGACATTGCTTGTGGCTGGGCCGTTAATCTGGCATTTACCAAGTCGAAACGGGAGCGGCTCCGCCGCAGCACTCAGACTTTCCGGTTACGGGGTGGGCAGGGGACTCACCGGGCCATCCAGGGAAACCTGGATGGCCTCTTTTTTTGCGCTGTCGGATATCTATGTGCGCAGCCAAGGGAACTGCGATGGACCAGCCGAACACCGACAGCGATCCGCCCGCTTCCGGGGCACTGCAACCGCCCGAAGGCGATGATCGGCGCCGTCCGGCACCACCGGTCAACCTGCACGGCGCGATCATTGCGCTGGTGGCCGTGTGCGTCGGCGTCCATCTGGCGCGGACGCTCGTCTTCGACGGCGCCCTCGACCGCTGGCTTATCATCAACTTCGCCTTTTTTCCGGTCCGCTACGCGCCGGGCTTCTTCCAGCTCGACCTGCCGACGCTGCTTGCACCGGTCACGCACACCTTCCTGCATGGCGACTGGATGCACCTGGCATTCAACATGATCTGGCTCGTCGCCTTCGGCGCGCCGGTCGCCTGGCGGCTGGGATGGGTGCGCACGCTGGCGCTGTGGGTGATCGCCGCGATCGGTGCGGTGGCGCTGCACACCGCGCTCTATTTCGGCGACTGGGTACCGCTTCTGGGCGCGTCCGGCGCCGTCTCCGGCTTTCTGGGGGCGGCCGCGCGGTTCGGCTTCCGGGCCGACAGGCGCCATCCGCGGCGCGGTTTCGCAGGTCCGCTGCTCGGCCCCTTGGCCTCGCTCGGACAGCCCGGTGTGCTGCCGTTCATCCTGATCTGGATGGCGATCAATCTCGCCACGGGCGCGAACTGGTTCGGCCTTGCAGGCGGCGCCTCGATCGCATGGGAGGCGCATATCGGCGGGCTCGTCACCGGCTTCTTCGCGATCGGCTGGCTCGACAGGCGCGCGCCGAGCGCGTGAGCGGCGCAAGGCTTGTCAACGCCGGCCCGATGTCCGATGCTCCTTTTCTTTGATCGGCGGGAGGAGGTCGTGCCATGTCGGTTGCCCGTATTCTGGAGGAGAAGGGGCCGGACGTTTTCACCGTTTCGGAGAATGGCAACATTCATGACGCGGTCAGGGCGCTCGGCGAGCACAGGGTCGGCGCGATGGTCGTCGTCGACGACGACCACCGCATCAAGGGAATCCTTTCCGAACGCGACATCGTCGGCGCGATCGCCAAGCGCGGCGCAAGCGTGCTGAGCGAGCCGGTTTCGGCGCTGATGACCCGCAACGTCGTCACCTGCACGGAGGACATGCCGATCAACCGGCTGATGGAACTGATGACGAAGGGACGGTTCCGCCACCTTCCGGTGGAGCGGGACGGAAAACTGGCGGGGATCATCTCGATCGGCGACGTGGTCAAGCGGCGCATCGCCGAGGTCGAGCAGGAGGCGGCGGAAATCCGCCACTACATTACCTCGTCGGCCTGACCGGCGCGATCAGTCCTTGCCGTAGATCTTGTCGGGGTCGAAGCGCGGCGTGTCGGCGGTGTCGAATTCGAGCGCCAGCGCGCCGTCCCCGTTGCGCACGACACGCCGGTAAAAGCAGCTCTTGCGGCCGGTATGGCAGGCCGCGCCGTGTCCTTCGGTCCTGACGGAAACCACCAGCACATCCTGGTCGCAATCGGTGCGCATCTCGGCGATGTGCTGCAGGTTGCCCGAGCTTTCGCCCTTTTTCCACAATTGGCCGCGTGACCGAGACCAATAGTGGGCGATGCCGGTTTCGAGCGACAGCGATAGCGCCTCGGCGTTCATATGCGCGACCATCAGCACCGTGCCGTCATCGGCGTCGGCGACGACCGTGGTGATCAGGCCGTCGGCGGAGAAACGCGGCCGAAACCGGCCGCCTTCCTCCATTTCGCCCTTTCCGGGCACCGGCGGGTCGAACTGTTCGCGCAGGGATTTGGTCATCGCGCCGATCTATGCCGGACCGGCGCGCCGATCAAGCGGCCGTTCAGCGCTGGCGGACGAGGTCGGTGAACCGGCTCTGCCAGGCCTGATCCTCGAAACTGCCGGTGAAGCGGGTGGTGATCGTGGTCGAGCCGTTCTTGCGCACGCCGCGCATCGCCATGCACATGTGCTCGGCCTCCAGCATGACGGCGACGCCGCGCGGGGCAAGCGCATCGTCGATCGCGGTGGCGATCTGGGCGGTCATCGTCTCCTGCGTCTGCAGGCGGCGGGCGAAGATGTCGACGACGCGCACGATCTTTGAAAGGCCGAGCACCCGGTCGTGCGGCAGGTAGGCGACGTGCGCCTTGCCGATGATCGGCACCATGTGATGCTCGCAATGGGAGTGGAAGTCGATGTCCCGGACCAGCACGATATCGTCGTAGCCGGCCACCTCCTCGAAGGTGCGGCCCAGAATGTCGGCGGGGTCGTTTTCGTAGCCGCCGAACATCTCCTCATAGGCCTTGACCACGCGCGAGGGGGTCTCCCTGAGACCCTCGCGCGCCGGATCGTCGCCGATCCACTTGAGCAATGTCAGGACGGCCGCTTCGGCTTCTTCGCGGCTGGGGCGCTCGTCGGCTGGGTTGGCGGTGGCGGGCGCGATGGCGTCCATAGCTCGTCTCCTTGTTTGGGCAGCGGTCTTGTTACGCACGGAACTTCTGGCGGACCACTTGCTTGCCCATGTTTCCCGGATCTGCGCCGACGCGGGTGAACTGCTCCTCGCGAGCCTGCCACCGCGCACTTGCCTGCGCCGTTTCATGGTTCCTATATAATCGCGGTGCCGTTGAAAACCAGTTCGATGGTGGGGCACGAAAGCGCAGGGCAGGCAGGATGCGATGATCGACGAGATCTACAACGCGAAAATCCTCGAACTGGCGGGCAATCCGCCGGTCGCGACGCGTCTGGAAACGCCCGATGCGACCGCGAAGGCGCACTCGAAGCTGTGCGGCTCGACGGTGATCGTCGATCTGGCGATGGATGACGGTAGGGTCGCCGCCTTCGGTCAGGACGTAAAGGCGTGCGCGCTCGGCCAGGCCTCCTCGGCGGTGATGGCCCGCGAGATCGTCGGAACCGACGCGGATGCGCTGCGCGCCCTGCGCAAGACGATGATAGCGATGCTGAAAGAGGGCGGCCCGGCGCCCACGGGCCGGTTCGCGGATCTGGCCTGGCTTCAGCCGGTCAAGGACTATCCCGCCCGGCATGCCTCGACGTTGCTGGTGTTCGACGCGGTCTTCGATGCGCTCGACCAGATCGAGGCCCGGGCGAGCGCGGCCTGACATGTGCGCCCATCCCACCGAAGCGAAGGCGCCCGCGTCGCGCAACTGGCAGGGGCCTTGGCCGAAGACGCCCGGCCGGCTTGCGGGGACCGGCCTGATCCGGCTCTATCAGCTCACGCTTTCGGGCTTCATCGGCAACACGTGCCGGCATCTGCCGACCTGCTCGGAATATGGCTACGAGGCGATCGCCCGCCATGGCCTTGTGACCGGCACGATCCTGACCGCCAAGCGCGTCGGCCGGTGCGGCCCGTTCGGCACGTCGGGCATCGACAACGTGCCCGAAACGATCGCCGGTCCGCTTGCCGCCCTGCGCCATCGCGCGCACCGGTGACGAAATCGGGCTGGCACGACGCGGCCGTCATTTCTATTTGCGTGTCGAGCGGCTAGACCTCGGCGGGGCGGGGCGTGCGGCGTCCGGCACCTGACCGAACGATCAGTCAAAAGGGGTGGGCCGACTTGGCCAGTCAAGAGCAGACGACCGATCCGGACATCTACGCCGAAAGCGGCGTCATCCGGCCCGATTTTCTCGATCAGGTGAGCGCCGCCGTCTCGGCCGGCGACACGGACCAGCTCGCCGAACTGACCGAGCCGCTGCACGAATCGGAGATGGGCGACCTGATCGCCGCGCTCGAGCCTTCCGAGCGACAGGAACTGGTGGCGCTGCTGGGCGACCGGTTCGACTATTCGGCGCTGACCCATATCGACGACGCGATCCGGCTCGAGATCATCACGGTCCTGCCGAACGAGCAGATCGCGCTCGCGCTGCAGGAACTGGACAGCGACGATGCGGTCTACATCCTGGAAGACATGGACGAGGGCGAGCAGGCCGACATCCTCGGCCGCATTCCGTTCACCGAGCGGATCAGGCTCAGGCGCTCGCTGGATTATCCCGAGGACAGCGCCGGCCGGCGCATGCAGGCGGACTTCGTCGCCGTGCCGCCCTACTGGAACGTCGGCCAGACGATCGACTATCTGCGCGACAATGCCGATCTGCCCGAGCGTTTCAGCCAAATCTTCGTGATCGATCCGACGTTCCGGCTGGTCGGCGCGGTCGATCTCGACCGCATCCTGCGCGAGCAGCGCGAGGTGCGCATCGAGGACATCATGCGCGAGACGCGCCATGCCGTGCCCGCCGAGATGGACCAAGAGGAGGCCGCCCAGATCTTCGAGCGCTACGACCTTCTGTCGGCCGCCGTGATCGACGAGAACGAGCGGCTGGTGGGCGTTCTGACCATCGACGACGTGGTCGACGTGATCCAGGAAGAGGCCGAGGAGGACATTCTGGCGCTCGGCGGTGTCGGCGACGAGGAACTGTCGGACTCGGTGATCGAGACGACCCGCTCCCGCTTCACCTGGCTGATGATCAATCTGGGCACGGCCGTGCTCGCGTCCTTCGTCATCGGCCTGTTCGACGCGACGATCCAGGAAATGGTGGCGCTTGCGGTCCTGATGCCGATCGTCGCCTCGATGGGCGGCAATGCGGGCACCCAGACGATGACCGTGACCGTCCGGGCGCTGGCGACCCGTGAACTCGACATCTACAATGCCGGCCGGATCATCCGACGCGAGACGCTGGTCGGCCTGCTGAACGGCGTGCTGTTCGCCGTCGTCATCGGCATCGTCGCGACGCTGTGGTTCTGGACGCCGGGGCTGGGCGTGGTCATCGCCATCGCGATGGTCGTCAACATGGTCTGCGCGGCGCTGGCCGGCATCTTCGTGCCGCTGATTCTCGACCGGATGAAGGTCGATCCGGCGGTCGCGTCGAGCGTCTTCGTGACCACGGTCACCGATGTTGTTGGCTTTTTTGCCTTTTTGGGGCTGGCGGCGGTCTGGTTCGGCATCTGAGCGGCCGAAATGGCGCCCTTGCGAAATTGACTTTTACGTAAGAGTTTCTAGACTGTCGGCTTCTCAACAGGAGCCGGATCGCGCCTGCGGCCGGGGAGCGGATGCGCGAATTCTACACGATCACCGAACTGACGCGGGAGTTCGGCGTCTCGACGCGAACCCTGCGGTTCTACGAGGATGAGGGGCTGATCGCGCCGGTCCGCCGGGGACGGACCAGGCTCTTCCGCCCCGGTGATCGTCATCTGATCAAGCAGATCATGCGCGGCAAGCGGCTGGGATTTTCGATCGCCGAGATTCGCGAGATCATCCAGATGTACAAGGAACCGCCCGGGGAGGCGGGCCAGATGCGCACGATCATCGCCCGGGTCGAGGAACGTCGCGCTGAACTTCGCCAGAAGCGCAAGGACATCGAGGAAACGCTCGCCGAACTGGACCAGGTCGAGGAGAATTGCCTGAACCGGCTCGCCGAACTGCGCGTTGCGTCCTAGCCGGCGGTCGCCGGATCATATCCAGCGGTTCACCTTCTTCTTGTAGTCGCGATAGGTCTTGCCGAAGCGGGCCTCCAGATGCGCCTCTTCGCGCTCGATCGCCAGCTTCTGCGTCGCAAGGCCGTCGACCGGCGCAAGCAGCAGCAGCCACGCATTTCCGGCGAACAGGCCGATGCCCGCGATCAGCATGACATTGGCGACATAGATCGGGTTGCGGCTGAAGCGGAAGATGCCGCGCGTGACCAGATGATCGGAGCGCTGGTGTGGTAGGATCGTGGTCTTCGCGGCGGCCATCGTGCGCATTGCGGTGACGTCGATGATCAGGGCGAGGATGATCAGAAACAGACCGAGCCCGGTCAGCAGATCGCCCCACATGCCGGCGGGCCATCCCAGCGGGACGAACCGGCCGAGCGCGAAGCCGAGCGCGATGAAGCCGACCAGCAGGATGGGCGGCCAGGGGATCGTGTTCGGACGGTCTTCGGGATGGCTGCGATCGCTCATTGGCTTTGTTCGTTGGCGTTGATGCCGGCCTCGAACGCACATTGGGCGATGATCGCCGATGTCTCAAGGTCGGTCTGGGCGAGCGAGGGATCGGACTCCAGGAGCGTCAGCTTGTCGGCCGCCGCCAGTTCGGCTTCGGCGCAGGTGCAGTAGGCGATGCAGCGTTCGACGCCGAACTGCGGCGCGCAGGCGCGGTTGCAGGCGCTCGAGAAATCTCGGGCGGCGGGGAAGGCCTGCGCATAGGCGAGCACCAGGCCGAACAGGATCGGCTGGTGCAACAGATAGAAGGTCAGGCTCCAGCGGCCGAACAATGCGAGCAGACGGCTGACGGAGCTTTTCGCGGTCCAGCCACCGGGCGTGAGCACACCCGGCGGGGTCCGGGCGATGAAGACGAGCCTGCCGACGCCCATGCCGGCGAGCACCGCAGCAAACCAGGGCAGCACCGGCACGAAATCGTTGGTCTGCGGCTGGATCGACGACAGGCCGGTCCAGTAGGTCGCCATCGTCGCAAAATGCGGCGTCTGCAGCAGCGGCGTGACCGCGAAGGTGGCGGCCGCCAGCACAAGCAACCCCCACCAGGGCAGCCGCAGGAAGGCCAGCCCGGCGATCGAGGCGAAGGCGATGTGGTGCAGGATACCGAAGAAGACGAAGCTCTGCGGCGTGGCGAAGAAGGTGACGACCGAGATCAGCAGGGCGGCGGCGGCGATCTTGACCCAGCGGCGGGCGAAGGCGCGCCAGCGGATGCCGTTGGCGTGGGCCAGAACGAGCCCCACGCCGACCAGAAACAGGAACGACGAGGCGATCGAACGCGCATAGAGCTTGAGAACGCCGGTGGTCGAACTGCCCGGCGGCAGATAGCCGAAATAGTCGAGATCCCAGGAAAAGTGATAGGTCGCCATCGCGACCAGCGCGACGCCGCGGGCAACGTCCAGCGCGTCGATCCGCTTGCCGGCGGCGCGGCTTTCGGAGAGCCCGATCCTCATCGCGCCGGCCCGCTTGGGGGCGCGGCGGCGCCGCTGCCGCGCCGGGCGAAATAGAGCCCGGCGAGAATGAGCGCGAGCGCGATGATCACCTTGAGCTGAAGCGCTTCGCCCAGGATGACGAAGCCGAGCAGAACGCCGAACGGCGGGATCATGTAGATCGAAAGGGCGAAGGTGGAAAAGCCGATCGCGCGGATGAGCTGGTAACGCATCACATAGGCAAGGCCGGTCGGAAACGCGCCCAGATAGATCAGCGCCCACAGCGCGGACGCGCCGGGCAGCGCGTCCGGGACGCCATCGACGATCAGCGCCGCGGCGATGAGGATGGCGGCGCTGATGCACAGGGTCAGGAAGGCAAGCCGCGTCGGCGGCATCGGAATGCGCCGCACGATCAGCCCCGATGTCGCATAGCACAGCGAGCCGGCGAGCGTGGCAAGCTGGGCGAGCACGTAGGTGCTGCCGAACTGGCCGAGCGCGCCACCACCGACCAGCACGAACACGCCGGAAAAACCGAGCGCGACCGCGATCAGCTTGAGTGCGTTGATCTTGTCGTCATGGGTGAAGAAGTGGCTGCCGATCAGCGCCATGAACGGGCCGGTGCCCATCAGAAGCGCCATCATGCCCGCATCGATCGTCAGCCCGGCCCAGGAGATCAGAAAGAACGGCACGACCACGTTGAAAAGGGCCATCAGGATGACGAGGGCCCAGATCCGCAGTGTCTGCGGCAGCACGAGCCCGCGCCAGAGCGCATAGGGGGCGAGCACGAGCGCACCGATGGCGACGCGGCTGGCGGCAAGCCAGAGCGGCCCGGTCTCGGGCACGGCCACCTTGATGGCGATGAAGGCCGAAGCCCAGATCATCGCCACCGTCACCAGCGCGGTGATGTCGAGCGGGCCGGCCTTGCGGATCGTTTCGGTCTCGGCGCCGGTGCTGGCGCCCGGCATGGCCGGCTGGCTCATCTGCGCATCCTTTCGCGCCGCATCCGGTGACACAGCCGCGCGGGGCTTGCAAGGCCGATAGCGGGACCGGTGGCGTGGCGCGTCCGGCGCGAAATGCGGCGGCTCATCCGGTCGGTGCGAGCCGGTGCTCCGGCCGGAAGATGGCGGGGAGCGAAGGCGCGTCGCCCAACCCGAAACCGACCGCCGCGTCGGCCATCAGGTGCGCGATGGCGAAGGTGATCTTGAAGCCGCCGGTCGCAACGATCGTGTTCGCGTAGCCGGGCAGGGGGCCGATCAGCGGTTCGCGACCAGCCGCGCGCGGGCGCACGCCGGCCCAGCGCTCGACGATCCCGGCACCGGCCAGCGCCGGACAGAGGTCTCGTGCGGTGTCGAGCAGCGCGTCCAGCTTCCGGTCGGTCGTGTCGGGCGCGTCGAACCCGTCCTCCGAGGTGGAGCCTACGGCGACCAGCCCGCTCTCGTGGGCGATGACGTAGGTGCCCTTGTCGTAGAGGATCGGCCGGTCGGGATCGAGCGGGTTCCGCGGCCGGAGGAGGGCACCCTGGCCCTTCACGCCGCGGCCTATCCGGGCCGGATCGTCCGGATCGATCAGCGGGAATGCGCCGGTTCCGGCGGCGATGATCGTCGCGCCTGGCGTGATCGCGCGGCCGTCCGACAGGGCAAGCGATCCGTCGCGTGCGACACCGCTTACTGCGGTGGTTTCCGCGATGGTGACATGCCCATCGCCGTCGAGCACGGTGCGCAGCGCGGCGACGAGGCCGCGCGGGTCGAGGCGCGCCGACAGCGTGTCGTGATTGACCCCGTGCGGCATGCTCGTGTCGGCAAGCCAGCCGGGCGCGGGGTTGGCGTCGTCGACCCGCCACCCCAGCCCGTCCGGCCAGTGTGTCTTGGCGCCGTCGGCCCATTGCGCGCTCTGCCGGCGCTTTTCGGGGTGGGCGATGGGCATCAGCCGGCCGACCCGGTGATAGCCGCAGGAAAGCCCGGTTGCCGCTTCCAGGTCGGCGATGCGGTCGGGGAGCGACAGCAGTCCGTCGAGCTGGAACTGTTTCTTCTCGTTCCAGCCCACCGGCTGGTGCGGCATCAGCGCGCCGAGCATGCCCCCGCTTGCGCCCGCGCCGATTGTGCGCTTTTCGATGAGCGTGACGCGCGCGCCGCGCCGTGCCGCGGCAAGAGCGCACCACAGCCCGACGATGCCGCCGCCGATGACGGCGATGTCGGGCGATGACGGAGCGGGAGAAACGGACATTGGGTGACGGGCTCGACCGGGACGAACTGAGCTGGACGGACGGCGATATGCCGTTTTCGGCGCGCTTTGGCGATCATTTTTACGCCCGAGAGGATGGCCGCGCCGAAACGGCTCACATCTTCATCGGCCATAACGGGCTGCCGGACCGCTGGTCCGAGGGCGGCGACTTCACCATCGCCGAACTGGGCTTCGGCACGGGGCTGAACGCCCTTGAGACCTGGCGCCAATGGATCGCGGCGCGGCGGCCGGGCGCGCGTCTCCACTTCCATTCGTTCGAGGCGTTTCCCATGCAGGCGGCCGAATTGCGCAAGGCGATCGGCCGTTGGCCGGATCTGCTGCCGCTGTGCGATCGCCTGCTTGCGCATTGGCCCGCCCTGTCGACGGCGTCGACGCCGTGGCCGCTCGACGAGCAGACGACCCTGACGGTCCATGTCGGCGACGCGCCAGACCGTGTCACGGCGTGGGAGGGTATCGCCGATGCCTGGTATCTCGACGGCTTCGCGCCGGCGCGCAATCCGGACATGTGGTCGGCCGAACTCATGGACGCGGTCTTCGCGCGCACCGCGCCGGGCGGCAGCTTTGCGACCTATACCGCGGCCGGCTGGGTGCGGCGCAACCTGCGGAACGCCGGCTTCATCGTCCAAAAGCATCCCGGCTTTGCCGGCAAGCGCGAGATGATGGCCGGCTACCGGCCCAGCTAACCGGTCGCCGCGATCACCAGAAAGCCGGGGATCGGCGCGCCTTCCTCGTGACGCACGGTGATCGGCTGGCAAAGCTCGATCTCGGCGAACCCGGCGCGGGCGCACATCGCTTCCAGATAGGTGGCCGAATGGGCGAACCGCTGGTGCGGCGTTACCGACCAGTCTGCATTGGCGCTGGCCAGTTGGGGCAGGGTCTCGGCCGAGACGACGAGGCGGCACTTCGCGGTGGCGTTTGCCGCGATTCCGTCGAACAGGGCTTCGAGCGGGCCGAAATAGGGCAGCACGTCTGTGGCGACGATCAGGTCGAAGGGCGCGTGCGCCCGATCGGCGCTTTTTGCCCATTCTTCAAGGAAATGGACCGCTTCGTTGATGTAGAGTTCGTCATAGGCGGCGCGCTCGTCGGCCTTCTCGACCATCTGTTCGGAGATGTCGACGCCGGTCGCGTGGGCGCAGATGTCTTCGAGCATCATCCCCGAGAGCCCCGTGCCGCATCCAAGATCGAGGAGCCGGTCATAGGGCCCCGGTCGATGCGCCTTGAGCCATTCGGACGCCTGCATCGGCACCGCATAGCCAAGTTCCTCGGTCAGGATGTGGTCGAACCGGTCGGCGACCTGGTCGAACAGCGTCGCCATATATGCATCGCCGGCGCGATCGGGCGGCGGGCCCAGTCCCATCGAGGCGAGCCGCATCGCCGCGCCGCACGGATCGGACGGCGCGAGTTCGAGGCATCGCCGATAGAGCGCCGCCGCCTCGTCCCGTCGCCCCGCCTTTTCGTGCGCGAGCGCCCCATTGTAGGCCTCGGCCAGCGCGTCAGCCGAATCGCTCATCGCAATGAGCCTTCCATGATGTTGATCGCAAGCTTGGCTTAACCACGTCGCTTAGCCGAAATTCAAGCCGGTGCGGCTAGGCTGACCCCGGGATTTTGACCGGCGCAGTGCGTCCGGAGAACGGGGTATGACGATGGGCGAACTGGTATTGCGCGGGCCCGTGGCCGAGATCGTGTCGAAGGGTGCGGTGACCGCCGAGGACGTGCTGGCGCTGCGGCGGGGTGTCTTCAGGGATGGCGTCGTAAGCCGGACGGAAGCCGATGCGCTGTTCGCCGTCGACAATTCGTGCCGTGAACGCGCGCCGGAGTGGGACGTCTTCTTCATCGAGGCGATCGGCGACTATCTGGTCGGCCAGGAGCCGCCGGTCGGCTATGTCTCCGAGGACAATGCGCGATGGCTGGTCGATGCGATCTCGCGCGACGGCGTCGTGTGCTCGCGCACCGAACTCGAGCTTCTCATGCGGGTGATGGAAAAGGCCCAGTCCATGCCCGCGTGGCTGAGCGCCTTCGCGCTGCAGCAGGTCGCCCATGTTGTCACGGACGGCGACGGCCCGCTGGCGCGCGGCCGGCAGGCCAGGCCCGGTGTCGTGACTGTGGACGATGTCGCGATGCTGCGGCGTATCCTCTATGCATTCGGCGGTGACGGGCAGGCCGGGATTACCCGCGAGGAAGCCGAGGTGCTGTTCGACATCAACGACCGCACCGTCGAGGCCGAGAACGATCCGGCCTGGTCGGACCTGTTCGTCAAGGCGATCGGCTTTTCGCTAATGGCGGCGACACGCCATGTCGCCGTCGATCGTGACGTTGCCCTGCGGCGGCAGGAGTGGCTCGACGACACGAGCGTCGATGTTGCCGGCTTCTTCAGCCGCGTCGTCGCCGGTGGCCTGCGCGGCTACATCGATGCGGTGAAGACGAAGACCGGCGTCGAGAACGCCTATCGCGAGAAGAACGAGCGATTTGCCGCCGCCAATGCAGCCGCGGAAACGATCTGCGAGAACGAGGCGGACTGGATCGCCGCGCGTATCGGTCGCGACGGCGTGCTGCACGAGAACGAGAAGGCGCTCCTGCGTTTCATCAAGGCGGAGTCGCCTGACGTTCATCCGAGCCTTGTGCCGCTGATCGACCGGGTCGCCTGACCTTCACGCCGCCCGGCCCAACGATCCTTCACGCGCCCGCCGCTCGCCATCGGCGGGCGTCGTTCGTTCCGGGGCTGCTGGCGCGGACGGCCCATGACCGCTAAGACCAATCGGTGATTGCCCGGTCCGGCGTTTTCCGTATCAAGGTCCGGCTGACCAGAACAAGAGCGGGACAAAGGCGGGGCATGTTCGACAAGATCCTGATTGCCAATCGCGGCGAGATCGCCTGCCGGATCATCAAGACGGCCAAACGCCTGGGGATCGCGACCGTCGCGGTGCATTCGGATGCCGATGTGGACGCGCTGCATGTCGAGATGGCGGACGAAGCGGTGCGGATCGGCCCGCCCGCGGCCTCGGAAAGCTATCTGGTGATCGATGCGATCATCGAGGCGGCCCGGCAGACCGGCGCGCAGGCGGTTCATCCCGGCTACGGGTTTCTTTCCGAACGGGCTGCCTTCTGTCAGGCGCTGGAAGCGGAAGGCATCGTCTTCATCGGTCCCAAGCCGCGTGCCATCGAGGCGATGGGCGACAAGATCACGTCCAAGAAGATCGCGGCCGAGGCGGGCGTCTCCACCGTACCGGGCCATATGGGCCTGATCGCCGACGCTGACGAAGCCGCCACCATCGCCGGCCAGATCGGCTTTCCGGTGATGATCAAGGCCTCGGCCGGCGGCGGCGGCAAGGGCATGCGCATCGCCTGGAACGAGGCGGAGGCGCGCGACGGGTTCGAACGCTCGAAGTCCGAAGCCGCCTCCAGCTTCGGCGACGACCGCATCTTCATCGAGAAGTTCGTCGAGCAGCCGCGGCACATCGAGATCCAGGTGCTCGCCGACGCACATGGCAACTGCATCCATCTGGGCGAGCGCGAATGCTCGATCCAGCGTCGCAACCAGAAGGTGATCGAGGAGGCGCCATCACCGTTCCTTGACGAGGAAACCCGCGCGGCGATGGGCGAGCAGGCCGTCGCGCTGGCAAGGGCGGTCGACTATCAGAGCGCCGGCACGGTCGAGTTCATCGTCGACAAGGACCGAAATTTCTACTTCCTCGAAATGAACACAAGACTGCAGGTCGAGCATCCGGTGACCGAACTCGTCACCGGCCTCGATCTGGTCGAGCAGATGATCCGTGTGGCGGCCGGAGAGAAGCTGGCCTTCCGGCAGGAGGACATCGAGCTCGATGGCTGGGCGATCGAAAGCCGCGTCTATGCCGAGGATCCGGTGCGCGGCTTCCTGCCCTCGATCGGCCGGCTGACGCGCTATCGGCCGCCGGCGGAACTGCGCAAGGACGATCTGGCCGTGCGCAACGACACCGGCGTGTTCGCGGGCGCCGAGATTTCCATGTTCTACGATCCGATGATCGCCAAGCTGTGCATCTGGGCGCCGACGCGCGCGGCGGCCATCGATGCGATGGGTGACGCGCTCGACGCTTTCGTGATCGACGGCATCGCCCACAACATCCCCTTCCTGTCCTCGCTGATGGCGCATCCGCGATGGCGCGACGGGCGCCTGACGACCAATTTCATCGCCGAGGAGTATCCGGACGGTTTCGCATCGGCCGAGCCGAACGAGGAGGCGCGGCAGACGCTGGCGGCCATCGCGCTGTCGGTCGAACTGATCCGCAAGGACAGGCTCGACCGCCACGCCGGGCGGATCGCGCCGCATTCGGGCCGGCTGGGCGAAGACTGGGTCGTCAAGCTCGGCGGCGACTATTTCGACATGCGCGTGGCCGAGCCGCGTCCGGGCGAGCGCTGGTCGATGTCGGTGACGCTGGAGGAGGGCCAACCGGTCTTCGTCGAAACCGGTTTCAGGCTCGGCGACGTGCTGTGGACCGGCACCGTCGACGGGCAGGCCGTGGTCGCGCAGATCAGGCCGGAGACGAACGGCGTTCGCATCGACTGGCGCGGTCATCAGGTCATCGCCCATGTCATGCAGCCGCATGTGGCGCGCCTCGAGGGGCTGATGCCGGAAAAGGCCGTCGCCGATACGTCCAGGCAGCTTCTCTGCCCGATGCCCGGGCTGGTGGTTTCGCTGGCCGTCGAGGTCGGACAGACCGTGCAGGCCGGCCAGACGCTCGCGGTCATCGAGGCGATGAAGATGGAGAACGTCCTGCGCGCCGAGCGCGACGGCACGATCTCTGTCATCCACGCCGAGGTCGGCGACAGCCTCGCGGTGGACGCGGTGATCCTGGAGTTCGAGTAGGGATCAGACGACCGGCCCGAAGACCGTCTCGAACTCGGCCTTCAGCGCGACATCGAGATCGGCCATCGTGACCGGCAGGCCGAGATCGACGAGGCTGGTCACGCCATGGTCCGACACGCCGCAGGGCACGATGCCCCCATAATGGCTCAGATCCGGCTCGACATTGATCGAAACGCCGTGGAACGAGACCCATTTGCGCAGGCGGATGCCGATCGCGGCGATCTTGTCCTCGGCGACGACGCCCGGCGCGGAGCCGGCCCGTTCGGGCCGCCGGACCCAGACGCCGACGCGATCCTCGCGCCGCTCGCCATGCACGTTGAACCGGTCGAGCGTGCCGATGATCCACGCCTCGAGCGCGGCGACGAAGGCGCGCACGTCCTGGCGTCGGCGCTTGAGGTCGACCATGACATAGGCCACGCGCTGGCCGGGCCCGTGATAGGTGTACTGGCCGCCGCGCCCTGTCTCGTAGACCGGGAACCGGTCCGGGTCCGTCAGGTCGGCGGGGTCGGCGCTGGTGCCGGCCGTATAGAGCGGGGGGTGTTCGACCAGCCAGACCAGTTCGTTCGCCGTGCCCGCCCTGATCGCCTCGGCGCGCGCCTGCATGGCCTCGAGCGCCTCTTCGTAATCGGTCAGCCCGTCGGCGATGCGCCATTCGACCGGCGGCGAGCCGGGCGCGGCGTGAAACAGGCCGGCGATCATGTCGCGTTCAGGCGGGGCGGTGGCGAGCGTTTCACTCATGAGCGCCAGATGGCGCAGCGCCGGCAAAGATGCAAGTGATCAGCCGTTGATGTCCTGCTCGCCCGAAGGGCGCCGCCTTCACCCGCGAAGGCTGTCGGTGATCCGCTGCGATGCCTCGCGCAGGGCGGTCAGCATCGGCCCGCGCATGGTTTCCTCATCGACCCTTCCGGACGGGCAACCGATGTTCAGCGCGGCGACGACGTCGCTGTCGAGGTTGCGGATCGGCACCGAGATCGACCGAAGGCCGATTTCAAGTTCATCCTCGACATAGGCGTAGCCCTGCTTGCGGGCCTGTTCGATTTCGTCGCGCAGCCGAACCTTGGAGGTGATGGTCGCCGGGGTGATGGCAGTGAGGGTGGTGTTCTCGAGATATTCGCGCAGATCCTGTTCGGAGAGTGCGGCCAGCAGGATGCGCCCGGTCGAGCCGGCATAGGCCGGCATGCGGTGGCCGACCCTGATGCCGACCGACACCATGCGGTTCGGCTGGGCCCTTGCCAGATAGATCACGGCATCATTGTCGAGGATCGCTGCATTGACCGACTCCTGAAGTTCTTCGGCCAGTTCGTCGATGATGGGCTTTGCGACATCCCAGATGTCCATCGAAACGAACACCGAAAAGCCCAGATCGAAGACCTTGGGCAGGAGGCTGAAATAGCGCCCCTCGACGCCTACATAGCCCTCCTTGACCAGCGTCAGCAGGAAGCGTCGTGCGGTCGCGCGGGTCAGACCCGTCTCCGCTGCGACCTCGCTGAGGGTAAGGCGGGGCTTGTGATGGGTGAAGACGCGAATGACGTCCAGCCCACGCGCGAAGGTGGAAAGATGATCCTGGCTCATGACCGGATGCTCCGGCCCGCATAGCGGCAGTCGCGGCATGTCGGTGCCGACTCGAACAGCGTTCCGGCAGGCCGGCCCTTGTCGAAGGCCCCGCACGCGCGTCCGTTCGGCGATCTGCGCGCAGGCCGCTTGCAAGTCGTTTGTCTCAACGCGGCAAGAATATCCATGCTGTCGCTACCCCTCATCGTCTCTTCGCCAAGGTCATGAACCCAAAGCCCGGACCAAGGCCGCCCCATCAATAATAGCTCTTCAGCACTTGCGGATCGAACGCCCTTAGTTGATCGAACTGACGGTGCCGGATTTTCTTCACCCATTCGGGGTCTGCGAGCAAGGCCCGGCCGACCGCGACGAGATCGAAGTCGCCGCGATCGAAACGGCGCATCAGTTCGTCGAGACCGCGCGGCTCGGAGCGCTCGCCATTGACGCCGGCGATGAACTCCCCCGAAAGGCCGACCGAACCGACGGTGATCGTCGGTAGGCCGGAGACCTTCTTGGCCCAGCCGGCGAGGTTGAGATCGGACTGGTCGAATGCGGCCTCCCAAAATCGCCTCTGCGAACAATGGAAGATGTCGACCCCGGCCTCGGCCAGTGGTTCCAGCCACTCGGCCATCTCCTGCGGGGTTTGCGCGACGCGCGCGTCGTAGTCGACGCCCTTCCACTGCGACAGGCGGAAGATCAGCGGCATGCCCTCGGGCATGACCCGCCGCACGGCCGCCACGACCTCGGCTCCGAAGCGGGCGCGCTCGCGCACCGTCGCGCCGCCCCAGCGGTCGGACCTGAGGTTGGATACGTGCCAGAAGAAGTCATCGATCAGATAGCCATGCGCGCCGTGAATCTCGACCGCATCGAACCCCAGCCTGACGGCTTCGTTCGCGGCCGCGCCGAACGCGGCGATCGTGTCGGCAATGGCGTTTTCGTCCATCGGCGGAAGCCGGGGGCTGTCGAAGTCGACGAGGCCCGACGCGGTGTCGACCGGCCCGGGCGGGGTCCATTCCACCCGGTGATCGCGGCGCGGTCCGACATGCCAGATTTGCGGGGCGATCCGGCCGCCTGCGGCATGGACGGCGTCGGCCACTTCTTGCCAGGCCGCAAGCGCCTCGGTTCCGTGGAAGTGCGGCACGTTCGGGTCGTTCTTGGAGGACGGCCTGTCGATGACCGTGCCCTCGGTCAGGATGAGCCCGACCTCGGATTGGGCACGGCGGCGATAATAGTCGACGACTTCCTGGGTCGGCACGCCGCGCGGGGAGCGTGATCGCGTCATCGGCGCCATCACGAAGCGATTCTTCACGGTCAGGTCGCGCACGCCGAACGGTTTGAAGAGGGGCGCCACGTCGGCGCTCGTGGTGGTCATGATCGTCATGCGGGCACCTGTGGTTGGAGGCCCTCGGGCAGGGGAGACTTGTAGGGCGCTTTGGCGAGGCGTTCGCTCAGGTCGCGCTTGGCCGTCTCGATCAGATCGTCGTCAGCGAACAGATCGAGCGCAGTGCCGGCAAGCGCTTTGGCGACGTGCACCATGCCCTTGTGCGCGGCCGGTGACTTGCCCTGGGCGGTCAATTGCCAGCTATGGCCCGGCGTACCGATCGCATAGGTGGCCGATCCTGCCTGGGCGAAGGGAACGACCCAGCTCACATCGCCCAGATCGGTCGAGCCCAGCATCGGGACGCCGCGCGTTTCGAGCGGAACGATCGTATCGCACAACGGCGCGTCCGAGCGTGGCACGCCGGCGGCCAGATGTGCCGCCTCGATATCGTCGGCGGTCATGGTGGCCTGCATGCGGCGGGCGAAGTCGCGGTCCTCGTCGTCGAAGGGCGTGGGGCCGAGTTCCATCATGTTCCTGTGCAGCAGGGCATAAAGGGGCGAATTGTCGAGCACTTCGGACATTGCGGTGACGACGTTGCACTCGACACTGGTGCCAGTCATGGTGGCGGCGCCCTCGGCGACGGCCTTCACGCGCTCGACCAGCGCCTGCATGTCCGGGGTCGTGAGCGCCCGGATCGAATAGCGCACGCGGGCCTGCGCCTGCACCACGTTGGGCGCCATCCCACCGCTGTCGAGCAGGGCATAGTGGATGCGACAATCCTGCGGTACGTGCTCGCGCAGATAGTTGACGCCGACGCTCATCAGTTCGACCGCGTCGAGCGCGCTGCGGCCAAGATGCGGCGAGACCGCCGCATGCGCCGCGCGTCCCGTGAAGTGAAAATCCATCATGGTCACGGCCAGGGTCAGCGGCGGAATGATCCCGCTGAACGCCGTCGGATGCCAGGACAGCGCGATGTCGACGTCATCGAAAACGCCATCGCGGGTCATGAAGGTCTTGGCCGCGCCGCCTTCCTCGGCCGGGCAGCCGTAGTAGCGAATGCGGCCGGGCAGGTTGTTGGCGGCGAGGAAATCCTTGACCGCGGACGCGGCCAGAAGTGCGCCGGCGCCGAGCAGGTTGTGCCCGCAGCCATGACCGTTGCCGCCCGGTTCGACCGGTTTCTGTTCGTCCAGGCCCGCGACCTGGCTGAGGCCGGGCAGCGCGTCAAACTCGCCGAGGATCGCGATGACCGGGCCGCCTTCGCCGGCCTCTCCCATGACGGCGGTCTCGATCCCCGCCAGTCGGTCGACGATCCTGAAGCCCTCCGCCTCCAGCATCTGCCGATGCATGCCGACGCAGGCATGTTCCCGGTACTGGAGTTCGGGATTGTCCCAGACCCGGTCGCTCAGCTCGATGAAGGCGGGCTTCTTCTGATCGACGATGTCCCATACGGGCTTCTCGTTCGGCACTCATCTTCTCCAATGGTTTGCGGTGTCAGGTTCGGTAGGGCGACTTGTCGGGATCAATGTCCGGCATGGCGCCGATCAGCGTGCGGGCATAGTCGCTTTGCGGGGTCGTGAAGAGCTGCTCGATGGGCGCGCTCTCGATCAGCCTGCCCTTGCGGACGAGAATGGCTGACTCGCACAGGTAACGGACTACGGCGAGGTCGTGGCTGATGAAAAGATAGGTCAGGCCGAGTTCGTCCTGCAGCCCGATGAGCAGTTCGAGCACCTGGGCCTGAACTGAAACGTCGAGCGCCGAGGTCGGCTCGTCGAGCACGATCAGTTCGGGCTTGCACGCCAGCGCACGCGCGATGCCGATGCGCTGGCGCTGGCCGCCTGAGAATTCGTGCGGATAGCGGTGCATGTGGTCTTCCTGCATCTGCACGAGCGTCAGCAGCTCGGCGACCCGGTCGGTGATCGCCCTGCGGCTGATCCCCATCGTGTCGCGGTGGACCTCCATGGGTTCGGCAATCAGGTCATGCACCGACATACGCGGGTTGAGCGACGCGTACGGATCCTGGAAGACGACCTGAATGCGCGCGCGGATGGCGCGAAGCTCGCGCCGCGACAGGGTCGCAAGGTCGACGCCGTCAAAGACGATCCGGCCGGCGTCGGGCTGTTCGAGGCCCAGGATGATGCGCGAGAGCGTGGACTTGCCTGAGCCGGACTCTCCGACGATGCCGACGGTCTCGCCGCGCCGAACCTCGAAGCTGACATCGTCGAGCGCGGTGATCGTCTCGCCGCCGCGACCGAAATAGTCGCCCGGCACGGAGTAGCTCTTGGTCAGATTCTGCACCTGGAGCACGGTCATGATGGAACACTCCCAGCAAGGACCTTGCGGCGCTCGGGCCGGGGCGTGTCCTTCGTCATCACCGCCCCGAGCAGTTCGCGCGTGTAGCCGTGTTGCGGGTTCTTGAGCACGGAATGGACATCGCCGCTCTCGACGATCCGTCCGGTGTTCATCACCGAGACATCGGTGCAGATCTGCGCAACCACGCCGATATTGTGGGTGATGAACATGATCGTCAGGTCGCGGTCGCGGACGAACGAGCTCATCAGTTCCAGAACCTGCGCCTGAACGGAGACGTCGAGCGCGGTGGTCGGTTCGTCAGCGATCAGAAGCCGCGGCTGCCCGATCAGCGCCATGGCGATCAGGACGCGCTGGCGCATGCCTCCCGAATAGGTGTGCGGATAGGCGTCGATCCGGCTGTCCGGCTCCGGAATGCCGACCAGACCAAGCAGTTCGACGCAGCGCCGCCGCGCCGCGCGTCTTCTTTCGGCTCTTGAAGCGCGCGCCGATACGCCGATCAGGCCGGGGTCGGTCCGGGCGACGTTCAGCGCGATGTCGATCATCTGCGTGCTGATGCGGAACGCCGGGTTGAGGTTGGTGGTGGGGTCCTGGAAGATCATGCCGATCTGGCGGCCGCGCAGCCGCCGCATCTCCTCTTCGGAGGCGCGCATCAGGTCCTGACCATCGAAACGGATCGTGCCGCCCAGATACCGGCCCGGCGGGGTCGGCACCAGGCGGGAGACGGAAAGGCCGGTCAGCGACTTGCCCGAGCCGGTCTCGCCGACGATCCCGGAAATGGCGTTCTTCTCCACATCGAGGCCGACACCGTCGAGCACCAGGTTCTCGCCCTCGAAGCTGCGCATGGTCAGGCGCAGGTCCTTGATCTGCAGAAGGCTCATCGGCGCGCCCTCGGATCGAACACGTCGCGCAGGCCGTCGCCGAGGAAGTTGAAGCTCAGCACCGACAGGAAGATGGCGAAGCCGGGAAAGATGGCGGTCCACCAGTAGTGCGGGAGATTGGTGCGCGACACCGACAGCATCACGCCCCACTCGGGCGTCGGCGGCCGGACGCCGATGCCGATGAAGCCGAGCGAGGCCACCGCGATGATGGCAAAGCCGACATCGAGCGACATCTTCACGATCACCGGCGAAGTGATGTTCGGCAGGATATGGCGTGTGAGGATGCGCATGTTGCCAGCGCCCTGCGCCCGAGCCGCGGTGACGTAGAGTTCGGCGTTGGTGGAAAGAACTTCGCCGCGCGCCATGCGGGCGAAGCCGGGCCACCATGCCAGGGCAAGCGCCAGGATCATGTTGGGGATGCTCGGCCCGAGCCCGGCGGCGATCGCCATGGCGAGGATCAGTCCGGGAAGCGTCAGGATGAGATCCGTGAAGCGCATCAGGATTTCGTCGAGCCAGGAGCCGAAATAGCCTGCGATCACGCCGATCACCGTGCCGATCAGCGTGGCGAGGATGATCACGGCGATACCGCTCAGCAGCGACACCTGGGCGCCGGCGAGGACCAGCGAGAACACGTCCTGGCCGACTTCGTTGGTGCCGAACCAGAACTCGGCCGAGGGCGGCTGGAAACGGTCGGCCACGTTGATCTCCCCCGCCAGATGTTCGGGGTAGGGGGCAAGCTGCGGCCCGAACGCGGCGATGAACAGCAGGCACACGACCCCGATCAGCCCGGCCACGGACAGCGGATTCTGCCGGAACCGATAGAAGCCGCGGGCCCAGTTGGTGCGCCGCGAGGAGCGCTTGGGGGCGGTGTCGACAGAGGTTTCAGCGGCTTGCGTCATTTCCTGTGGCTGACCCTTGGATTGAGCACGCCGTACAGCATGTCGACGATCAGGTTGGCGAAGATGAAGATCACGCCGATCGCCAATGTGACCGCCAGTACGGGATTGAAGTCTTGGTTGAGGATTGCGTTGGTCGCGTAAAGGCCGATGCCCGGCCAGTCGAACACCTTTTCGACGAGCACGGTGCTGCCCAAGAGCCATCCCACATAAAGGCCGATCAGTGTCAGCGTCGCCGACGCCGCGTTCTTGGAGACGTATTTGAACAGGATCAGCGAGGAAGGCAGGCCGAGCGCGCGTTCGGTCTGGACATAATCCTTCTGCAGCACCTCGATGGTCGAAGCGCGCATGATCCGCGAAATCGTCGCGATCGGCGCGAGCGCCATCGTCACGGCCGGCAGGATGAGATGCAGCAACGAATACCGGAATGCGGTGAAGTCGCCGGCGATCAGGCTGTCGATCGTATAAAGGCCGGTGACGCCGGGTGGCGGGGTCACCGTGAACGGCAGGCGCCCACTGAGCGGCAGCCATGACAGCATCATGCCAAAGACGAGCTGCAGCACCAGCCCCAGAAAGAAGGGCGGCATGGACATGGCCGAAACCGAGCCGGCGGCGATCGCCACATCGGTCTTGCCATTGCGCTTGACGCCGGCGATCAGACCGAGCGGAATGCCGATGACGATTGCTAGCAGCAGCGCGAAGAAGACCAGTTCCAGCGTCGCCGGCAGATAGTTCGCCAGATCGCCGGCCACCGGCCGTCGCGTCATCAGCGATCGTCCGAAGTCGCCCTCCAGCACGCCGGTGACGTAGTTCCAGTACTGAATCGGAAGCGGCTGATCGAGGCCGTATTCGGCCGCGATCGCCTGGCGTTCTTCCTGACTGGCATAGGGCCCTGCGGCGAGCCCCACCGGATCACCCGGCAGGACCCGCCCGATCAGGAACACGAGCAATGACAGCCCGATCAGTAACGGCACCATCAGTGCGATACGGAAAAGGGCGTATCGAAGCATTGTCGCTCAGCTCGCGGTCAGTCGGTCAGGGACAGCGGGAAGAAGTCCACCGCCTGCACGATGATGGGGGTGAAGACGAAGCCTTCCACGTTGTCGCGAAGGCCGACCTTGGACCGCTCGACCACGCCGAAGATGTCGGGTGCGTCGTCGACGATCCTGCCCTGCAGTTCCTCGTAGAGTTCGAGCCGGCGTTCGGTATCGGGCTCGAAACGGGCCTGCTCGATCAGCGAGTCCACCTCGGGGTTGTTGTAGACCGGGTTCTGCCAGCCGCCGTTGCGGCTCGAGTGATAGCCGGCAAACGCGATCACGTCGGGGTCGGCATAACCCATCGCCAGATAGACGGTGAAGATGTCCGGGAAGCTCTCGGGGCTTTCGGCCATCCGCAGCATGTCGGGCCAAGTCGCGGGGATGATGTTGAGGTCGATGTTGATGTCGCGCAGGCTGTCGAGCAGCACCAGCAGCCACAGGCGAACCTGTTCGAGGCCGGTCACATAGACCGCGTCGAGCGTGATGCCGCCGTCCGGATAGGCGCTCTTGGCCAGATATTCGCGCGCCTTTTCGAGGTCGCGGCGCGGCACTTCCAGATCGCTGTCGTGTCCGAACAGGTTCGAGGGCAGCGGGCCCTGCATCAGGTCGGCATAGCCGGCGACGCGCAGCATCTCGTCATAATCGAAGGCGTAAGAGATCGCCTTGCGCAGATTCACGTCCGCGGTCGGGCCGACCTCGGTGTTCATCTTCATGGAGAAGGTCCGGTCACCGGGCTCGATGACGGTCTTGACGCCCCGCATGCCTTCGAGCGCCTTCATGTCGTCGCTCGTCAGGTCGACGGCCATATGGATCTCGCCGCGCTGGAGCATCAGCCGCTGGTTGGTGTTCTCGCGTACATAACGCCAGACAATGGTGTCAGCGTTGCCGCCGCCCTCACGCCAGCCGTCCGGGTCGCGGTTGAACACGATGACGCTCTCGGGCTCGTAGCGACCGACGGTGAACGGTCCGGAACCGGCCGTGTTGTTGAGCAGATAGGTCTGGCCCATATCGTCGCCGGCGTTGGCCTCGATGATTGCCGGGTTGACGATCGAAATCCACGGCAGGACCTGCAGGAAGGCCGCGAACGGCTCCATCAGGGTGAAGACGACCGTGTGATCGTCGACCACTTCGATCGTGTCGGGCCCGACGACGCCCTCGATCATCCAGTTGTTGCCGCGTCCGATCGCCTGGATGCGGTCGAAGGAGTATTTCACCGCCTCGGCCGTGATCGGGCTTCCGTCGTGGAAGTGCGCTTCGGGGTTGAGGTTGAAGGTGTAGACGAGACCGTCCTCGGAAATCGTCCAGTCGGTCGCCACGCGCGGCACGATCTGCGGCGGCGCGCCAACGGCATCGACGAGTGAATCGTAGAGGTTCCGCATCAGCACCGAGGTCGGATAGTCCTGACCGGCGTGTGGGTCGAAATGGGTCTGCGCGCCTTGGTTGCCGATCACCAGGGTCTTGCCCTGCTGGGCCATGGCCACTCCGGGCAGCGCGGCGGCGGCCGTTGCGGCCATGGTGCCGACCATCAGTTGGCGTCTGTCGAGTTTCAGCATGAGATTCTCCTCCACGATTGCTGAGCGAGAGCCCTTACGGGGCGGTATGGATGATGTGCGGGACCGGTCATCGAGATGCCGCCTCCGCCGTCCGGCTTTCCGCACCGGGTTCGGCGCGGTAGCCATAGTCGCGTTCGGCGCCTTCGGTGGTGACGAGCCCTGCTTCCAGATCGGCTTCGATCATCTCGGGGCTCCGCTCGGACGGATCACCATATCCGGCGCCGCCCGCCACGACGACGTGGAAGATCTCCTCGTCGGTTTCGATTTCGACCAGCGCGCCCGTTTCGCAATCGCGCAGCACGGCGCCGTCCAGTGAATGGATCCGGGCCGACGCCGGAATGCAGGCGCCGCCGCCGAACAGGCCGCCGGCGGGGTTGGTCACGCCTTCGGGATAAAGCGTGCTCAGCATGGGGCCGCCGGAGCCGTCGAGGCGCCGGAAGCGCATGCGCTGGCCGAGACCGCCCCGGTGACGTCCCGGTCCGCCTGAATCGGCGATGAAAGACTTCTCCAGAACCAGGATCGGCACCCGTGATTCAAACAGTTCGATCGACGTGTTCGATGCCGAGGTCGGCCAGAGAAGGCCGCTCTTGCCGTCACCCCTGGCCGAGGCGCCTTGTCCGCCGCCGGCGAACAGGACGTCGGCATAGGTGCCGCCGTCGGCCGTGTCGCCATAGATGTTGGAGGTGAAGGGCAGGCCGGTCGGCGCGAGCACGCGATCAGGCGCGGCCGGAGCGAGCGCCGAGAAGATCGCCGGGGCGATATACCAGCCGGTGCGCGTTCTGAGATTGACCGAGGCGGGATAGCGCGCGTTCAGAATCGAGCCTTCCGGCGCATCGATGGAGATCGGCCGGTAGCAGCCGGCGTTGGACCGTACCTCCGGTGTGAGCATGCACTTGATCGGATAGGCTCCGTGCGCCGCCGTGTAGCTGAGCGTGCAGTTGATGCCGCCCTTGGCAAGCTGCGGCGGCGCGCCTTCGAAGTCGACGCGGATTTCGTCGCCGGCCACTTCCAGCGTGACCGGGAGGCGCATCGGCGTTCCGAACGGGTTGTTCCACGATTCCGACCGGTAGACGCCGTCGGGCAGGGCCGCAATGGCGCTGCGCATGGCCGTCTCGGACTTGTGCTGGATCAGCCTTGCGAGCGGGCCGATATCGTCAAGGCCGTAATCTGCCATGAAGCTGGCAAGCCGTTGCGCGCCGATCTCGTTGGCGGCGACGAGGGCGGCCAGATCGCCGAGCACCTGATCGGCCGTGCGGACGTTCTTCTCCAGGAGGCTGAACAGCGTGCGGTTGGGGCGGCCCGCTTCGTACAGCTTCATCGGCGGTATCTGGAAGCCTTCCTCGTAGACCTCGCGGGCCGAAAGCCAGTCGCGCGTGCCGCCAATGTCGTTGACGTTGCCGACCGTGCCCGAAAGCGCGACGACCCGCCCCTTGTGGAAGATCGGCGTGACGACGGCGATATCGAACAGATGGCCGGCGCACAGCCAGGGATCGTTCGTGATCAGAACGTCGCCGGGCTGAAGCGTTTCGATGGGGTAGGCCTTCAGAAGCGCCTTGACCGCGCGCGGGAGCGTCAGGTTGAATACCGGCATTGCGCGCGGCGAATGGGCGAGCGTATCGCCATTGAGGTCGAGCAGATCGCAAGCGAAGTCCTGCGCCTCGGAGATCACCAGCGAGAAGGCCGTCCGGCAGACGGTGTGCCACATCTCCTCGGTCACCGAGACGAGGCGGCTCCACATGATCTCCAGCGTCACCGGATCGGACTCCAGACGCGCGATGATCGCTTCCTCGCCGGGATCATCACCGAGACCGAGGTCCTTGCTGGTGTCGACGGAGACCTCGATCCGCAGACTCAGATCCTGGTCGATGCCGACGGTGCAGCCAGGCGGCACGATGGTCGTCGATTCGGTTTCCTCAATGATCGCCGGTCCGGATATCGTGTCGCCGGGGACGAGCGCGTAGCGATCGAAGACGGTCGTCTCCACATAGCCGTCGCCGAACCAGGCCCGGCGCGTGCCCTTGCGGGCCTCGCCCGTCTCCCGGTCGACATGGGGGCGTGCTTCGAGATCGGGCACGCGGGCCGAACAGCGCACGCGCAGATTGGTGATCTCGGGACGAACGCCTTCAGGCATCGCCGAAAACTGGCGCGTGTAGTCCGCCTCGAAACGCGCAACGAGTTCGGACAGCATCGCCGGGCCAAGCGGGCCGGCCGGCAGTTCGACCGTCACCTCGTGCATCTGTCCGATCAGGCGCATGTCGGCAAACCGCGTTGCCGTGATCTCGCCGGACGGTACGCCGAGCGCTGCGACCTGCTCGGCACTTGCAGCCTGGAGATCGCGCAGGATCGCGTTGGCCTCGGCGAAGTCGGTCGCCGGGCGCACCTCCACCCTCAGCGAGCGAACGGTCTCGAAGCTCGGCGCAGCGGCGAGAAAGCCAAGTGCCGAGGCCGCGCCCGATGCCGGCGGCACGATAACCTCGCGTACGCCGAGCACGCGGGCAACGTCGACCGCGTGGGCGGGACCGGCGCCGCCGAAGGCGATCATCGCGAAGCTGCGCGGGTCCTTGCCCTTCTCGACGATGTGAACGCGCGCCGCAGCGGCCATGTTCTCGACGACCAGATCGTGGATGCCGGCCGCCGCTTCCTCGACGCTCAGGCCGAGCGCGTCTGCCAGACCCTGCATGGCGCGCCGGGCGGCGTCGATGTCGATCGGCATCCGGCCGCCCAGGAAGAAGGTCGGATCGTAGTAGCCAAGCAGCAGGTTGGCGTCAGTGACCGTGGGTTCGGTGCCGCCCTTGCCGTAGCAGGCTGGACCCGGAACCGAACCGGCCGAGCGCGGCCCGACCTTCAGCAGGCCGACCCGATCGACCTCGGCGATCGAGCCGCCGCCGGCCCCGATCTCGATGAGATCGATGACGGGCGTGCGGATCGGCAGGCCCGACCCCTTGGTGAAGCGGTTGACGCGGGCCGCCTCGAGTTCGGTCGCGATGGCAACTTCGCCATTCTCGATCAGGCAGGCCTTGGCGGTGGTGCCGCCCATGTCGAACGAGATGAGATCGCCCCGGTCGCATTTGCCGCCGAACATGGCCGAGGCAAGACCTCCGCCGGCGGGACCGGATTCGAGCAGCCGGACCGGATTGGACCGTGCCGCCTCGGCGGTCATCAGTCCACCGGCCGAATGCATCATGCGCAGTTCGCCGCGAAAGCCGCGCGCGCGCAACTCGCGATCGAGCGAGACGAGATGGCGGTCGATCAGCGGCATCACATATGCATTGGCGCATGTGGTGACCATCCGCTGGTATTCCCACATCTCCGCAACGACCTCGCTGGAGAGCGATACGAACAGTTCGGGGAACTCGGCCCGCGCGATCTCACCCACGCGCCGCTCATGATCGGGATTGCGGTAGGAATGCAGGAAGCAGACGGCGACGGCCTCGACACCGGCCGCGCGTAGACGGCCCAGTTGCGCGCGGATCTGGTCGTCGCCGGCGGGAACCACGACGTTGCCGTCGCGATCGAGCCGTTCGTCGATCTCGAGTCGGAACTGCCGGGGAACGATCGGTTCGGGGAAGGTCAGGAACAGATCGTAGATGTCGTAGCGCTGTTCGCGCCCGGCCTCGATCGTGTCGCGGAAGCCGGCCGTCGTGAGCAGGCCGAGATGGGCGCCCTTGCGCTCGACCAGGGCATTGGTCACCAGCGTCGTGCCGTGCAGGATCTCGTCGACATCGGCGAATTCGAGGTTCGCCTTTCGCAGCAGTTCCGTGAGGCCTTCGAGCGCTGCGTCGGACGGGTTGGGATAGGAGGTCAGGTTCTTGTGCAGGCGCACCGTGCCTGCATCGGCGCCGTCGAGCACGAAGTCGGTGAAGGTGCCGCCAATGTCGAATCCGATCCGGACGGCGCCGGTCTTTTCGAGCCTCATTTCCGTGTCCAAACCCCGTTCCGCCCGCCGATATTGCGTTCACATGATGAAAGTCTGTTCGCTAGACAAACACCCAATGCACGAATTTGCAAGCCCCGTTTCCGTCGGTGGAATCTGCGCCGGCGCAGGCGGCTTCACGCGATTGCAAGCCGACCTCCGTGTCAAAGATCGCCTTTTTGCAAGTAGTTAGACAGATTGCGAGGTCAGGCAGGGTGCCGCTCAGTCGCCTTCCGTATACTAGAATGAGAGAGCAAATGTGTCATTATACGAACTTTGATATCTCATACGAACAATTCCTTGACACGCTATCCGGCCACTCACATAAACACGCACCGAACGCAGCCTGTCGGTGCCGGGGGCCCGGCAGGCGCTGCGCGCAAACGGAGTTCTGGCAATGGCAACACGTATCGGGGTCGATATCGGTGGGACGTTCACCGACCTGGTGTTCTTCGATGAACAGACCGGCGAAACCAGGGAGGGCAAGGTTCCGACCGTACCCGAGGCGCCGGAAGAGGGCGTGATCAGGGCGATTCGCGAATTCGTGCCAAGCAAGGTGATCGCAAGCGCGGCGTATTTCCTGCACGGCACCACGGTCGGACTGAACGCGCTGCTCGAACGCCGGGGCGCCAAGGTCGGCATGATCTGCACGAAGGGATTCCGCGACGTCCTCGAGATTCGACGTGGCGATCGGGCCGAGATGTACAATTTGTTCTGGGAGCAGCCAGCTCCGCTGGTGCCGCGTCATCTGCGGCGCGAGGTCGAGGGGCGGATCCTTTTCGACGGGTCCGAGCACAAGCCGCTCGACGCGGGTGCGGTCGCCGTCCACGTGGAAGCGTTCCAGGCCGAGGGCGTCGACAGCATCGCGGTCTGCTTCATGAACGCCTATGCGAATCCGGCCCACGAGCTTCGGATGGCCGAACTGCTGCGGGAGCATGGCTGGACCGGCGACATTTCGCTCTCGCACAAGGTTTCGCGCGAATATCGCGAGTATGAGCGCTTCTCGACGACGGCGATCGATGCCTTCGTGCGCCGACGCATGTCGAGTTATCTGCAGCGCCTCGAGGCCGGCCTTGCCGAGCTTGGCTTCAAGGGGCGGTGCCTGATCACGCGATCCGGGTCGGGCTCGATGACCTTCGCCGAGGCCGGCGACCGGCCCTTCGAGACGATCATGTCGGGGCCGGTCGGCGGAGCCCAGGGCGGCAGCGAGATCGCCGAATCGCTTCAGATCCGGTCGCTGATCACCGCCGATGTCGGTGGCACCAGCTTCGATACGGCGCTGATCATGGATGGAGCCGCCAAGGTCCTGTTCGAGGGCGAGGTGGCCGGCATGCCGGTGCAGACGCCTTGGGTCGACGTGCGCTCGATCGGCTCGGGGGGCGGTTCGATCGCCTACAGGGACATTGGCGGCCTGCTGCGGGTCGGCCCGCGCAGTGCCGGCGCCGTACCTGGGCCAGCCTGTTACGGCAAGGGCGGCACCGAGCCGGCGACCACCGACGCGGCCGCCTATCTTGGCATGCTCGGCCCGGGCAAGCTCGCCTCCGGCATCCGGCTCGATTTCGACGCGGCCGAAAGAGCGATCGGCAATGTCGCCGAGCAGATCGGCCAGGACGTGCTGGCAACGGCGGTCGGCATCATGCGGATCGCCACATCGAGCATGGCCAATGCGATGCGCGAGATCACTGTCGAACAGGGGCTTGATCCCAGAACCATGACCCTGCTGCCGTTCGGCGGCGCCGGGCCGATGTTCGCGATCCTGTTGGCCGACGAGTTGCAGATCCGGTCGATCGTGGTGCCGCCGCTGGCGGGCAACTTCTCGGCCTGGGGGCTACTTGGCGCCGACATGGTGCAGACGGCTGCGCAGACCCGCATCATGCCGCTCGGCGAGGACAGCATCGAACAGATCAACGATGTTCTCGGGGAACTGTTCGAGGAACTGGACCGGCGCGGCGAGATTTCCGATCCCTCGCTGGTTAGCGAGGCCAGCCTTGACCTGCGCTATGTCGGCCAGGAACACGGGCCGACCATCCAGATCCCGTTGCGCGACCGGAGACTGGCCGTTTCGGCCGCCGATATCCGGACCCTGTTCGAGCAAGACTATCTGCGCACCTTCGGGAGCACGATGGAATTCCCGGTGGAGATCGTCGCCGCCCGCGCCACCAACCGGATTCCGCTGCCGCGACGCGAACACGCCGCGCCTGCCGTGCAGCCGCAACCGAAAGCGACGTGGCAGGCCTATTCGTTCAAGCGTCGGGACTTCATGGAGTTCGACGTGGTCGACCGCACCTCCATTCGCCAGCCCATCGACGGGCCGGTCATCATCACCGAAAGCACGGCGACGCTTTATGTCGATGAAGGCTGGCACGTCCGCACGGGCGACAAGGGCGAACTGGTCATCTCGCAAGGGCAGGATTGATATGAAAACGCAGGACAAGGTCATCCACGAAGCCGCGCAGGGCATCGGCAAGCAGACCGACGCCGATCCGATCACCACCGAGGTGGTGCGGCATGCGCTGAACTCTGCGGCGAACCAGATGAAGCAGGCGCTGATGCGCACCGCATTCTCGCCGGTCATCTACGAGGTGCTCGATTTCGCGGTGGCGATCTACGACAAGGACATCCGGCTTCTTGCACAGGCTCCGAGCCTGCCGATGTTCATGGGCACGCTGGACTTCTGCATCCGCGAGGCCGTCGACAATGTCGGCGGCGTCGAGGCACTCGAACCGGGCGACGTGCTTCTCTACAACTGGCCTTACGGCACCGGCTCGCATCCGCAGGACGTGGCGATGGTCATGCCGGTGTTCGACGAGTCGGTCGGCTTGATCGGCTACACCGCGATCAAGGGCCACTGGCTCGATATCGGCGCCAAGGACGTCTACTGCACCGACACGGTCGACGTCTATCAGGAGGGCACGGTCTTCCCGGGCGTCAAGCTCTGCGCGCGCGGCGAGATCGTCCGCGACATCTACCGACTCGTTCTGGCCAATTCGCGCATCCCGAAAATGGTGGAAGGCGACATGAACGCCACCATCGTCGCCGTGCGAGCCGGGGGTATCGCCCTCAAGCAGGTCTTCGAGCGTTTCGGACCTGACGTGTTCTGGCCGTGCGTCGAGGAGATGTACAATCACGGTGAGCGGGTCGTGCGCAAATATTTCGAGTCGATCCCCGACGGCACCTATACGGGCCAGGGCGTGCTCGACAACAACGGCGTCGATGACGACGAAATCCCGTTCGAGGTCACGCTGACCGTCAACGGATCGGAGGTCACGCTCGACTATTCGAACGCGCCGCCGGCGCAGGGCGGGCCGATCAACTGCCCGGTCCCCTCGACGCTCTCGGCGAGCCGTGTCGCGATTTCGATGCTCGCCGGCTTCGGCGAGCCGCCGAACGAGGGCATGTTCAGGGCGCTCAGGGTGATCACGCGGCCGGGCACGCTGTTCCATCCGTTGCCGCCGTCGCCGTGCTACCTTTACGGCTGGCCGGCCCTGCAGGCGATCGAGGTCATCTACAATGCCGTCGCCAAGGCGGTGCCGTCCGCCGTGCCCGCGTCGAGCGGCGGCTGTATTCTGGGCATTTCCTATTCAGGCTGGCGCGAAGGGACGGGCGAGCCCTGGGCCGACGGGGCACCGCATCCGGTCGGGCAGGGTGCGTGGGACGGCGGCGATGGCGGTACGATGCTGCACATCTCGGAATCGGCAACGCGGTTCACGCCGCTCGAGGTGTGGGAGCAGCGCGACCCCTGGATCACCGAACGCATGGAACTGGCGCAGGATTCAAGCGGGCCGGGCCGGTATCGCGGCGGTCCGGGCATCGACTTCGCCTTCCGCTTCACCGAGAAGATCAACATGACCTCGGCCATCGAGCGCTCGCGGCACGCCCCTTGGGGTCTGGCCGGCGGTGGCGAAGCGCGCGCGAACGGCGCGTCGCTCGAATACCCCGACGGACGCAAGGTCGACTTCTCCAAGGTAACCCGGCTTCCCATTCCGGCCGGCTCGCTGTTCACGCTGCGCACCGGGGGCGGAGGTGGCTACGGGCCGGCGGCCGAACGCGACGTCGAGCGCGTGAAGGCCGATCTGC
This sequence comes from Roseitalea porphyridii, assembly GCF_004331955.1. Classification (NCBI taxonomy): domain Bacteria; kingdom Pseudomonadati; phylum Pseudomonadota; class Alphaproteobacteria; order Hyphomicrobiales; family Ahrensiaceae; genus Roseitalea; species Roseitalea porphyridii. The sequence continues at coordinate 2,044,574 of NZ_CP036532.1, read as the reverse complement.
GCGACGGCTATATCTCCGAGGAGTATGCCCGCGAGCACTATCCGCATGCGTTCTGAGGCGCAGCTTGAATGAGGGCCGGGGGCGGGTCGTCCCCGAGCCCGGTCGGGAGAGAGCGGAAAGGCGGGCCCCATGGCCCTGCCGGCACCGCATCATGGCGAGGAGGAGCGCATGAAAAACATTCTAAAGGGTAGGCGGGCGGTGATCACCGGTGGCGGCCGCGGCATCGGCCGGGCGATCGCGGCTCGCCTGAGCGAACATGGCGCGACCGGCCAGGTCTTCGACCTCGCCAATGTACTCGATGGTGCGACCCTGCCGGACGGATACTCGGGACGACCGGTCGATGTCGCCAACGAAGAGGAGATCAGGGCCGCGTTCGAGCAGGTCGCTGGCGATGGCGGGCAACTGAATATCGTCGTCGCCAATGCGGGGATCGTTCCCGTCTGGCGCCACAGCGACGGCCTCGACCTGGAAGAGTGGGATCGCGTGTTCGCGATCAATGTGCGCGGCGTCGCCGCGACGCTCAAGCATGCCGTGCCGCTGATGAAGGACAAGGGCGGCGCCATCGTCGTCACCGCGTCGATCAACTCACTGAAGGGCGCGGCGCTGCAGGGCGCCTATACGAGCTCGAAGCACGCGCTGCTGGGTCTCGTTCGCTGCGCGGCGCTGGAGCTTGGTGCCCACAATATCCGCGTCAACGCCCTGGCGCCCGGGCCTGTCCTCTCCGAAGCCATGCGCGAGCGGCTCAGATATCGGGCCGGCAAGGGCGGACCTTCGGAGGCGGAAGCCGAAGCCCAGCTTGCGGCGCAGGCGCCGCTCAATCGCGTGGCCACCGAGGACGATGTCGCCGACGGCGCGCTGTTCCTGGCCTCGCCGCTTTCAAATGCCGTAACGGGGCATATCCTACCCATCGACGGCGGTTTCGGGATCGCGTGACATGGAAGGGTTGAAGGACAAGACCGTTCTGGTCACCGGGGCATCCAAGGGTATGGGCGCGGCCGTGGCGCGTACGATCGGCCGCCACGGCGCCAACGTGATCGCCCACTACAATTCCGACCGGGCCGGCGCGGAAGAAGCCGTTGCCGATCTGCCGGACGACCGCAAGATGCTGATCAGGGCCGACATGCACGACAATGGCGAGGCGGCGCGGCTCTGGGCCGAGGCGCTCGCCTGGCGCGGCCGCATCGATGTCTTCGTCAACAATGCGGCGGTGATGCTGGAGACCGCGCCGATCGACGCCTCCGACGAGCAGTGGGACGATGTCTGGGGAGAGACGATGCAAGTGAACGTGCTCGCGCCGGCGCGGCTGATGCGCGACGCAGTGCGTCACTTCCGCGACAATGGCGGCGGCATCGTCATTTCCTTCTCCAGTTGGGCGGGACAGCGCGGGTCGACCAATCCCGGCGCCTTCGCCTACGGCGCCTCCAAAGCGGCGATCAAGGCGCTGACGCAGAGCGTCGCCCTGAACTACGCCCAGCAGGGCGTTCTCGCCTATGTGATCGCGCCCGGCCTGATTGCCACGCAGATGTCGGAGACGTTCCTGCGCAGCCAGGGCGGCAAGGAGAAGATCTTCAAGACGCTCGCGATGGGCGAGTGGGGCGATCCGCAGGAAGTGGCCAATGTGGTCGCGTTTCTCGCCTCGGGCCAGTCGCGCTACCTGTCGGGCGCGACGCTTGACGTCAACGGCGCATCCTACATCCGCTGATCGCCCTGTCTGAAGGCCGGGCGCGGTTCGGGCTGCCCGGCCGCTCTGACTAGAGAAGCCCGAGTTCGGCAAGACCGCGTTCGAGACCGGTGCGCTGCTCGCCCGTCAACGGTTGCAGCGGCTTGCGCGGGGTTCCGCCGCCCGGGAAGCCGAGCATGTCCATCGCCGCCTTGGTTGCCGGATAGAGCGTGCGGCCCTCGGATGTGAACAGATCGGTCAGACGCCGGCCGGTCGCCTGCAGCGTCGCCGCTTTGCCCGTGTCGCCAGCCATTGCGGCATCGTAGAGCGGCCTGCCGCCGTCCGCCCATACATTCGGGAAGCAGTCGATGAAGCCGTCGGCGCCGAGCGTCGCGGCTGGCACGCCGTAAATCGAGGACGGCCCGCAGAAGACCCTGATCTTGTCCTTTGCGGCGATCAGCGTCTTGTAGAAGTTGTTCCAGTCGCCGGAACTTTCCTTGACCGCCACCACGTTATCGATGTCGGCGAGCCGCGCGACGAGGTCGGGCGAGAGCGCATTCACCGCGTTCGCCGGGATGTTGTACAGCAGGATCGGCGCCTCGGTACGTTTGGAGACTTCCTCGTAATGGGCGTAGATTTCGTCGTCCGTCAGCTTGATGAAGTAGGGCGGCAGCACCAGCACGCCATCGACACCGGCCATCTCGGCCATCTTCGTGAAACGAACGGTCTCGTCGGCGGTGACGGCGCCCGTACCCACGATCACGGTGACGCGGCCGTCGACGATCTCCACGGCGAGCTTGTAGAAGCGCTCCCGCTCGGCCGCCGACAGCGACCAGAACTCACCGGTACATCCGGCCACAACGAAGCCCGTCGATCCGGCCGCGATCAAGCGCTCGACATTGTCCCCAAAGGACGTCTCGTCAATGTTGCCCTGAGTGTCGAAGGGGGTGGTCAGGGCCGGCAGGGGGCCGAACCAGTCGATGCTGTTGCGATCCATGAAACTGTCTTCCTTGGCAACGAGATACGAGCGAAGCCGCGTGATGGTCGTCGCTCAACTGTCGGCTCCGAGCCGTGGATCGGGCATAGTCGATTGTCGGACGATTGACAAGAATGGGCCTTGTGTTTTGAAGCGCAAACGCGTTCATGAAACGCGTTTTCCATCACATTTGCTGGGACATGGGGCGAAGCCTTCGTGCGTGTTCGCGCCGCGTCCGTGCACGGCGAAGCCGAAATCGAAGGATCGTGAAGAGCGGCCGACCGGGGCCAGGTTACGAAGTCAAAGCGCCGCGCCCGCTCCGGTCTGCGCACCGGTGCGTGGGTCTGCACCCATGAGATCACGGACATCATCCACGCCGATCTGCAGATGCCTGTCGATCTCGCGCAGCATCGCCTCGAGATCGTCGCCCAGCGCGGCATCCAGATAGCGCCTGTTGTTCTCGACGAACTCGCTGCCCCGCGTGAAGCCGCGCGTCATCGCGATGCCGAGCTGAATTCGATTGTAGAGCTGTTCCCAGACCTCGCGAAGGGCCTGGTTGTCCGCATACTGATAGGGAAAGCTGTGAAAGTGCAGCTCGGCAGCGAGGGTCTTGTCCTCGTCGCCGGCTTCCACGGCGGCCACGAGCGCCTCGTGCCGGTTGGTGAACTCGGCGCCGAAGGTCTCGTTGCGCCTCGGCCAGAGCTCGGTGAAGCAGAAGCGCTCGAGCGCACCACGTAACGCGAACAGATCGCACATCGCCTTCTCGTCGAGGCTGACGACGAACGTGCCCGCATAGGGCCGGTTGACCAGCAGGCCCTGGTCGACCAGTTCCCAGATCGCTTCGCGGATCGAACTGCGGCTGACGCCGAGGCTTCGAGACAGGCGCGACTCGATCAGCTGCGTTCCGGGCTCGATCTTGCCGCTCAGCACGTGCTTGCGCAGGATCTCGGCGACCTGGGCACGGCGCGTCTTCGGCAGGCTCGTCTTGAAACCAGGGAGTTCCCGCGCACGTGCCGCCCTGGTCTTTCGCGATGCCGTCATCGATGCCCCTTATACGTCTCGTGCCGTCCGTGCGGCGTTCCAGCCAACTCATCCGATCGCGCCAGGGCCGCGTTCGCATGCATCGCACGCCGAACGACCGTCAAACTACCGCCCGGCACCATGCGGTCAAGCGCACCCTCGCGGGCTCCGCCGGCGCCTGGTCCAGGCCCGTCAGCCGGATTTGGCGTCGCGCGCGCGGCGATGGCCGAGAAGGGCCATGAGCTGGCGGTCGCGCCATTCAACGCGCTCCTGCCAGTCATCGAGATGCAGCAGTTCGCGGCGCTCGGCCGTGGCGCGTTCAACAAGGTCCGCCGTCCAGGGGTCGTCCTGTCCGCGCTCCTTGCCCATGCGGGCATAGGCAGGTCCCATCCTGAGCGCGTGCGCGGCCAGTCCGCCGCGCGTGTTCAGATCGACCGTCTCGAACGGGCCGATGAACGACCAGCGCATGCCCAGCCCGTTGCGGACGATCTCGTCGATCTCGTCGACCGACGCGATGCCGTCCCGGAACAGGCAGTAGGCTTCACGGAGCATGGCTCCCTGCAAGCGGTTGAGGACGAAGCCCTCGATCTCCTTGCGCACCATGATCGGTTTCATGCCGGCACCGGCCATGAGCGCATGGGTCCGCTCGGCGCAGGCCGGTGCGGTGAATGGCGCCGGCACGATCTCGATGACGGGAATAAGAAAGGGTGGATTGGCCGGATGACAGACCAGGCAGCGCTCGCGCGACTTCAGATGCGATGCGGATTGCGAGGCCGGAATGGCCGAGGCGGAACTTGCGATCACAGTGTCCTGTGGCGCCAGTCTTTCGATCTGCTCGAACAGGTCTCGCTTCAGTTCCAGCCGTTCGGGGGCGCATTCCTGGATGTGGGCGACGTCGGCGACCGCCGTGCCGAGATCGCCGACATGGTCGATCCGGGCGGCGATCGCGTCGGTCGTCTCGTCCAGCAATCCGTGTTCGGCGAGTTGCGCAAGGCTGTTTGCGATGTAGCGGCGCGCACCATCGAGGCTTGCGGGTTCGGGGTCATGCAGCCGTACCGGATGACCGGCGCGCGCGAAAACGATGGCGAAGCCGGCGCCGATGGGGCCGGCTCCGACGACTGCGATGGGCGCATCGGCCCGCTCTGAGATGGTCTGGTTCATGATCCGCCCTGATCGCCGGGCCACCGCGAGCCGGCCTGATCCGAAATCACGTCGCTCAATCTATTGCGGGGTAGCGACCGACTGGGTGACGAACTTGGTGTTCAGGTAGGCGTCGAGGCCCTCGATGCCGCCTTCGGAGCCGTAACCGGATTCCTTGATTCCGCCGAATGGCGTTTCGGGAAGCGCAACGGCGGTGTGATTGAAAGCGACAATACCGGACTCGACCGCATCGGACAGGCGCGCCATGGTCTGCGCCGAGCCGGTGTAGACGTAGCTGGCGAGGCCATAGGGCAGGCGGTTCGCCTCGGCCACGGCCGCGTCGGCATCGGCAAAGGGCGCGACGAGGGCCACCGGGCCGAACACTTCGGTGTTCATCGCCTCGGCCTCGACCGGCGTGCCAGTGATGACGGTCGGCGCCAGGAAATAGCCCTTGTTGCCGATGCGCTGGCCGCCGCTGCGCACCTGTCCGCCATGGCGCACCGCGTCCTGGATCAGGTCTTCGACCGCCTGCAGGCGACGTTCGTGGATGACCGGGCCCATCGTGACCTTTTCGTTCAGGCCGTCGCCGACCTCGATGGCGTCGACCTGCTCCATGAACAGGTCGAGGAAACGGTCGAACACGGGCTCCTCGACCATCAGCCGGGTCGGGGCGATGCAGACCTGGCCGGCATTGCGGAACTTGGAAGCGGCGATCAGCTTGGCCGCCTGCGGCAGATCGCTGTCGGCGAACACGATGGCCGGTGCGTGGCCGCCCAGTTCCATCGTCGTGCGCTTCATGTGCAGGCCGGCGAGCGCGGCAAGCTGCTTGCCGACCGCCGTCGAGCCGGTGAAGGACATCTTGCGGATCGCCGGATGCGGGATCAGGTGCTCGGAGATCTCCGCCGGGACGCCGAAGACCAGATTGATGACGCCGTCGGGCACGCCGGCGTCGGCGCAGGCGCGGACCAGTTCGGCGGCTGATGCGGGCGTTTCCTCGGCGGCCTTGATGACCATCGAGCACCCGGCGGCGAGCGCCGCGGCCAGCTTCTTCACGACCTGGCTGATCGGGAAGTTCCACGGTGTGAAGGCGGCCACCGGGCCGACCGGCTCGCGGATCGCAAGCTGGTGGATGCCCGGCGCCCTGGCCGGAATGGCGCGGCCGTAGACGCGGCGGGCTTCCTCGGCGAACCACTCAAGCATCTCGGCGGCCGATTCGACCTCGAGCCGTGCCTGGGCGATCGGTTTGCCGTTCTCCAGCGTCAACAGCCGTGCGATCATGTCGCGGCGCTCGCGGACAAGGCCAGCCGCCTTGCGCATCAGTGCGCTGCGCTCGACGGCCGAAGTGCGCCGCCAGGTCTGGAAGGCTCGCTCGGCGGCCTGCGCCGCTCTGTCGAGATCGGCGATCTCGGCCCTGGCGACGGTCGCAACAACCTCTTCGGTGGCCGGGTTGATCACATCGAGCGTGCGCCCTTCGCTCGCTTCGGTCCATTGGCCGTCGATGTGCAGCAATACGGAATGGGTCATGGTCTGCGTCTCTCCTGCCGGCTCACGCCACATCGGCGGCCAGCTTTACCAGTTCGGGGGTGGCGGCCTCGAGACCGCGCACGAAAGCGTCGACACCTTCGTCGATTTCCGCCGGATTGATCGACAGCGGCGGCGAGAAGGAGACCACCTCGATGAACGGAAGCGGCCGCATCGCGACGCCCTGCTGGAGGCAATGGCGCGCGACGACCCGGTGCGCACCCTGCGGCAGGCGGAAGAAGCGGCGCTCCGCCTTGTCGGCGACGAACTCGACCGCAGCCATCAGCCCCTCGCCACGAATGTCGCCCACGAAGGGGTGATCTCCGGCTTTCTCGCGCAGCCTGCGAAGCAGATGATCGCCCATCTCGGCCGCGTTGGCGACGATGTTCTCGCGCTTCATAAGAGCCAGGTTCTCGAGTGCCACCGAGCAGCCGACCGGATGGCCCGAATAGGTGAAGCCGTGCATGACCGGGCCATGTTCGGCCGATGCGTCGCGCAGGGTTTCGAAGATGTCCTCCGAGATCACCGTCGCCGACAGCGGGAAATAGGCGCTGGTGACGCCCTTGGCGAGCGTGACGATGTCGGGCCTCAGACCATAGTGACCCGTGCCGAACCAGCTTCCCAGACGACCAAAGCCCGTAATGACCTCGTCGGCGATGAACAGGATATCGTTCTTCCTCAGCAGAGCCTGAACGCGCTCGAGGTATCTGCGCGGCGGAATGAGGACGCCGCCGGTGCCCATGATCGGCTCGGCGATCATCGCGGCGATGGTCTCGGCGCCTTCGTGCTCGATGGTCCGTTCCAGTTCGGCGATCAGCCGGTCGCAGAAATTATCTTCGGTTTCACCTGCGTCGGCAAAGCGGAAATGATGCGGGCAGGTGAGATGGTGCACGCCTTCCTGGGGTAGATCGAAGGCTTTGTGATAGGCAGGAATTCCGGTCAGGCCGCCGGCTGCGTAGGTGAGGCCATGATAGGCTCCGGCCCGGGCGAGAAACTTCTTCTTTTCAGGCTTTCCACGAAGGTTGTTGTAGTAACGCACGAGCTTGTAGGCGGTGTCGTTGGCGTCCGAACCCGACGTGCCGAAGAAGACCTTGGAGAGGTGTCCGGCGCCGGCCTGCTCGTGGAACAAAGTCAGGATTTCGTCGGCCAGCCGAACCGCCGGCTCGTTCGATGCGCCGCCGAAAAGGTGGTAGTAGCTCAGATCGCGCATCGCGGAGGCAGCCGCGTCGGCCAGTTCCTGGCGCCCGTAGCCGACATTGACGCACCAAAGACCCGCACCGAAATCGATGACGTCGTGGCCGAGTGGCCCGGCAATGCGGACGCCCGAGGCCTTGCCGAACATCTGCGGACCGTCGGCCTCGAGTGCCGCGATCGACGTGACCGGATGCAACATGGTCTGTTTGTCGAGTTCGGCGAGCGCGTAATTGGGGTTGGCCTGCTGGTCCATTTCGGTCGATCCTCGGAAGCGGTCCCGCAATCGCCGGCGGACCGAATGTGGTTTGCGCCTTGCGCAAGGTGCTTGCCCGACACGCTGACGCGACGGCGGGCGCTTCTTTCCTGGTCGGACATGCGGTTTGGCCACCCGGCCCGTTTGCCGTGCTCGCCAACGCCGGGCAAGTCAACCGCTTTGAAGCGTGCGTTCTCATGGCCCGGACGGGACCGAAACTGACGCGCGCAAAAACGGTACCGCGGGGCACGGCGCATGTCCAAATCAGATTGTTGATTGTCGGACGATCAATGGCCTTTGTCAATATGATCCTGCGTGCGGACCAGCGTTGCGGGGCCGGCGGCGCGTCGAATATGGCGTCCGTCGGAGCGAAGCGACGCGAATTGGCTTTCCCGCTCTGGAATTCCGGCGCAGTGGGCACAGATTGACACGGCCGGCATGGTTGTAGGATCAAGCCGAACCGCATCCGGTCACGCCGGGCTGCCCCGATAATCTTCGGATCTTTTTATGAGCACACGACATAAGACCCGGCCCTCCAAGCCTGCGCTTCCCGACTTCGATGCGATCGTCCCGGTGACACGCCGGGCGCAGATCGCCGAGACGATGCGTTCGCTCATCCTGTCGGGCCAGTTTGAGCCGGGTGCTCAGATCGTGGAGTCAGAACTCGCCGAAAGATTTGGCGTGAGCCGCGGGTCCGTGCGCGAAGCCATCTGGGAACTGGTGGATCAGCGGCTGCTGGTGAACAAGCCTTATTCAGGCACCTATGTCGCCGAGACGGACGCCTCGACCATGGAGGAGGTCTATTCGGTACGCGGCTCGCTTGAAAAGCACTGCTTCAGCGAGCTCTGGGATCGGCGCGATGGCGCATACGAGGACGAGTTTTCCCGCCGCCATGATTCGCTGGCGCGCGCGGTCCGGTCCCGCGACAAGCTCGCCTCGATCGAGGCGGAGCTTCATTTCCACAGTTTTCCGTACGAGTTCGCCGACAATTCCGTGCTTCTGGGCGTCTGGCAGCAATTGTCGCAGCAGATCCAGCTCAATTTCGTGATGACGCAATCGATCGTCCACTCCAACAGCTTCCTGGAGGACGCGAGACGCTATTTCGAGGTTGCGCTCGGTCCTGACCTCGATGCGATGCACGCCGAGATCGACCGGCACCTAGAACTGGGTGTGCAGGCGATCAGGATGCTGCGTCCGCCAGCCGAGGTCGAAGGCAAGGTCTGACCGGCCCCTGCGGAGCGTCGTCCGGCATTCGACCGCATCACCGGCTGGGCGGCACGCGGATGTGTCCGGATTACCGCTCTCTTCGGCGACGAAAGCAGCGCGGCGCCTTTTGTCGTTTGCTTGCTCTGCGCGACATCTTTGCCCGCGTTCGGCCGTTGACGCTGGACGGAGTGTTCGGATAGTGTATTACATGTCCGCCATGCGAACCTCCCGAAGGGCAGTCTTCACGCCAATGGTGCTTCTCTTTGCATTTCCGGATGACGATTCCGGCCAGCGGACGCGGTCGCGCGTCGATCCGCTCTCATGAAGTTCGAACCCATCGCGCTGAAAGAGGGCAGCGAGGTCGAGATCGCCTTCGAGGGCGAGCCCGTTAAGGCCAGGCACGGCGAGAGCGTCGCATCGGCGCTGGCTTCGGCAGGCCACATGGTCCTGCGTGCCACGCCGAAGGGAACTGAACGAGGCGTCTTCTGCGGCATGGGGGTCTGTCGCGACTGCCTTGTCGACATAGACGGACAACGCAATGTCCGGGCCTGCATGACCAAGGTGAAGCCGGGCATGGAAATCGCCCGCGCCGGACGTGCGGGCAAGCCCTCGACCACCGATCCCAATCCGCCGCACGTGACGATCGACAGCGTGAAGACCGAGACTCCAGACGTCCTCGTGATCGGGGCCGGACCGGCGGGGCTTGCGGCCGCGCTCGCGGCACGCCGGGCAGGGGCGCATGTCGTGCTCGCCGATGAACGGGCGATACCGGGCGGCCAGTACTTCAAACAGCCATCGGCCGGTCAGACCATCGACGCCCAGCAGGAGGAAGGCCGGCGACTGGTGGAGGATGTCCGCCACGCCGGCGTCGACATCTGGCCCGAAACGCTCGTTTGGGGCGCGTTCGAGCCACTCGTCTTCGCGGTCAATCGCGGCGGCGGCACGCTCGTCGTGCAGCCTCGCGCGGCGGTCTATGCGGGCGGCGCCTTCGAACGTCCCTGGCCGGTGCCGGGCTGGACGCTGCCGGGCGTCATGACGACCGGTGCCGCGCAGACCATGTGGCGCACCGATCGCCGCTTGGCGGGAAAGCGGGTGCTGATCGCAGGCAACGGTCCGCTCAATCTTCAGGTCGCCGCCGAACTGGCGCGGGGAGGAGCCGAACTGGTCGGCGTCGTCGAATCGGCGGCGGCGCCGCGCTCGCCGCCGCAGGCCGCCCGGCTCGCCATCAACGCGCCGCGCCTGGCGCTGCAGGGGCTCAGATACCTCGTCGACTGCCGCACGATGGGCGTTCCGGTGATCTACCGAAGCCAACTCGCGCGGATAGCGCATGTGGAGGGGGAACTGGAAGCCACGATTGCCGGCGCGGGCGCTCGAACCGTACGCTGCGATACGGTCTGTCTCGGTTACGGTTTCCTGCCGTCGAGCGATTTGCCGCGCTCGCTCGGTGCGCGATGCGACCGCGATCCGGCAACAGGCATGGCGCTGCTTCGGCGCGACGCGGAGGGCGCTACGACGGTCGACGGCCTGTTCGCCGTCGGCGACTGCACCGGTCTGGGCGGCGCGCGCGTCGCGCTTGCCGACGGAGCGCTTGCCGGTGCTGCCGCGGCGCGCCATGCCGGTTTCGATCTTGGCCGCTCTGCCGCGCTCAGTCGCCAACTCCGTCGCGCGGGCCGGGACACGGTGCGTCATCGCCGGTTTCAAGCGGCTCTCTGGACCATCTTCAAGCCGACTGTCGATGAGGTCACTCCGACGCCCGAAACGGTCATGTGCCGCTGCGAGGAAGTCACCTATGGCGAGGTCGAGGCCGCGCTCGCCGAGGGCATCGGGGGCGCCGGCGCGGTCAAGCGCCGGACGCGCGTCGGAATGGGCCATTGCCAGGGCCGTTATTGCGGTGCGCTTCTGGCCGCGATTCTGGAGCGGAACGGGCACCGGAGCGACGAATATTCGGGCTTTGCGCCGCGCCTGCCGGTCAAGCCGATCGCGATCGGCAGTCTGGCCAGGGATCCGTCCGCGAAATGAGCGCTTTGCCCGCTGAAGCCGCGATCCTGATTGTCGGCGGCGGCGTTGTCGGCGTCGCCCTTGCCGGCTTTCTGGCAGAAGAGGGCCGGGAAGTCGTGCTCGTCGATGCAGGCGCGCCGGCCGGTTCAAACTCCAACGCCGGCAGCCTGCATGCGCAGATGCAGAGCCGTTTCATGCGCATCTATCCCGATCAGGTCCCGGTCCTGGAATCGACGCTTCATCTCTATCCCAAGGCGATCGCGTTCTGGCGCGAACTGGAAAGCCTGCTGGACGCCGACTTCGGCATGTCGATGCATGGCGGGCTGATGGTGGCGGAAACCGACGAGCAGTTGGAGTTCCTGCGCTACAAGGCGGGACGTGAGCGCGCCTTCGGTCTCGATTCGGAGATTGTCGATCGCGCCGAACTGGATCGGCTGGCGCCTTATCTGGGCCCGGCCGTGATCGGCGCGGAATTCTGCGCGAACGAGGGCAAGCTCAATCCGCTGCGCGCCAATGCCGCGCTGCGCAACCGCGCGATCGACAAGGGCGCCGTGCTGATCGACAATGTCACGGTCGATCGGGTCGTGCCGCGCGACAGCGGGTTCACGGTGCAAACCAGTGCCGGTCATTTGCGGGCAGGTAAGATCGTCATCGCGGCGGCGTCGGGCTCGCGGGCGCTGTGTGGCGCGCTCGACGTTCCGGTTCCGGTCTCGCCGGAAGCGCTGCACGTCAACATCACGGAGCCGGCGGATCCGTTCATTCCGCACCTGGTCCAGCACGCCGACCGGCCGATCACGCTCAAGCAGTTCGCCAGCGGCCACGTGGTCATCGGTGGCGGATGGCCGGCGCGGGTGACCGGGCCGAACGATCTGCCCATGGTCGAACTGGCCAGCATCGTCGGCAACGCGACGCTGGCCCAGCACATCGTGCCGTCCGTGTCCGGGCTGCACATCATCCGAACGTGGGCGGGCATCAACACGGTGACGGACGGAAAGAGCATCCTCGGACCGGTCGAGGCGGTGCCCGGCCTTTATGTCGCCATACCGGGCGATGCCGGCTACACGCTCGGACCACTGGCGGCGCGATTGGTGGCCGACTGCGTGCTCGGGCGGGCGCCATCGGAAGACATGCGCAATTTCTCGCCGGCCCGCTTCGCGGAGGCGATGAAGCAGCCAGTCAGCGCTGCAGCCCGACCGTGATGCGGTTGGACGCGTCGAGCAGGTCGACAAGAAGCTTCGAGCGCATGTCATCGAGCGTCCATCGCGGCGTCGGGCAGCACACGTTGAGCGCGGCCACCGTATCGCCGAACCGGTTGCGGATTGGCACCGAAAGGGACCGAAGACCCACCTCGAGTTCCTGGTCGACCAGCGACCAGCCCTGGCGGCGCGCGTCCTCGATCCGCTCGCGCAGCCTGACCGGGGAGGTCTCGGTGTAGGGCGTGACCGCCTCGAGCGTGGCGTTGTCGAGATACCGGTCGAGCGCCTCGTCGGGCTGCGCGGCCAGCAGCACCCGTCCGGTGGACACGCAATGGGCGGGCGCGCGGCTGCCGATATGGATGCCGATCGAGATGCGGCGGCTGGCGGCGTGGGCACGCGCCACATAGACCACCTCATCTTCCTCAAGCACCGCGGCGAACACGGATTCGGAGATCCGCTCGGACAGGTCGTTCATGATCGGCTGGGCGATCTCCCAAAAATCCATGGAGGACAGCGCCGAAAGCCCCAGCTCGAGGACCTTCGGCCGCAGGGAGAAATGCTTGCCGTCGGACTGCGCATATCCCTCGCGCTCGAGGGTCAGCAGCAGTCGGCGCGCGGTGGCACGGGTCATGCCCGTAGCAGCCGCGACTTCGGTCAGCGTCATGCGCGGTTTGTGACGGCTGAACGCGCGAATGACTTCTAGCCCGCGCGCCAGGGCGTTGACGAAATCGCGCTCATTCGTGCGCTCGTCGTTTGCCGGTCCGGCCGGCTGTGCCGCGCCCGTCTCGAAGGTGTGCCCCTCTTCGCGATCCATCATGCTTCCTCGCCTGTCCCCTTAAGCGGCTCTCGCCAGAGCCTGCGCAAATAGACCAAAATGTGCGCAATGCGAACTTTTTCTGGCGCTGACAGTCGCGTCAAGGGTAGATTCGAATGCTCGGAAGGCCCGCGAGCCGCTTCCCCGATGTTGGCGAACCCGGAAACTGGCGCCTAACACGTGGAGCGGGATGTAGATACTCCGCGCGTATACGTCCTGAAATGTGCGTGAAAGCAACGCCGGCGGGCGTTTTCGGAGGACGGCACGGCGGGAAATGACGGGCGTGGATTGACGCGAGATTGCTGATTGACCGACAATTTTACAATCCAGCAATTTTAGGGTTGCCAAGCCGGCGCATTTGGCATGAAGATAGTGAACATCTGTTCGCACTACGAACGGGGAGGAGCGGAAGCGGCCCTCCTTTGTGCCGCGGTCGCATGCAAAAAGGGAGATTTGCAATGAAACTGACGGGCTCATCGCATAAGGGCGGCGCGTCACGCCGCCGCGTTCTGCAGGGTATGGGTGCGGCCGGTGTCGCGGCCGCCGCCGGTACGTTCGGACTGACGTCGCGCGCGCACGCCCAGCAGGTCACGCTGCGCTGGTGGTCGCCGCAGTCGTCACCGGCCCAGTTGGCTGCCTACCGCGCCCAGATCGCAGCCTTCGAGGCGGCCAATCCGGACATCAAGGTGATGTTCGAGCCGACCTCGGACGAAGGCTATGCCACCCAGCTCGCCGCCGCATTCGCGTCCGGCGAAGTCCCGCACATCGTCACGCACCTGCCGTCATTCGCGGTGCAGACCTATTATGCCGAGGGCTTGATCGAACCGTTCAACGACGTGATCGAGGCGATCGGCCCGGACAAGTACTATGAGGGTGCAAACGAGGTCTACAAGGCCGCCGACGGCAATTTCGTGGGCACCGGGATCGGTAACACGGCCGCCGACATGCTTTGGGTGCGTCGTGACCTTATGGAACAGGCCGGCGTCGACAAGATTCCGGTGACTTGGGATGAACTGCGTTCAGCCTGTCAGAAGATGCAGGGCGGCGGGGTGTTCGGCGCTCCCTTGCCCTATGGTCTCAATTCGATGACCTCGCTGATCTTCATCGGATTCATTCACCGCGCCGGCGGGTCGGTGTTCTCGCCGGACCTCGAGGTGGCGCTCGACAGCCAGGCCACCTACGACGCGCTCGAATTCTACGCCTCCATGCGCGAGCTTTCACCGCCCGGTGCGACCGGCTATTCTTGGGGCGAGAGCCTGACGGCGTTTGTTTCGGGCGCAACGGCCACGGGCATCTATGCCGGCCGCGTGCTCGCCAACGTGACCGCGCAGAACCCGGCCATCGCCGGTCAGGTCACCAACGCCACCTATCCGCGCATGTCCGAGGACATTCCGGCGTGGACGTTCAACGACTTCCCGAGCGTCTTCATCCCGGCCCAGGCCGACAACAAGGATGCCGCCAAGCGTTTCGCGGCGTTCCTGTTCGAGCCGCCGGGCTACATCGAACAGCTTCACGCGGCGCCGGGCCACGTGCTCCCGGTGCTCAGGACGATCTCCGAGGATCCCGCCTATCAGGACAACGAGATCATCGAGCAGTTCACCGAGGAAGTCGATCTGATGGCCGCTGCAGCGGCAGCAGGGCACAATCTGGGCTACGAGACGCCGCAGCACGAATCCAACGCGAAGGCCGGCGAGATCATCGCCTCGAATGCGATCGCCGAGATGGTCCAGCGCGTCGTGCTGAACGACGAGGACCCCAAGGCCGTCGTCGGTGCCACCGCGCTGCGCCTCGAAGAGATCATGAACTCCTGATCGTTCCATGTTCCTCCCGGTCCGGGCCGGCGAAAGCCGGCCCGGGCGCACGTCAACCGACAGCAAGACAGGCGAGGGGAGCTGACCCATTGGCGGTCGCGACCACGACATCCGATACGCTCGACCGACGCTATGCGCTCTTGGGGACCGCGCTGATAGCGCCGACGGTTCTGATCTTCTGTGCGGTGATCCTGTATCCGCTCATTTCGGCGATCTATTTGTCGCTGTTCTCGATCTTCACGCCGACGCTCGAGGGCAACTGGGTTGGCGTAGACAACTATGCAGTCCTGCTTGCGAGCGGACGCTTCTGGAATGCGCTTGCCAACACGCTGATCTGGACGATCGGCACGCTGATCCTGCAGATCGTGTGCGGCGTCGGGGTCGCGCTTCTGCTGAACCAGTCGATCGTGTTCCGGTCGCTGGCGCGGAGCCTTGTGCTGTTTCCGTACTTCCTGTCGACCGTTGTCGCGGTGCTCGTCTGGCGCTGGCTGTTCAACGACCTCTACGGCATCCTCAACCATCTCATGCTCGCAGCGGGACTGATCGACATGCCCGTCAACTGGCTGGGTGCGATGCCGAACGCGATGATCTCGATCATCGTGGTCGGCGCATGGAAGTACTTCCCCTTCGTCGTCATCGCCGTTCTCGCCCGGCTGCAGACCATTCCCGATCCGCTCTACGAGGCGGCCAGGATCGACGGGGCCGGCCCGATCGCACGGTTCTTCGATGTGACACTGCCGCAACTGCGCGAGGTGCTGATCGTCATCATCCTGCTCAGGGCGATCTGGGACTTCAAGGAGTTCGACCTGATCTGGCTGATGACCGGCGGCGGTCCGATCAATTCGACGCAGACGCTGCCGCTCGTCGTCTATCAGGAAGCATTCGGGCTCAACCAGATGGGCATGGCGGCCGCCTATGCGGTGACCATGATGATCGTGATGCTGGCCTTCATGCTGATCTATCTGCGCCAGACGCGTGACAGGGATCCGGTCTGATGCCGCCCGATTCGATCCTCAAACGCCTTTTCATAAACCTGGTCACATGGGCGATCGTGCTCGCCGTTGCGTTCCCGCTGATCTGGATGGTGCTCACCTCGATCAAGCCGCAGAGCGAACTGTTCCGAATTCCGCCCACATTCCTGCCCGAGGCGATCACGTTCGAGCATTACTGGCGGCTGCTGACCGAGACGCCGTTCCTGCGCTACTTCCGCAATTCGATGGTCCTTGCCGTGTCGACGACGGCGCTGGTGATCGTCGTCGCAACGCTCGGCGCCTACAGCCTGGTGCGCTTCCGCTATCGCGGTCGCGAGACGCTGGCGACGCTGGTCCTGTTCACCTATTTGCTGCCATCGGTCGTGCTGATCATTCCGCTGTACCTGCTGATGGTGCAGATCGGCCTTGCCAACACGATCCCGAGCCTCGTCATCGCTTACACGACATTCGCGCTGCCCTATGCGCTGTGGCTGTTGCGTTCGTTCATGGCCGGTATTCCGGAAGACCTTGAATCGGCGGCGCTTGTCGATGGCGCGAGTCGTATCGGCGCGTTCGTCGACGTGATCCTGCCGCAGGCGCTGCCCGGCATCGTCTCGACGGCACTCTTCACCTTCATTCTTGCCTGGAACGAATATCTTTACGCGCTCGTGCTGGTGAATTCGGACAGCGTGCGCCCGCTGACAACCGGCGTGATGAACATGCTGATCACCTCGTTCAACATCGAATGGTCGCTGCTGATGGCGGCCTCGGTGATGATGAGCGTGCCACTGATCATCATCTTCGCCTTCCTGCAGAGTTTCCTGACCCGTGGCTTCGGTGCGGGCGCGGTCAAGGGGTGAAAACGGACATTACCGATGGCTGAAGTCGTTTTCGACAAGGTGCAAAAGGCGTTCGGCGCGATGATCGCGGTCGAGGGTTTCGATCTGAAGATCGAGGACGGCGAATTCGTCAGCCTGCTTGGCCCCTCGGGCTGCGGCAAGACGACGACGCTGCGCATGCTGGCCGGGCTGGAGCAGCCCACCGGCGGAACGATCCGCATCGGCGAACGGGTGGTCAACGGCGTACCGCCGGCAAGACGCGACATCGCCATGGTGTTCCAGTCCTACGCGCTCTACCCGCACATGACGGTGGCGCAGAACATGGCCTATCCCCTGAAGAAGCGCGGCATCGGCGAGCCGGAACGCGGCGAACGGGTCCGCGCCGCCGCCCGGCTGCTGGAGCTGGAAGCCCTGCTCGAACGCAAGCCCAAACAGCTTTCGGGCGGCCAGCAGCAGCGCGTTGCGCTCGGCCGTGCGCTGGTGCGCGAGCCGCAGGTGTTCCTTCTCGACGAGCCGCTTTCCAACCTCGATGCCAAGCTCCGCGCGACCATGCGTGCCGAACTGATCGAACTGCACGGGCGGATCGGGTGCACGATGGTCTACGTCACGCACGACCAGCTCGAGGCGATGACGATGTCGACGCGCATCGCGGTCATGAACAAGGGTGCCCTGCAGCAGTTCGCGACGCCCTCCGAAATCTATCACCGGCCGGCCAACACCTTCGTCGCCAGTTTCATCGGCACGCCATCGATGGCGGTGCTCGAGGGCACGCTGACGCAGGCGGCCGGGGGTTGGCGAATAGACAGCGGCGCCTTCTCGGCCGACCTGCCGGAGGGGCACCTGTCCGACGACGCCAAGGCCGGGCCCGTCAGCTTCGCGATACGGCCCGAGGACGTATCGGTGGGGCAGGGGCCACGGCGGGCGAAGGTGCGCCTGGTCGAGCCGACCGGGCACGAGAGCATCGTGATCATGGATCTCGACGGGCTTTCGCTCACCGCCCGGGTGCCGGGCGACACGCAGCTGAAGTCAGGCGACACCGTGGATGCGTCGATCCGGGCAGACCGGATCCACGTGTTCGACGCCGCCGCCGGCCATCGTCTCAACAGCGATCGGCTCCGTGCCGACGCGATGGCTACGGCATCGGGAGGTCGGCGATGACCGGCCGACCGCCGGGCGCGTGATCCGCGCCAGTATCAAGGGCGATGCGCCCTTGCACAAACCAGTTCACCCCGTGTTCCCAGGAGGACCAAAATGACAAAACACGAAACGATCAGCGGAGGCGAGACGCAACTGAACCCGCCGGAGTTCTCGACCAAGTTCGGCGAATTCATCGGCATCGGTCCGAACGGCAATCTGTGGGTGGACGGGTGCGACGTCCAGGATCTGGCCGAGCGCTTCGGCACGCCGCTCTTCATCATCTCGGAAAACGAGTTGCGGCACCGCTACCGCCTGTTCCGCGACGCCTTCCGCAAACACTATCCGGACGTCGAGATCCTGTTCGCCAACAAGTCCAACAACGGGCTGGCGATCCGCCACATCATGAACCAGGAAGGCGCCGGCGGCGACTGTTTCGGCGTCAACGAGATGTACATGGCGCTGCTTGCCGGCACCGACGCCAAGACCCTGGTCCTGAACGGATCGAACAAGCAGGATGAAGAGCTCGAGATGGCGGTCGCCAACGGGCTGTGCATCAACATCGATGCGATGGACGAACTCGACCGCATCGACGCCGTCTCCAGGAAGCTCGGCAAGTCCGCCGACATCGGCATCCGGCTCAAGCTCGATCTCGATCCGCTCAAGGACCGCACCGGTGTCGCCATGCACGGGCCGGGCACGCTGAAGGAGCAGAGCGACTCCACAAAGTGGGGCATGAGCCGGGAGCAGACGGTCGAGATCGTCAACCGCGCCCTGAAGATGGACAACATCAATCTGAAGGAAACGCATTTCCACCTCAGCCGCATGTCCAACGTAGCCGCCGACTTCGCGGTGATGGCACGCGAGATGATCACCTGGTCGGCCCACATCCGCGACAAGACCGGCTGGACGCCGCCCTGCATCGACATCGGCGGCGGCTGGACCTTCGGCAAGTGGTACGGCACCGGGCCCAACAGCCAGATCGACGACGACAGCGCCGCCACGGCCGACGACTATGCTCGGCTGTGCAGCGAGGCGATCAAGGACGAGGCGGAGAAGCACGGCTTGCCGCTGCCCAAGCTGCGGCTGGAACCGGGCCGCGCCCTCTCCGGTCCGTCCGGCGTTGCGGTCGGCAAGGTCGGCGCGGTCAAGGTCGGCGACAAGAAAAAGTGGGTAAACATGGACCTGTCGACCAACCACCTGTCATGGGCGGCGATCCTGGACTGGTATTACCATTCGGTTCCGGTCAAGGACGCCGGCCGCGAGGCGACCGAGACGGTCGATCTGGTCGGGCCGCTTTGCAACTCCGACGAGGTCGGGCGCCATCGCAAGATGCCGCCGCTGGAGCGGGGCGACTTCGTGGCCTTCCTGGACACTGGCGGCTACACCGAGTCCCAGGCCGCGCGCTACAACGCGCAGCTGCTTCCGGCGACCGTTGTCGTTGCCGGCGATCAGGTGGATGTTACGACCGAACGCGAGCAGATGCGCGACGTCGTCGGCCGGTTCAAGGTTCCCGCCCGCCTGATGGCGGCCTCTTTCACGCCCGAAAGCTGAGGTTGGACCATGGATTTGGCAATATCGGGCCGCCGCGCCATCGTGTGCGGCGGCAGCAAGGGGCTCGGCAAGGCGTCGGCCATCTCGCTGGGCCGTGAGGGTGCTGAGATCTGGATCGCGGCGCGCTCGCAGGGGCCCCTGGACGAGGCTGCCGGCGAAATCGCCGCCGAAACCGGCGCGACGGTGCACACCGTCGCCGGGGACGTGACGACCGAACAAGGGCGGGCGGCGATCATCGCCGCCTGTCCGGAGCCCGACATCCTCGTCACCAATCCGGGCGTGCGTCAGGTGCCGGCCGACTTCCGCACAATGTCGCGGGCCGACTGGGACGGCTGGCTCGAGGCGCACTTCTTCTCGTCGCTGGAACTGATCCGCGCCGTCGTGCCCGGCATGTGCGAGCGCAAGTTCGGCCGGATCGTCAACATGTCGGTCAGCTTCATCAAGTTCCCGCAGGTCAACTTCGCGGCAAGCCATGCCGCGCGTCTGGCGCTGTCGGGCGCGATCGCCGCGATGGTTCGGGAGATCATCGGGGACAATGTGACCATCAACACGGTCTGCCCCGGCCTATTTGATACGGAGGCGCTGCACACGAACCTTCATAACCATGCGCGGCGCGGCAACACGACCTACGAGGCCATCGTCGAGGACCGGATCCGCACCTGTCCGGCCGGCCGCATCGCCGACCCCTCCGAGTGCGGCGATCTGGTTGCCTATCTGTGCTCGGCGCAGTCCGGTTTCATGACAGGGCAGAACATCGTCAACGATGGCGGTGTCTATCAGGGCCTTTTCTGAGATGAGTGCTCCAGACCAGACTTCGCCGATCACGCTTGAACCCGATGGACGAGTCATCCTGCTCAGCGGGGCGACGGGCGGGATCGGCGCGGCGATGGCGAGACGCCTGCTTTCAGATGGCTTCACGGTGTCTGTAGGCGTGCGCAATCTCGAAAAGGCGGCGGAGATGTTCGATGGGGCTGACCCCGACCGCTTCGCCGCGTTCCGGTTCGATGCGAGTGATCTCGACACGGCCGATGCCTGGGTCGACGCGACGCTCGCCCGTTTCGGCCGCATCGACGGGCTGATCAACAATGCCGGGATCTTGCGGCAGATCAGCCTCACAGAAGGCGAGGAAACGCTGCTCGACGAGTTGTGGACGGTGAACGTCAAGGCGCCGTTCCGGCTGATCCGGCTCGCGATGCCGCATCTCGCAAGGACGGGCGCCGGCCGGATCATCAACGTCGCCTCCACCGACGCCAAGCGCTACAGGGAAGGGGTGTCGGTCGGATACACCATGACCAAGCACGCACTGATGGCGCTCAGCCACGCGGCCAAGACCGCCGGCTGGAAAGACGGTGTCAGGTGTACCGCTCTTTGTCCGGGCGCCGTCGACACCGAACTGATCGCCTCGATTCCTGGCGTCACGCCTGCGGCCGAGCGCATCCGGCCCGAGACGCTGGCCGAGGCGGTCGCCTTCCTGCTGCGCATGCCCAACAACGCCTCCATTCCCGAACTGATCGCCAACAGCCGGCTGGAGCCGTCGATCTGACACCAGGGCGGCGCGGCCAAGCCGCTCCGTCGTCCATAACCGCAACGGCAGGGAGGAATTGCCGTGACCCGCATCACACCGGCCCCGATCGAGGGCAACGCATTTCACCGCGCGCTCGGACATCGGCCCGACATTCTGGAGAAATGGTATGCACTGGACGGATCCATGCGCTTTTCGGGCCTAGACCCGGAATTGAAGGAGGAAGTACGGCGGGTCATCGCCGACAAGGTCGGATGCACGTTCTGCTCGTCGCTCGGCCGGCCCGACGCAGCGAAACGGGACGGCCGCACCGCCGTCGCCGTCGCGTTCGCCGAGACCGTCTGCGCGAACATCGCCGACCTGCCGGCAATCGACGACGAGGTCTTCGACGTTCTCAAGCAGGAATTCTCCGAACCCGAGATCGTCGAACTGGTGGTATGGACCCTGTTCATGATCGCCGGATCGGCGTTCGGCGCGCTGATGAAGGTCCCGCCCGCCTCGACCGACGAGTTCGCGGAGTATCAGCGCTGGCGCGCTGAAGGCGAAGCGGCCGCGCGGAGCGCGGTATGAGTGGTGAACCGGTCGCCGACGCGCCGATCACGCTTCTCGACTTCCGGGCGGACTGGTGCGGCGCCTGCCGCATGGCCGATCCGATCATCGAACGGGTCGTTGCCGGCCATCGCGATGTGATCGTGCGCAAGGTCGACGTGGCGACCGACGCGGCCCTTGCCGAGAGCCATCAGGTGCGCACGCTGCCGACCCTGATCCTGACCGCAACGGACGGGCGCGAACTGGTTCGGCTCTCGGGAGCCATGACCGGAAAACGGATCGATGCGGCCATCGTCGGGGCGCGTCAGGCACTTGCCTGAAGCGTCGGCCCGGTCGGTACGGGTTTGGGCTTGCGCGCGGCGCCTTGCGTTTCGCGGCACGGCGCCGTTGGCGTTTGTCGTCTCCATCCATCTTTGCCATTGCTGCGGCCCGCCGCCGAAACGTCGCTGACGGGTCGCTCGTCGTGTCCTTCCCGCAAAGCGCCATGCAGGCATCGAACCCCTGATTGTCGATTGTCCGACATTTGACTTTACAGCATGCCTCTCTGATGCAACATATCAGAGCAGGCGCAGGGAGGAGAGCATGGGTGAGGAGGATCCGCGGTCTCGGGGCGACAGCCCAAAGGATCGTCGAATCCGCGTTCAGTCTCCGGCGTGTGAACCCGGCTGTTTGGACAGCCGGACCCATGGATCGATCTGAGGGAGACCCACGATGAAAAGACGCGATATCATGCTCGGCGCAGCGGCGCTGGCTATGGCCATCGGTGTGGCGACGCCGGCGATGGCGGAGACCGAGTTCCGCCTGGCCCATTTCTCGCCGACCTCCGACCCCAACCACGTGACCGCGACGGCCTTCGCCGAGCGCGTCGCCGAAGCCACGAACGGCGAATACACCGTCAAGATCTTCCCCAGCGCGCAGCTTGGCGGCGAGGTCGATGCCGTCGAGGGCCTGCTGCTCGGGACGATCGACATCACCATGCCCAGCGCAGCGGTGATCGCCAACTGGGTACCGGAAATGAACGTGCTGAACATGCCCTTCATCTTCCGCGACTGGGACCACTACACCGAAACGATGCATGGCGATCTGCTCGACGAGATGATCGAGATAGCCGCCGAGGACAACATAAGGGTGCTCGGTGCGCTGACCTCCGGCGCCCGCCACATCATGACGCGCGAGCCGCTGGAATCGTTCGAGGACCTGCGCGGCCGGAAGATCCGCACCGTCCAGAACCCGGTGCATGTGGCCACCTTCAACGCGTTCGGCGCCAATGCCACGGCGATCGCCTACACCGAGGTGTACTCGTCGCTGCAGACCGGCGTGGTCGACGGGGGCGATGCCGCCAACACCAACTACTTCACCGAGAAGTTCTACGAGGTCGCGCCGAACTGGGCGCAGGTGAGCTGGCTGTTCTATTCGAACTTCATCATCATGCGCGAAGACCAGTTCCAGCAGTTGCCCGAAGAAACCCAAGAGGCGCTGCAGCAGATCGGCCGCGAGATCGGTCAGGACCACTTCATGCGCTATCGGCAGAGCGATGAGGAGAAGCTGTCCGAGTTGGTCGCCGAGGGCGTCAACGTCACGGAACCCGAGCGCGCTCCCTTCCAGGAAGCGGCCAAGTCGGTCCATGAGGAGTTCCTCAAGTCCGACAAGGAACGCGAACTGCTCCAGATGATCATGGATCAGTAAGGCCGGTACGGGGACGACGGCAAGATGAGACAGGGCGTGCTCAAACGCCTTCTGGCAATCGTGCGGTTCGCAACGGACTGCGCGGTTGTCCTGATCTTCTTCTTCATGGTGATTTCCGTGGTCGGGGAGATCGTGGGGCGAACCTTCAACCTGCGTGTCAGCAACGCGGTGGAGACCGCGTCGTTCGCGCAGATCTGGCTGACGGCGATCGGGGGCAGCGTCGCGTTGCGCCACGGTTCGATGTTCGCCCTCGACACGCTGACCCGACATCTGGACCTGCGGCTGGCGCGGGCGCTAAGCGTCTTCATCGCGCTGTGCAGCCTGGTGCTGGTCGCAGTCCTTTTCTACGGCGGCATCCTTCTGACCGAATCCGGTTTCCGACAGATGTCGCCCGTCCAGCAGATACCCATGTGGATCGTCTTCATCTGCATGCCGATCGGCATGACGCTCCTGGCGTTGGAGATCGTCCTGCGTGTGTTCGAGCGCTGGGACGACCCGTTCGGCGGGCCGCAGGAGGATGACGCATGAGCACGCTGGCCGCCGGCTTCTTCTTCTTCATTCTGCTTGGCGTGCCGGTCGCGTTCGTCTTCGGCCTTGCCGCCCTTGTCGCCGTGATCGCCTCGGACCTGCCGCTCGTGCTGGTCGCGCACCGGTTCGTCGCCGGCCTCAACAATTTCACGCTGATGGCAATCCCGTTCTTCCTTCTCACCGGGATGCTGATGGAAGCGGGCGGGCTGGCGCGCCGGATCATCGCCTTTGCCATGGCGCTGGTCGGCTGGATCACCGGATCGCTGCTGATGGTGGCGGTGCTCACCGCGACGGCGCTCGCCGCGATGTCGGGTTCGGGCAGCGCCGACACGGCGGCGGTGTCGTCGGCGCTCATGCCGGACATGCGCCGGCGAAAGTACAATATCGACTTCTCCGCCGCCCTGATCGGCACCGCCGGAACGCTGGCGCAGATCCTGCCGCCCAGCACGATGCTGGTCCTGATCGCGGTGACCAACAACCTCTCGGTGTCGGCGCTGTTCCTTGGCGGCATCATACCCGGGCTGCTCGTCGTGCCTGCGCTGCTGTACCTGTCCTACCGACACGCCAAGAAGGGCGGCGAGCAGTACGCAGCTTCGGGCACCTTTTCGTTGGGAGAGGTCGGACGGACCTTCATCCAGGCGGTGCCGGCTATGGGGCTTGCCGTGGTGATCAGCGGCGGCATCTTCAGCGGTCTGTTCACGCCGACCGAGGCCGCCGGCGTGGCCGTGGTCTACACGATCCTGGTCGGCAAGTTTGTCTATCGCGAACTGAAATGGTCCGACATCCCGAAGGTCACGCTGCGGGCCGGCGCGATCTCGTCTGCGATCATGTTCCTGGTCGGCGGGGCTACCATCTTCAACTGGCTGATGGCCGCGGTCGGCGTGCCTGACGCGGTGGCGGGCTGGTTCCAGGCCAATGTCGAGTCGGCATGGCTGTTCCTCGTCGTGATGAACATCTTCCTGATGCTTCTGGGCATGCCGATGGAAGGGTTCGCCATCATCCTGCTGCTCAGCCCGATCTTCCTCGAGGTTGCCGCATCGTACGGCTTCGATCCCAACCACATCGCGATCGTGTTCGTGTTCAACTGCGTCATCGGGATGATCACGCCACCGTTCGGGGGGACCCTGTTCGTCTCGGCGCTGGTCGCGGGACGTCCGATCTCGGCGGTCACGCGCAAGGTCTATCCGCTGTGGGGCGTGATGACGGTGGTCCTTTTGCTGATCACCTACGTCCCGGACCTGGTGCTGTTCCTGCCGCGCGCGGCCGGCTTCGTCGACTGACGGCAACCGCCCCGACGTTTTCGCTGGCGCAGACCCGATTCGAAGGGTTTGGCGGACACGGCCCATATCCAAAGCGATACCGAGCGCATTCTCCGGGTACGAAGACCCGGCCGGCCGCAGCGCGCCCGCAGGAAGGACTGATCTGGGAAAGGGATGGTGCGGCCGAGAAGACTCGAACTTCCACGGGTTGCCCCACAGCGACCTCAACGCTGCGCGTCTACCAATTCCGCCACGGCCGCACACCGGTGACGACAGCCAGATAGGCTGACCGGGCGCGGATAGCAAACGCCATCTGGTTCGACAAGAGCGCGCGGGGGAAATCGCGCCGCTTGCTCACTTGGGCGGCCGGTCGTCCCGCCAGGGCAGGCGGCCCTCGATCTCCATGGTCAGCGAGAAGCTCAGGAACGTGCGGATCGCGACGATCACGGCGAGCACCGAAAGGTTCTGCAGCGTCGGCTCGAAGGCCACGGTGCCGATGATGTCGGCGGCGACGAGGAATTCGAGCCCGAGCAGGATGCCGCGGGCCAGGGTCAGCCGGAACGTATGATAGGTTCGATCGCGCAGACCCGGGTCGAGCCAGTGCCGCGCCGCCCGCCAGATCGCAAGCAGCCCGCCCGCGATGATCGCGCCGACGCCGAGCAGTTCTGCGGCGAATGCGACCTGGTGCAGGAGCGCCTCGAACCAGGGTGGCGAAAGGCCCGCGGCCACCCCGTTGCCGGTGATCTCTTCCATCGCCTCTTTCCCCTCAGGACCCGTCTCCGCCTCTCTTATCGACGCGGCGGGCGTATGAGGCAATGTGCGGCCCGGCCAGCCGGGCCCGGGTTTACCTCGGCCATGCAATCGCCTATCTGCGCGATGCAACAGAACCACCCGCGCTTGTATGCGGGACTGGAAAGGAGATCAGACATGGCCGCAACCGGCGACGTTTCCCTTGTTTTCCCCGATGGCTCCGAACGCGTCTTTCCCCCCGGAGCGACCGGCGCGGACGTCGCGCAATCCATCTCCAAATCGCTCGCCAAGAAGGCCGTCGCCATCGCGCTCGACGGGCGCCTGCGCGATCTTGCCGATCCGGTCGAGGACGGCGCCATCGAGATCGTCACCCGCGAGGACCCGCGCGCCCTGGAGCTGATTCGGCACGATGCGGCGCACGTGATGGCCGAGGCGGTGCAGGAATTGTGGCCCGGCACGCAGGTCACCATCGGCCCGGTGATCGACAACGGCTTCTTCTACGATTTCGCCAAGAACGAGCCGTTCACGCCCGAGGACCTGCCGGTCATCGAAAAGAAGATGGCCGAGATCATCAAGCGTAATGCGCGCTTCGAGAAGGAGATCTGGCCGCGCGAGAAGGCCAAGGAGGTCTTCGCCGACATGGGCGAGCGCTACAAGGTCGAACTCGTCGACGCCATTCCCGAAGGCGAGGACGTCAAGATCTACCGCCAGGGCGACTGGTTCGACCTGTGTCGTGGCCCGCACATGGTCTCGACGGGCCAAGTGGGCAATGCGTTCAAGCTGACCAAGGTGGCCGGCGCCTACTGGCGCGGCGATTCCAACAACGAGATGCTTTCGCGCATCTACGGCACAGCATGGGCCAGCCAGGACCAGCTCGACGCCTATCTGCACATGATCGAGGAGGCCGAAAAGCGCGACCACAGACGCCTGGGACGCGAGATGGACCTGTTCCATTTCCAGGAAGAGGGGCCGGGCACGGTGTTCTGGCACGCCAAGGGCTGGCGCATCTTCCAGACGGTCGTTGCTTACATGCGGCGGCGCCTCGAGGGCGTCTATGAAGAGGTCAACGCACCACAGGTGCTGGTCTCGGACCTCTGGGAAACGTCCGGTCACTGGGGCTGGTACAAGGAGAACATGTTCGGCGTGCGCTCGGCCGACCCGGAAGTGGAAGACCAGCGCACGTTCGCGCTCAAGCCGATGAACTGCCCGGGGCACGTGCAGATCTTCAAGCACGGCCTTAAGAGCTATCGCGACCTGCCGATCCGGCTGGCCGAGTTCGGCGTCGTGCACCGCTACGAGCCCTCGGGCGCCCTGCACGGGCTGATGCGCGTGCGTGGCTTCACCCAGGACGATGCGCATATCTTCTGCACCGAGGAGCAACTCGAGGCCGAGATCCTGAAGATCAACGATCTGATGATGTCGGTCTATGCCGATTTCGGCTTCGAGGAGGTCGAGGTCAAGCTGGCCACGCGGCCCGAAAAGCGCGTCGGCACCGACGCCATGTGGGACCATGCCGAGGACATCCTGAAGACCTCGCTCGAACGCATGGCGGCCGAGGACGACCGCATCACGACCGGCATCAACGAGGGCGAGGGCACGTTCTACGGACCCAAGTTCGAGTATACGCTCAAGGACGCGATCGGCCGCGAATGGCAGGTCGGCACGACCCAGGTCGACTTCAACCTGCCCGAACGCTTCGGCGCGTTCTACATCGACTCCGATTCCGAGAAGAAGCGGCCGGTGATGGTCCACCGCGCCATCTGCGGTTCGATGGAGCGGTTCCTGGGTATCGTGCTCGAAAGCTATGCCGGCCACCTGCCGCTGTGGCTGGCGCCCGTGCAGGCAGTCGTCGCGACGATCACGTCCGAAGCCGACCCCTATGCCGAGGAACTGGCCGAGGCCTTGCGGGAGGCCGGGCTTCACGTCGAGACGGACCTTCGCAACGAGAAGATCAACTACAAGGTGCGCGAGCACTCGCTCGCCAAGGTGCCGGTCATTCTCGTGTGCGGGCGCCGCGAGGCGGAGGAGCGCACGGTCTCCATCCGCCGGCTCGGTTCGCGCGATCAGTCGACGCTCGGCTTCGATGCGGTGGTCGAGAGCCTGTCGGACGAGGCCACGCCTCCCGATCTTCGCCGCAGGCGGCAGGCGAAGGCGCGCGCTGCAGCATAAATCATGCGTGATCGTGTTCCGCTTTTGCGGGACACGATCGCCTTGAGTTGCTACACAAGCGCACCATTTCGAAGGGGCATGCCATCGAAGACCATGACACGGAACGTTCGCTTCGCTGAACTGTCATATGCGCGGCCGACCGATCCGCCGGTCAAGCGGTGGATCATCCATACGGTCGAGAACATGTCGGGCCGCGACCGGCTGGCCGAACTCTACGAGTTCTGGCGCAGCGAGATCTTCGGCAAGCGTGACGATGTCTTCACCGAGATGCTCAACCTCATCGAGGTCCGGCTCGAGGCGGGCGGGGGGCGCTGGCCGCCCGAGGACCTGCCCGACACGCCGCTCGTCATGGTCGCCAATCATCCCTACGGCATCGGCGACGGAATCGCGTTCCTGTCGCTGGCCGAGCGGCTGGGCCGGCCGTTCCGCGTCATCATCAACAACGATCTCCTGAAGGTTCCCGAGCTCAAGCCCTATTCGCTGCCGATCTCGTTCGAGGAGAACAAGGAAGCGCTGGCGCTTAATCTCAAGACGCGCCAGGAGGCGCTCAGGCTGCTCAAGGAGGGCGTGACGATCGTCATCTTCCCGTCCGGCGGCGTCGCCACCGCGCCCAAGGGGCTCGGTCGGGCGCGCGACCTGCCGTGGAAGGTTTTCGTCGCCAAGCTCGTGCAGGCCGCCAACGCGTCGGTCGTTCCGGTCTATTTCGAGGGGCAGAACGGGCGCGTGTTCCATCTGGTCAGCCAGTTTTCGCTGACGCTGCGGACGTCGTTGCTGATCCGCGAGTTCCAGCGCCTTTACGGTCGGCAGATCAAGGCGTGGATCGGCGATGTCATGCCATGGGACGAACTGGCTCAGTACCGCGACCGCAAGCAGTTGCTGCAGCACCTGCACGACAGCGTCTTCCGGCTCGACCCGAGCGGCCGCGGCGGCGCCCATGTCGAAGAGCTCAACGCCGGCCCCTGCGGCTGAGACGCCGTCGATCGGGTGCGGCGGCTATTGAGCGGCGTCGGTTGCCATGACGCGCACGGTCACGTCCCGACCCGCAACGACCTGGAAATTGTGCTGGTAGATGTTCTGGCGGTGGTTGGCGATCGCGGTGTATTCGCCCGAGGCGAGGATCATCGTGGGGTAGGCGCCGACATCCTCGAACAGCACCTCGCCCGATGCGCCGATCACCGACCATGCGGTATCGGCCAGCGGGAAGCCGTTCTCTGAACGAACAAGGTTGAGCGTGACCTGCGCGGCGCGATGCTCGATCGCGGCTTCGGTGAGCTTGCCCGGCTCCACACGCAGGTCTGCGCGAATGTTGGCGTTCACGTCGCCATAGCGCGAGACGACATGGTAGGTGCCCGCCGGAAGCCGGACCGTCTTGCCCGGCGGCACCCCCGGCAGGATCAGATCGCGTTCGCCATCGGCGTTCATGTCGAAGATGTCGAAGGCGAGCTTGCCGCGTCGCACCGCGCTGCCGTCGGGCAGGGAGGCGTCGAGCTTCAGCCCGCCCGCGTTCAGCACCATGGTCTGACGGCGTGTTTCCTGTCCGATCGAGACGCGGGCGCTCGCGCTGGCGCGCCCGAAGGCGGCGTGCACGAGATAGCTTCCCGGTTCGAGCGCGAACTGCGCCGCGCCGCCCTGAGCGGTCGCGATCAGCGGCAAGGTGCCGTCCGGTCCGGCCTGGGTGTCGAAGATACGCCAGACGAGCCCGTTGCCGACCGTCGCGCCTTCCTCGCTGAGTTTGGCCTCGAGGAACAGTTCGCCCGCCGTCGCACCGGTCAGCGGCGCCACACGATCGGCCGGCGCGTAGCTGGTCAGGCCGGGCAGGTCGAGTTCGGGCAGGGTCGCGGCCGCATCTGCCGGAACCTCGATCGGCGGCAGGCCGTCGTCGGTCTCCTGTGCGCCGGCATTCGTCGACGGGCACAAGAGCGCGGCCAGCAGCGTGGCGATCGCGGCAAGGCCCGCGCGGGCCGGGGGAAACATCGAAGCATGCATCATGGCCAAGTGTCACAGCCCAAAGCGGTGGCAATTTCAAGGCCGTTGTCGCATAGGACGTGCGCCAAGACGGAGGTCCCATGTCCCGCTCGATGTCCCTGATCCAGCCCGGCGAACGCCACGAGGAGGTCCTATCGTTCCTCGAGCGGCGCAAATCGGTGCCGCTTACGCAATTCCGCGGTCCGGGTCCCGACGATGCGATGCTGCGCCGGCTGCTGGCGATTGCCGCCCGGGCGCCCGATCACGGCCGGCTCGAGCCCTGGCGTTTCGTCATCTACCGGCCGGACGATGGCGCGCGAATCGGCGACGCCCTCGCCGCGCTGGTCGCGGCACGCGATCCGGAGACCAGCGCCGATGACCTCGAACGCGAGCGCAATCGCCTGCGACGCGCGCCGGTGGCGATCGGCGTGGTCTCGACGGCCGGGTCGCACGAGCGGATCCCCGAATGGGAGCAGTTCCTGTCGGCCGGTGCGGTCGCGATGAACCTCGTCACGGCCGCCACGGCGGCGGGATTTGCGGTCAACTGGGTGACCGGCTGGTACAGCGACGACGCCGAAGGCCGGGCAATCCTTGGCCTTGCGCCGCACGAGCGGATGGCGGCCGTCGTCCATATCGGCGACTACGACACGCCGATTCCGGACCGGCCGCGGCCCGATCTGGACGCGTTGATCTCGCATTACGAAGGGCCCTACGACGGTTCGGCCTGACGTGTGCGGCGCAGGCCGCACGGTTACCGAAGTCCCAACTGGCATGGTGAACCAAACGTAAACCATTTGCTCCTAGCGTCGGTTCATCTTTCGGCGACGGGGCTTACGGCATTGATTGTTCGGCATTTCCTGAAATGGAAGGACTCAGCGGACGTGGCGCGCCGCGCGGCGGCGGCTTCGGCGCTCGCGCGGGCCTATCTCCAGTCCGACCTCGATATCGACGACCGCATCGCGGCCGAGGCGGCGCTGACGCTTCTGCTCGACGATCCTTCCCCGAAGGTGCGGTTCGCGCTGGCCGAGGCGCTTTCGGGCAGCGCCCGCGCGCCGGCACAGATCGTCACCGCGCTGGTTCACGACCAGATCGACATCGCCGCGATCGTCATCGCCCGGTCGCCGGTGATCCATGACGGCGACCTGATCGAACGTGCCCGCACATCGCCGCCGGCCCTGCAGCGCCTGATCGCCGGCCGCGCGGAAGTGTCGAATTCGCTGGCGCGTGCGTTGAGCAGGCACGGCGCTGCCGATGCGGTTCTCGAACTGGTCGGCAACGCCAATGCCCGCGTGTGCCGCGATTGCCTCGACATGATCGTGGACCGGTTTGCCGGCCATGCGAACCTGCGCGGCGCGCTGCTCGAACGCAGCGACCTGCCGCCGGAGCTTCGCTACCGCCTGATGAAGGCGGCCGGCCAGGCGCTCGGCGAAAGTCCCTTCATCCGGGCCGTCGCGGGGCCGGAAATGGCCGATCATCTGGTGCGCGATGGTGAGCAGAAGGCATTGTGTGCGCTCATGGCGCAGCTCGACACGGCGGGCTGCGCCGCGCTGGTCGACCCGATGCGCGATCATGGCGACCTGACGACCGTCCTGCTGGTGCGGGCGGTCTGTCGCGGCCAGATCGATTTTCTTGCCTCGGTGCTGTCCTCGCTCGCGGACGTGCCGCCACAGCGCGTCACGGCGATCCTGGTGAACGAGCGCACCAACCAGTTGCGCGCGTTGCTGACCAATGCCGGGCTCGCCGACACGGTTCAGCCGGTCTTCGTGCAGGCGGTTGCGCTGTGGCGCGATGTCGCCGTGGGGCGCCTTTCGGCCGGGGTGCAGGAGATCACGCGGCGCGTGCTCGAACGCATGGAGCGCGAGACCGCCGGCCGGCGCGATGCGGCGAACGACGACATTCTGGGCCTGCTGCGATCGATCCATCTGGACGCCATGCGCGACAATGCCCGGGCGCATGCCCGCGATCTCGCCGCCGCCTGAAGTCGCTTGCGCCGGGGACGAAACGTCGGCGCGGTTCAGATATCGAGGTCGCGCGCGAAGGCGGCGTTGTCCTGGATGAAGCGGAAGCGCGCCTCCGGCTTGGTTCCCATCAGGTCGTCGACCGTGCGGCGCGTGCCGGCCGTGTCGATCTCGTCGACCTCGACACGCAGCAGTGCCCGGTTCTTCGGGTCCATCGTCGTTTCCTTGAGCTGCTTCGGCAGCATCTCGCCAAGCCCCTTGAAGCGGGAGACCTCGACCTTGCCCTTGGCGTTGAACTCGCGCTCCATCAGTTCGGCGCGGTGGGCGTCGTCGCGGGCATAGAGCGTGCGCCCGCCCTGGGTCAGCTTGTAGAGCGGCGGCACCGCTAGGAACAGGTGACCGTTGCGGATCAGCTCCGGCATCTCGTTGAAGAAGAAGGTGATCAGCAGCGACGCGATATGGGCGCCGTCGACGTCGGCGTCGGTCATGATGATCACGCGTTCGTAGCGCAGATCCTCGTCGCGATATTTCGAGCGGGTGCCGCAGCCGAGCGCCTGGATGATGTCGGCGATCTGCTGGTTGGCGGTCAGCTTGTCGCGGCCGGCCGAGGCGACGTTGAGGATCTTGCCGCGCAGGGGCAGGATCGCCTGGGTCGCGCGGTTACGGGCCTGCTTGGCCGAGCCGCCGGCCGAATCGCCCTCGACGATGAAGATCTCGGCGCCTGCGGCCGAGTTCTGCGAGCAGTCCGCCAGCTTGCCCGGCAGGCGCAGCTTGCGCACCGCGCTCTTGCGGTTGATTTCCTTTTCCTTCCTGCGACGCAGCCGCTCGTCAGCACGGTCGACCACCCATTCGAGCAGCCGGTTTGCCTGTTGCGGCGAGGCGGTCAGCCAGTGGTCGAACGGATCGCGCAGCGCCTGCTCGACGATCCTCTGGGCCTCGATCGTCGCAAGACGATCCTTGGTCTGACCGACGAACTCGGGTTCGCGCACGAAAACCGACAGCATCGCGGCCGCCGAGATCATCACATCCTCGGTTGTGATGACCGAAGCACGCTTGTTGCCGGTCATCTCGCCATAGGCCTTCAGGCCGCGCGTCATGGCAAGGCGCAGGCCGGCCTCGTGCGTGCCGCCTTCGCCGGTCGGGATCGTGTTGCAGTAGGAGTGCACGAACCCGTCGCCCGTGTGCCATGTGATCGCCCACTCGACCGCGCCATGTCCGCCGGTCTTTTCGGTCCGGCCGGAAAAGATGGTGTCGGCGATGCGGTGGTCGCCGGGCAGGGAGGCCTCGAGATAGTCCTTCAGCCCGCCGGGGAAGTGGAAGGTCGCCTTCAGCGGGGTCTTGTCACGATCCTTCGGCGCGACCAGTTCCTCGGCGCATTCCCACCGGATTTCGACACCGCCGAACAGATAGGCCTTCGACCGGGCCATCTTCGCCAGTCGCGCAGGGTCGAACTTCGCGGTTTCGCCGAAGATCTCCGGGTCTGGGTGGAACCGCACCTTCGTGCCGCGCCGGTTGTGGACCTCGCCCAGATCCTCGATCGGGCCGAGCGGCGTGCCGCGCGCGAAGCGCTGGCGGTAGAGCCTGCGGCCCCGCGCCACCTCGACGTCGAGCTGATCCGACAGGGCGTTGACGACGGAGACGCCGACCCCGTGCAGGCCACCCGAGGTCTCGTAGGCCTTGCCGTCGAACTTGCCGCCCGCATGCAGCGTCGTCATGATCACTTCGAGCGCCGACTTGTCCTTGAACTTGGGGTGCGGGTCGACCGGGATGCCGCGGCCATTGTCGGTGACGGTAAGCGAACCGTCGGCGTCGAGCGACACCTCGATGAAGGTGGCGTGTCCGGCCACCGCCTCGTCCATCGAATTGTCGATGACCTCGGCGAACAGATGGTGCAGGGCCTTGGCGTCGGTGCCGCCGATGTACATGCCCGGACGCCGGCGCACTGGTTCCAGACCTTCGAGCACCTCGATGGCCGAGGCGTCGTAGCCGCCATCGCCGGTGGCCACCGGCGCCGGTTTCGGGGCCGGCTTGCGCGCCGGAGCCTGCCGCTCGGCCGGTGTTTGCGAAGTGCCGAAGAGGTCGCCTGTGTCGTCCATTGCCATGCTTGTTCGTGAAGCCCCGAATCAGGCCGCACTATGGCACAGCCGACGATCGCAGGCGAAATGCATCGGGCGCTTGTCTCGGGCCGGGGTGGGGGACTATCTGGGACCGAAACGGAGTTCGCACCATGCGCGACATTCTCAACGAACTCGACGCGGGCCGGCCCGAGGCACGCGATCCGGTCAAGGCGGCGCAGGAGGCGATGCGCGCGCCGCTGCCCAGGCGCTTCTACAAGACGGCCGGGATTGCTCCGGAGGCTGACGGGTTCGCCGTCCATCTCGATGGCAGACCCGCGAAAACGCCCGGCCGGACGATCATCGCGCTGGCGACCGAGCCGGC
The DNA here is from genome assembly GCF_004331955.1 of Roseitalea porphyridii. Taxonomy (NCBI): domain Bacteria; kingdom Pseudomonadati; phylum Pseudomonadota; class Alphaproteobacteria; order Hyphomicrobiales; family Ahrensiaceae; genus Roseitalea; species Roseitalea porphyridii. The sequence continues at coordinate 2,010,462 of NZ_CP036532.1, read as the reverse complement.
GGCGCGGATCGTCGCCGACGAATTCGCCGCCCAGGGCGAAACGCTCGATCCGGCGACCATGCCCGCCTTTCGTCTGGTCAATACGGCGATCGACGGCGTCGCCGCCGACCCACAGGCGGTGGTCGAGGACGTCATCCGGTTCTTCGGAACCGATCTTCTGTGCTACCGGGCGGACGCACCCGAAACGCTTGTCGAGGCGCAGCGCGCGAAATGGGATGGCCTGCTCGACTGGGCCGAGCGGCAGGCCGGCGCGCGCTTCGTTCTGGCCGAGGGCGTCATGCACGTCGCCCAGCCGCGCGAGACGCTGGCCGCGCTGGGCGCGCTCGTCAGGCAGATCGACGATCCGGTCGCGCTCGCCGCGCTGCATTCGATGACGACGCTGACCGGATCGGCGATCCTTGCCTTCGGCACGTTCCGGGGCGAGTGGAGCGCGGCCGAGGCGTGGGAAGCGGCGCATGTCGACGAGGATTTCAACATCGCCCAATGGGGCGAGGATGCCGAAGCCAGTGCCATGCGCGCTCGGCGGTGGCGCGAGATGGAAGCGGCCGAGCGCATGGTCGGCGCGCTTTCGGGATAGTCCGAAAGGCGGCTTTGCGGCGCCGGTGCGGCCTGCTAGCCATCCGGACGCACAGGCGGCAAGGGACGGGCAGGCATGAAAGAGGTCATCGAGGAACTCGAACAGCGCCGGGCGACCGCGATGCTCGGCGGCGGTCAGAAGCGCATCGACGCGCAGCACGGGCGCGGCAAGCTGACCGCAAGGGAGCGGCTGACGGTGCTGCTCGACGCGGGCAGTTTCGAGGAGTTCGACATGTTCGTCGAGCACCGCTGCACCGATTTCGGTATGGACCAGACCAAGATACCGGGCGATGGCGTCGTCACCGGCTGGGGCACGGTGAACGGGCGCGCCGTTTTCGTCTTCGCCAAGGATTTCACCGTCTTCGGCGGCTCGCTATCGGAAACCCACGCCCAGAAGATCCAGAAGGTGCAGGATCTTGCGCTGCGAAACCGCGCGCCGATCATCGGCCTTTACGATGCCGGCGGCGCCCGCATACAGGAGGGGGTGGCAGCGCTCGGCGGCTACGCCGAAGTGTTCCAGCGCAACATCCTCGCCTCGGGTGTCATACCGCAGATTTCGGTGATCATGGGCCCGTGCGCGGGGGGCGATGTCTATTCGCCGGCAATGACCGACTTCATCTTCATGGTGCGCGAACGCTCCTACATGTTCGTCACCGGCCCCGATGTGGTCAAGACCGTCACCAACGAGACCGTGACCGCCGAGGAACTGGGCGGAGCGCGGGTGCACACGACCAAATCGTCGATCGCCGACGGGGCCTACGATCACGATGTCGACGCGCTCTTGCAGATGCGTCGGCTGGTCGATTTCCTGCCCTCGTCGAACACGGCCCCGATCCCGGAACTGCAGACGCACCAGCCGATCGGCGAGGACGATCCGTCGCTCGACACGCTGGTGCCGGACAACGCCAACAAGCCCTACGACATCAAGGAACTGATCGAGAAGACGATCGACGAAGGCGACTTCTTCGAAATCCAGGCCGACTTCGCAAAGAACATCGTCACCGGTTTCGGCCGGATGGAAGGGCGGACGACGGGGTTCGTCGCCAACCAGCCGCTGGTGCTGGCGGGCGTGCTCGATTCCGACGCCAGCCGCAAGGCGGCGCGGTTCGTGCGCTTTTGCGACGCGTTTTCGATCCCGATCGTCACCTTCGTCGACGTGCCGGGCTTCCTGCCGGGCACCAGCCAGGAATATGGCGGGCTGATCAAGCACGGCGCGAAACTGCTGTTCGCCTATGGCGAGGCGACCGTGCCCAAGGTGACGGTGATCACCCGCAAGGCGTTCGGCGGTGCCTATGACGTGATGGCGTCCAAGCATCTGCGCGGCGACATCAACTATGCCTGGCCGAGCGCGCAGATCGCGGTGATGGGCGCCAAGGGCGCCGTCGAGATCATCCACCGCAAGGATGCCGGCGATCCCGACAGGATCGCCGAACACACACGATCCTACGAGGACCGGTTCCTTTCGCCGTTCGTCGCCGCCGAGCGCGGCTATGTGGACGAGGTGATCATGCCGCGCTCCACGCGAAACCGGGTGGCCCGTGCGCTGCGGCTGCTGCGCAACAAGGACCTCGAAAACCCCTGGAAGAAGCACGACAACATTCCGTTGTGAAGTGTTTTCGCCGACCGCCCGATGAAGCCGTCATTCCGGGGCTTGACCCCGGAATCCACGGCGCCGGGATAGATGATGGATCCCGGAATCAGGTTCCGGGATGACGTGAAGCAAGGAAACTGGCCTTCCCCTTGAGGGGCTGAGGCAACCGGTTGCGCTGCCCCTCATCCGACCCCTCGCTGCGCTCGGGCCCACCTTCTCCCCGCCCGCGGGGAGAAGGAGCGCGCGCATTCACACCAGCCCCAGCCCCTTGAGGCTCGCATGGCCGGACTTGCCGATGATCACATGGTCGTGCACGACGATATCGAGCGGTTCGAGCGCCTCGACGATCTTCCTCGTCATCTGGATGTCGGCTCGCGAGGGCGTCGGATCGCCGGAAGGGTGGTTGTGCACGAGAATGATCGCGGTGGCGTGCAGTTCGACCGCACGGCGAAGGACCTCACGCGGATAGACCGGCGTGTGGTCGACCGTGCCGGTCTGCTGGACCTCGTCGGCGATCAGCCCGTTCTTCTTGTCGAGATACAGAACGCGGAACTGCTCGCGGCTCTCGTGCGCCATGGCGGCCGTGCAATAGTCGATCACCGCCGACCAGGAGTTCAGCACCTGCCGGTCGTCGATGCCCTGGCGGACCATCATCCGCGCCGAGGCGGCGACGATCTTGAGGTCGAGCGCGCTCGATTCACCCATGCCGGTCACTTCGGCGATGCGGGCCGGGTCCGCGCCCAGCACCGCGCCGAACGATCCGAACCGGGCGATCAGCGCCTTGGCGATTGGCTTGGTGTCGCGCCGGGGAATGGAGCGGTAGAGGAGAAGTTCGAGCAATTCGTAGTCGGCGAGCGCGTCGGCGCCCGCCTTGGCGAACCGGGCGCGCAGCCGTTCGCGATGGCCGGCATGGGGCGAGGGCGTTCGCGTTGCCTTTGTGCGGGCGAACGGCGTGTTGTCACGGGCTTCACGCAGGAAGGCGGCGCGCTCGTCATGCTCGTCGCCTTCATCGGCCATGGTCTACCGCGCGATCGGCAGGCCCGGCTTGTCCAGGCCACCGGGCGACAGGGTGAAGATCTCGCAGCCGTCCCCGGTGACGCCGACCGTGTGCTCGTACTGCGCCGAAAGCGACCGGTCGCGGGTGACCGCCGTCCAGCCGTCCGACAGGACCTTCACATGGGCGCGGCCCAGATTGATCATCGGTTCGATGGTGAAGATCATGCCCGGCTTGATCTCGGCACCCTCGTCGGCGCGGCCGTAATGCAGAACGTTCGGCGCGTCGTGGAACAGGCGTCCGATGCCGTGGCCGCAGAAGTCGCGCACGACCGAGCAGCGCTCGGCTTCGGCGAAGCTCTGGATGGCGGCGCCGATCGCGCCCATCCGGGCGCCCGGTTTGACGGCGGCAATGCCGCGCATCAGGCATTCATGCGTGACGTCCATCAGCCGTTCGGCGGCGCGCTTGGGCTGGCCGACCGGGTACATGCGCGAAGAATCGCCATGCCAGCCGTCGAGCACGTAGGTCACGTCGATGTTGACGATGTCGCCGTCGCGCAGCGGCTTGTCGTTCGGGATGCCGTGGCAGACGACATGGTTGATCGAGGTGCACGAACTCTTGGTGTAGCCGCGATAGTTCAGCGTCGCCGGAACGGCGTTGTGGTCCATGCCGAACTCGAACAGGAACCGATCGATTCGGTTGGTCGTGGTGCCGGGTTCGAGAAGCGGGGCAACCGCGTCGAGCGCCTCGGCGACCAGGGCCCCGGCCTTGCGCATGCCGGCAAAGCCCTCTTCGCCGTGCAGGCGAATCTGGCCGGTGTTCTTCACCGGAGCAACGGCAGCGTCGAGATAGGTCACCATGGTCGGGTCCGCCCGGAAGGTCGATCAGGCCGCGCCCGCGAGCGGCTCGTCGATCGGGAGCAGCGCGTCGGGCAGGATGGCATTCGTCGAGATTTGGCACCGAACCGCGAAAGCTTCAACCCCGCGCGCCGTCGCCCGATCAAATTCGGCCGCGTAGTCGGGGTCGAGATCGCGGCACAGCCGGAACTGGTCGCAGTCGGCGCGCTGGATCACGAAGACCATCACGGCACGGTGGCCCGCCTCGGCCATGGCGCCAAGTTCGCGCAGGTGCTTGGCGCCGCGCGCGGTCCTCGTATCGGGGAATTCGGCAAGGCCGCGTTCGCGCATCAGGTGGACGTTCTTGACTTCGACATAGGCGCGACCGCGCGCCGGGTCCTCCAGCAGCAGATCAATGCGGGAGTTCGTGCCGTACTTCTGCTCGCGCCGGATCGTCGGATAGGCGCCGAGGTCGCCCACCAGACCCGCCATGATCGCTTCGGCGGCCAGCCGGTTGGGCAGACCTGTGTTGATGCCGACCAGCGTGCCGTCCGCCTCGACCAGTTCGAGTCGGTGGGCGTATTTGCGTTTGGGATCGTCCGAGCGCGACAGGAACACGCGGGAGCCGGGCGTCGTCAGCCCCATCATCGAGCCGGTGTTGGGCACCGAGACGGTGATGTCACGACCATCTTTGAGCGTGACGTCGGCCAGAAAGCGCTTGTAGCGGCGGATCAGCCGCGCCTCGATCAGGGGCGGGTCGAAGATCATCGGGAAGGCCGTCGTTCAGCGCGGGCGATCACACCCGCACCCTGACATACTCCCCGGGGGCGTCGCCGAGCAGCTTCTTCTTGCCGCCGAGGCCAAGCTTGGTGCGGGCGGGCACGTCGGCATTGTCCTGGCTGCGGATCCATTTGTGCCAGTGCGGCCACCAGGAACCCTCGGTCATCTCGGCCTTGCCGATCCAGTCCTCGAAGGCGCCCTCGACCTTCGGACCGCTCCAGAACTGGTACTTGCCGCGGTGAGGCGGATTGACGACGCCCGCAATGTGGCCCGAGCCGCCGAGCACGTAGGTGACCTCGCCGCCGAACAGTTTCGAGCCCTCGAACACCGAAAGGGCCGGCGCGATATGGTCCTCGCGCGTCGCCAGATTGTAGATCGGGATCGTCACGTCCGACAGCTTCACCGGCTTGCCGCCGAGCTTCATCCTGCCCTTGGCCAGATTGTTCTCGAGATAGCAGTTACGCAGATAGAAGATGTGGTTGGCGCAGGCCATGCGCGTCGAGTCGGCATTCCAGTAGAGCAGGTCGAAGGGCAGGGGGTCCTTGCCCTTCATGTAGTTGTTGACGACGTAGGGCCAGATCAGGTCGCCGGAGCGCAGCATGTTGAAGGCCGTCGCCATCTTCGAACCTTCAAGATAGCCGGTCTGCTTCATGCGCGTTTCGAGCGCTTCGAGTTGCTCGTCATCGACGAAGACCTTCAGATCGCCGGCATGGGTGAAATCGACCTGGGTCGTGAAAAGGGTCGCGGTGGCGATGCGCTGGTCGCCCTGACGCGCCATCAGCGCCAGTGCCGCCGACAGAAGCGTGCCACCGACGCAATAGCCGATCGCGTTGACCCGCTCCTCGCCGGTCGCCTTCTGCACCGTGTCGAGGCCGAACACGATCCCGTTGTCAATATAGTCGTCCCAGTCCATCTGCGCGTGTCGCTCGTCAGGGTTTACCCACGAGATGACGAAGACGGTGTGGCCCTGATCGACCGCCCACTTGATGAAACTCTTGTCGGGGTTCAGATCGAGGATGTAGAACTTGTTGATCCAGGGCGGGCAGATCAGAAGCGGCCGCTTGAGCACGGTTTCGGTGGTCGGCTCGTACTGGATGATCTCGACCAGATCGTTGCGGGCGATCACCTTGCCGGGCGTGGTCGCGATGTTCTTGCCGATCTCGAACTTCGAATAGTCCGCCTGGCGGATGCGCACCTCGCCCTTGCCGGTCTTCAGATCCTCGGCCAGCAGTTCCATCCCGCGCACGAGGTTCTCACCGTTGGTGGCGACCGTCTCCTTGAAGATCTCTGGATTGGAGATCATGAAGTTGGAGGGCGAAAGCGCGTTGGTGAACTGGCGCACGTAGAACTGCGCCTTGTGCTTGGTGTGGGCGTCGAGCCCCTCGGCATTGTCGACCAGATCGGTCGCCCATTGCGAAGTGACCAGATAGGCCTGCTTGAGAAACGAGAAGAAGGCGTTGCCGGTCCAGTCCTCGTCCGCGAAGCGCTTGTCGCGCGGCGATGTCGGGATGGCCTCGGCGAGCGACGGGTCGCCCATCCGCTTGATGGAGTTGGCCCAGATGTTCATGTAGCCCGAGAACAGCTTGGTCTGCGCCTCGAGCGCACGCTGCGGGTCCGACAGCCAGTATTCGGTGACCTTGGAAAACGTCTTGGCCATGTCGGCGGCGGGTTCGGAGATGGTGTCGGTCGCCTCGCCGCGCTCGCGCGGGCCGACCCACTCGGCCGCGGCGTGGCCTGCGGCCTGCACCATGCGGGCCAGATTGCGCGCAAAGGCTTCGGGGTCCTTGATCACATAGGCGTCGATCGCCTCGCGCCCCTTGTCCGAGGTGTCGCCCGGGTCGTCGTCGCGGGCCTTGGCGCTCATCGTTTCCATCCCTTGCGGCCATTGGCGTCGGTTGCGGCGGCCTTCGTGAAGCCATACTAGCGTTGCACGACGATGACGATCAACCGGAACCAAGGCCGTAGCCCGATTGCCTAACGCCTCGCCAACTCTGTCTTTTTTGCGACGCCTTGCGCTGATGGCGCCGATCGCCGCCGCGTCGGCCTGCACCTCGACCTCGACGGTAGACACGGCGTTTTCCGGTGTCGAGCCCCCGGTCTCGAATGCGCCGCTGCCGCCACCGGCGTCGCCGGCCGCCGAGGACGCTCCCGTCGCACCGGACGCGGCGCCAGCGAGCGGGCCGGCCACGGCGGATGCCGGCGTTGCGCGGCCCGATCCCGGCGTGCTTGCGCGCAACACGGGCGCATACCCGAACATCAACGTCGAACCACCGCCAGCGTCCACACACATCACCGATGCCGAACGCGCCGCGCTGCTTGCCGAGATGCGGGCGCTGCAGGCCGGTGTCGCCGCTGGCCGGGTTTCGCCCGAAGCGAGCGCGGCGCGTCTTGCCGAACTCGAACGGCTCGCCGCGACCCATTCCGAAGAGGTTCTGCGCCGGATCGAGGGCCGCCAATAGGCCCGTCGCCCCTCGCTTTTTCACAAGCCGGGGTTTATAGCCTTTCGACCATTCCGGGAAAGCTGCGCCATGGAAGAGTTTCACAAGACCAAGCGTCTTCCGCCCTATGTCTTCGAACAGGTCAACCGGCTGAAGGCCAGTGCCCGCGCGGCCGGTCGCGACATCATCGATCTGGGCATGGGAAATCCCGATCTGCCGACGCCCACCTCGATCGTCGACAAGCTCTGCGACACGGTGCGCGATCCGCGCACGCACCGCTATTCGTCCTCCAAGGGCATTCCCGGCCTGCGCCGTGCGCAGGCGGCCTACTACGCGCGCCGGTTCGGCGTGAAGCTCGACCCGGAGCGCGAGGTGATCGCCACACTCGGCTCCAAGGAAGGGTTCGCCAACATGGCCCAGGCGATCACCGCGCCCGGCGACGTGGTGCTGTGTCCCGATCCGACCTATCCGATCCATGCGTTCGGCTTCATCATGTCGGGCGGCGTGATCCGCTCCATGCAGGTCGAGCCGGACGAGGGTTTCATGACCGCGCTCGACCGGGCCGTGCGCCATTCGATCCCCAAGCCGCTGGCGGTGATCCTGAACTACCCGTCCAACCCGACCGCCTTCGTCGCCTCGCTCGATTTCTACAAGGAGGTGGTGGCGTTCGCCCGCAAGCATGAACTGATCATCCTGTCCGATCTTGCCTATGCGGAGATCTATTTCGACGACGCGCCACCGCCCTCGGTGCTGCAGGTTCCGGGCGCGATGGATGTCACGGTCGAATTCACCTCCATGTCGAAGACCTTCTCGATGCCCGGTTGGCGCATGGGGTTCGCGGTCGGCAACGAGCGGCTGATCGGAGCGCTGGCGCGCGTGAAATCCTACCTCGACTATGGCGCGTTCACGCCGATCCAGGTGGCGGCGACCGCCGCCCTGAACGGCGACGGGTCGGAGATCGCCGAGGTGCGCGAGACCTACCGGAAGCGCCGCGACGTTCTGGTGCAGAGTTTTGCCAATGCCGGCTTCGACGTGCCGCCGCCGCAGGCGACCATGTTCGCCTGGGCCCCGGTGCCCGAGAAGTTCAGGCATCTCGGCTCGCTCGAGTTCTCCAAGCTGCTGATCGAGAAGGCCGAGGTGGCCGTCGCGCCCGGTATCGGCTTCGGCGAGCATGGCGACGACCATGTGCGCATCGCGCTGGTTGAAAACGAACACCGAATCCGGCAGGCCGCACGCAACATCAAACGCTTCCTGCAGAGCGCCGAGACCACGTTGCACAATGTGGTCTCTTTGGATGCGCGGCGATAGGGCCGACGAGGGGACCTGGATTTATGAGCGAGAGTTTGCGCGTCGGGCTTGCAGGCCTTGGCACGGTGGGCGCGTCGGTGGCGCGTGCGCTTGCGGCAAAGGCCGACGAGCTGACCGCCCAGTGCGGCCGGCCGATCGAACTGACGGCCGTGTGCGCGCGCAATCGCGATCAGGACCGCGGCGTCGACCTGTCGCAGGCACAATGGTTCGACGATCCGGTCGCCCTTGCAAAGAGCAACCAGATCGATGTCTTCGTCGAGTTGATCGGCGGCGAGGACGGGGTGGCGCTCGACGGCGTTACGACCGCGCTTGAAGCTGGCCGCCATGTCGTCACAGCGAACAAGGCGCTGCTGGCCAAGCATGGTGTCGGTCTGGCCGAACGGGCCGAGAAGGCCGGCGTGATCCTCAATTTCGAGGCGGCCGTCGCCGGCGGCATTCCGATCATCAAGACGATGCGCGAATCGCTGTCGGGCAATGCCGTCAGCCGCGTCTACGGCATCATGAACGGCACCGCGAACTACATCCTGACGCGGATGGAGCGCGACGGGATCTCGTTCGCCAACTGCCTGGCGGACGCGCAGCGGCTCGGTTACGCCGAGGCCGATCCGACCTTCGACATCGAGGGGCACGACACCGCCCACAAGCTGGCGATCCTGACCTCGCTTGCGTTCGGCACGCAGATCGCCGCCGACGACATCTACATGGAAGGCATCTCCAACATCGCGCTCGGCGACATCGAGGCGGCGCGCGAACTGGGTTACCGGATCAAGCTGCTCGGCGTCGCCCAGCGCACCCCCGAGGGCATCGAACAGCGCGTGCACCCGACCATGGTGCCGCTCGGCTCGGTGATCGCGCAGGTGGAAGGCGTCACCAACGCGGTCGCCGTCGAGGCCGATATCGTCGGCACACTTCTGATGTCCGGACCCGGCGCGGGGGGCGATGCGACCGCTTCGGCGGTGATCGGCGATCTGGCTGACATCGCCAAGAGCCAGCCGGGGCGTCAGCAGGCGCCGGCGCTCGGCCGCCCCGCCGACCGGCTGCAGCCCTACAAGCGCGCCCGCATGCGGGCCCACGAGGGCGGCTATTTCGTCCGCATGACGGTGCACGACCGGCCCGGCGTTTTCGCTGATATTGCCCGGCACATGGCCGATCAGGGCATCTCGCTTGAATCGATCGTCCAGCATGGCGCGGCACCGCACCCGGTGCCGATGGGGCCGGACAATCCCTATGGCGAGGACGAGGAGACGCCGAGCCCGAAGACGGTGATCCTGACCACGCACGAGACCACCGAGCGGGCCGTCCGCGACGCCATCGCGCAGATCGTCGAGGACGGGCATCTGATCTCGCGGCCGCAGGTCATCCGGATCGAACGGGCCGGTTGACCGGACCAGGGCGCTTTCCGTCTAAATCGATTTTGTTTGGGGCAGGGCCGTTTTCAGGCTTTTGCGGGGGCCATCGCTATGGTCTTACCCCGGCAGAAGAAATCGCCAGATCGGGGTGCGCAGACCAATGAACCAACCCATGCAGACGCCGGGACTGACCCGCGAACTGTCGCTCGAACTGGCGCGCGTGACCGAGCGCGCCGCGGTCGCGGCGGCGCGACTGCGCGGACGCGGTGACGAAAAGGCGGCCGATCAGGTCGCGGTCGATGCGATGCGGGCCGAACTCAACCGGCTGCCGATTTCCGGCACGGTGGTGATCGGCGAGGGCGAACGCGACGAGGCGCCGATGCTCTATATCGGCGAGCAGGTCGGCGCGGGCAGCGGCCCGGCCGTCGATATCGCGCTCGATCCGCTCGAGGGCACGACCGTGTGTGCAAAGAACCAGCCCAACTCGCTCGCCGTCATTGCGATCGCCTCCAAGGGCAGCCTGCTGAACGCGCCCGACGTGTACATGGAGAAGATCGCCATCGGGCCCGGCTATCCGGAGGGGCTCGTGGACCTCGACGCTTCGCCGGCCGACAACATCTACGCGCTGGCCAACGCCAAGAACGTGCCGGTCAACGAGATCACCGCCTGCATCCTCGATCGGCCGCGCCATGCCGGCCTGATCGACGCGGTGCGCGAATCAGGGGCGGCGATCCGGCTGATCGGCGACGGCGACGTCGCCGGCGTGATCGACACGACCGACCCCGAGGACACCTCGATCGACATCTATCTGGGCATCGGCGGCGCGCCCGAGGGCGTGCTGGCGGCGGCAGCGCTGCGCTGCGTCGGCGGGCAGATGCAGGGCCGGCTGATCCTCGACACCGACGGGAAGCGCGAGCGGGCCGAGCGCATGGGGATTTCCGATCCGGGCAAGACCTATTCGATCATGGACATGGCGAGCGGCGACGTGCTGTTCGCGGCGACCGGCGTCACCGATGGCAACATGCTCGCCGGCGTGCGCTTCGCCCGCAACTTCATCCAGACCGAGACGATCGTCATGCGCTCGCGGTCCAAGACCATTCGCGAGATCACCGCGCGACATCTGGACATGGAGAAGTTCTGAGCGGCGCCAGTCCGTCACGCGCTTGACGCTGTCGCCGGCAAGGGCGACATGGGACGATGAGCACGCGCCCGGCCTTTCTCGATGTGCGCCAGTCCGCCCGCCAGTGCCGCTGGGTGGAACGGCTGACGCCGGCGCAGTCCAACGTCGCTCTCGACATCGCCCAGACCCACGGGATGGACGAGATCCTCGCCCGCGTACTCGCGGCACGCGGTGTTGCCGCCGCGGACGCGCCGGGCTTCATCGATCCGACGATCAAGGCCTTGATGCCCGATCCGTCCGTCATCACGGACCTCAATGCGGCGGCTGCCCGGATCGCACGCGCGATCTCCACGGGCGAACGCGTCGCGATCTTCGGCGACTATGATGTCGACGGGGCGGCATCGAGCGCGCTGCTAGCGCGCTATCTGCGTCATTTCGGCATCGAGCCCGCGGTCTACATTCCCGACCGGATCTTCGAGGGCTACGGCCCCAACCCGGCGGCGATGCGCACGCTCGCCGAGGACGCCTCGCTGATCGTCACCGTCGACTGCGGCACCAACAGCGCGGCCGCTTTCGAGGCAATCGCCGGATCGGGCACCGAGATCGTCGTCCTCGACCATCACCAGATCGGCGGGCCGCTGCCGGAGGTGGCGGCCGTCGTGAACCCCAACCGCGACGATGACATGTCGGGGCTGACCTATCTGTGCGCGGCGGGCGTGGTGTTCATGACGCTGGTCGACGTGTCGCGACAGCTTCGCGCCGATGGTCGCAAAAATGCTCCTGACCTGATGGCGCTGCTCGATCTGGTCGCGCTGGCGACGGTCTGCGACGTGGTCCCGCTGATGGGATTGAACCGGGCATTCGTCGTCAAGGGCCTGCAGGTGGCGCGGCGGCAGAACAATCCGGGTCTGGCCGCGCTCGCCTCGATCGCCCGCATCGGCGAGCCGCTGGCGCCGTTCCATTTCGGCTATGTGCTCGGCCCGCGCATCAATGCCGGCGGTCGGATCGGCGACGCTGCGCTCGGCGCGCGGCTGCTCGCCACCGACGATGCGGACGGCGCGCGGGCGCTTGCCGGCGAACTCGATGCGCTGAACGCCCAGCGCCAGGCGATCGAAGCCGAGATGGTCGAGCAGGCGCGCGCGGAGGCCGAGCGTGAGCTGCAGTCGGCCAATCCGCCCTCGGTGATCGTCACCGAAAGCGACCGGTGGCATCCGGGCATCGCGGGCCTGATCGCCGCGCGGCTGCGTGAATCCTTCCGGAAGCCGGCCTTCGCCATAGCCTTTGACGCCAACGGGGTCGGGACGGGTTCGGGGCGCTCGATCGCCGGCTTCGATCTGGGCCGGCTCGTGCGCCGCGCCGTCGAAGCCGGCATCCTCGAAAAGGGCGGCGGTCATGCCATGGCGGCGGGCCTGACGGTGCGGGCGGACCGGCTCGGGAGCCTGCGCGCCTTCTTCGAGGAGCAGGCGGCCGGGCGCGTATCCGATCTCGTCGCCAACGACGTGCTGGAAATCGACGGCGCGCTATCGGCGTCTGGCGTGACGGCGGAGCTGATCGACCGGCTCGAGCAGGCCGGCCCGTTCGGTTCGGGCAATCCGCAGCCGGTGTTCGTGCTGCCGCGCCATCAGATCGGTCACGTCAAGCCGGTCGGCAACGGCCATCTGAAGCTGTCGCTGCGCGGCATGGGGCCGGGGAGCCTCGATGCGATCGCCTTCAGGGTTCGCGACGAGCCACTGGGGCGGATGCTGTCGGAAAATGTCGGCAACGGTCTGCATCTGGCCGGGACCGTATCGATCAATCACTGGAACGGCCGGCGCATTCCGCAGCTTCGCGTCATCGACGCGGCCGTGCCGGAGGGCTGAACCACCGCCCTACAGGTGGTTGCCGATCCGGGTGCCGGCCTTCAGATAGCGCATCGGATTGACCGCCTTGCCGCCGGCCCGGACTTCGTAGTGCAGATGTGGGCCGGTGGATCGGCCGGTGTTGCCCGAAGCGCCGATCTTCTGGCCGGGCTCGACCGTCTGCCCCGCCTTCACCGCGAGCCGGCTCATATGAGCAAAGCGCGTGGTCAGTCCGTTTCCGTGATCGATTTCGACCATGATGCCATAGCCGCCGCTGCGACCGGCCTTGACGACCTTGCCGGCAGCGGGCGCCCGGATCGTCGTGCCGGTCGGGGCGCGGAAGTCGATGCCCGCATGGAAGGCGCTGCGACCGAGAATCGGGTCGCGCCGCTTGCCGAAGCCGCTGGTGATCTGCCGACCGGGGACCGGATGGGCGATCGGAAAGGCGGTGACCTCGCCGCGCGTCTGCTCCAGAGCGTCGAGCGCTTCGCTCAGTTCGGCAAGTCCGGCCTCGAAGCCCTCGTCGATCGCCGCCTCGTCGAGGGGCACGAACGGGCCGCCGACCGCCTCCAGCGGAACCGGCTCGGAGCGCACCGGAAGGCCGGACGCCTTGGCCGCTTCGATCAGCGCGTTGCGGCGCAGATAGGCGGCGCGCGTGAGCACGTCGATCTGTTCAAGCTGTTCCAGTTCGACCCGTTCAAGGGTCGAGGTCACGGTGTCGAGCGCGGCGAGCGGATCGGCCGCCGGAGCCAGCCGGTCGGTCTTGCCGTGCGCGGCCACAGTCGTCGTGCCGGCCGGGCGCGCCGGCGCGGCGAAGGCATGCGCGCCAAGCGAAATCGCGTTTGCGCCCCGGAACAGCGGATTGTCGGCGATCGCGGTCACGCCGGGAACGGGGTCGAGCGACGCCTGGTCGGCGCCCGGGCGCAGCGCGGGAATGGGCAATTCGTCGACGGGCGCGACCTGGCCGCTCAGCCCCTTGTCGCGGGCCCGTTCGAGCAGAGGCTCAAGCGTGCCGGCCCGCGCCGCAAGCGCGCTCTGGCGCGTGGCGAGTTCGGCGATCTTGCTCTCCATGAACTGCTGATCGAGCAGGCGGTGCGAGGTGATGCGGTCGACCTGCGCGCGCAGCGCGGCGATGCGGTCCTCGTAGGCATGCTGCACGCGCGCCTGACGCATCACGGCGGCGTTGATCAGGTCGTCGCGCATGATCAGGTAGCCTGTGGCGATCAGATAACCCGCAAGGCCAGCAAAGACCGCTGCGCCGCAAAGGGCGGCCACCCATGGCCGGATGGAGAAATGGCGGATTCGATCGCCTTGCGCGATCACGATCATGTGCGGCTGCTTGCGGCGTCCGAATGCGGTGGATTGGCCCACGGTGCCCCGTCTCCCGAGTCAGTCTTGCTGGTCGGGAAATTACACTCCGTTAGGGTTAACAAAGCGTATCGGGAAAGGGCGTGAACGGACCGCCAACCGCTTGATCCTGTTGCCGCAACGGGGTGGCGGGCAGCCGCTGCCGCACGGGTTCGCCGTGGCCGCCCGCAACGGGCTTAGCCGTTCAGCGCGCGGGCTTGTTCGAGCACCTCTTCGGCATGGCCCGGCACCTTGACCTTGCGCCAGACCCTGGCGATCTTGCCATCGGCGTCGATCAGGAACGTCGAGCGCTCGACACCCATATATTTGCGCCCGTACATGCTTTTTTCGACCCAGACGCCATAGGTCTCGAGCGTCGTCTTGTCCTCGTCGGCCACGAGCGTGACCGTCAGGTCGTGCTTGGCCTTGAACTTGTCGTGCTTGCCGGCGCTGTCCGGCGACATGCCCAGCACGACCGTGTTGGCGGCCTTGAATTCGTCGAGCAGTCCGGAGAAGGCGATCGCCTCCTTGGTGCAGCCGCTGGTGTCATCCTTGGGGTAGAAATAAAGAACGACCTGTTGCCCCTTGAGCGCTGAAAGGGACACGGTTTCGCCATTGTCGGCCGGAAGTGAGAAATCGGGCGCCATGGCGCCGGCGTCGGGACTGGTCACGGATCGGTTTCCTTGCTCTGTGATCGTACGGTCGATGTTCGGCGCACGGCGCCTTAGGGCTGACGTCGGGCAAATCCCTGGCGTCCGTCCGCCCGTGGCATATAAGAGCAGTGTGGTGCCCGTCCATGGCTTGAGGGCGACCATCGGGCCTGCCGAGCGTTGGAAAGCGATTGAACAAGCACGACGGCCAATTCGTCCGCTTCGACCGCAAGTCGGTGCAGCCGCTGCACCGGCTGCCGTCGCATCGTGGCGGCCGGCGTGGCCCGGTCTCCGCGCCGCTGCTGCCGCTGATCCGTTCGCGGCGCTTGCGCGGCGTCTTCGCCGTAACGTTCGGCGCGCTGGCCATCGTCGCATTGCTGGCGGGCCTTCTGGCGACGGGCGTCTTCGCCGGGCCGGCGCAGCGGATGGCCGAGGACACGCTCAGGCGCATGGTTCCCGATACGCTGCGTCTCGAACTCGGCGGCACCGATGTGCGCCTTGCGTTCCCGCCGAGCCTTGCGATCCGCTTCAGCGAAGCCGCGTTGAGCGCGCGCGACGGGAATGCGCCGGTGGCCGCGGCCGAACGGCTGTCGGTGCGGATCGACCCGTTCAGCCTTGTCGGCGGCGAGCCCCGCATCGCGGGCATTGCGCTTGATGGCGCGTTGATCGACCTGCCGGCGCTGCGGGCGGCAGCCGGGTCGTCGCCGTCCGAAGCGACGGCTCCCTTCACGCTTGCGGACGTGCCCGAACGGTTCGACGCCGCGTTTGCCGGCGTTCGCAACTGGGGGCAGGTGCACCTGCACCAGGAGGACGGTCTCACCCTGACCGTCGCGGACAGCGAAGTGATCGTCGATCCGAACCCGATCGCATCGCGACTCGGTGTCGTCTCTCTGACGGCACGCGCCGATGGGACAGGGACGGCGGAGATCGACGGATCGGTCGCGTTCGACGGAGTGGTCAGTGCCCTTGCAGGCACGCTCTCGGTCCCGGGAACAGCCTTTGCCGACGGCCCGGTGCAGCTCGACATCGAGGCGGAGGGGATGCCGTTTCCCTGGCGGCGGCTGCCGACGCTGTTCTCCGACGTCATGACCGATCACGAGCCCGACGCCGAACGCGAGCCGGTACCCTCGCGGGCGCGGATCGAGATGGTCGATGCGGGCGCCGGCGGCGGGGGCGATGTGCTGCGCGTCTCGCTGGCGCCGCGCGACATGCGCCTGAAACTCGCCGAGGGCGACTATGTGCCGCTGTCGGGCCGCTTCGTCTTCGACTACGGCTTTGACGACCAGATCGTCACGCTCGAGCCTGTGACATGGGCGCTTGGCCGGTCGACCTTTGAACTGGGCGCCCGTTTGCGCGACGCGTCGCGCAACGAAACGCTTTCGAACAGCCCCGCCGGCGCCATCGAATTCGATGCGATCGCCAATCGGGGGCAACTCGCGCCCGCCGACTCGCCCGTCGGCCGGCTGCGGTTCGCCGCGCGGGCGCGCGGGGTGTTCGAACCCGGCACGCGGCTGCTCAACTTCACCGACATCGAGATGCAGTCCGACGCCGGCGGCGCCGTCGCCGAGGGGCAGGTCAGCTTCAACCGTGTCGCGCCGAGCGCGGTGTTCCGCGTGGATATCAACGACATGTCGGTCGCCGGTCTCAAGCAGTTCTGGCCCGCGCCGGTCGCCCGCGCCGCCCGGCGCTGGGTGCTGGAGAACCTTGCCGGCGGGCGGGTGGTCGAGGGCCGTTTCGACATCGCCGAACCGCTCAGGCGTCGCGTGCCGGAGACCGGCGAACGGCTTGCCGGCGACAGCCGGATCACGCTCGATGTCGAGGGCGTGCGCTTTGATATCGCCGGCGATCTGCCGCCGGTGCGCGATGCGGTCGGTCGCGTCGAATTTGCCGACGAAACCACGCGGATGATCCTTGAGGCGGGCACGGTCTATCTGCCGAGCGGCCGGACGGCGCAGGCGCGCGAGGGCGTGATGATCATCCGGCCGGGCGACGAGGACGGCCTCGTGATGGCCGACGCCAATGTGAGCCTTTCGGGCGGCGCCGACGCGCTCGGCGAGATCATCGCCTATCGGCCGATCAGCGCGCAATCCTACCGCGACTATGATCCGGCCGACCTGAGCGGTGCGGTGGATGCGCAGATCGCGCTGACGATTGCGCTCAATGCGGGCACGGCCGCGCCCCCGCCGGAGTGGAGCGTCGACATGACGCTCGCCGACGCGGCGATCGCCGAACCGGTCGAGGGCCGCCTGCTGTCCTCGCTCGATGGCTCGATCAGCGTCACGCCGGCTGGCGCGGAAATCGACGTCTCGGGCGCGATTGACGGCATGCCGGCGGATGTGGCGATGGTGATGCCTTTCGGCGACTCGCCGCTCGAAGCGTCACGCGACATCACGCTGCGGCTTGATGACGAGACCCGGCGGTCGCTGGCGCCGGGGCTGGCGGTGCTGCTGCGAGGGCCGACGCCGGTGAGGCTCGAGGGCGCGGGGGAGGCGTTCGAGGTCGAGGCCGACCTCGGGCCGGCGGAGTTGCGCCTGCCCTGGATCGGCTGGTCGAAAGGAACGGGGGTTGCTGCGACGGCCGCGTTCGACCTGTTGCTCGAGGACGGCCGTGCGACGATGGACGATTTTCGCCTTGCAGGCGGCTCGTTCGCGGCAAACGGCACCATCACGGTCGGCGAGGGCGGTCTTGAGCGCGTGCGGTTCGGCACGTTGCGCCTCAACGAGGGCGATGATGTCGCCGTCGACGTCCGGCGCGCCGGAAACGGCTACCGCGTGGATGTGCAGGGCTCTTCGCTCGATGTGCGCGCCCTGATCCGCCATGTGCGAAAGGAGATGAACTCGACCGACGGGTCGGGCGAGGGGGCCGTTCCGGTGACCGTGTCGGTCGATATCGGGACGGTGCGCGGCTTTCGCGGCGTGCGCATGCGCAACGTGCGGGCCGAACTGTCGATCCGCGAAGGCGGCCTT
Source organism: Roseitalea porphyridii (assembly GCF_004331955.1). Taxonomy (NCBI): domain Bacteria; kingdom Pseudomonadati; phylum Pseudomonadota; class Alphaproteobacteria; order Hyphomicrobiales; family Ahrensiaceae; genus Roseitalea; species Roseitalea porphyridii. Next base: position 1,992,669 of record NZ_CP036532.1, on the reverse strand, counting down.
CAGAGCTTGTCGGTCACCGGCACGGGTGCGAGCGGCATGCCCTTCTCGCTGGCCCTCGAAGGCCAGGGCGCCGCACGCCGGGTGCGGATCGAGGCGCTGGATGCGGGCGAATTGCTGCGGTTTGCGGACCTTTACGGCCAGGTTCGCGGCGGCGTTTTGAACGTCGCCCTGTCGGGCGGGCAGGGTGGACGTCTGTCCGGGCCGATCCGGATGACCGATTTCAGCATCTTCGACGAACCAAAACTGGCCCAGCTCGTCTCCAGCCGTCCGGAGGGAACGAACAGCCTGCGCGATGCGGTCGGGCGGGACATCGACACGCGCGAGGTTGTCTTCGATCTCGCCCAGGGCATCGCCTCGTTCACGCCGAACGGGCTGACGCTGGAGCAGGGCGTGGTGCGCGGGCCGCTGGTCGGCCTTGCGCTGCAGGGACAGGTCTACGATCCGGACGGGCTGATGCGCATCACCGGAACGTTCATGCCGGCCTACGGGCTCAACTCGCTGTTCGCCGAGATACCGATCCTGGGGCTCGTGCTCGGCAATGGCCGCGACCGGGGGCTGATCGGCGTGACCTTCAAGCTCGAAGGTTCGTTCGAGCGCCCGCAGATCACCGTCAATCCGCTGTCGCTGATTGCGCCGGGCGTGTTCAGATCGATCTTCGAGTTCCGGTGAGCGAACGTGGCAACGTCATTCCGGAATCAGGTTCCGGAATGACGCAGTCGGCAGCGCTCGAAGGCAAGATTTGGGGCCGGCGCTGCCGTCACACCGGCTTGACGAGCACATGCTTCTTCTTGCCGAGCGACAGCTTGATCACGCCGTCGGCGAGATGGCCGGCGTCGACCGTCATCCGCTCGTCGCCGACCGGGCCGTCATTGACGCGCACGGCGCCGCCCTTGACGTGCCGGCGTGCCTCGCCATTGGAGCCTGCGAGGCCGGCGGAGACCAGAAGCGTCAGCAGGCCCGTGCCGGCGTCGAGTTCGCCCTTCGGGATTTCGATCGTCGGCAGATTGTCCGACAGTGCGCCTTCCTCGAAGGTCTTGCGCGCGGTCTCGGCGGCTTCCTCGGCGGCCTGGCGGTCATGCACGACGGCCGTCGCCTCGGTCGCCAGCACCTTCTTGGCCTCGTTGATCTCGGTGTCCTTCAGCCGGGCCAGCCTTGCGATCTCGTCGAGCGGCAGGCGCGTGAAGATCTTCAGGAAGCGCTCGACATCGGCGTCCTCGGTGTTCCGGAAATACTGCCAGAAATCGTAGGGGCTGAAGAGGTCGCCGTTCAGCCAGACCGCGCCCTGCGCCGTCTTGCCCATCTTGGCGCCCGAGGCGGTGGTCAGCAGCGGCGTCGTCAGCGCGTAGAGCTGCGGGCCGCCCATCTTGTGCGACAGGTCGAGGCCGTTGACGATGTTGCCCCACTGGTCGGAGCCGCCCATCTGCAGGATGCAGTCATAGCGGCGGCTGAGCTCGACGAAGTCGTAGCCCTGCATGATCATGTAGTTGAATTCGAGGAAGGACAGCGACTGCTCGCGGTCGAGCCGCAGCTTGACCGAATCGAAGGTCAACATGCGATTGACCGAGAAATGCCGGCCCACCTCGCGCAGGAAGTCGACATAGTTCAGCTTCATCAGCCAGTCGGCATTGTTGATCATCATCGCGCCGGTGGGGCTGTCGTCGTAGCGCAGGATCCGGCCGAACACGCGCTTGATGCCGGCGATGTTCTCGTCGATCTTCTCGGGCGTCAGCAATTGGCGCTGATCGTCGCGGAAGGACGGGTCGCCGACCATCGAGGTGCCGCCGCCCATCAGCGTGATCGGCCGGTGACCGGTCTCCTGCAGCCAGTAGAGCAGGGTCACCGTGATCAGATTGCCGATGTGCAGGCTGGTCGCCGTCGCGTCGTAGCCGACATAGCCGGTGATCGGCCCTTCCATGCACCTTGCGTCGAGGCCCTCGGGATCGGAAATCTGGTGGACGAGGCCCCGTTCGCTGAGAACGTTGAGGAAGTCGGACTTGAAGGCGGACATGGCTGTCTCGTTGCTGATCGGTCGCTTGTCGTGAAAAGAGGGCGCGCCCGGCATGGGCGCAGGCCTGCAGGGCCGTCCGGCGCGGCGCTGGTGGTCGCCTTACCGCCCGGCGAGCTTCTTGACGTTGTCGGGCACCAGTTCGCCACGCATGCGCGCGTCGAGATAGTCGGCGCATTCGTCGAGCAGGGTCTGTTCGTGCCCGGTGAAGAAGTGGTTGGCCCCCTCGATGGTCTTCTGGGTGATCAGGATGCCCTTCTGGGTGTGCAGCTTGTCGACCAGGCCCTGAACGGCATCGGGCGGCGCCACCTTGTCCTGACTGCCGTGAATGATCAGCCCCGAGGAGGGGCAGGGCGCCAAGAACGAGAAATCATACGTGTTCGGCTGCGGCGCGATCGACATGAACCCCTCGATCTCGGGCCGGCGCATCAGAAGCTGCATGCCGATCCAGGCGCCGAACGAATAGCCGGCGATCCAGCAGCTCTTCGATTCCGGATGCAGCGACTGCACCCAGTCGAGCGCGCTCGCCGCGTCCGACAGTTCGCCGACGCCGTGGTCGAACTCGCCCTGGCTGCGCCCGATCGAGCGGAAGTTGAAGCGCAGGGCCGTGAAGCCGCGCTTCTGGAACATGTAGAACAGGTTGTAGATGATCGGATTGTTCATCGTGCCGCCGAACTGCGGGTGCGGATGCAGGATCATCGCAATCGGAGCGGTCTTGTCGGCGGCGGGCTGGTAGCGGCCCTCGAGGCGTCCGGCCGGACCGTTGAAAATGACTTCTGGCATATGCCCTCCTTGGCGCAACGGAACGGCCTGCGCATCCTTCGGCCTCGGCCGGTCGATCGGATGCGTGCCTGGCGGCCGGTTCAAGGCGTGAAAAACTTGAATGCAAGCGCGGAGGCCGTCATATGACCATCGCGCCCGAAATATCAAGAAAATCCCGCACGGACGGCCGACCGGCCGGCGATCGATGAGCCACTATCTCGACCACAACGCATCCGCTCCGCTTCGCGCCGAAGCGCGCGCCGCCATGGTCGCCGCGCTCGACGCCGAGGGCAACGCGTCATCGGTGCATGCCAGCGGCCGGGCGCTGCGCGCGATCGTGCAGAAGGGCCGGCGCCAGGTCGCCGCGTGCGTCGGCACCGATCCGGACCACATCGTCTTCACTTCGGGGGCGACCGAGGCGGCGGCAACGCTGTTGACGCCGGACTGGACCATGGGCCGCTCGCCGCTCGCCATGGGGCACCTTTATGTCTGCGCGGCCGATCATCCTTGCCTGCTTGCCGGCGGACGTTTTCCGGCCGACCGGGTCACGCGCATCGGCGTGGATCGTGATGGCATCGCCGACCTGGTGGAACTGGAGTCGGCGCTTGCCGGTCATGACGCGTCGTCCGGCCTGCCGCTGGTCGCCATGCATTGGGCCAACAACGAGACCGGCGTCATCCAGCCGGTCGAGCGGATCAGGGACGTGGTCCGTAAGGCCGGTGGTGTGCTCGTTCTCGACGCCGTGCAGGCGTTTGGGCGCATTCCGCTCGATCTGTCAAATGGTTGCGCCGATTTCCTGATCCTTTCTTCGCACAAGATCGGCGGGCCGAAGGGCATCGGCGCGATGGCGGCGGCCTCGGACCTGATGATGCCGATGCCGCTGATCAGGGGCGGCGGTCAGGAGCGCGGCCATCGCGGCGGCACTGAGGCGCCTGCGCTGGTCGCGGGGTTCGGTGCCGCGGCCGAGACCGCCCATGCGGAACTGGCCGCGTTCGCCGAACTCGATCAGCTTCGCGACCGGTTCGAAGCCGGCCTGCGCGAGCACGTGCCCGACATCGCGATCCATGGAGCCGGCGTGGCGCGCCTTTCCAACACGACCTTCTTCACCGTTCCGGGCGTGAAGGCGGAGACGCTGGCGATCGGACTGGACCTTGCCGGCTTTGCGGTCTCCTCCGGTTCGGCCTGCTCTTCGGGCAAGGTCGGCCGCAGCCATGTGCTCGACGCGATGGGCGTGCCGGGCGAGGAGGGCGCCATTCGCGTGTCGTTCGGCGTCGGCACGGGGTGGGACGAATTGTCCGCGCTGCTTGAAGCGATATCGCCGATCGTGGGGCGCATGCGGGCCGCGTGATGGCTTGATTTCGGGCATCGGCGCGCCCATCTGCGAAAAGTTGCTGGAAAATGTCAGATTTTACATCTTTAGAACTTTTCAAAACTGCGCTATGACCTAGAACCAATAGGGAGGCTGCGGCAAGACGGTCCCCATGATGTCGGTTGAAGGAGAGCACCCATGCCAGCGGTTCAGGAGACGATCGACCAGGTCCGCAAGATCGATGTCGATCAGTACAAGTACGGCTTCGAGACCATCCTCGAGATGGACAAGGCACCCAAGGGCCTGAACGAGGACATCATCCGGCTGATTTCGGCCAAGAAGGACGAGCCGGAATGGATGCTGGACTGGCGTCTCGACGCCTATCGCCGATGGCTGACCATGGAAGAGCCTGACTGGGCGCGCGTGTCCTATCCGAAGATCGACTTCAACGACATCTACTACTACGCCGCCCCCAAGGGGCAGAGCGGGCCGAAGACCATCGACGACGTCGATCCGGAAATCCGCCGCACCTATGAGAAGCTGGGCATTCCGCTCGCCGAGCAGGAAATCCTTGCCGGTGTGCAGGAGCGCAAGGTCGCCGTCGACGCGGTGTTCGATTCGGTCTCGGTCGTCACGACCTTCAAGGAGGAACTCGCCAAGGCCGGCGTGATCTTCATGTCGATCTCCGAGGCGATGCGCGAGCATCCCGAACTGGTGAAGAAGTATCTTGGGTCGGTCGTGCCGGTCTCGGACAATTACTACGCCACGCTCAACTCAGCCGTCTTCACCGACGGCTCGTTCGTCTACGTGCCCGAGGGCGTGACCTGCCCGATGGAATTGTCGACCTATTTCCGCATCAACGAGAAGAACACCGGCCAGTTCGAGCGCACACTGATCATCGCCGAGAAGGGCGCCTATGTGTCCTATCTGGAAGGCTGCACGGCGCCGCAGCGCGACGAAAACCAGCTTCACGCGGCCGTGGTCGAACTGATCGCGCACGAGGACGCCGAGATCAAATACTCGACCGTGCAGAACTGGTATCCGGGCGATGCCCAGGGCAAGGGCGGGATCTACAATTTCGTCACCAAGCGCGGCGACTGCCGGGGCGACAATTCCAAGATCTCCTGGACCCAGGTCGAGACCGGCTCGGCGATCACCTGGAAGTACCCGTCCTGCATCCTGCGCGGCGACAATTCGCGCGGCGAGTTCTACTCGATCGCGGTCTCGAACGGCGCCCAGCAGATCGATTCGGGCACCAAGATGATCCATCTGGGCAAGAACACGACCAGCCGCATCATCTCGAAGGGCATTTCGGCCGGCACGTCGCAGAACACCTATCGCGGCAAGGTTTCGGTGCACCGCAAGGCGACCGATGCGCGCAACTTCACCCAGTGCGACTCGCTTCTGATCGGCGACCGGTGCGGCGCGCACACCGTACCCTACATCGAGGCCAACAATTCCTCGGCGCAGCTCGAACACGAGGCGACCACCTCGAAGATCTCCGAGGACCAGCTGTTCTATTGCATGCAGCGCGGCATCCCCGAAGAGGAGGCGATCGCGCTGATCGTCAACGGCTTCGTCAAGGAGGTGATCCAGGAACTGCCGATGGAGTTCGCCGTCGAGGCGCAGAAGCTGATCGGCATTTCGCTCGAGGGAAGCGTCGGCTAACGACGACCGTTCGGGCGACGGTTCGGGAGCAGCCATGTTCGATGCAACCGCCATTGTCTGGTACGGCGCAATCTGCGGTGCGGTCGCGGCGCTGGCGCCTTCCCTTGGCGGCCGGAACCGGCGGATTCTCGTCGGCGTGATCGTCGGCATCGTGGCCGCCACGCTTCTGCCCGGTGTCCGGGGCGCGTTGGGGCTGTGAGGATGAGAAGCGCGGACCGCGTTGATCGCTCCGAAGCCGTGCGCCGCGAACCGGCCGCATCGGTGCTGATCGCCATCGCCCGGATCGCGTTCGGCGTCTTCTTCGTGGGCTCCGCCGTCCTGAAGTTGGCCGCGACCGGCTACATGGCCGGCATGCTGTCGAGGGCCGGGTTCGGCCAGCCGGCGCCGCTGGTCTATGCGGCAATGGCATTGCAGACGGCGGGCGGCGCCGCATTGATCATCGGGCGCCTGATCGTTCCGGCGGCGTTCGGCCTGATCGCTTACGTCGCGGTGGTCAACTGGTATCTGCACCCGTTCTGGGTGCTGCAGGGAGAAGAAGCGGCGATCCAGTTCCAGCTCTTCTCCAAGAATGCGGGGATCATGGCGGGCCTGCTCGCAATTGCGGGCGCGGCCGTCCTGGACCGGAGCAGGGCGTGATGGAGGACGAGCGTCGCGATGGCCGCGCTCTGACGGGCACGATCCGCCTGGCCGGTGCCGCGTCGATCCTGATCGCCACGGCGATCGGCTATTTCTGGGCGCCGTTCGGCTCGCCCTACACATCGGCGGGCATCCTGGGCGGGATCGCCGCCGTGAGCTTTGCAGTCCGCGGGCTGTTCAGGTCGAAAGGAGACTGATTTGCCGTCATTCCGGGGCCGCGCAGCGGAACCCGGAAACCAGAGGCGAGAAATGGGAGTGAGAGACGCGATTGTCCGGTTGGGTCTACATCATGGCGTCGAAGCGCAACGGGACCATCTATACCGGCGTGACGAGTGATCTTCAGGGACGTGCGCAGGAACACAGGGATGGTCTGACACCGGGATTTTCGCGCCGGTACGGCTGCACGACACTGGTCTGGTACGAACGGCACGACAACATCGTTGAGGCGATAGCCAGGGAGAAGGAACTGAAGAAGTGGCGGCGGGCATGGAAACTCTACCTGATCGAGGGCTTCAACCCCGATTGGTCGGACTTGCTGGAGAGTTGCTACGCACGAGACAATCCATCGGACGCGATCCGCGATCGCGGCGAGAAGGCGAGGGAAGGCGGTCTGGATTCCGGGTTCCGCTGCGCGGCCCCGGAATGACGAGCAGAGTGCCGCCAACTCGAAACGAAGATGGAATGAGAACGGTGCCGTATTGGAGATAGACCGGCGGCACGGAAAACGCACAAGGGGGCGATTTGCCCCGCAATGACGCATAGAGGGAAAGATGCTTGAAATCAGGAACCTGCACGCACGGATCGCCGAGGACGGCACCGAGATCATCAAGGGGTTGAACCTGACCGTGAAGGCGGGCGAGGTCGCTGCCATCATGGGGCCGAACGGTTCGGGCAAGTCGACGCTCTCCTACGTCCTTGCCGGGCGCGAGGACTACGAGGTCACCGAGGGCGAAATCCTCTACAACGGGGAATCGATCCTCGAGATGGACCCGGCCGAGCGCGCCGCCAGCGGCATCTTCCTTGCTTTCCAGTATCCGCTGGAGATACCGGGCGTCGCCACCATGCAGTTCCTCAAGGTGGCGCTGAACGAGCAGCGCAAGGCGCGCGGGCAGGAGGAACTGACAACGCCCGACTTCATCAAGAAGGTGCGCGAGGCCGCCGGCACGCTCGACATCGAGATGGAAATGCTCAAGCGCCCGCTCAATGTCGGCTTTTCGGGCGGCGAGAAGAAGCGCTCGGAAATCCTGCAGATGAAGCTGCTCGAGCCGAAGCTGTGCGTGCTCGACGAGACCGATTCGGGCCTCGATATCGACGCGCTGCGCATCGTCGCCGACGGCGTCAATGCGCTGCGCTCGCCCGAGCGCGCCATGGTGGTCATCACCCACTATCAGCGCCTGCTCGACTACATCGTCCCCGACACGGTGCACGTGCTCTCGCGCGGCCGCATCGTGCGCACCGGTGACAAGACGCTCGCCGAGGAACTGGAAGCCAAGGGCTATGCCGACATCGTTGCGGAGGCCGCCTGATGGTCGCCAAACCCGTTCCCAAGCCCGACACGCCGCTGACCACGGCCGAAAGCGCGCTCGTCGCGCTGTTCGGTGAGCGCAGCGGCCATCTGCCCGGCAACGCCGATGCGGTGATGGCGCGCGATCGCGCGATGCAGACGCTCAAGCGGCACCGCTTGCCGACGCGCCGGATCGAGGCCTGGCACTACACCGATCTTCGGCGGCTTCTCGCCGAGGTGCCGGACGCACAGACCGAGGGGAGCGCGGCGACCGTGCCTTCGCTGCTCGAAGGGGCGCATCGGTTCGTTTTCGTCGATGGCGAACTTGCCGAGCGCGTCGACATCGACGGTGTCCAGCACGAGGCGGTGGCCGATGGCCTGCGCGCCGATGTCGGCGGCATTGCGCTGGACGAGCCGGACCCGGACGATGCTGTTGCGCTGATCAACACCGCGTTCGTCTCGGACGGGCTGCGGCTGACGATCGCCGACGGCGCGAGCGTCGACCGGCCGATCGAGATCCAGACGGCCCACAATGGCGGGCAGGTGCACACGCGCAACATCGTTTCAGCGGGCGCCGGCGCGAAAGCGACGGTCATCGACCGCCACGTGGGCACGGGCGAACCGGTGCTGGCGTCGAACATGACCGAGCTGACCGTGCGCGAAGGCGCCGACGTGACCTGGATCATCGTGCAGGAGCAGGGCGCGGCCGCGACCCATCTTTCGAGCCTCAAGCTGACGCTGGAAAAGGACGCGCGGGCGACCGTCTTCATCGCCAATTTCAGCGGCAAGCTGGTACGCCAGGAGGTGCACGCGGTCTCGCAGGGCGAAGGAAGCGAACTGAACTTCCGCGCCATCAACCTGATCGGCGATGCCAGCCATTGCGACGTGACGCTCGAACTCGATCATCTGGTGCCCAACACGGTCTCGACGGAAACCGTGCGCAATGTGGTCACCGGCAAGGGGCAGGGCGTGTTCCAGGGCCAGATCCGCGTGGCCCAGCCGGCGCAGAAGACCGACGCGCAGATGGCCTGCAACACGCTGCTGCTGTCCGACCATGGCGGCTTTTCCACCAAGCCGGAACTGGAAATCTTCGCCGACGATGTCGTCTGCGCCCATGGCGCGACGGTCGCCGAGATCGACCACGACCATCTGTTCTACCTGATGGCGCGCGGCATTACCGAAAAGACCGCCCGCGGGCTCCTGATCGAAGCCTTCGTCGACGAGATCGTCGAGGAACTCGGGGACGAAGCGCTGATCGAGGCGCTCGAGACGCGCATCGGCGACTGGCTCGAGGTGCACGGATGATGACCTGTGTTGCTTTTGCCCCTCATCCTCACCTTCTCCCCGCAAGCAGGGAGAAGGAGACCTCAACGCTTGTGCATTTCCTGAGCGAGCCTTGGCGCCGAGGAACAAAGAGTTCGGCGCCCAAGTTGGCGACCCCTTCTCCCCGCCTGCGGGGAGAAGGCGGGGAGAAGGGGCAGGCACGCAAGGACAAGCAGATATGAGTGCTGATCCCGTTTCCAACACCGGCTACGATGTCGAGGCCATCCGCGCGGACTTTCCGATTCTGTCCCGGCAAGTTCATGGCAAGCCGCTGGTCTATCTCGACAATGGCGCCTCTGCGCAGAAGCCGCGCGCGGTCATCGATGCGGTCTCGCGCACCTACGAAAACGAGTACGCCAACGTCCATCGCGGCCTTCATTACCTCTCGGACGCCGCAACCGCCGCCTATGAGGGCGCGCGCGAGAAGGTGCGGCGTTTCCTGAACGCCGCGTCGGTCGACGAGATCGTCTTTACCAAATCGGCGACCGAGGCGATCAACACCGTCAGCCATGGTTACGGAGCGGACGCGATCGGCGAGGGCGACGAGATCGTCCTCACCATCATGGAGCACCACGCCAACATCGTGCCCTGGCATTTCCTGCGCGAGCGCCATGGCGCCAAGCTCGTCTGGGTGCCGGTCGATGACGAGGGACAGTTCGATATCGCCGAATTCGAGTCGCGGCTGACCGAGCGCACCAAACTGGTCGCGATTACCCATGTCTCGAACGTGCTCGGCACGGTCGTGCCGATCAGGCAGGTGTGCGAGATCGCGCACCGCCACGGCATTCCGGTTCTGGTCGACGGCAGCCAGGGCGCGGTGCACCTGCCCGTCGATGTTCAGGAACTCGGTTGCGACTGGTACGTGTTCACCGGCCACAAGACCTACGGCCCGTCGGGGATCGGCGTGCTCTACGGGAAGAAGGACCGGCTGGCCGGGATGCGGCCGTTCCAGGGCGGCGGCGAGATGATCCTCGACGTCACCGAGGATGATGTGACCTATGCCGATCCGCCGCACAGGTTCGAGGCGGGCACGCCTCCCATCGCGCAGGCGATCGGCCTTGGCGTCGCGCTCGACTACATGGATCGGATCGGCCGCGAGGCGATCGCCGCCCATGAAGCGGATCTGCGCGCCTACGCGCACGAACGCCTGCACGGCATCAATGCGCTGCGCATCATCGGCAACGCGCCCGACAAGGCGGCGATCATCGCCTTCGAGATCGAGGGGCTGCACGCGCACGACATCTCGATGGTGATCGACCGCTCGGGCGTCGCCGTGCGCGCCGGCACCCATTGCGCCCAGCCTCTGCTCAAGCGTTTCGGCGCAACCTCGACGTGCCGTGCCTCGTTCGGCATGTACAATACGCGCGCCGAGGTCGACGCGCTCGTCGAGGCGCTCGAGAAGGCGCGGGCCTTTTTCGCCTGAACCGTGATGTGATAGGGTGAAGAGATGATGGACGATCAAGCCGCACAGAACACCGCCGCCACAGATGCGGCCGCCAGCGAGGCCGCAGCGCCGGTGCAGGAATCGGCGATTCCGCGCGAGGAGCTGGCCCGGCTCACGGACGATATCGTGGCGGCGCTCAAGACCGTCTACGATCCCGAGATCCCGGCCGACATCTATGAACTCGGCCTGATCTACCGGGTCGACATCGAGGATGACCGGACGGTCAAGGTCGAGATGACGCTGACCGCGCCGGGCTGTCCGGTGGCCGGCGAGATGCCCGGCTGGGTGGAGAACGCGGTGCGCACCGTCGAAGGGGTCATGGATGTCGAGGTCGAGATGACCTTCGATCCGCCCTGGACGCCCGACCGCATGAGCGAGGAAGCGCAGATCGCGGTGGGGCTTTACTGACGAACTCGGATTATGCCCCTCATTCTCACCTTCTCCCCGCGAGCGGAGAGAAGGAGACCTGGACTGAAGCGGCCTTTGTGTCGGCATGGAGCTGGCGGTAAACGATGGTCGCGGTGGTCGATGCCCCTTTCTCCCCCGCGAGCGGGGAGAAGGTGAGGATGAGGGGCAGGCCGGATTGCCTTGCGCAGCGCCACCACGCTGCCTACCTTGGTTGGAAGACACGGAGTTCCGACATGGCCTTTGCCATCATGACCATGACCGATGCGGCGGCGGACCGGGTTCGCGAGATCGTCGCGGCCCGCGCCGAACAGGGTGCGCAGGGTGTGCGCGTCGGCATCAAGAAGGGCGGCTGCGCGGGCATGGAATACACCGTCGACCTCGTCACCGAGCCCGATGCGAAGGACGACCATATCAGCCACGCCGGTGCCCATGTCTGGGTCGATCCGGCGGCGATGCTCTATCTTCTGGGCACGCAGATGGATTTCGAGGTCACCAAGCTGCGCACCGGGTTCGTCTTCAACAATCCCAACCAGTCCTCCGCCTGCGGCTGCGGCGAATCGGTCGAGCTCAAGCCGGCCGATCTGAAGGAACTGGCGGAGGCGCGCGGCGAACTTTGAGAACCGCCGCGGTGTGACACGCCGCACAGCGATAGGGTTAACGCGGTGCAGACTTCCTCCTGTCCGAACGCAGGAGGCGCTGACCATGGCATCATCGCACGACCCCACTCATCGCGCGGGACGGCGCGCCGCCGAAACGGCGGGCCGGTTTGCTGCCCGTCTTGTCGGGTCCATCTTGGCACGCCTGTTCGCCTTGCAATTGCTGGTCCTGCTCGTTGGCATCGTCGCGATCGGCCGTTCTGTGCCATAGTGCGCATCACGCCGGCGGCCGGCCGTCTTTCCATATGACGCCGGTGCGATATGTTCTGTGCCGGAAAAGAGGGGGATTGGGATGCGAGCTACGATCGCAAGTGGTGTGGCTGTGGCCGTTCTGGCCGCGACGGCGGCGATCGCGCACGAGGGCGCGACCGGGGCGGTCAAGGTCCGGATGGACTCGATGAAGGCGATCGCCGACGATATGAAGCTCATCGGGCGCGGCCTGCGCGGCGGCGATCTCGACCCGGCGGCGGGACGCGATGCCGCCGAGCGCGTGGCGCGCCACGCGGGGATGATGCCGATGCAGTTCGAGGAGGCGACGGTGGAGCCGCCCAGCGAGGCGCGGCCGGTCATCTGGGAAGAGTTCGACCGGTTCGCCGCGATCGCCGGCGAACTGGAGACGGCCGCGCTGGCTTTCGCCGAACAGGCTGCCGGCGGCGCCGATTCCGACGTGCTCCAGGCGACGTTCCGGGACATGGGGGGCACCTGTTCGGCCTGCCATGAGGACTATCGGATCGAAAAATAGGGTCGCTTCATCGATGGACGAGGACTATCTGCGCGACCTGTTCGCCTCGGTCGGACCGATCACGATCCGGCGCATGTTCGGCGGGCAGGGCATCTACTGCGCCGATGGCATCTTCGCCGTGGTGGCGTTCGACCGGCTCTACGTCAAGGGTGACGCCCGGTCTTCGCCGGCCTACGAGGCGGCCGGGATGCAGCGCTGGGGCTATGAGAATCCGAAGACCGGCAAGGTCTCGATGATGCCTTACTGGCAGGTGCCCGACGAAGCGCTGGAGGATGCCGAGGCGATGGCGCCCTGGGCGGATCTCGCCGTGCAGACGGCGCGCCGCGCCCGCAAATAATCGGGCGCCGTGGCCGCGTCAGCGGCCGATCATCATGAAGGCGGGAATGTCGTCACCGAAGCCGACGGGCGTGTCATCCTGCTTGCGGTCGCGCTTCTTCTTGCGGTCCCTGCCGCCTCCGGCCTGATCGTCGTTGGCGGCGCGGACGGCCTGCTTGCTCTCCCGCGAGCGGTCCTTGCCTTCGTGGCGATCGTCTGCCTCGGCCGACTCGGACTTCGGTGCATCGGATTTGGACGAGTCCGGCTTGTTGGACGAGGACGTATCGGCCGACGTGTCCTCATCGGCTTTTTCGGCCCGTTTGGGGGCATCGTCACGGCCCTTGTCCCGGCGCGAACGCCGATCGCGCCGACCGCCGCGGGCCGGGCGGGCTTCGTCCTCGCCCGTGTCCTCGGCCTCTGGTGCCGCGATGCCCTCGACATAGTCGAGCTTCTTGTCGATCAGCTTTTCGACCGATTCGAGATATTTCATCACCGTCCGGTCGACCAGCGTGAAGGCCTTGCCCGAACGGCCGGCACGGCCGGTGCGACCGATGCGGTGCACATAGTCCTCGGCATGGATCGGCACATCGAAGTTGAACACGTGGCTGACGTCGGGAATGTCGAGCCCGCGCGCGGCGACGTCAGACGCGACCAGCAACTGGATCTGGTTCTTGCGAAAGCCCTCGAGCGTCTGGGTCCGCGAATACTGGTCCATGTCACCGTGCAACGCGCCGACGGAGAAGCCGTGCTTGTCCAGCGACCGGAACAGCGTCGCCACGTCGCGCTTGCGGTTGCAAAAGATGATGCCGTTCTTGATGTCGTCCTGCGCCTTGAGCAGTTCGCGCAGCGCGGCGCGCTTTTCAAAATCCTTCGAACCGGTCTTCAAGAGCTTCTGCTCGACGGTGGCGGCGGTAGAGGAGGCGCGCGCGACCTCGATGCGTACGGGCGCCGACAGGAACTGGTCGGCAAGCCGCGCAATCTCCGGCGGCATGGTGGCCGAGAAGAACAGCGTCTGGCGGGTGAACGGGATCAGGCCGGCGATCCGCTCGATATCGGGAATGAAGCCCATGTCGAGCATCCGGTCCGCTTCGTCGATGACCAGGATGTCGACACCGTTGAGCAGCAGCTTGCCGCGCTCGGAATGGTCCAGCAGCCGGCCCGGCGTCGCGATCAGCACGTCCGCACCGCGTTCGAGCTTGCGATCCTGATCGTCGAAGGAGACGCCGCCGATCAGCAGCGCGACCTGCAGCTTGTGGTGCTTGCCGTATTTCTGGAAGTTCTCGTCGACCTGCGCGGCCAGTTCGCGCGTCGGTTCCAGAATGAGCGTGCGCGGCATGCGCGCACGGGCGCGGCCGCGTTCGAGCTTGGTGATCATCGGCAACACGAAGGAGGCTGTCTTGCCCGTGCCGGTCTGGGCGATGCCGAGCACATCCTTGCCGGCCATCACGTGGGGGATGGCCTGTTCCTGGATCGGCGTGGGCTCGGTATAGCCGGCGTCTTCGACGGCCTTGATCACCTTGGGTGACAAGGGAAGTTCGGCAAATGTGACCAAAGGTAGGTTCCGTTGGGTTTACGGTGCGCGCCAGGCCCCTCACGGGCCGCGCTTTCTAAGCGCCGGATAGGCAACCGGCGAGGCGATGTCAACCAAAACGCCCGGAAAACAAGGAAAGTCGGGCGTTTATGTCGGCAATTGTGACTTTGAAGGCCCCGCTTTCGCAAAGGCCGCCGGGCGCCTTTGCTCTGCGATCGGCGAACCGCCGGCAAGCGCCTGCGTAAAGTGGATGGGATGCGAGCAATGACGCGTCCTGCAATGTATCAAACCGGGAGAATTTCCTAATGAAACCGTTCAAGACCGCACTCGCAGCCGTTGCCGCAACCGGCCTGATGGCTGGCGTTGCCATGGCCGACGGACATATGAAGGACATCGTCGACACCGCCGCCGGCAACGACGACTTCGAAACCCTGGTCGCCGCCGTCCAGGCTGCCGGTCTGGTCGAGACGCTCAAGGGCGAAGGTCCGTTCACCGTGTTCGCCCCGACCGACGCGGCATTCGAAGCGCTTCCCGACGGCACCGTCGAGAACCTTCTGATGGAAGAGAACCGGGATCAGCTTACCTCGATCCTGACCTACCACGTCGTGCCCGGCAAGGTGATGTCGTCCGATCTGGAAGACGGCATGACCGCCGAGACGGTCGAAGGCTCGACCATCACGATCAGCCTCGGCGACGGCCCGATGGTCAACGATGCCAACATCGTGACCCCGGACATCGAAACCTCCAATGGCGTCATCCACGTCATCGATGGGGTGATCATGCCCGAAGGCACGATGTAATCATCGCGTGATGACAGCGCTCCGGCACGGGGCGCGCGACGCCGGTGGTCCCTTGGGACCACCGGCCTTTTTCATGTCCTCAGTAGCGGAACTGCTCGGCGAGGATGCGTTCGTCCCAGGAATGGTTGGCGTCGAACAGGATCGTCGCGGTCGCATCGCGCGCCTCCCGCACGGTGACCCGCCGCACCGATTTGACCTCGGTGTGGTCGGCGACCGCGTTGACGGGACGCTTGGATGCCTCCAGCACCTCGATGTCGACGGTGACGCGATTGGGCAGGAGCGCGCCGCGCCAGCGCCGGGGGCGAAAAGGACTGACCGGCGTCAGCGCCAGGAGCGGCGCCTCGATCGGGATGATCGGCCCCTGCGCCGACAGATTGTAGGCGGTCGAGCCGGCCGGCGTGGCGACCATGACCCCGTCGCAAACGAGTTCATCCATGCGCACCTTGCCATCCATCGTGATGCGCAGCTTGGCGGCCTGGTAGGACTGGCGGAACAGGGAAACCTCGTTGATCGCCAGCGCCCTGTGGGCGATCCCCTCGTCGTCGACGGCGGTCATGCGCAGCGGTCGGATCGTTTCGGCCAGCGCCGCCGCGATGCGCTCGCGCAGATCGTCCTCGCCATATTCGTTCATCAGGAAGCCGACGGACCCGCGGTTCATGCCGTAGATCCGCTTGCCCGAATTCATGAAGCGGTGGATCGTCTGCAGCATGAAGCCGTCGCCGCCGAGCGCGACGATCACGCCGGCTTCGCCGAGCGAGGACTGGCCGTAGAGGGCGGCCAGCCTGCGCGCGGATTCTTCGGCTTCCTCGGTGCCCGAGGACAGGAAGGCGAGGCTGCCGGTCAGGGTCTGGTCCATGGACGCTCGGCTCCCCGTTTCGGTAGGCCAGCGGCGCGGGCGGCAACCGGCCGACCCCCGCCGGAACGGGCGCTTGCCCCGACCGGTGATGGTGCCCCCACTAGGACTCGAACCCAGGACCTACTGATTACAAATCAGTTGCTCTACCAACTGAGCTATAGGGGCCGCCGGATGCAGATAAGCACACGACGGACCGGTGTAAAGCCGGTTCGTCCAGTTGTCGTAAACGGTGCGCGGGGCCTGGGGCGCGGCCCTCACTCGGTCTCGTCGGCAGAAGCGGCGTTGAGCAGGCCGTATTTCTCGGCGCCCAGCTTCTCCATGAGGTCGAGCTGCGTCTCGAGAAAGTCGATATGGCCTTCCTCGTCGGCGATCAGTTCCTCGAACAGGTTCTTGGTGACGTAGTCGCCGGCCTGTTCGCAGATGTCGCGGGACTTGGTGTAGGAGTTCCAGGCATCCTTTTCGCCGGCCAGATCGGCTTCAAGCACTTCCTTCACCGTCTGGCCGATGCGCAGCGGCGCGACGTTCTGCAGATTGGGGAAGCCTTCGAGGAAAATGATCCGCGCGGTGATCTTGTCGGCGTGGTGCATCTCCTCGATGCTTTCCTCGCGCTCCTTCTTGGCCAGCTTCTGATAGCCCCAGTCCTCCAGCAGGCGATAGTGGAGCCAGTACTGGTTGACCGCGCCAAGTTCGAGAAAAAGCGCCTCGTTCAGCCGCTCGATCACCTTCTCATTGCCCTTCATGGGTGAGTCCCTCCGGTTCTGATTGTTCCGCCAAATGAGGATCTTCGCGCCGCAAGATCAAGCCGCACGGCGCATTTTCGCGGTCCTTGCCACGCGGCGGACCGTCTCGCAGCGGTCGTGTTCCTCGCGGATGCGGCGGATGAAGGGGATGATCTTGTCCTCGGGCGTCGCCTTGCGGCGATGATAGGCTTCGCTGGCCTCGATGATCATGTCGATGACGCGCGGAAAGCAGCCGCAGCATTTACCGCGCCTGGCCATCGCGTGATAGACCATGCCCGGCGTGATGAGCTGCCATTCATCGCGTTCGAGAAAACTCTCGATGACGGCTTCGATCTCCGCCTTGGCGATCACGTTGCACGAGCACACGATCATTTCGGGCACGACTCCCCTTGCAGCCACTCTGTCCTCGCATGCGCGGCTGGACGCGGGCCATGATCTCGATCAAGGCCCATCGGCTTGTTGCGGAACCGATTGTGAACAACGAGCTCCATGGCGCGCCTAATGCAACGTGACCGGGGCCGGGCCGATCGCGGCAGCGACTGGCGTGTCGGCGGGCGTTTCGGTTTCGATGATCTGGCGCACGAGAGGCAGTGGCACCGGTGCGAGCGTCCGGCCCACGCCTTTCAGGATCAGCGCCAGATTGCCCGCCGCAAGCGCGACCGGCTGGCATCGAGACGGACAGGAAAGCGACCGCAGACACAGGTCCGCGACACGATCGTCACCGGTCTGGATGGCCGCGATCAGGGCGAGGATGAGCCTCTCTGCCGGCCCGGGCTCGTCGGCTTCCGATGCCGACGTGTGAAGCGGGCAGCGGCTGCAGCGACCGAGGGCCTCGACGAAGTCGCAAAGGGCGGCGACCACGATGCGCTTTCCGGCCGGCGGCAGATCATCGGCGAACGCGATGTGCGGACGGTCCATCAGTGTTTCATCGTGTCGCACGGGCGCGCCGGCATAGTGCCGGTAAGCCGCAAGGACCAGTCGTTCGGTCGACCGGTCCGCGTCCGGATCACCCTTTGGGCCTGCGCACTGAAAGGGATTCATCGCCGTATCGTTCGGGCTCGCAAAAAGCTGACTTCTTCCGTCAGTATATGGCGGCTCGGCAAACTTGTGTCAATTACTCTAGTTTTTAGCGGTTCTAAAGTAGGCGCGGCATTGGCGCAGCCCGTCGCGACGGCGCGCATGCATCCCGGACCGATGCGGCGAACGTGTGCGCTCAGAAGAAATGGGGCTCCAAAGAAAAGCAAATAAATCGCGTTCAACCTTTCCGAGTGCAGTTCGCAATGGTTTCTGTTCATAGAGGCCGTGTGTTCATGTATCATCGTGCGAAGATCGGGCGAGGGAGGCGGCCATGACCATCGACAAGGACACGTTCGACCTGATTGTCGAGACCGCCGCTCACAAGACCGACCAGAAGGTTCAGGCACGCGAGCGGCGCTGGCGCGCGCTGTTCTCCGTGCTGGTCGCCGGACTTGCGTTGCTCGGCTACACCAACATCGCCAACCTGTTCGAAAACAACCGCAACGCGCTTGCACAACAGACCGAGCGACTGGTGGAGGAGCGCGTCCGCGCGGAGGTGGGGCCGGTGGTCGACGCCGCGGTGAGCGACAGTTTCGAACAGGCCAAGGGCGACATCGACAACCAGATCAAGATCCTGCGCTTCAACATCCTCAGCCGGAAACTCGATCAGGAGGAGAGCTTCTCCAACATCGAGCGCGATGCGTTCATTTCGTTCATGGACGAACTTGTCGGCATCGACGGCATCGAGACCAATCCCGATTTCCTCGCCTCGGCGGAAATGGGGATCGACGCCCTGTTCCAGGCCAATCTGGCGGATTCGCTCAATCGGCTGAGCGCGCGGCACGGCGACAAGCTCGTCAATTCGACCGGGATCGCGATCACCTTTCGCAGCCATTTCCGCAACCGCATTCTCGGCGATGCGGTGATCTCGCCCGAGATCGACGAAGGCTACGCGCTGTGGTTCGGGCGCGCGGCGATGGATGACCGCGAAGTGATCATGAACCGGTTCACCGAACTCGCCTACATCTATCGCACCGAAGGCTTCGGCGCACAGACCGACGGGATCTACCAGGACCTGATCAACTCACACGAGGCGGAGAAGGACCTGCTCGAGGCGCAGATCGATTTCCTCGCGGGAATGGACGGGTTTGCCGGGCCCGAGATGAAGCGCATTTCGGAGACCGTTCGCAACATCGTCGCGCACTACGACTTCAGCGTGGCGTTCCCCGACTGCGAGGTTTGCGCCTCGTTGTAGGGCAGCCCGGCGGAAAGACGCTCATCCTTCCGACTGCGAGCCGAAACGGGCAACGATCTCGTCGGGCCCGAGCGGTTCCTTGTTCGTCGCCACGAACCAAAGATGGCCGAACGGATCGCGCAGCTTGCCGGAACGGTCTCCGTGGAACTGATCGGTGACCTCGAAGAGCGCCTCGGCGCCGTCGGCCACCATCGCGGCAAAGGTCGCGTCGGCATCGGCGACGTAGACCTGCAGCGAGACCGGCGATCCGCCCAGCGCGTCCGGGGCGACGATCCCCATGTCCGGGAATGCATCGGAGAGCATCACGACCATCTCGTCAATAGCGATCTCGGCATGGGCAATGCCGCCGCCGGGCATGGCCAGCCGGTAGCGTTCGGTCGCGCCCAGATGCCTGGCGTACCAAGCGATCGCTGCGTCGGCATCGCTGCAGACCAGATAGGGGGTAATGGCGGCGTAGCCGGGTCGAACAATGGTCATCCTTCGCGTTCCTCGTCCATGGCGCCGTCGACGCGGGCCTGCAGCGCCATCGCGCCCGCGGGCGCCCGGCTCTTGCCGCTTCCGATCAGGTAGCAGAAGACCTCGCGCGGGCGGTTCTCGGCCGGGTCTTCGGGATCGACAAGCGGCAGGTCGTCGGGTGCGCCGCCTCCGGACCATTTCCGGAGCCGTTCGGCCCAAGCCGCCAGCTCATTGCCGCCATAGCCGGTCTCGATGTCGTCCGAGCCGGTCTGAAGGCGCACATAGACGAAGTCGGCGGCCACCTCCCAGATCGCCGGATAGGTCTCGTGCAGCGCGCCGACGATGGCGACGTTGCGCGCGCGGGCGATGGCGACGGCTTCGGGCTTGGCGAAGCTCTCGTGGCGCACCTCGACCGCGTGGCGCAAGGGCACGCCATCATGGCGTTTCGGCAACAGATCGAGAAAGGCGGCGAAATCGTCGGCGTCGAACTTCTTGGTTGGCGCGAGCTGCCACAGGATCGGCCCGAGTCGGTCGCCCAGCTCGGTGACGCCGGTCGCAAAGAACTTCGCCATGGAGCCGCCGGCCTCCGCCAGAACCTTGCGGTTGGTGACGAAACGGCTGCCCTTGACCGAGAAGACGAAGCCGTCCGGGGTCGCCGCGGCCCATTTGGCGAAGGTTTCGGGCTTCTGCCCGCGATAATAGGTCCCGTTGATCTCGATCGTCTTGAGCTGGCTCGCGGCGTATTCGAGCTGATCCTTCTTTTTCACTTCGGGCGGATAGAAGGTCTCGTTCCACGCATCGAACGTCCAGCCGCCGATGCCGACGCGGATGGTTCCCGAGGTCATGACCGCGCCGTCCCATTGTGCTTAGCTAAGTGCTTAGCTATATTGCGTGCATGATCGTGAAAATGCATCAAGCGAAATCCCAATTGTCGAGCCTCATCGCGCGGGTGGAAGCCGGCGAGGAGGTCATTTTGGCGCGTGGAGACACGCCAGTGGCCAAGATCGTGCCGTTGTCGCCGTCGCGTCGCGAGCCGCGCAAGCCCGGCGCTCTCAAGCATTTGCGCGGTGCAATCCCTGACGATCTCTTCCTGCGGCCGATGACCGAAGAAGAGTTGGCTGCGTGGGAAGGCACGGACATGGCCAAAGGCGAGAATTGAGTCACCTGCTGGACACGCATGCGCTTGTCTGGTGGTTGACCGGAGCGCCGCTGCTTTCGAAAACGGCGACCACGATCATCGCCGACCCGCAGACAGATGTATTCGTCAGTGCGGTCTCGGCATTCGAGATCGCCAACAAGGTTCGCATTGGCAAATGGCATGAAGCGGCCGTACTGGCAGATGACTTCGAGGCGATCATTGAAGGCGAGCGTTTTTCGCCGCTTTCTATCAACCAGCATCATGCGGTTATGGCCGGCCTGTTGCCTGGCGATCATCGAGACCCATTCGACAGGCTCCTGGCCTCCCAGGCGCGATCGGAAAGCTTGACACTCGTCACCAGCGACGATGCTTTCTCGACATTCAGCGTCGCAACGGTCTGGTAGCGCCACCGCTCATCACTCCGCCGCTTCCACCCGTTTGACCGGGCGTCGTTCCAGAAGCTCCTTCAGGAACTGCCCCGTATAGGACCGGTCGACTGCGACGATGTCCTCCGGCGTACCCTCGGCGACGATCTCGCCGCCGCCATCGCCGCCCTCGGGCCCCAGATCGATCACCCAGTCCGCCGTCTTGATCACTTCGAGATTGTGCTCGATCACCGCGACCGTGTTGCCGGCCTCGACCAGTTCGTGCAGCACCTCCAAGAGCTTGGCGACATCGTGGAAATGCAGGCCCGTGGTCGGCTCGTCGAGGATGTAGAGCGTGCGGCCCGTGGCGCGGCGCGACAGTTCCTTGGCGAGCTTGACGCGCTGCGCCTCGCCGCCCGACAGGGTCGTTGCCTGCTGGCCGACCTCGATGTAGCCAAGGCCGACCCGTTCGAGCGTCGCCAGCTTGTCGCGCACCGCCGGAACCGCGGCGAAGAAATCGACGCCTTCCTCGACCGTCATCTCGAGCACGTCGGAGATCGACTTGCCCTTGAACTCGACCTCCAGCGTTTCGCGGTTGTAGCGCTTGCCGTGGCAGACATCGCAGGTCACGTAGACGTCGGGCAGGAAGTGCATCTCGATCTTGGTGACGCCGTCGCCCTGACAGGCTTCGCAGCGCCCGCCCTTGACGTTGAACGAGAAACGCCCCGGCTGATAGCCGCGCGCCTTGGCCTCGGGCAACTGGGCGAACCATTCGCGGATCGGCGTGAACGCGCCGGTATAGGTGGCAGGGTTCGAGCGTGGCGTGCGGCCGATCGGCGACTGGTCGATGTCGATCACCTTGTCGATGTGTTCGAGCCCGTCGATGCGCTCGTGCTCGGCGGGCGCCTCGCGTGCGCCGTTGATGCGCCGCGCGGCGGCCTTGTAGAGCGTCTCGATCAGGAAGGTCGACTTGCCGCCGCCCGAAACGCCGGTCACGCAGGTGAAGGTGCCCAGCGGCAGCGCGGCCGTGACGTCCTTGAGATTGTTGCCGTTCGCTCCGCGCACCGTGACCGCGCGGTGCTTGAGATCCACAGGCCGGCGCTCGGCCGGCACCGCGATGCCCATCGCGCCCGAAAGGTACTGGCCGGTGAGCGAGGCGGGGTTCGCCATGATCTCGGCCGGCGTGCCCGAGGCGACGACGCGGCCGCCATGCACACCCGCCGCCGGGCCGATGTCGGCGACGTAATCGGCGCTCAGCACCGCGTCCTCGTCATGCTCGACCACAATGACGGTATTGCCGAGATCGCGCAGCCTCCGCAGCGTGTCGAGCAGGCGGGCATTGTCGCGCTGGTGCAGGCCGATCGACGGTTCGTCCAGCACGTAGAGCACCCCGGTCAGACCCGAGCCGATCTGGCTGGCGAGACGGATGCGCTGGCTCTCGCCGCCCGACAGCGTCCCCGAATTGCGCGCAAGGGTCAGATAGTCGAGCCCGACATCGTTGAGGAACTTCAGCCGGTCGAGGATCTCCTTGAGGATGCGCACGCCGATTGCGTTCTGCTTGTCGTTGAGCGCGTCGGGCAGGGCGTTGAACCAGTCGTTGGCGTGCCGGATCGACATCGCCGCGACCTCGGAAATGTGCAGCCCTGCGATCTTCACCGCCAGCGCCTCGGGCTTCAGGCGGGCGCCATGGCAGACCGAGCAGGGGTTCTGCGACATGTAGCGCTCGATCTCCTCGCGCATCCAGGCCGAATCCGTCTCGCGCCAGCGCCGTTCGAGATTGCCGATCACGCCCTCGAAGCTCTTCTTCGCCTTGTAGGTGCGCAGGCCGTCATCATAGGCGAACTCGATCTCGCGGCCGCCGGTGCCGTGCAGAATGGCATGGCGGGCGTCCTCGCTCAGATCCGCCCACGCATCGGTCAGCTTGAAGCCGAAGGCCCTGCCGAGCGCTTGCAATGTCTGGGTGTAGTAGGGCGACGGATTGGCCGATTTCGACCATGGCGCGATCGCCCCCTTCGCCAGCGTCAGGCCGGGATCGGGCACGACGAGGGCCGGATCGACGCCCTGTTCGGTGCCCAGCCCGTCGCAATGGGGGCAGGCGCCGAAAGGGTTGTTGAACGAGAACAGGCGCGGCTCGATCTCCGGAATGGTGAAGCCCGACACCGGGCAGGCGAACTTCTCGGAGAAGACGAGCCGTTCGTGCGTGTCGTTCTTGGATTTGTTGGCCGAGCCTCCGGCCTGTGTCTCGGCGTCGGGCAGGGGACGGTCGGCGAATTCGGCGACGGCCAGACCCTCCGACAGCGACAGCGCCTGTTCGAGCGAGTCGGCCAGCCGCGCGGCCATTTCGGCCCGCACCACGACGCGGTCGACGACCACGTCGATGTCGTGCTTGTACTTCTTGTCGAGCGCCGGAACCTCGGCGATCTCGTGGAACGCGCCGTCGACCTTGACCCGCTGGAAGCCCTTCTTCATCAGCTCGGCCAGTTCCTTGCGGTATTCGCCCTTGCGGCCGCGCACGATCGGCGCAAGCAGGTAGAGCCGCGTGCCTTCCTCGAGCGCCAGGATGCGGTCGACCATCTGGCTGACCGTCTGGCTCTCGATCGGCAGGCCCGTCGCCGGCGAATAGGGCACGCCGACACGGGCGAACAGAAGCCGCATGTAGTCGTAGATCTCGGTGACGGTCGCCACGGTCGAGCGCGGATTGCGGCTCGTCGTCTTCTGCTCGATGGAAATGGCCGGCGACAACCCATCGATCTGGTCGACATCGGGCTTCTGCATCATTTCGAGGAACTGGCGCGCATAGGCCGAAAGGCTTTCGACATAGCGCCGTTGGCCCTCCGCATAGATGGTGTCGAAGGCGAGCGACGACTTGCCCGACCCCGAAAGGCCGGTCATCACGATCAGGCTGTCGCGGGGCAGGTCCAGGTCGACGTTCTTGAGGTTGTGCTCGCGCGCGCCGCGAATGGAGATGAATTTCTGGTCGGTCATGAAAACGGTGCTGCCGGAAACGGCCGGGCGCTGGCCCGGCGAAGAAAGCAACCTCCAATTTAGGCAATGAAACGGCCATGTCGAGCGGCGGGGCAACGATTGCTGACAAGATCCGGTGCTGCCCGCTCCCTTGCTGCCTGTCTCTGTTGGCGAGTTGACAGTCGCCGATGCAGTCGTTAGAACAAAAAAGGAACAAACACAAGCGGGATGGTTGGCAAAAGTCCCTGTGGACAGTCGGCTTGCGCCTTCAAGGGCGCCGACGCAGGGCCTATGGTGTCGAAAATCCCGATTGGAGCGATGGTATGGCAGGCAGCGTGAACAAGGTGATCCTGGTGGGCAATCTGGGCGCCGACCCGGAAATCCGCCGGCTCAATTCGGGCGATCCGGTGGTCAACCTTTCGGTGGCGACCTCAGAGCAATGGCGCGACAAGCAGTCCGGCGAGCGGCGCGAGCGGACCGAGTGGCACCGTGTGGTGATCTTCAACGAGAACCTGGCGAAGGTGGCCGAGAACTATCTGAAGAAGGGCTCGAAGGTCTATGTCGAGGGCCAGTTGCAGACCCGCAAATGGACCGACCAGAACGGCCAGGACCGCTATTCCACCGAGGTGGTGCTGCAGCGTTTCCGTGGCGAACTGCAGATGCTCGACAGCCGGGCCGATGCCGAGGGCGGCGGCTATGGCCGTGGTCAGGGCGGCTATGGCGGTGACCGGGTCGGTCAGGGTTCTGGCGGCATTGATCGCGGGTCCGGGCAGGGCGGGCAGGACGGCGGCAACGATTTCGTGCGCGATCTCGATGACGAGATTCCCTTCTGATTTCGGTTCGGCGTGCGAAACGCGCGTCCGCGATGGCTGCCATGCGCACGGGTTCGCGCCGCGGCCTGCTGCGGTGACGCAGTTCGCGCTCGCGCCGGTGTTTCTTGTCAGCCTGTTTGCGCTGTTTCTGGCGATGGCGGTGACCGCGCTGGCCGGCGAGGCCGATATCGTGGGCGCCGAGGCGGAACGGTCCGGCGACGGCACATGGCGGTTCGAGGTGACCGTGCGCCATGCCGACGAGGGCTGGGACCACTATGCCGATCTGTGGCAGGTGATCGCGCCGGACGGGACGGTGCTGGGCGAGCGTGTGCTTGCCCATCCGCACGTGAACGAGCAGCCCTTCACCCGTTCGCTGGCCGGCGTGTTGGTCGACGACGAGATTGGTGTGGTGACGATCCGGGCCCGCGACAGCGTGCACGGGTTCGGCGGCGCCGAGATGGAAGTCGATCTGGACGCCTTGCGCTGACCGGGGCGGTCGGATTCAGGCGGCCGCGAGTGTCCTGACGCCGTCGGCGACGAATTGCACCGCAAGCGCCGACAGGATCACGCCGAGAAGACGCGTCAGCACCGACCGGCCGGTTTCGCCCAGCAGCCGGTCGACGCGCTCGGCGAGGATGAAGATCACCCAGGTCAGCGCGAGGATCGCCGCCACGATGCCGATCAGCGCCGCGCGTTCCAGCGGTCCGGCGAAGTCGCCCGACAGCAGCACAAGCGCCGAGATCGCCCCGGGCCCGGCGATCAGCGGGATGGCCAATGGAAACACCGCCACCGAACGCACGTGATCGGCCGAGATCGCGCGGTTGGCCGTGTTCTCATGGCGCTCCTGGCGCTTCTCGAAGATCATCTCGAAGGCGATCCAGAACAGCAGCAGCCCGCCGGCGACCCGGAAGGCGGCGAGCGTGACGCCGAACAGGGCGAGGATCGCCGTGCCAAGGACCGCGAACAGCACCATCACGGCGAAACCGATGACGATTGCCCGCGTGCCGGTCTCGCGCCGCTGGGCACGATCCATGCCGCCGGTCACGGCCAGAAACAGCGGGGCGAGACCGACCGGGTCGATCGTCACCAGCAGCGTCACCGTCGCATTGATGATCATGTCCAGCGTCATGGCGCCGGCATACAGGGGCGCCGCCATGCGGGCAATGGCCGCCGCCGGCCGGGCGCATGAGCCCGCCGGAGGGGCGCCCACGGCAGGACATTTCCGCGGGCGACCGGCGGTTGGTCGAACGCTGTGAAAATCGCGCCGAAACGCTTGGAAAGTTTGGTTTTCCGCGCCGTGCGCACTATGTTACAAGGAACGAATCTATGACGGGAATTCACGTTTGAACGACGAGACACCCCCGGCCGGCGCAGGCGGCGGCGACGGCATCGAGCCGATCTCCATTCTCGAGGAGATGCAGCGTTCCTATCTCGATTACGCGATGAGCGTGATCGTCAGCCGGGCGCTGCCGGACGCGCGCGACGGCCTCAAGCCGGTGCACCGCCGCATCCTCTATGCGATGCATGAGAGCGGCTACCACTGGAACCGCAAATATGTGAAGTCCTCGCGCATCGTCGGTGACGTGATGGGTAAGTATCACCCGCACGGCGACAGCGCGATCTACGACGCCATGGTGCGCATGGCGCAGGACTGGTCGCTGCGGGTGCCGCTGGTCGACGGGCAGGGCAATTTCGGCTCGATCGACGGCGATCCGCCCGCCGCGATGCGTTACACCGAGTCGCGTCTCGACAAGGTCGCGCACGAACTGCTCGAGGACATCGACAAGGAAACGGTCGATTTCCAGGACAATTATGACGGTTCGGATTCCGAGCCCGTCGTACTCCCGGCGCGCTTTCCCAACCTGCTGGTCAACGGCTCGGGCGGCATCGCGGTCGGCATGGCCACCAACATCCCGCCGCACAATCTGGGCGAGGTGATCGACGGCTGCATGGCGCTGATCGACAATCCGGCGATCACGCTGGCCGAGATCATGCAGGTGATCCCCGGGCCCGATTTTCCGACCGGGGCGATCGTGCTGGGCCGGGCCGGCATCAGAAGCGCCTACGAGACCGGTCGCGGTTCGATCGTCATGCGGGGCAAGACGCATATCGAGGAACGGTCCGGCGACCGCGAGTCGATTGTCGTCACGGAAATCCCCTATCAGGTCAACAAGGCCTCGATGATCGAGAAGATGGCCGATCTGGTGCGCGAAAAGCGCGTCGAGGGCATCTCCGACATCCGCGATGAGAGCGACCGGCAGGGCTATCGGGTGGTCATCGAGCTCAAGCGCGACGCCAATGCCGACGTGATCCTCAACCAGCTCTACCGGTTCACGCCGCTGCAGACCTCGTTCGGCGCCAACATGGTCGCGCTCAATGGCGGCAAGCCCGAGCAGATGACGCTGCTCGACCTTCTGCGCGCCTTCGTCGCCTTCCGCGAAGTCGTCGTCAGCCGTCGCACCAAGTTCCTGTTGCGCAAGGCGCGCGATCGCGCCCATGTGCTGGTCGGCCTCGCCATCGCGGTCGCCAATATCGACGAGGTGATCGCGCTGATCCGCGCCGCACCCGATCCGGCGACCGCGCGCGAACAGCTCATGACGCGGCGCTGGCCGGCCAAGGATGTCGCGCCGCTGGTCGAACTGATCGACGATCCGCGCCACACGCTCAACGAGGACGGCACCTACAATCTGTCCGAGGAGCAGGCACGCGCCATCCTCGATCTGCGCCTGCAGCGGCTGACCGCGCTCGGCCGCGACGAGATCGCCGACGAGCTTAACGCGATCGGCGACCAGATCCGCGACTATCTGGATATCCTGTCCTCGCGCCAGCGCATCCTGCAGATCGTCAAGGACGAGCTTGTCGCGGTGCGCGATGAATTCGGCTCGCCGCGCCGCACCGAGATCGTCGAGGGCGGTCCGGACATGGACGACGAGGACCTGATCGCCCGCGAGGACATGGTGGTCACCTTCTCCCACCAGGGTTACATCAAGCGCGTGCCGCTCGACACCTACCGGGCGCAGCGGCGGGGCGGCAAGGGCCGCGCGGGCATGGCGACCAAGGACGAGGATTTCGTCACGCGGCTGTTCGTCGCCAACACGCACACGCCGATCCTGTTCTTTTCCTCGCGCGGCATCGTCTACAAGGAAAAGGTCTGGCGCCTGCCGGTCGGCACGCCGCAGTCGCGCGGCAAGTTCCTGCGCAACATGCTGCCGCTCGAGGCCGACGAGCGCATCACCACGATCATGCCGCTGCCCGAGGACGAGGAAAGCTGGGCCGATCTCGACGTCATGTTCGCCACCGTTTCGGGTTCGGTGCGCCGCAACAAGCTCAGCGACTTCATCCAGGTCAACCGAAACGGCAAGATCGCGATGAAGTTCGAGGAGGGCTCGGACGACCGGATCCTTGGCGTTGCGACCTGTTCGGAGGACGACGACGTCCTGCTCACCACCGCAAAGGGCCAGTGCATCCGCTTTCCGGTCACCGACATCCGCGTGTTCGCCGGCCGCTCGTCGACCGGGGTGCGCGGCATCGCGTTGGGCGAGGACGATCACGTCATCTCGATGACCATTCTCAGCCATACCGACGCCACGCCCGAGGAGCGCAACGCCTATCTGCGCCGGGCCGCCGCGATTCGCCGCGCCGCCGGGCTGCCCGATGACGAAGCGGGCACCAGCGGGGCCGAGGAGGAGATCGAAGAGGATGTCGCGCTCGACGAGGACCGGTTCAACGCGCTCGCCGCGCGCGAGCAGTTCGTGCTGACCGTCTCCGAGTTCGGCTATGGCAAGCGATCCTCGTCCTTCGATTTCCGCGTCTCCGGGCGCGGCGGCAAGGGCATCCGCGCCACCGATACCTCCAAGAGCGACGAGATCGGCGATCTCGTCGCCGCGTTCCCGGTCGGTTCGGGCGACCAGATCATGCTGGTCTCCAACGCCGGCCAGGTTATCCGCGTGCCCGTCGACGGCATCCGCTTCGCCAGCCGGGCGACCAAGGGCGTGACGATCTTTTCCACGCGCGAGGGCGAGAAGGTGGTTTCGGTCGAGCGCATTCCCGAAGCCGAGCGCAACGGCGAAGACGAGGCGGGCGAGGATGAGGCGGGCGGGGACGAACTTGCCGAACCGGGGGACGAAACGGGCGCTTGACGCGCACGCACCGCGGGCCGACAAGGATCGGGTTCAACGGAGTGCATGTCATGGTCGACCCGGCCACTCTTCTTGCCTATCTGATCGCCTGCATCGTCATCGTCATCGTGCCCGGCCCCTCGGTCACGGTGATCATCGCCAATTCGCTGCGCACCGGCACCAGCGCGGGCCTTGCCAATGTGGCGGGCACGCAGGCCGGCCTTCTGATCATGATCGGCGTTCTGGCGCTCGGGCTCGAGACCGTTGTCACCGTCATGGGCGAGATGTTCGTCTGGCTGAAGCTTGCCGGCGCGGCCTATCTGATCTGGCTGGGCGTGAAGATGTGGCGCTCGGACGGCCGGCTCGGCGAACCGGATGCGGGGCAGGTAAGGGCGCGGTCCCTGCGCGGTTATTTCTGGCAGGGCTTCATCGTCATCTGGTCGAACCCCAAGGCGCTGTTCTTCTTCGGCGCGTTCATCCCGCAGTTCATCGTGCCCGAGGGCAACGCGGCGCTGCAGACGGTCTTCCTCGGCTTGATCTTCATGATCACGGCCACCGTGCTCGACAGCGGCTATGCGCTGGCCGCCGGCAAGACCGGCGGACTGCTGAGCCGGCACAATGTGCGCATACTTGAACGGGTGTCGGGTACGTTCCTGATCGGCGGCGGCGTCTGGCTGGCGCTGTCCAAGCGCGCGCAATAGGCCGCCTCGTTCAGCGCGGTTCGCGCAGGATCACGATCTCGACCCGGGAGCCGGCGTCCAGCGCGTCGGCGCCGGGCGGGCGTACGATCAGCGCATCGGCCGCCGCGTAAAGGCGGATGATCGAGGAATCCTGATTGTCGAACGCCGTGACGACAAGCGTGCCGTCATCTTCGCGGGTCAGAGCGCCGCGCATGTAGTGCTCGCGCGGCCCGTTGGCGCCGAGCGGCGCGCCAAGGCGCGCGGTCGTCCGGCGCTGGCTCGGTGGCCGTCCGGCCAGTTCCTCGATCAGCGGTACGGCGAACAGATGCGTGCAGACCAGGCTCGAGACCGGATTGCCGGGCAGGCCCAGTACGCGCATCGCACCGAGCCGGCCGAACATCATCGGCTTGCCGGGGCGCATGGCGATCTTGTGAAACGCAAGTTCCATGCCGCGCGCGACGAAGGTGGGGCGCACCAGATCGTGGTCGCCGACCGAGGCGCCGCCGAGCGTGATCAGCACGTCGCACTCGGCCGCAAGCGCGGCGTCGAGCTTGATGTCGAGATCGGCGCGCCGGTCGCAGGCGATGCCAAGATCGAACGGTTCGGCGCCGGCATCTTCGAGGATCGCGGCAACCCCGTAGCCGTTCGAGGCGACGATCTGGCCGGGGCCGGGCGACATGCCCGGCTGCACCAGTTCATCGCCCGTGGCGAGAACGCCGACACGCGGGCGGCGGCGCACGTCCAGTTCGGCATGGTTGCCGGCGGCAGCCAGGCTCAGATGGCCACCATCGAGCCGCGTGCCGCCTTCGATCAGCCGGTCGCCTTCGGAGAAATCGAGCCCGGCCGGGCGGACATGGTGTCCCCTTGCCACCGCTTCGCCTGCCCTGATCGTCCCTTCGCCGGCGGGCTCGGCATCTTCCTGGATCAGGATCGCGTCGGCGCCCTGCGGCACCGGAGCACCGGTGAAGATGCGCACGACCTGGCCGGCTTCGACGGGCGTGTCGAAGACCTGGCCGGCCGCCACCTCGCCGATCACGGTCAGCGGCCGGGTGGGGTCGCCCGTGTCGGCGGCGCGCACCGCATAGCCGTCCATGGCCGACACGGCGAAGGGCGGCTGCGTGCGCCGGGCGATGACATCGTCGGCGAGCACGCGGCTGCGCGCTTGCGACAGGGGAACGGTTTCGGCGTCAAGCGGGCCCGCATCGGCCAGCAGCCGCGCGAGCGCCTCGCTGACCGCCATCATGGCCATCAGGCGATGTCCGTGTCCGGTTCGGGGCGGCGCCAGTGACCGGACTTGCCGCCGGTCTTTTCGAGGAGGCGAATGCCGCCGATCTCCATCGCCTTGTCCATCGCCTTGGCCATGTCATAGATCGTCAGGCAGGCCACGCTTGCGGCCGTCAGCGCTTCCATCTCGACGCCAGTGCGGCCGGTGACGCGCACCGTCGCGGTCACCACGAGGCCGTCATCGACCGGGGCGATTTCCACCTTCGCCTTTGAGATCGGCAGCGGATGGCACAGCGGGATCAGATCGGCGGTCTTCTTGGCGGCCATGATGCCGGCAAGGCGCGCCGTGCCGATCACATCGCCCTTGGCCGCATCGCCGGCAAGGATCGCCGAGAGTGTCGCCGGCGCCATGCTCACGCGGCCCTCGGCAGTCGCCTCGCGCGCCGTCTCCGCCTTGGCGGACACGTCGACCATGTTGGCCGCGCCCGTCTCGTCCAGATGGGTCAGCGGCCCGCCGGCCATCTCAGGCCTCCGCCGTTTGCCGGGCGAGCAGCACGCGCGTGGCCGCCGTTACATCGTCTTGACGCATCAGGCTTTCGCCGACAAGGAAGGTGGCGATGCCGACCCGCGCCAGCCGGGCGCAATCGGCCGGCGTGAAGATGCCGCTTTCGCCGACGAGCACGCGCCCGTCCGGCACCATCGGCGCCAGCCGCTCGCTGGTGGCAAGATCGACCGCGAAGGTGCGAAGGTTGCGGTTGTTGACGCCGATCAGCGGCGAATCGAGCCGCAGGGCGCGCTCCATTTCGGCCTCGTCATGGACCTCGACCAGCGCATCCATGCCCAGCGCGAACGCGGCCTGTTCGAGATCGCGGGCCAGCGCGTCGTTGACGCTCGCCATGATGATCAGGATCGCGTCGGCGCCCCAGGCGCGCGCTTCGAGCACCTGATAGGTGTCGAACAGGAAATCCTTGCGCAGCGCGGGCAGGGCGGTCGCCGCACGCGCCCCGGTCAGATAATCGGGCGCACCCTGAAACGACGGCGCGTCGGTCAGGACCGACAGGCAGGCCGCGCCCCCCGCTTCGTAGGCGCGCGCCAATGCTGGCGGATCGAAATCGGCGCGGATCAGGCCCTTCGAAGGGCTCGCCTTCTTGATCTCGGCGATCAGCCCGTACGCGCCAGCCGCCTTCTTCGCCTCAAGCGCCTTCAGGAACCCGCGCGGCGGCGCGTTGGCGGTGATGCGCGCTTCAAGCTCCGAGACCGGCACGGACGCCCTGGCCGCGGCGATCTCCTCGCGCTTGTAGGCTTCGATCTTCTTGAGGATATCGGCCATGGTCAGCCGTTTCCGGTCGAGATGGCGACGACCCTGTCGAGCACGGACTTGGCGCTGCCATCGTCGAGCGCGGCCTGCGCCTTGGCGACACCGTCGGCGATATCCGATGCGAGATCGGCCACGACGAGGCCCGCGCCGGCGTTCAGGCAGGCAATGTCGCGATAGGCGTTGCGGGCGCCTTCCAGCACGGCGCGCAGCGCGGCGGCGTTCTCGGCCGGGTCGCCGCCCTTCAGATCGGCCGGGTCGGCGCGTTCGAGGCCGGCCTCTTCCGGCGTCAGCGTGAAGGTGCGCACCGTGCCGTCCTTGAGTTCGGCGACCTGCGTGTCGCCGGCCGTGGTCAACTCGTCCAGCCCGTCGCCATGGACGACCCAGACATGGTCCGAGCCGAGCGTCCGGAGCACATGGGCGAGCGGTTCGACCCATTGCGGCGAGAACACGCCGAGCACCTGACGCGCCGCGCCGGCCGGATTGGAGAGCGGGCCGACCAGGTTGAAGATCGTCCGCGTGCCCAGTTCGACGCGATAGGGGCCGACATGGCGCATCGCCGGGTGGTGGACCGGCGCGAACATGAAACCGAGCCGGGCCTTTTCGATGCAGCGGGCGATCGTGTCGGGCTCGGCCTCGATGTCGACGCCCAGTTCGGCCAGCGCATCGGCCGCGCCGGAGCGCGAGGACAGCGAACGGTTGCCGTGCTTGGCGACATGGGCGCCGGCGCCGGCGGCGATGATCGCGGCGAGCGTCGAGACATTGTAGGAGCCGGAATCGTCGCCGCCCGTGCCGACGATGTCAATGACGGGCAGGGTGGTCTCTACGGGCCGCATCTTGGCGCGCATCGTCGCCACGGCCCCTGCGATCTCGTCGGTCGTCTCGCCGCGCACGCGTAGGCTCATCAGGAAGCCGCCGATCTGCGCGGGCGTCGCCTCGCCGGACATGATGATGTCAAAGGCGCGGCGCGCCTCGTCCCAGCTCAGCGGCGTGCCGTCGGCGGCCTTGGCGATCAGCGGCTTGATGTTGGCCATCCGGTCACTCCTCATGCGCCGGCATCGAGCGCGCGTTCGAGCGCGGTCGGATAGAGCGTGACCGGGAATTCCTGCTGCATCCGGTTGACCATCTGGTTCAGCAGATCGTCGCCCAGGCTCCGTCCCATCTGCTCGCGCAGGCCATCGGCGAGGCTTTCGGCGCCGCCGACCGGGTCGGTGATCGCGTCGATGCGGAAGACGAGACGGCGGTTGCCGGTGGCGCCTTCGGTGATGTCGACCGCGTTCGGGCCGACGCCGAAGACCGCCGCAAGCCCCGGCGCGCCGAAATCGGCGTCCTGGCCGGTGCGCGCCAGACCGTACTTGACGTCGGCGCGATAACCCTGCTCGTCGGCGATGGTTGCCGGTTCGGCGCCGTCCCGGATCGCCTGGGCGACCTCTTCGGCCGCCGCATCGAGAGCCTGGTCGCGCTGTTCGGCCTGCCAGTCGGCGACGACCTCGTCGCGCACCTCGTCGAGCGTGCGGGCGCGCTCGGGCTCGATGTCCGTGACCTCGTACCACAAATAGCCCTCGCGGCCGGCGTTCAGGGGCCGCGATTCCTCGTCGATCTCGACCTCGAACGCGTTCTCGAGCAGCGCCTCGGCTTCCGGCAGGCCGCCGAGCGGCTCGCCGTCCTTGCCGCGACCGCGCGCGTCGACCGGCGGAAGCGTCACGGCCTCGAGCTGCTGGGAACTGGCCGCCTCCGCCATCGTCGCGCCGCCTGCGCGCGCGTCTTCGTAACCGTCGTGCAGGTCAGGCAGGATGTCGCGCGCCTCGAGCTGCGCGAGTTCCCGACGGATCGTCTCGGCGACCTCGTCGAAGGGCTGGGTCTGCTCGGGTGTGATCTCTGTCACGCGCACCAGCAGGGGACCGAACGTGCCGTCGACGACTTCGGAGACGGCGCCTTCGCGCAAGCCGAAGGCCGCCTCGGCCACCGCCGGATCCGGCACCTCGTCCCGCTCGAACGTACCGAGCGTCGCATCGGCCATGGTGCGGCCGGTTTCGGCGACGGCGTCCTCGAAGCTCTGGCCGGCGAGGATGCGCTGGCGGGCCGCCTCGGCCGCGTCCCGGTCGGAGAAGACAAGCTGCTGGATGGTGCGCGTTTCGGCCTGGGCGTAGCGGGCACGGTTGGTTTCGTATTCGTCGCGAACCGTTTCCATGTCGATCGTGGCGGGGTTGGCGATCTGGTCGGGCGTCAGCAGCACGTAGCGGATCGTCCGGTATTCGGGCGCCCGATAGTCGTCGACGTTCTCCTCGAAGAACGCCGACAGTTCGGCTTCGCTCGGCTCGCCGGGCGGCTCGATCGCCGATGCGTCGATCTCGACGAAGCTGACGTCGCGCGTCTGACCCTGATAGCGATGCAGCGCATCGAGGAACGTGGCGGGCATGACGACGCCGTCGGCGGCCGCCTCGACGATCTGCTGGCGTACGGCTTCCTTTTCGCGGTCGCGGACATAGTCGGCCGGCTGCATGCCGATGTCGCCGAGAACCATGCGGATCTGGTCGCCGCTCAGATTGCCGCCGAAATCCTCGCTGATCACCTCGGCGAGCCGGTCTTCGCTGAGGCCAAGCCCCATCGCGCGGGCCTGCTCGTCCAGCACCACCGTGCCCACCATGCGGGCGCGCACGGCGTCCTCGATACCAAGCATCCGCGCCTGCTCGCGTGTCAGGCGGGTGCCGAACTGTTCGGAATTGGCGCGCACGGTCCGCTCGTAGGCCAGCCGGTACTGCTGCGCGCTGATCGTCGATTCGCCCGCTTCCATGACGACATTGCCGCCGCCACCGCCAAGAATCTGGTCGGAGATACCCCAGACCGCAAACGACAGGATCAGCAGCAGCAGGAGCAGTTTGGCGACCCAGGTCTTGGCCGCATCGCGCAGGGTTCCGAGCATGAAAAATGGTCCGTTTGTCTCGAAGGCCCTTCTTATGAACCCGATGCCGCCGATGCAAGCAGCGCACCGCGCACGATCGTCGCGGCGGGACTTTCGCACGCGCGGCAAACCAGCTAGCAGGCACGCAAGCCCATCAGGAGACCGAGACATCATGGCCGACCCCATCCGTCCGCTGATCGCCGGCAACTGGAAGATGCACGGCACCGGCGCCGACCTGCCCGAACTCAAGCGCATCGCCAACGGCGTCGATGGCACCAAATCGGACTCGCCGTACGACGCGGTGATCTGCACGCCGGCAACGCTGATCGACCGCGCCGTGCGCACCGTCGTCGGCTCGCCGCTGGCGATCGGCGGGCAGGACTGCCATCACGCCGAAAAGGGCGCGCATACGGGCGATGTCTCACCGGCGATGCTGGTCGAAGCGGGAGCGTCGTATGTGATCGTCGGCCATTCGGAACGCCGCGCCGATCATGGCGAAAGCGATGCCGACGTGCTCGGCAAGGCCAATGGCGCGCATGCGGCGGGCATGACCGCGATCGTCTGCGTCGGCGAGACGCGCGAGGAGCGCGAGGCCGGACGCGCCGAGGACGTCGTCGACGGCCAGCTTGCCTGGTCGGTGCCCGAGGACGCCCGTCCCGACGACACCGTCATCGCCTATGAGCCGGTCTGGGCGATCGGCACCGGCCTGACGCCGTCGATGCACGACATCGAGACGATGCACGATCACATGCGCATGCAGCTCAAGCAGCGGTTCGGTTCGTCCGGCGCGCGCTTCCGGTTGCTCTATGGCGGGTCGGTCAAGCCGGCCAATGCCGCCGACATCTTCGCCATTTCCTCGGTCGATGGCGCGCTGATCGGAGGGGCGAGCTTGAAATCGGACGATTTCCTTGCCATTTGCGCGGCGATGCCGGCGCGCTGACGCAGCCGGACCGGGCCCGCGGCCCGCCTTGGCAGCGCCCGGCAATCCATGTACAGACGCGCCAATTCACCACCGGCCGAGCGCAAGCGATGCGCGCCGACAACGGACATCCGGGTTCCATGCAGACCATCCTCATCGTCATTCACCTCATGATCGTGATCGCGCTCGTCGGCGTGGTCCTGCTGCAGCGCTCCGAGGGCGGGGGGCTTGGCATCGGCGGCGGCAATGCGATGAGCGCGCGCGGGGCGGCCAACCCGCTGACCCGGATCACGGTGATCCTTGGCGCGGCGTTCTTCGTCACATCTGTGAGCCTTGGCCTGCTCGGCCGTTACGGCACCGATCCGACCGACGTGCTCGACCGCATTCCGGCGGTCGGTGAAACCGTCGATCCGGAAACCGGCGAAAGCGTTCCGGGCGAGGGCGGCGTTCTCGATCTTCTGGGACCGGCGCAGGAGCAGCCGGCCGGTCAGGGCGGGGTTCCGTCCGACAGCGAAGTGCCCGACACGTCGGTTCCGACCGGTGGCGGCACCGGCACCGGCGGCGCCTCTGGCGGATCGAGCGGCGGAGTGCCGAACAACTGACGGTGACCGGCCCGCAATGCCGGTTTCCCACACCGTCGATTTTTTCTTTGCGGAATCGCATCGCCGCGGCTAAGCGTGAGGCCCCATGGCACGGTACGTCTTCATCACCGGTGGCGTGGTCTCATCGCTTGGCAAAGGTATCGCTTCGGCCGCCCTGGGCGCGCTGCTGCAGGCGCGCGGCTATTCGGTGCGGCTGAAAAAGCTCGACCCCTATCTCAACGTCGATCCGGGCACGATGAGCCCGTACCAGCACGGCGAGGTGTTCGTCACCGACGACGGCGCCGAGACCGATCTGGACCTTGGCCATTACGAACGCTTCACCGGCCGGTCGGCCAACAAGTACGACAACATCACGACCGGGCGCATCTACCAGAACATCATCACCAAGGAGCGGCGCGGCGACTATCTGGGCGCGACCGTGCAGGTGATCCCGCACGTCACCGACGAGATCAAGCAGTTCGTTCTCGACGGCAATGACGGCTACGACTTCGTGCTGTGCGAGATCGGTGGCACCGCCGGCGATATCGAGGCGATGCCGTTCATGGAAGCGATCCGCCAGCTTGGCAACGATCTGCCGCGCGGCAACGCGGTCTACGTCCATCTGACGCTGATGCCGTACGTGTCGGCGGCCGGCGAACTGAAGACCAAGCCGACCCAGCATTCGGTCAAGGAACTGCGCTCGATCGGCATCGCGCCCGACATCCTCCTGGTGCGAGCCGACCGGCCGATCCCCGAGGCCGAGCGCCGCAAGCTGTCGCTGTTCTGCAACGTGCGTGAAAGCGCCGTCATCCAGGCGCTCGACGTCAGGAACATCTACGACGTGCCCAAGGCCTATCACGACGAGGGGCTGGACGCCGAGGTCCTCGCCGCGTTCGGAATCGAGCCGGCGCCGAAGCCGCGCATGGCGGTCTGGGACGAGGTCTGCGAGCGCATCCACAATCCGGAAGGCGATGTGACGATCGCCGTCGTCGGCAAGTACACCGGCCTGAAGGATGCCTACAAGTCGCTGATCGAGGCGCTGCACCATGGCGGCATCGCAAACCGTGTGAAGGTGCATCTGGAGTGGATCGAATCGGAGGTCTTCGATTCAGAGGATCCCGCCGCCTACCTGCACAAGGTGCACGGCATTCTCGTCCCGGGCGGGTTCGGCGAGCGCGGCGCCGAGGGCAAGATCCGCGCCGCCACCTTCGCGCGCGAGAAGAAGGTGCCCTATTTCGGCATCTGCTACGGCATGCAGATGGCGGTGCTCGATGCGGCGCGCAATCTGGCCGGCATCGAGGACGCGGTTTCATCGGAATTCGAAAAGCCGGGCACGAACGTCGTCGGCATCATGACCGAGTGGCTGAAGGGCAACATGCTCGAGAAGCGCACCGTGGAGGGCGATCTGGGCGGCACGATGCGTCTTGGCGCCTACGAAGCCATGCTGGGCGAGGGGACCAGGATCGCCGGGATCTACGGCGACACGCACATCTCCGAACGCCACCGGCACCGCTACGAGGTCAATATCGAATACAAACAGGCTCTCGAGGACGCCGGCCTGACGGTGTCAGGCCTGTCGCCGGACGGCGTGCTGCCCGAGACGATCGAATATGAAGACCATCCCTGGTTCATCGGCGTGCAGTATCACCCCGAACTTAAATCGCGTCCGTTCGACCCGCACCCGCTGTTCGCCAGCTTCATCGAGGCGGCGGTCGCGCAGAGCCGGCTGGTCTGAATTCAACCAGGTTCCGGTCGCTCTAGTTCCGCTATCGCTTCGACCGATACGTCCTCAGCTTCCTTCTTCTCCTCGCGGATTTTGGGCGGCTTCATCTGCCATGCCGTGAGGTTCTGACCCACTTTGCGATAGAAGTCCGGTACCAGGCTCTCAAGCTCGCTGATGAAGTTCGTTTGCTGAATGAACCGCGCTCCGAGCCTCTTGGACAGGAACACGTCGAAACTGTAGACGGTGAGGCCCTCTTTCCCTTCCTCGACAATCGCGGGGTCCTGAACCAGTTCCGTGTAAGGGAACTGCGTTGGATCGCTCCTGCCAGGCCAGTTAAGCCTGATGTGCAGATCATCGCTGGCCTCGCCGCGAATCTGGCGCAGCAGCCAATTCAGTCGGGCTTTTGCCGACTTCCGGTCGTCGGGCGCTCGCAACGACATCCCGACATCGACGGTACGACGGGCCAGATCGGCGGTAACCTGGATGGGCGCCGCCGCATTCTCGATCTGCAGTTCGGCCCGAAGCTGACATTGCTCCCTCAGTAATGCCAGTTCGTCCTTGCGTCGTTGCGTCGGGTCTTTGCTGTGCTTTCGCGACAGTCTTTCTGTAACCGCCGTTTCCGTCTGACGACTGAGAATGAGCGATAGGTCTTTCGTCTCCTGATGCCAGGCATCGATAACAATCTCGGCTTCATGGGAGCGTGCCGGAAGCTTCCCGCCGTTCGAAATGAGCTTGTTGACCGCGCTCCATTCCGGCGGCATCCGGTCAAACCCTCTCACCCCTGCACTTTCGTGCGTCAGAAAGCGCCGCAGTTCCTTCATCAGGAGGAGTTGCTCGGAATCCTGCACCGTCTCATTGCTGATAAGCAGATCGCACTCAGTCAGGATCTTCATCCACGACCAGTGGAAGACGGGTATCTTCGATCGCTGTTTGCGGACGGCATCGTCCGGATGATGGTCCGGGCGCGTGGCAAACTGGTTCGAGATCGTGATGACGCAGTCCGCTCCGAAATCCTTGGCAATGGTCCTGTATTTTTCGATCTGCTCCGGGTTGATCTTCGTGTTTCCGACCTTTGCCTCGACGAGCGCTTTCCAAACGCGCGGCCCGGTCGTCAGAACAATCAAGCCATCGGGACGCTCCACCTTCGCCCGCTTCTGTCCTTTGAAGACAACTTCGGTGAAGCATTCGATCTTCGTTCGTTTTCCCGGGCGCTGCGAAACGGTCTTCAGCAAAGCCTGCGCGAACTCGTCCACCAGTGACAAGCAGGCAAGGACAATCGACGTTGTTCGACCTTCTTTGGAAGTTGTCGAAAGGACTGGAAAGAGGCGAGCTTCTTCGCCCTGTGATAAATATTCTGGTCGCATTGTCTCCCCCATACCACCCCGCGGATATCATCAGACTTCCTCGATGTAAGATCAATATCACCCCGAACTGAAGTCGCGTCCGTTCGACCCGCACCCGCTGTTCGCCAGCTTCATCGAGGCGGCCGTCGCGCAGAGCCGGCTGGTCTGACAGTCGCGCCCGCAGACGAGACAGGTAACGTCATTTCGGGGTGCGGCGATTTACCTTGCGGCAACCGTATCATGTTCCCCTGTGACTTCATCGCGGGGGGAAAACGGCTTGATCGACACCAAGGGCAGCTACCTGGTCGACGATTATCTGGAAGTCGCCGACTTCTGGGCCTGGGAAACCGACGAAAACCTGGTCCTGACTTATCTCAGCAGCGGTTTCACCGCGCTGACGGGGCTGCCGTTCGATGAATTTCTCGGCCGGTCGCGCTCGCAGATCAACAAGCGCGACCTCGATCACGACATCTGGCGCAAGCATCACGAGACGCTGATGCGGCGTCAGCCGTTCCGGCGCTTCCGCTATCCGCTCGAGGCCAGTTCTGGCGAGATCCGCTGGTTCGAATCGAGCGGCATCCCGCATTTCGATGCCGAGGGCCAGTTCGTCGGCTATCGCGGTGTCGCGCGCGATGTCACCGAACATGTCCGCGACCGGGCCCGCCTGACCGCGTCCAACCGCGAGACCAAGCTGCAGCAGACCCTGCTTGCGCATATCGAGCGGGTGTCGCGGATCGGCGCCTGGCGCTGGACCTATGGCGAGCCGCACATCTCGATGAGCGACGAGATCTATCGCATACTCGGCGTGACCCCGGGCATGCCGACCACGCGCGACGATGCGACCCGTTCGTTCGCGCCCCGGTCGCGCGGCGCGTTCGACGCGGCGGTCACGCGGGCGATCCGCGAGCAGGTCTCGTTCGACCTGACGCTGGAACTCGACACGCCGCACCGGGGCCGGCGCTGGGCCCGCGTGATCGGCCTGCCCGAGGTCGTGGACGGCCGCACAACGCGGCTGTTCGGCACCTTCCAGGACGTCACCGAACAGCGTGAGCAGGAACTTGAAATGCGTCGCCTCGCCATGACCGACGCCCTGACCGACACGGCGAACCGCGCCGCGTTCAACGAGCGGCTCGAGCGCGTGGCGGCACGCTCGGCCGAGACGGGGCATGGCTTCATGCTGTGCGTGGCGGACCTTAACCGCTTCAAGCAGGTCAACGACCAGCACGGGCACGATGTCGGCGACCAGGTGCTGGTGCGCTTTGCCAGCCAGTTCAAGGCGGACATGCCCGAGAACTGGTTCTTCGCCCGCATGGGCGGCGACGAGTTCGCCGTCCTGATCGGCGATGGCGAGGCCGCGATCGACCTCGACGACGAGACGGCACGGCTCAAGGCCGCCATCGAAAGGGATATCCGCGTCGACGCGGCGGGCGTCGCCGTACACGCGACCGGCGGGTTCGCCGTCGCGCCGGCCGACGGAACCGACACGCAGGCGCTGATGCGGCGCGCGGATCTGGCGCTCTACGACGCCAAGAACGATGCCGATTGCCATCTGCGGCGTTTCGAATTCGTCATGGAGCAGTGCTTCGAGCGGCGTGTTCTCGTCATGCAAAGCTTCCGCGAAGCGCTCGATCTGGGACAGATCGTGCCGCACTATCAGCCGGTGGTCGAACTCGCCACCGGCCAGGCGACGGGGATGGAGGCGCTCGCGCGCTGGCAGCACCCCGAGCGCGGTGTGCTGACGGCCGCGCAATTCGCCGATGTCTTCGACGATGCGCGCATGAGCATCGATCTCAGCCGCGTCATGCTCGAACGTGTGTGCGAGGACATGGCCGCCTGGGACCGGGCCGGCGGCAAGTTCGGCCGGGTCGGCATCAACGTGACGGCGGCGGTGCTCGAACAGCCGGGCTTCGCGCTGCGTGTCATCGAGACCCTGGGGCGGCATCGGCTGCGGCCCGAGAACCTGGTCATCGAGATCACCGAGACGATGGTGATCAACAGCGCGGCGGCGGCGATCACGGAACAGCTTCAGAACCTTCTCGAAGCAGGCGTGCAGATCGCGCTCGACGATTTCGGCACCGGCTTTTCGTCCCTGACCCACCTCAAGAGCCTGCCATTCAACATCCTGAAGATCGACAAGACCTTCGTTGACGACATGTTGCGGTCGGCCGCGGACCAGTCGATCGTGCGTTCGCTGATCGGGCTTGGGCGCGATCTGGGCTACACGACCGTCGCCGAGGGCATCGAGCACTGGGCCGAGGCGCAGATGCTGCGCCGGCTCGGTTGCGAACGGGGGCAGGGCTATCTGTTCCACAAGCCGATGCCGCGACAGGACATCGAGCGGCTGCTCGGGATTCAACCGGAGGCCCTTCCGAAGGCGGCCGCGGGCGGCAGCTGACGGGCCATGCGGCGTGTGCACGTTTGTGCCTTGCGGAAGCCGCAATTGTCGTCCACAATAAGAAATCGACACTTTTGGCCCGACGACCTTGGCCTCGCGTTCTACGCCTGCTGACGTTCTCTCTTCCAAAATTCGATCGATCGGAAAGCGGCCCGGCTTGGCCGCACGTCATCATGCGTCAATGAAAAGGATACGCGACATGGCAACAGGTACCGTCAAGTGGTTCAACACCACCAAGGGTTTTGGCTTCATCGAACCGGAAGCCGGCGGCAAGGACGTCTTCGTGCACATCTCGGCCGTTCAGCGCTCGGGCATGCACGGTCTCGATGAAGGCCAGAAGGTCAACTACGAGGTCGTCGAAGACCAGCGTTCGGGCAAGAGCTCGGCCGAGAATCTGTCGGCGGCCTGACCGGCCCTCCCGTTCCGGACGGAACGGGGACAGTCAGACGGAAAGCGGGCTTTCGGGCCCGCTTTTTTTACCTTTTGGTCAGCGGTGCCTCTCGCTGCGAAGCGGATCAACCGCGACCGGCCTTTTCGGTCGGCTCCCTGTCGGCCGGCGCGAACCGCCGGCGCAGCGGCGCCACGATGCGGTTGACGATCAGCAGAACCACGAGCCCGATCGCAAGTCCGGCGATGCCGTCGATCAGGGCGGTGACGAACCATTCGGTGAAACCGCGAACCGCCTCGGGAACCAGCGCGGCCACCGCCACGGCAATGTCGTGAATGGTCTGGTAGGGCGCCTTGACGTCCATCTCGTTAAGGCCGTGCATGATGATCGAGCCGCCGACCCAGAGCATCGCGGCGGTGCCGACGATCACCAGGAGCCGCAGCAGGCGCGGCATGTTGCGCACGATCCACTTGCCGGCGGCGCGCGTGCGCCGATGGCGGCCCGCGGCGGCCATGCGCAGGCCGACATCGTCCGCCTTCACGATCACCGCGACCGCGCCATAGACGGCGACCGTGATCAGCACGCCGGCGACGGCGAGCGCGCTCGCCTCCATCGCGAAGGCGAGGCCCGGCGGCAGCGAAGACAGCACGATCGTCATGATCTCGGCCGACAGGATGAAATCGGTCTTGATCGCGCCGGCGACCTTCTTTTCCTCGAGATGGGCGTCGCTGAGCTTTTCCTTGTACAGATCCTCGGCGTGATGGTCGGCGGGGTTGATCGCGTGCCAGACCTTCTCGGCCCCCTCGAAGCAAAGATAGGTGCCGCCGGCCATCAGAAGCGGGGCGATCGCCCAGGGCGCGAACGCCGACAGCAGCAGAGCCACCGGAAGCAGGATCACCAGCTTGTTGAACAGCGAGCCGCGCGCGATCCTCCAGACGATCGGCAGTTCGCGCTCGGCGGAGAAGCCGTGCACGTATTTCGGCGTGACGGCGGCATCGTCGATCACCGCGCCGGCGGCCTTGGAAGAAGCCTTGACGGCCTGGCCGACCACGTCGTCCACCGAGGAAGCCGCAACCTTGGCGATCGCGGCGACATCGTCGAGCAGTGCGAGAAGGCCGCTCATCGAAGAAAGCTCCTCATGCACGGCCCTTTGGTGAGCGCGCAGAAATGATGGGGTGTCGAATTGATCTGTCTATGCAGTGGAATGGCATTGTGAACCGCAAGATGGAGCGATTCAACCCTGCGGCCCAATGAGAACCAGGCGCGTGAATGGAGGTTCTGAACGTCATCCGCGTGCGCGCTTGGCCCCTTACGAACCGCGCGCTGTCAATCAGGACAGTCACACAACCGGAGGACTCCAGATCACGTCGGCTTAAACCGGGGGATGTCGATAGGACAGAAGGCACTGCTAAATTGCTCGTGCTGCAAACACGCCACCGACTCAAATGGGCCGCAACTGGTCGGCACCAACCGTGACGCGGGTTTGTCCGCCCATAATGTCGAGAAGCACCCAGACGCGCTGATCGGGAGCGATGGCTTCGATCTCCGCGGCAAAGCTCGCCAGTGGTCCTGTCACAAGTGTTACACGGTCGCCTGGTTGGAGGCGCCCCGAAGGAAGCAATCGTCCATGTTCGTCGCAGCGCGCCATCAACTGCTGCATGATTTCGGCCGGTACCTCCGTCGGCCCCTGACCGAAACCGACAAGGCGGCTGACCCCATAAGTCGAGTTGATCTTTCGCCACAAACCCTTGGCGGCATTGAACGCGACGAAGATGTAGCCCGGAAAGAGCGGCGCCATTCTGGTATCGAACTTGCCGTTCTTCCCCCTGGTTTCCTCGTGCACAGGCAGGAAGGTTTCAAATCCTTGCCGCTTGAGATTGTTCTGCGCCACCGCGGCGCAGTTCGGCTTCAACTGCGCCAGATACCACGTAAATGTACGA
Source organism: Roseitalea porphyridii (assembly GCF_004331955.1). NCBI lineage: Bacteria > Pseudomonadati > Pseudomonadota > Alphaproteobacteria > Hyphomicrobiales > Ahrensiaceae > Roseitalea > Roseitalea porphyridii. Next base: position 1,948,435 of record NZ_CP036532.1, on the reverse strand, counting down.
TCACGATCTATCACGGAGCGTTCCCTGATCTCAAAGGTCCTATCGCTCAAATTTGAACAATTTGCAACGATGTGCCTCGGCAAGCGCAGGCGTTCCCGGCGACGTGGCCGAGAGGAAGAAGGCGGCCCAAGCGGGAAGACGGGAGCTGCGCCAAGCCAACGAGATCCTGCGGGAGGCATCAGCGTGTCTTGCGATGGCGAAGCCAGACCGCCCGTCGAACTGATGCTGGACTTCGTTGTGGCGCATCGGAATGCGCACCGCTTCGAGCCGATCTGCGCGGTACTGCCGATCGCCCCTTTCACATAATGCGTTGATCTGGCAAAGCGGGTTGGCCTTCGGCAGGACCGGATGGTTCACAATGACGACTCGTTCATTCGCTCGGATAACGGCCTCGAGCTCGTTGCCCACGCCGTGCAGGATTGAATAAAGGCTGTCGGCGCAAAGACCACCTATATCCAATGCGAGAGCCCCTGCGAGAACCAGTGCCGAGAAAGCCTCAATGCCCGGCGGCGGTATGAACTGCTCGACGGTGAATTCTGCTAGAGGCGGCGCGAAGCCCAAATCCTGATCGAACAGTGAGCAAACAATACAATGCGATGCGTCCACACAGCGCAGTCGGTTATCGACCACCGGCCCCGGAAACCGTCGTCTCGATGGACCAAGGGCCGCTCATGCACTAACAGTCAAACTGGACCGCTCAGGTGTGGCAGATCACGTACATGAAAAAACCCGAAACCAGATTGACCACTCGATGCGAGCTGTGCGGAAGCACGGTCCTGGAGCATGTTCTTGATCTGGGCGATCATCCCATGTGCGACGATCTCGTCCCGACCGGTGACCAGCGTGTTGCGCAGAAGTACCCAATATCGATCATGTTCTGTGACACCTGCAAGACGGCACACCAGGCCCATCAGATACCCAAGAGCGTTCTGTTTCCGCCCTCATACCACTATCGCGCGCGCCACACGGCTGACGTCCTGAGCGGCATGAAGCAACTGGTCGCGCGGGTTGAGGAGGCAGCCGGTTCGTTATCCGGAGAGACCGTCCTGGACGTTGGCTGCAATGATGGCAGCCTCCTGACCCTCTTTCGCGAAAAGGGTGCAAAGACATTGGGCATTGAGCCGACCGATGCAGCGGCTGATGCAATCGAGTCCGGTCATACGGTGAGACAGGATTACTTCACGACCGCAACAGCGGAGGAGATCGTTGCGCTAGCAGGCCAACCGCGCATTGTGACATTCACAAACGTTTTTGCGCATATCGAGAACCTGAAGGAGCTGTTGAACGCCCTGAGAGTCCTGATGGGCCCGCACACGATTGTTGTGATCGAGAACCACTATCTTGGGTCCGTTCTCGATCGGTATCAGTTTGACACCTTCTATCATGAGCATCCGAGAACCTACAGTCTGACGTCTTTTTCCTATGTGGCCGAGGCGCTTGGCGTTGAGGTTCTGTCCGTCGAATTTCCCAAGCGCTACGGCGGCAATATTCGCGTCATGCTGGGTCATGATCGGGCGGCATCTGCCCGCACGGCAGATGACCAAACCGATCCCGACGAAGCCGATTTCTGCGAACGGCTGTACGATCTCGGCCGTCGTGTTCCGACTTGGCGCAGTCGAAAGCGTGACCTGATTGACGAAATGGTCGATGAACATGGGCCCCTGATCGGGAAGGCTTTTCCCGGCAGGGCGGCTATTCTGGTAGAGTTGCTAGACTTGGACGAGGGCGTGTTGCAGCGCGTGCATGAGAAGCCCGGATCCATGAAGATCGGGCATAACATTCCCGGTACGATGATTCCGATCGTCTCCGACGACTGCATGGACTGGGAGAACCACGGCGATGCACCGATCATCAATCTTGCTTGGCATATCTCGCATGAGATTCGTGGCTACCTGGGCAAACGAGGGCTCACCGCACCGATAGTCGATATCTTCAACGCGGACGAGTTCGATCGCCTGTCACCGTAGAGCCGTTGACCTATGACGCAGTCGCAGAAACATGTCGGTGAACGTGAACCGCACGACGTATCTTCGGACCGACCGCTCATTTCAATCGTCATTCCAGTCTTTAACGAAGAATCGAATGTCGAACGGACCTATGCGGAACTGCGTCGTGTCACAGACGAGTTGAAGGATTATCGGTTTGAGTTCCTGTTCACCGACAACCACTCGACCGACAATACGTTCGCGCTGTTGAGCAAGATAGCCGACAAGGATCCTGACGTGCGCATCGCACGTTTTGCTCGTAACTTCGGTTTCCAGCAGTCCGTTCTGACGGGCTATCGGCTTGCACGCGGGGCGGCGGCGATCCAGATCGACGCTGATTTGCAGGACCCTCCCGAATTGTTCGCGGACTTCCTTCGGAAGTGGGAAGAGGGGCATGATGTCGTCGTTGGCGTCAGGCGCCGCCGCAAAGAGGGGTGGCTTCTCTCTCAGGGGAGACGCAGCTTCTATCAACTGCTGGCGAAGTTGGACGGCGATCATCTCATTGCCGATGCCGGTGACTTCCGACTCATCGATCGAAGCATGATAGAAAGGCTGAGACGCATACACGACCCCCATGTCTACCTTAGGGGGCTGATCTCGTCTCTGGCGCGCAATCAGATCGGTATTCCTTTTGACAGGTCTGAGCGCAAGTTCGGCCAGAGCAAGTTCCGGCTTCGTGGGCTTACCCACATGGCTTTTGGTGGCGTTATGGCTCATTCGAGCATGCCGCTCAGAATCTCGTTTCATATCGGCCTTGTCGTTGCCACCGGGGCCGTTCTTCTGGCGCTGTCCTATTTTCTCCTCTGGTTGGTTTCGCCCGACAGCCTGCCGCGCGGTTTCACCACAACGCAGATCCTGATTTTGTTCGGCATCGGCCTGAACAGCATCTTTTTGGGTATTCTGGGCGCCTATGTTGGCAGGATCTATGATCAAGTACGTCAGCGACCCTCGATCGTGATCGCACACATGGTAAACTTCGATGAGGATATCGAAACCGCCGAAAGCCGACTGCAATGGTAGCGGCCGATGAACTGGGAGACTGGGCCGGCCGCCGTGTTTTCATAACTGGGCATATGGGGTTCAAGGGTTCCTGGCTTTGCGCCCTGCTTTCCAGGCTGGGTGCCGAGACGACCGGTTTCGGGTTCGATCACAGGCCGCGCCTGCTCTATCCTCAATTGCGCTTGCAGAACCACCTTAGCGTCGAAGGCGACGTAAATGATCATCGTGCGCTTCAAGCCGCGATGGCCACCGCTGCGCCGGAGGTGATTGTGCATCTGGCGGCACAGCCGCTCGTGCTTGCATCGTTCGACAACCCGGTATCGACCTTCGAAACCAACATTATCGGGACAGTGAAGGTGTTGGAGGCGGTCCGGCGCGTGCCAGGTGTCAAGGCCGTGTTGATTGTCACCAGCGACAAGGTCTACCGCAATGAGGAACACGTCTGGGCCTATCGCGAAACCGATACGCTCGGTGGCGCCGACCCATACAGCGCATCGAAAGCTGCGGCAGAACTCGTTGCCGCGTCCATGGCCTCGTCTTTCTTCGCCGATGGCCAAAAGGGCATTGCAACCGTCCGAGCTGGCAACGTCATAGGCGGCGGCGATTGGGCAGATGACCGGCTTCTGCCGGATGCAGCGCGTGCTTTCGAGACGGGTCAGCCTCTCGTTCTGCGGAATCCCGAAGCCGTGCGTCCCTGGCAGCACGTGCTGGACCCTCTCACCGGCTATCTGGTCCTGGCGAACCATTTGCTTAACGAAAGCACCAGCCGTTTTGGCTGCTGGAATTTCGGGCCCTCCGGTGATAATGCCGCGACCGTACGCGACGTGGCGAAAGCCTTCGCCACCAATTGGGGTGCGGGTGCCATTGTGAAAGACGCTGAGCCGCGTTGCGGAACTCGCAAGGAAACGCACTTTTTGACTGTCGATTCCACACGAGCGCGTCGCTTGCTCGGCTGGCGGCCGAGGTGGGACGCCAAAGAAGCGGTTCGCCGCGCTGCCGTATGGTATCGAAGGTGCGCGGATGGCGAGGATGCCGCGCTGCTGGTGGCTGACGACATTGAGAGTTTTCTCGCAGCAGCGCCCTAGTCGAGTATGTCTTTGGACGCTGTGTGGAGAGGTTCGGCATGATTGTTGTTCTGTTGGCTGGCGGCATGGGAACCCGGCTTTCTGAGGAAACGGAGATGATTCCCAAACCGCTCGTCGAAGTCGGCGGCCGGCCCATTCTCTGGCACATCATGAAGATTTATGAAGCATCCGGCTTCACTGAATTCATCGTCTGCTGCGGCTATAAGGCTCACAAGATCAAGTCATATTTCGTGAATTACTTTACCGAAAACTACGATCTCACCGTGCATCTGGGTGAGAACAAGTTGGAATTCCACGGCGAGCCCAGCGAAAGGTGGAAGGTGACGCTCGTGAATACGGGCCTGGAGACAATGACCGGTGGGCGCATCAAACGCATCGCGCCTTATATCGGAGATCAGACTTTCTGTCTTTCCTACGGCGACGGAGTTGCCGATCTGAACATCAGGGATGTGGTTGACTTCCACGAGGAGAAGGGTCGTCTCGCCACTGTCACTGCCGTTAGGTCACCTGGCCGCTTCGGGATATTGGATATTGCCGAGGAACGAGGCGTGAAGCGATTCCACGAGAAACCGGACAATGAGGCGGGCTGGATCAATGGCGGCTTTTTCGTTCTGGAACCGGGTGTTTTCGACTTCATTGATGACGATGCGACTTCGTGGGAAAAATCACCTCTCGAACGCCTCGCGGCAGCCGGCCAGCTTTCAGCCTTTCAGCACCATGGATTCTGGAAGCCGATGGACACGCTCAGAGACCAGCGCGAGCTAGACGAGATGTGGCGTAGTGGCAACGCTCCCTGGAAGCGTTGGCACTAGCCTGACGTTCGGATCTGCCAGCATGACGAAAAAGACCAGCAATACCACCGGGGTCACACAAGGGCAGATCGCTGCGGACTTCGATCGCATTACCGAGGATTACGAGGAGACTATCAATCAGGCGCTCGCCTTTACGGGCCGCGAGCACAGTTTCTTCATCAATGTCAAGCGCGACGAGATATTGCGTCAAGCGCAGTCGCACTTCGGCGATGTGAGCGCACTCGAAGTACTCGACCATGGCTGCGGCATCGGCGCCTATCATGAGGGTTTGAAGGGTGCTTTCGGGTCCCTTCATGGCGTCGACGTGTCTGAGCGCAGTATCGAGCTAGCGCGGCGCAAGCATTCTTTTGTTACCTATGCGCACTATGATGGAAGGCGCTTGCCCTACGACGATGAGCGATTTGATATCGTGTTTGCCATATGCGTCATGCACCACGTTCCCCGGAGTAACTGGTCCGACTTCGTTGCCGAGATGGCCCGCGTCTTGAAGAAAGGCGGCCTTGCTCTCGTATTCGAACACAACCCAATCAACCCGGCGACGCAGTACATAGTCAAGACGTGCGAGATCGACAAAGACGCGGTGTTGCTGTGGCCAGGCGGTCTGCGACGGAGATTTGCGGGTGCGGGGTTTGAAGATATACGCACGCGCACAATACTGTCGGTACCACCGGTCGGCCGCCTCCTGTCCGCAGCGGACGGTCTGTTGGGGCGATTGCCGTTTGGTGCCCAGTACTATCTCGCTGCAGTCCGCCCGGGATAGTTGTTCTTCCGCTCCGGTATCGCAGTGATCAGCGCAAAGCGCATCATCTTCGGACGCGGTGATATGCCCGGACCGATCAATGGTTCTTCGCGCTCACGGACGGTCAGACCGCTTGACTCTAGCAAAGACACGAGTTCGTCCGTTTCGCGCAGGAACTGACCCTGCTCGACACCGTGAATGATCCGGAACGCCACGCCGTCGCCTGTGCGCAGGGGTACCGGCTCAGATACCACGAGCAGCCCATCCTCGGCGGTCAGCGCTGCACAGCAGCGGATCATGTCAAGCGCCGTACCGTCATCGACATGGTGCAGGACACCGGCAATCAACACGAAGTCCCAGCGTTGTTCTGACGCAACGAGGTCTTCAAGTGGGTCGCTTCTAAAGGAGAATCTGTCATCGTCCACGAACCGCGAACGGGCAATGCCTAGTGCCGCTTCGTCAATGTCGATGCCGGTGTAAGTTGAGATCGCCTCATCGACGAAGGCATCGGCAATGTTTCCGACCGAGCAGCCGATCTCCAGGATATGCTTTTGACCAGTGTAGTGCCGAAGCGCAAGGCGTTTCTTGTCAGGCGTTCCTCCAATCAGCTTCTGTGCCAATAGCCAGGCCCTGGGAAAGCGGGTTTGTGAGAGAAGCGCACTCATGGCCGAAAGCACCAGAGCTTCTGGGCCAGATAGCTGAAGGCACCGTAAACCGCGGCGCCGAAGGTCAAGGCGGCATACACCGGAAGGCCCAGAGTGCCCGCTGCGAACTCAACACAAAGCGCGTTCAGTGCCGCTGCTGCTCCATGAATTAGCAGGAACTTCGGCAGCGAGGCCTGTACGGTCGCCTTCGAGCGAAACGTCCAGTTGCGCTGGAGGATAAAGCTTACGAGAGCGGCAGCGGTTCCAGCGGACAGGGCCGGAACGAAGTGATCCTCTGCAATCTGCGATAGCAAGACAAACAGAACCACATACAAGGCGAGCGTTGTCGCGCCCACCATGCAGAACCGAACCAACTCAGTCAGAGCGAGCGGCTTGGAGAGCTGTCGGATGGATTGCATCATCAGTACCCGCAGTTCGCCAGAAATACACAATGTGCCGTTGATTGCAGGAAGTTCACGGCCATCGCGACTGCGACTTCAGCGCGCTTTGATTCAATTGCAGTGTCCCAAACAGAGTGCTGCGCCCACTCGGCACGGGCCTTCAACCGACCGTCCACCAGTGCGGCATCAATAGTCATGCGTCAAGGGCGACTTGCGTCATGGAATGGGCCGGTCGCCTCCCTGTACCCTCGCACGGGCCAACGGTGTCTTGACCTACCGCTCCACGGCTTCTTTCTCGGCCTCAAGGGCAAACTCCAAAACCCGATGCGCCAATCGGACATCATGAAGGCCGAGTGGCTCATTGTTCAAAAATGACCGGTAGGCAAACCGGAGCATGCGTCGCAAGGGACTGCTGAACCCGGCACTGACGCAGATCGGCATTCCTGCAACGGTGGCATGGCCTGGCTCCTCGGAGAAGTCGATACACGCTTCGCCGTCTTCGCCTTGGATGGACAGAATCCGCATTCGCGTCGAGCCATTGCGGGTCATGCGCGCCTCGGTCACTACTCCATTGGCCAGAAACTGCATTTCGATGTCGGCACCGGCGTTTCCGACGAACACCTGGTTCAAGTCCAACGCGCCGCCGAGTCCGGCTTGTGCGATGATGCTCCATATGTGCGGGAATACATCCAGTATCACACTCACCGATGGGTCATGTCGCTTGACGCGGCCACGACGAACTTCGCCCATAGCATCTGACCAAATAATATTGACGCGCCGCCGCCTTCCGATTCTCCCTGACGCTGCAAGGAACTGCTGCATGTAGGTAGCGTGCAGCAATGGCAGGCTGACGGCGCAGCGATTGGGCGACGCGCTTGCGGCGATCCTTTGGCTGTCAGCAAGAGTGAGTGCGAAGGGTTTTTCAATCAGGACGCACTTGCCAGCTTGCAACAATCGTATCGCTGTTTCGGCATGATCGCGTGCTCGGCGGGCGACAACAACCATGCCGACGCTTGACGTATGGCCGATATCATCGATCGTGTTACACGCTACCAGCCGCGATCGGTCCTCGCAGCCAAGCCGTTGGGCGAACTCATCCCATGCCTCGGGATTTGAACTTGAACAGACGTGAAGCTTCGCCTCGGCAGGCAGAACATCCAGCAGCGTCAGAGCATGTTCACCCGCCCATCTGCCACCGCCGACAACTGCGGCATCTATCCGAGATATCCGGTTCAAACGGACCCCACTCCCGTTTTCAGTCGGCCGAATTGCACTGCAGCAACCGCGAGGCGGCAGCGGCATTGAAGACCAGTACCGCACCAAAGCCGCGGTCGGCCGCCCGCTCGCAAAGCGTGATGTCGTCGGCAAACACGGAGCGCGATTGCGGACCATACGAGGAATAGCCATAATAGTGGCTGAGTTTACAGCCCCCGGACACGGGTGGTACACCGAGCAGCATTGGAAGGCCGACTGAGCCCGGCACGCTGATTGGTGGCACGATGCAGCTGGGGTGGGATGACCAGAACCATTCCGCGTCAGGCGGCAAGAAGACCAGCACGTCGTCGCCCGCGCTCAAGCCATTTCGCGACACTTCGGAAAGCATGCGCCCACCGCTTGACGTGGTGTAGGCGGTGGCCATTGCTCTGAGCGGCGCTCTGTCAAAAAAACCGGTCTCGGCGTGCCGCGTTGCCTCCTCCGGTGCGAGAGCCGCCAGATAGCTGTTGCGCGCAGCCACGAATTGTTGGCCGAAGCCCGGGGCGATGTCGACAACGAGCAATCCGGCAGCAAGAACGGTCGCTGCACCGACACCAAGACCAGCCCAACGCCATCGCGTCGCGGCCCGCAACGCGAACGCGCATACTACGCTGATTGCCACCCATGTGCCGACGTTCATGAAGTAGAAGAAGCCGTCTAGTTCGAGCAGCATGGCAGGCGTGACCGCGGCAATCATCATGATCGCCAGTGCCTCCAGCAAGTATCGAGCGTGTTGCGAGGCTGACATCCATTGCAGCGCGATCACGATCAGTGCCAGCCCGATCATGCCAAGATTGGTAATCCATACTCCGGTATATTGAAGGGAATGGAGCGGGTTGAACCGTGCAGTGGAAACATGGTCGGCGGGCAACGCGATGGCCACAGTCACTGCAGCAATCAGGATCGCCCAGACCGCGAAGACTGCAACGAGACGAACGTTGATCGGCCCCTTCCGCAACAACAGGTAGCCGAGGCCCGCAAACCAGACCAGACCAATCGAGATCTTGGCCGTCAGTGCCAGGATACCGATCAGCAGGCCTGCGGCAAGATGAGCATTGGAGGGAGGCGCGTCTTCATCGTCAGCAATGCTCTTAAGCGTCGAAAGACCCAAGAGTAGCAGCATCAGGCCGAAAATATGGCTCTCGGAAAGCAAATGTGACTCCCATCCCCATCGCTGCACAATAATTGCCATGGAAATAGGAAGAGCGATTACGATCCAGACAAGTGACTTGCGCCCCAAGGGTCCGGCGAGGACGATGACCGAAAGGCACAGGAAGAAATAAAGGAGCGGCACGGCAATGATTTGCATGCCCAAGAAGTAGCCGTATGTGATCGGCAACGCTGCGGACTTCGCCATCATCCCGAGAAAGATATGCGTCAGGATGTGATACCTAAGGCCTGATAGGCCATCTATACCCGTGCTGATCTCGCCGTAGAATGTGATCATCGCCGAAATGGCGGAGTGATAGGCGGTATCAGGATGCAGGGTACCGGAGAGCCAGGCTTCTGGTGTAAACAGAGTGGCATACCCTGATGAGTTCATGACAACAAAATGAAAGAGCACAAATACGAAGGCAGGCGCCAAAGATGCGCCAATGGACAGCAATCTGTTCAGCCGTGTCAGCGAAACGACGAGCCCGACGTTGATTGAAACGGCGATGGCGATGATCGGCACGACGAGTGCCGGCAACAATGCCGGCAGTGCGAAGGTGGCCAAGGTGCCAAGTGCCAACAGAGGTCCATAGAGGCCGTCGATGCGACCGGCAAACCTGGCGTGCATGCCGATAACCGCGGCCGGCGTGGCAGCGGCAAGGAAGAAATATAGGATCTGCCAGTGCTGAATTGAACCAATATTGGACCGGAAGTACCAAATCAGAAGCGAAGACAAAAACGAAGTCAGGATGAAAAAGAACGTCGAAAATTCCAGCATTTCACCGTGTGTTGAATATTTGTCTGTATTTTTCTCCCTAGACGTAAATTTGTTTCGTGAAAACAAGATCTGATACACTTCCTGCTATTAAAATACGTATCTATCTATTGATCAAACAATATTGAAGTGTCTGTATGACTGAGCCAATATCACTGTTTTTCGCGGGCTGATGATCTGTCAAACCCTTTTCCGTTCAGTCTTGAGTGCGCTGGTCAAGCAGGGCAGAGATCAGTGCAATTACCTCATCTTGCTCTGAATCGGTCATGTCACTACCAGACGGCAGGCAAAGGCCGTTGGTGAAGAGGCGCTCGTCGACTCCGGTTCCGTGATAGACCGCGCCCGCGTAGAGCGGCTGCATATGCATCGGTTTCCAAAGCGGCCGGGACTCGATCTGCCTTTCTAAAAGCATGAGACGGATGTCCTCCCGGCTCACGCCGGTGCGATCTGGATCGATCGTCAGCGCGGTGAGCCAGCGGGTCGACCGCAGCCCCTCGGGCTCGGGCATGAATGCGACGCCCGGGCGGGCGAGGGCGGCCTCGTAGCGTGCGAAGATTTCCCGACGGCGCGCAACGCGGGCGTCCAGAACGTTCATCTGGCCCAGCCCGATAGCCGCGCAGATGTTGGACAGGCGATAATTGTATCCGTAGGTGGAGTGCTCGTAATGCGGGGCAGGATCGCGGGCCTGCGTTGCCAGAAAGCCTGCCTGATCTGCCCAATTCCCGTGACGCGTCACCAGCATGCCGCCGCCGGAAGTTGTGATGATCTTGTTGCCGTTAAACGACAAGATCGCAGCGTCACCGCCGGTGCCCGCCTTTCGGCCGGCCTTGTAGGCGGCGCCGAAGCTCTCGGCGCTGTCAAGAATCAGGCGGACGTCATACTGAGCCGCAAGGATCTCAAGCGCATCGAGATCGACGGACTGGCCATACAAGTCGGTGGGCACAATGGCCTTGGGCAAGCGGTTCTCGGCCGCGGCCTTGGCCAACTCCTGGGAAAGGAGGGCAGTGTCGAGCGTCCAGCTGGCCGGGTCTAGATCGAAGAAGCGCGGCGTTGCGCCCATGTAACTCACCGGGAAGATGCCGCCGGCGAATGTCATCGAGGAGATCCAGACCTCGTCGCCTGGGCCGACACCCGCAATTCGCAAGGCGAGGTGCAGCGCTGCCGATCCAGAGGATAGCCCGACGCAATGCAGGTCTTGATCCCCAAGATAGTCCCGCACGCACGCTTCGAAGGCCTCCAACTGTGGGCCAAGCGGAGCGATATAATTCGATGCAAATGCTTCGGCCACTCGGGCTTCTTCATGGCCGGACATATGTGGGCGGGAGAGGTGAATGCGCATGATCAGACGTCGACGAGCGGTTTGGCGGGGTTTCCAACGACGGTCGAACGCGACGGCACGTCACGAGTCACGATCGCCCCCATGCCCACGATCGCTCCATTGCCGATGGTCACGCCCTGCCGGATGACCGCGCCCGAGCCAATATAGGCGTCGTCTCTGATCGTGACACTTCCATTGACTTTGGCTCCAGGCGCAAACGTCACGAAATCGCCAATGACGCAGTCGTGCTCGACATACGAATAAAGATTGGCGTGAAAACACCGACCGATCCGAATATTGGATGTCAGAGTTACAAATGGCGATAGGCATGCGCCCTCTCCGATAGAGACGTCGTCCATCTGGACGACAGAGGCCGCCCGTGCCTCAATCAACGGAATTCCGGCCGCCGCGCATCTCTCGGCGAGAAAACGACGGACATTCGGCTTGGCGACGGCGATACTGATGGCCCTCTCATCGTCATCACGTTCGAGAAAGTCAGTCCAGTCAACGATTTCATGGCCATTGACGTGCCCGGGCGCCTGTCCATCGTCGATGAAGACAAGTTCGTTTTGCGGGAATTGCGCGCGTAACAGAGGCATGATGCCGCGTCCGCACCCCGATGCCCCATAGACACCGATTAGTCTGCTCAAGATTTGCTCCCGGTGAACTTGGACATGGTCGCTTTGCCCGCCGCGGAAATGCCGCTGCGACCGAACACCTTCCAGATTGTGAGCCAGATTATTTTCAGATCCAATGCCAAGCTCCGATTGTCGACATACCAGACATCCAGTGCAAATTTCTCGTCCCAAGAGATCGCATTTCGCCCATTGACCTGCGCCCAACCGGTCACGCCGGGACGAACCTCCATCCGGCGCGCCTGGGTTGCGTTGTAGAGCGGCAGATACTCCATCAGCAGCGGGCGCGGCCCGACCAGGCTCATCTCACCTTTCAGGACGTTCCAAAGCTCGGGCAACTCGTCGAGCGATGATGACCGCAGGAAACTGCCAAGCCCGGTGAGCCTTTCCGCATCGGGCAGGGGGGTTCCGTTGGCATCAATCGCATCGCGCATCGTCCGGAACTTCACCATCTTGAAGGGCCTGGCGTGGAGCCCGGGCCGTGTTTGGCAGAAGAGAACGGGCGATCCCATCTTCCACCAGATGAGCAGAGCAACGATCGCAAGAACCGGGAACAAGAGAGCCAAGCCGAACAGAGCTCCGAGGATGTCCAGTGTCCGCTTCATCGTTTCATGCTCGCCCTGCGCCCGTGAGCCAGTCGACCCATTTGCTGGCAAGGAGGCTCCGCGAGAATTGATCCTCCGCAAGCTGGCGGGCGTTAGTTCCCATCCTTTTCAGGCCATGGCGGCCTTCCGCGGCGCCGATCAGCGCATCTGCAAAAGCTGCCGGATCATCGGGCGGCACTGCATATCCGCAATCATGCTCCGCAATCAGCCCCGCGAGCCAACCTGGATAGTTGTTCAGCACCGGCAACCCGGCCGATATGTAGTCGAAGAACTTGTTCGGCGATGTGCCGTAATAGAAGGCTGGCACATTCCGCAGGACCTGGAGCCCGATATCGGCGCCAGCCATCAGCCCTGCTAGCCTGGTCTTTGGGACGGGGTCGAGGAACAACACGATGTCGAGGTTCTCGGCGCGCGAGCGGGCCTGCAGGTCTGGCTTGTCACGGCCTTGGCCGACCAAGACGATCCGGATGTCGTCTCGGCTCCGCTCTTTGAGCACCGCGGCGGCATTCAAGACCGAATCGAGCCCATTTGCGTTGCCATGCGTGCCAGCAAAGATGGCAAGTAACTGGTCATCTTGCACGCCCTCGGGACGCCACACCTCAAGAGGGCTTGCAAAGAGACCAAGATCACACCCATTCGGGATCATCGCTATACGCGACTTGTCGACGCCGCGTGCAGCGATCCCTTCAACGATCCCGGGCGACAAGCCGACCAGTCGATTGGCCGAGTGATAGGACGCCCACTCCAGCATCGACATTAGTCCAAGAAGGATCGGGTTGGTGATGACGCCCATTGCTTTAGGAAGTTCGGGCCATAGATCACGCACCTCAAAAACAAAGGGCTTGCTTCGGAGCCAGCGCGCAAAAATACCCGGTATGCCAGCCGTCAACGGCGTCGAAGTGGCAAAGACGACATCAGCAGGCTCACGCAGGGCGACCCCTATTGAGCCGAATGCGAACTTCGCAAACACCCCGACGCGCTGCACAAACGTCATGTGGTTTCCGTAGTCGAGATCAAACTCGATCACGTCAATACCATCAACCACCCCGCGCCGACGCCCCTTTGCGAACGGCGTGTTCAGCCCGGTCTCACCCTGCGCATAGCGACCGCAAACCATCGTGACGCTGTGTCCCGCTCGGATGAGTGCCTGGGCCATCTCGTAAGACCGCGTTCCTGCAGACCCCTGCGGGGTCGAGAAGTGCTGATGAAAGTAGAGGACGTGCATAATCAGAAGGTGATCTCGGTGACGATAGTCGCCGCCCGGTTCACCTTGACAGAGATGAATGGGATCTCCGCTCTGTGATGATAGTGGCGGGATTCCATAGTAGCTCCAATTGTCGGAGGCATCGGCACACCGTCGACCTCAATTGAGATCGAGCACGTTCCACTGCGAATAATGGTGTCGTCGAGTTGCCATTGGCCAGGCGCCAAGCGCCACCGTAGACAGGCCTCGCGGAAGTTTCCAGATATGACGTCTCGGCAAAGCATTCCATCGGCGGTCAGCGTGATGGTGCGGTGATGCCGTGCCCCCTTGGCGTCAGTGTAGGCCGCCGCCGCGGTTACCGCGTCGCCGTCGTCGCGAACGGCCTCGACGGATTGGGCGCTGAGCCAGTCACCAAACAGAAATCTCCCAAGGCGGATCATCTGGTCGCGCCCGTCAAACTCGATCGTGTTGTGAGCCGCCGTGCCAGAAAACCACTCGGAGTCTTCGGCATTGTAACTGAAAGTTCCCGCATCGCGCAGAAGATTGATCCCATCACGCCAGAGATCGACATGCAGGCCATCGGCTTGGCTGGGGCGGAAGCGGAACCGCGGATAGCGCAGTACTGCCATTGCCGATCCGATCCGGAGAACATGATAGCCTCCATGGTTGAAGCTTTGACTATGCGGTGAAGCGATGGACTTTCCATCGGCGACCTCGAGCCAACGAAGCGGCTTCATCCACGGTCCCGGACCAAAAGCATCGGCCCCGCGAAACAGGGCCGCCGCAAGTTGGACCGAAGGGCGGAAGTCGCGATAGTCGGCGCCAGTCAGTTGCAGCAGGTGCGCCCCGTCGTTGGCCCCGATATTGGGAGCATCGCCGGATTTAGAATCGATGAGGCTCCAGAGCCAGTCCGTTGCGGCAGCCAGGCGATTACGCAAACGGGTGGAAAATTCGGGCAAGCCACGATGCCGCCGCCAGGCTTCGGAAAGTGCGTATGTGTCCAGCATGAGCCGGTGATAGGTCACCGAATACTGGCTAAAGCTACCATCGGGCTCAATCAGGGTTGCAGCGCGCTCTTCCAGACGACGCCGGCCCGTACGCGCCCAGGTCTCGGCGCGAGGGTCACTTCCGGAGAGGAAGCTTCCGCCAATGAACAACGCTGCAGCTTCAGAAGTGCCATGATTGTTCTGCTGGCCTATTGCGTACGAGATGGTCGATGCGATCCGTTGCAGATGGGCGGCCGTGAGATCGACAAGGCCTGGTTCCGGGGCGCGATCCTGACCGAGTGCCCAAGCGGACGCAACGAGATGCAGCACGCGGATCGATGCCTCTTGCCCGCATTTCCAGTTCGGGCCCTTGTAGGGCGGGTTTTCTCGGGCCCAATCAGCCAGCCAATGGTTCATCCGCTTCAGTGCAGCAGTGTCCCCGTCGGCTGCTTTGGTGGACCACGCCAAGACCCAGTTGAAACGCGAGAGTTCCCAAAGCCCCTTGATGTCGCCGGCGCCAAAATCGGAAATACGCCACCAATCGCGTGAGGCGTCTGGCTGGCGCGTTTCCGAGAACGGGTTGCCGAACCAGTTGGGCGTATCAGATGGCAGCGGCCTTTGGTACCAGCCGAACCAATGCAGGGCATCGTCCCATGCCTTGTTAGGTGAGGGCACGTCTCCCCGCCGTTCCGAAGCGCGAAAGAAAGGCCGAGCAGGTACCGCTGCGGAGAGCCGAAGAGCCGGATGCCAACCGGTCATCAATCCCAACCGATAAGCAGCCACCCGCGCGATGCTTGCCGGTCCGATGCGGGCATAGGTCCGCAGTCGTTTCAGGCGTCTCATCCTTGTGAACGCAGGATCCGGGCCGCGTCGATGGTGACTTTGGCGACTTCGAACAACTCCTCGGCAGGGATCGGCGCCGCACCGCCCGCCTCGACTGCCTTGACGAAGGCAGCAGCGCATTCCCTCTGTCCTTTATCCTGCCGCCAGAGGTTCTGTTTCCGAAAACCTGGCCAGTTGTATCCCCTTAGCTTGAGAAAGTTATCCAACTGAAGGGTACGCCCAGAGACGAACACCTCGACACGTTCCTTGGGAAAGGACGCACCGCCGTTCGCGAGGTAGTGGATCGTGCCGAACGACCCGTCATCAAAACCAAGCGTAATTGCGGCCTTGTCCTCGGTCACGGCCTCGGCGTCGGTGTCGCCCATGCGCTGCGCCTGGACCGATGTGATCGGCGTGCCCGCGAGAAAGCGCATCAGGTCGATGTAGTGACATGCTTCGCCGATAATTCGTCCTCCTCCGACCGCCGGATCCTGTGTCCAGTGGTCGGCTGGAATAGCCCCAGCGTTCATCACCATGACGAAGCTCTTCGGCGCTCTCACTTTGTCGAGCAGGCCTTTCATGGTCTGCACCTGCGGCGCGAACCTGCGGTTGAAGCCGACCATCAGGTGCTTCCTGCTTTCGGCGTAAGCAGCCTTGACGTCGTCAAGCTCCTCGTAAGTCAGGGCCAAGGGTTTCTCGATGAAGACATTCTTGCCTGCGCGCAGGGCCTGCTGCGTCAGACGGGCATGACTGTTGTGTCTGGTCACGATTGCGACGGCGCTGATGTCCGGGTCCGCGATCAGCGCCTCGGTGTCTGATGTCGCATTGGCAAAGCTCGTCCTGCGACCATGCACTACGGCATTCGTTCCTCCGGTCGAGGCGATGGTGTGCAGGAAAGCCCCGGAGGCCTTGAAAGCCGGGATCAGTACGCGCGAGGCATAGTTCCCGGCCCCGATGAAGCCAACGACCGCCTTTGCCGAACTGGAAACAGGCGTTTCCGTCAAGGATACGCTGCGCAAATGGCGCGGTTCTGAGGCATGGCCATAGGTCAGCAGGATCCCCAGGGCCGTCTTGTCGGTCGACAGGAGTTGGTAGGCGCGTGGCGCTTCATCGAACGGCACCCGGTGGCTGATCAGCGGTGCGACGTTCAACGCACCCGAAGCGAGCAGGTCGAGGACGGCCTCGAAATTGCGCTTCTGGGTCCAACGAACGAAGCCAACCGGGTAATCGTGACCGTGTTCCTCATACTGTGGGTCATAACGGCCCGGACCATAGGAGCAGGAAACCTGAAAGCTCAGTTCCTTCTCGTAGAAATCTGCGCGATTGAGGTTCGTCCCGGCCACACCCACCAGGATGATGCGCCCTCGCTTGCGGCACATCCGTGCGGCCTGAGCGATCGGATCGTTGGATTTGGTTGAAGCCGTGATGATGACACCATCCACTCCCTGGCCGCGGCTGAACGCAAAACCCGCTTCAACAGGGTCTTCACCTGCGGCTGGGTTGCACACCTCCGCTCCGAAAGTGCGCGCCAGTTCCAGCTTCTCCGGATCGAAATCGATGGCCAGCACCCGGCATCCTTGCGACCGCAGCATCTGCACGGTCAGCAGGCCGATCAATCCTGCGCCGGTAACCACAAATGCCTCGCCCAGGGTCGGTTGGGCCAGACGTATGCCCTGCAATCCGATGCTGGCGACCACGGTGAAAGTGGCTGACTCGTCGGTCACATTGTCAGGAATACGGGCACAGAGGTTCTTCGGCACGCAGACAACATCTGCATGCGGCCCATTCGAAACCACCCGGTCGCCCTTTCGAAACCGATCGGCCCCTGACTCGCGGACAACGCCCACATTGCAGTAGCCCAGCGGGATCGGCTGCCCAAGTTTCGAGCGCACGGCGTCGACGGTACTCATCAGCCCGTCGGTGGCCACCTTGTCGAGGACCTGCCGCACCTTATCGGGCTGACCACGAGCCTTTGCGATCAGACCCGATCTGCCGAAGTCCACGAGCATGCGCTCAGTGCCCGTGGAAATGAGTGATGCGGTCGTGTCGATCAACAGACTTCCCTGCCGCGCCTGCGGAGCCGGCGCTTCCACGAGTTGGGATTCGCCAGTGGAGAGGTTCTGGAGGATCTGTTTCATCGTCTCTTTACGATAAGCGACTGGGAGGTGCGTCAGGGGCGGGCATAGCTGATCAGCACTGCACGATACTTGCCTTTGAATACAAACAAGCTGCCGGCGCCGGCGCCGACCGGTCCCAATTCGTTGGTCAAGGCACGGAGATCGTCAATCGAACCGGCGCCGCCGACCACGGTCATCGGCGTGGTGATAGATCCCCGCAGCTTGCGCGCGAGATCCAAGCCATAGCCCTGCATCATGCCGTCACGATCGATTGAGTTCAGCACTATTTCGCCGGCACCCAGTTCGGTGCATTTCATGGCGAAGTCGATGGGGTCGACCTTGTGCGCTTGCTTGGCGTTGCGGGAATAGACCTTGTGCTTACCGCTCAAGAGACCTTCTTTCTTGACATCGATCGTCACCACGACACTTTGCCGTCCAATGCGGTCGGCCATTTCTCGTACCAGCGCTGGCCGCTCCAGCGCCGCGTGGCTGACGGAGACCTTTTCGTACCCAAGCGCGATGATTCTGGCGGCCATTTCCGCGTCCTGTACACCGCCGCCGTAGCACAGCGGCATTCGGCTTTCTGCGGCGATGTCCTTGAGCAGGGTGAGGTCTGGACCGCGGCCGGAGGCAGTGGCGTCGATGTCCAGGAGAGTGAGCTCGTCGACTTCCTTCTCGTTGAAGATCTTCACGGCGTTGATCGGATCGCCCACGTACTTTGCATTGCCGAACTTCTGAGTCTTCACCAGACCCTTTCCACGGAGCAGAAGATAGGGAGCGACGCGCGACCTGAGCATCAGGCGACGCCCACGAAGTTCTTGATCAGCCGAATGCCGTTTGCATGGCTCTTTTCGGGGTGGAACTGTGCCCCGATCACGTGCCCCCGGCGCACAATGCAGGGCAGCTCAGTACCGTAGGTCACTGTCGCCACGACATCTTCAGGATTGTGTGGCTCGAAGAAGTAGGAGTGGAGGAAATAGAACCCGCGCTCCAGATCGACTCCCATCAGCAAGGGATCGCCCGGGTCGCCTGCGATGTCGTTCCAGCCCATATGAGGCAGATGCGGTGGCTGCTTGAGAGCTTGGATGTCGATGCGGGTCACATGGCCCGGAATCCAGCCGAGCCCCTGATGCCTGCCCTCGTCGCTGCTATCAGCGAGTAGATGCATGCCGACACAGATGCCCATGATCGGTTTCCGCTGCTCCATAACCGCCGTTTCCAGCGCGGGCAGAATGCCCGAGACGCGCAGCGTCTCTACGGTAGGATCGAAGGCTCCGACGCCAGGCAGAAGGAAATGCGTTGCTGCGTCGAAGCGGGCGGGATCATGGGTGATGATATGCGGAATGCGCTCGCGCTCGCAGATGTTGGCGATCGCCGCGATGTTTCCTGAGCCATAGTCGATGATGCATAACATGGCGGTCACCGCTTGATAGAGCGTTCGATGCCGACCGCGCGGAGAACCTTGGCGCCCATCCTGAACAGCGCCTCCTGGTTACGGTAGTCCTTATAGCTCTTCAGCGGCATTGTATGGTAGCGACGCAGTTCCTCCACACTGATGCCCAGCTTCTTGGCGATATAGGCGAATTCATCATCGATCGTACTGGGGTCGTAGGCTGGTACTTTGAGTTTTTCCAGCGCTTCATTCCGCGTCATCTGGCCCGTCAGAATTAATGATGAGAACTGCACCTTTCGCGTATCGTATCCAAACCTGGTCGGCAGCCAGTAACCTTCGAAGAACTTTGTGAAACGACTTTCGAAGTGCTTTTGCGGGTACGCCCGCCAACCGTATTCATTGCGCAGCGTATTGATCGCGAGGTCCTTCGAGTACGGCATGTAATTTAACGGTCGGACAACTTGGACTCCGCGAAGGTAGCGCAAGTAGAATTTGTGGAACAGCACCGAGCTGAAAGGGTAGTGGGTCAGCGGCCGCGTGCAGAACCGCTTGCGGATGTCGTTGATCAGCCACATGTCTGTACCGTAGTACAGCCATTCCAACGGGTTGCGAACGCCTTCCGTGGCGATGTTGCCGCCGTTCATGATATATTTGACGTTGTATCGGTTCGCAAACTTGTAGAGCGTAGCAATGAAGGCATGATCCTGCGGAATGTCGATCTGCGAAATTCCAGACTTGAAGAACGCAAGCTGGAAGTCGCGCATATCCTCCCAATCGATAACCTCTGTGAAGAGATCCAGCCCCAGCTTTTCGACGAGCATTTGGATGTTGTTGACTGCGAGATCGCTGTTCCAGCCACCATCCACGTGAAACACCAGCGGTCGAAGGCCGAAATCCTTGACCAGGCAATGCAACATGAACGAGCTGTCCAAGCCTCCGCTGAGGCCGAGCAGGCAGTCGAAGTCGTGTCCTTTGCCGGCTTTGCGCACCTGGTCGATGATCGCCGAGAGCTCTGCGCGCCCGCGTTCATCGGTATGCCAGTTCGGCGAGACGTTCTCCTGAAAATCGCGGCAATGATCACAAACGCCGCATTCATCGAAAGTGATTGCCGAATCGGTCGTGTCCATCACGCAATTGGTGCACACTATCATTTCGGGCATTGCTACACGGCCTTTTGCTTGGTCCACGATTGGTTCGGTTGAAAGAGGCATCCAATGCCCTGCGATGGCTCGCACTAACTCAATGCCGCGGTGGCGGCAATCGCCGTACCTCGCCTGATCTTGAGAGGTCGCAACTTCACTTCAGGAGACGGCGATGCCTGCACGTGGCGCTTCTCGGACCGCTCGACTCGCCCGACTGCGGGGGGAGCCGCAAGCGATGAAGAGGAACACGAAAACGAAGAAGTCCATTGCCGTCGGGAAAATGACCGGTTCGCTTACCGATCGGAACAGGATGATCGATATCAGCGCACCCGTGATGAAGAGACTTACCCACGTGCGGGTCGCCAGGACTGCACCTGCTAGCGAACCCAGGACCGCCAGCAGATAGAGAATGCCAAAGAGGTGATGGGCCCGGATCAGTGATGAGTGAGGATTGCCGTTATACTTGGCCTCGATGCTTGTTCCTTCAAAGTCAGTACCGGTGAAGAAGGTAACAGGGTCAATTTTGGCCAGATAATCGCGATACATCTCGGCTCTCGCCGGGTCCAGAAGACCTTGCGATAGCTTCGTGGAGTTCACGAGGTAATTACTCACCACGTCAATTGTTCGCGGCACAAAGAAGGCAAGTACTATCAAGGCCACAAGGATCACAGCAAGGCGCCCTGCTGCTGTCCGAATCGAAAGAAAATATAAGGGCAGCATGAGGAAACAGATCATTGCCGCTGAAAGGATGGATCCTCTGCCAAAGCCCTCCAAAGCAATGTAAAGTGTTGCCAGAGACGTTATTATGGCCGCCTTTCGCCGGACATGAAAACTTATACCGACATATGCAGCCTGAAGTATAACGAGAACGGACGTGATACCATTACTGCTCGATCCCTCGATCATGTAATCGAGTGGAAACACGGTGTGCGTTGTCGTTAACAAGAACCAGATCGTGTAAGACTGCAGGGCCACAAGCGCAAGACGAAGGCTACGATACGTCTCAAGCGGGAA
This sequence comes from Roseitalea porphyridii, assembly GCF_004331955.1. Lineage (NCBI taxonomy): Bacteria > Pseudomonadati > Pseudomonadota > Alphaproteobacteria > Hyphomicrobiales > Ahrensiaceae > Roseitalea > Roseitalea porphyridii. Next base: position 1,927,353 of record NZ_CP036532.1, on the reverse strand, counting down.
TCGGGAAAATATGTATGCGGCCAGGATCGAAGTCACACCGATCGTGTAGTGATAGGAGGAGACCAGAGTCTGATTGAGGGCAAACGGAAGAGCGAGCGTCAACGCCGCGATGATCGTGATGAGTACTAGCCTCGAAGCAGTCAATTCTCGCCGCAATATGTGGTGATGACCATGAACCACAACCAGGGCCATCAAGCCTGCCCCCCCTGCCAGCAGAATCGGGTCGTAGATGAGAAACGCGTAGATCTGAAAGATCATGAACGCGGTGAATACGGCAGTCATGCTGGCAATATGCGTCCGACCAACCATGACTCTCCTTAATGAATCACAGAAGCCCGGCTTCTGTGGTCTGCTGGCTGCGCCCCGCCAGATATGGCTGGGGAGGCGTCATGATGCACGTTCTGAACGAACTGTCTCCAACAGGACTTCGACAGGATCTGAGACTGCAGATTCAGGCGTGGTACTGCTGCTTCGCAATGCCGAAACGAGTGCTTCGCGATTCTCCTCTATCAATACATCGACGGCCCTATCCAGATCGACTGCAATTCGGGGGTAGCTGATCAGAGGCTCGTAATAGGGCGCATCCATTTTGAACTTCTCCGACGAAACGGTCAGAATCGGCTTCGACAATATGATTGCGTTGTAAAGCAAGCTTGAACTGGTGCCGCACACAAGGCTCGCATTAATGAACCCGGAGAGGTCGCGCGATATGTCGCACTCAATACCGTGCTGTGCACACGCCGCGTCAACGAACCAACTTGGTTCTCCAGGGTGGGGCCGGTAGATCAGGCGCTCACAACCGGCTGACTGGACCAACGATCGAAGCGTCATCAACAGATCCGCCAGGGCCCTCGCGCCGCTTGCCGAAAAGTCCTCGGGGTAGGGGCTCGAGACGTAGTACGCCACCTTTGGTGGCACCGGCGCGGACGCACCGGACTTCCGTGCCACACTGAGCGCCCGACGCAGTTTGCCGCTGTCCAGCGTCCCCGATACCTTGAACTCGGTTCCGTCCACAATGGCTCCAAGATTTTGCGAATAGTACTTTGCAAGTTGGGCGTCATATACGATCCCGATATCGAGTAAGCGAGCGTAATATCGTTGAGCCTGCGGCGAGGGCGCCCACTGCCAGTTGGAGTAGTTGGAGAGAAGATCCAGAAAACACGAGAAGGCCGCCAGGAACGATCCTCGTTGATCTCGCTCGCGCTGGAAATGCGCGCTCCAGAAGAATCGGCCGTAATAGACGGCCCGGGGAAGCTTCTCCAACAGGCGCTTGACGCGGTCGAACACGGATTTGGGTGACCCGATCACCTTGCTTCGATCAAGAAGAAAAATCCCATGCGGAATGAACGCTCTCATCACGCCCCTGTCGGCTGCAAACAGGAGTGCAGACCGACATTCAAGATAGTGCATCGACGTAACGAGCACGACGTCCGGCTTTTCCGTGTCGAACAGCGTCGCGAACCGGTGATCGTAATCGCCGAAGTCCTTTACCCAGTCAGGCGGCGAAAGGCGCTCCTTGAAGTCCTTGTATTCCCGGGCCGGTGTTCCAAGCTGCCGCTCGGAATTGTGAACGAAGGTCAGCGAAACCCCTTCGGTATCGGCTAGGTGGCGAACGTACAGAAACCCCGGCAGCCAGCAATCGAAGACGAGGATCCGGATCGGATTTGCGGCGCCGCTTCTGTCCGGCGATCTCGTCATGTGATCAACGTGCATTCGGCCTCTGCAAGACCAGCACGATCTCGTTTCCACCACCAAGTGATGCCTGAACAAGCCGCAGCGGCGCGGTGACTGCCGAAATAAGGGAAATCGCGCGGTCGGCACCGCCGGATGCCGCCATACGCGAGTACTTTCCTGCCGAAGCAACCTCGTCCTCATTGCGGAACCGCCGCAATACCTTGCTAAGGATACGCAGCCAGTCCGACGTGTATTCTGACGTCGAGGAGGCGTGAACCTGCCAACCGGCAGCCTCCGCCATCATGACTAAAGACCTTGGTGAGAATACGTGCAGATGTCCAACGTCGAAATTTGCTGACAGCTTTGAAAACAAGCGTTGTTCCCATGATCGCGCATTCGGTGTCGCGATGATAAAGAAACCGCCAGGCTTCACGATCGAAAATGCTTTCGTGAGTTGTGATTGCGGCTCGGGGACATGTTCGATCGTGTGAAATGAGAGCACCAAGTCGAATGCATCGACGGAGGGAAGCATCTCAAAATCATTGTTTACGACAGGGATACCTCTGGCCTTAAGTCTTTTTGTCAGCTCCTTGGATATCTCACATCCCAGATAGTCACAGTTGTTTCGCAAGAGCCAATCAGCGACCTGCCCACCGCCTGGCCCGATTTCGAGGACCGAGCTGCCGGGCTTGATATATCGCTGCAGCACCCGAGCACGGTGTGCTAACCGCTCACGCATTATCGCTGAGGGTTCAGCGAACGGATCTTCGATGGTCTCCTCGTAGTACGCATTCTGACTGGATGCGAAATCCTCCTGCGCGCTTGCCGACTCCACATGCTTTATGCACACCCCGCATTTGCCGCAAACGTCGTATCTGAGGTGACTGGCAACTTCCAAAACCACTAGACCGCCGTGGCCGCAGATTGGGCACGTCTCGTGCATGGTGGGAGCATTCACAACGCCGCTAGCTCCGCTCTATCAGCAGCATATGCCATGGCATGAGGATCGGACCGCTGATTTGCAGGCGTTCGATCGTATCCGACGACTCTGTCACTACGCGTCTGGTATATGTCCCCATTGCATCGAGATTGTCCGGTTTTTCGAGATCAATTCCGATCTCAAATCGTTTCGTCGACGCGATGTGGTAACCGTGCTCGGCGCATACCCGCCGGATTTCAGGGATGGCGTACACGTTATAGAAGAAGCGTTGGCCAGTGACATGCTCGTGCACAGATATGGTGCAGGAGATGTCCCCCTCGTAAAATAGCGACGTGAGCGCGAACCACTCTGGCTTGAGCTTCGTGAATACCTGCACGAGCGGCTCAACCGGCTCTGGCAGCCATGACAGGGTCTGAAGGGATACTACCCCGTCAAACTCGGTTGTTTCGGGCATCTCCATCCAGTCGAGTTGCCGAAAGGCGAGGTTGTCCAATCCCTGGTTCTTTGCGACGTTCTCGCCAATGCGAAGAAAATCCGACACATAATCGGCCGCTACAAAATCGGTTGCCGGGTGGCGTCCCGCCAGAAAGGCTGTCGCCGCTCCTGTACCGGCGCCGAGATCGATGATTCTGCGCGAGCCATCCAACCGGTGGGCAATAAAGGCTTCGAACGCTTTCGTGGACTCCTTGGGGTTCTTCCATTGCGTTGTGTGATAGGCGAGCTGACGTTCATCGAAGCTTGTCCAATCGTCAGCGGCTTTCTTACTGTCCATTTCGCTGCCTGTTTTGACGAGCCGGGCATGGTCCGGCCAAGATCGGGGACCGCGCGGGCGTCCCTCCGGGTTTTCATGCGATGCAATCACTGAATCCTCTATCCGAGGCGCCATCCGCATGCGGCACGGATCCATAATCACTGAGCAACACGGGGCGTGAGCCACGGCATCGCCACGAGACGGACTGAGCAGGCCCATGTCAACAGGAAGATGAGTGCGCGTGTCAGGACGAAGCCGATGATTGCACCGGCGACACCAACTGCCGGCACTAACGTAAACAAAACAATGATGTTGACCGCGTTTGCGAAGATTGTAATCGCCGAGAGCAGTTCAGTTCGTCTCGCGTACACGATATAATTGGTCACCATGAGATAAGCGCCCCCCAGAGCCTGACCTAGCAGCAGCCACCCGATCATCCATGCCGCATCAGCATATGATCTGCCAAACGCTAGAGATACGAACCAAGGCGAAAGGGCAAAGCCAAGTAGGACGACGACGCACAGGCCACCAAAGTAAACGTAAGTCAGCCGGACGACCGAGGCACGATCGTCAGCATCGCCTGTCTTCAGTATCGAGAACAGCCACGGCACATAGGCCCTGTTGAACGCATCGCAGATCACGCCAAGGACCATCGACACCTGAAAGGCGAGCAGATAGATGCCGACATGGCTTGCGCTGAGCATGGTGTTGAGCACGAACAGGCTAAGCCAGTTCAGCAGGAACGTACCGAGTTCGTGAGGCAGCAATGGGATTCCGAAACGCAACGCTGATTTCACGTCGCCGGAATTGAACCGCGGGCTCAGCCGTCCGATCCTCCTCAGAACGAGCAGGGCAACAAGTCCCGCGGCTATTGCCGCAACGACGATACCGCCCACGCGGCCCATGGCGCCGGCCGAAAGGATGACGACACCCACCAGACTGAGTGAAATGTTCAGCAGGCTGTGACCAACCTGGAACACGCCATATCGGACCGGCTGTTCCCCAACCTGAAACTGGCCCAGAAGGATATTCAGAACGAAGACCATCGCCGCCGCGACAAGCGCAAGGTAGAGATATTCGGGTGGAATCTGGAGCCAGGCCGACAACTGGCCGCCAAATGCCCAGATGACGACCACGAAGAAAGAGGTGGTGGCGGCGAGGATCAGCAAGGCGTTGAAGATATAGACCGCAATTCCCTCCCGATCCACGTCATAGGATTGACGTACTATCGCGCCGGCTATGCTGAGGCCGCAGGTTGCGAGAAAGAAAATGTAGAGACCCTGAAAGATGCCAACCAACCCAAACTCTGCAGGCGACAGGTAACGGGTCAATATGGGAAGCAACAGAAACGGAAGGCCGGCCGCCAGAACGCTGGCGACAAGGTAGATGGCCGACCCCGAGAGTAGCGCCTTAAGCTGCAAGCCGGCTTTCCGTACCCTTTGAGTCCACTGACACAACCGCCTACTTAGTGACCAGATCCAGCGACATGGGTGTTGCTCTTTCGATGTCCTTGCTTGCGGTCTTGCCAAGCACGTCATCAAGGTGTTTGGGCGCGAGGCCTATTCCAGGGCGGATGCTTCGCACGTTGTCGTTCGTGAAGGTCTCACCCCTTGCAACGTCCTTGACGACGTAAAGCGATCGGCGGAACTGTGCATTGCCTTTCTCGCTCGGGCTTTGCCCATAGCTGGCCGAACCCATCGCCTTCCAGGCAATGTTTGCGTCGCGCACAAGCGCCCTCAACTCGTCGGGCTCCAGCGAGAAACTGTCATCTGGCCCGCCGCCGTTACGGTCCAGAGTGACGTGCTTTTCGATCACGCAGGCGCCCACTCCGATCGATGTAACAGCGGCTACGTTGTCGATCGTGTGATCCGACAGGCCAACGAGAACGCCGAACCGGTCCTTCATGTCCGCAATCGTGCGCAGATTGTACTCTTCGGCGGGCGCCGGATAGCCGCTGACACACTGCAGAACGACGATTGAGTCGCAGCCCGCCTCACGCGCCGTCGCAACAGCGTCTTGGATCTCGTCGGCGTTGGCCATGCCGCTGGAAATGATCATCGGCTTGCCCGTCTGGGCAACGTAGCGGATTAACGGCAAGTCGATAGCTTCAAACGAGGCGATCTTGTAGGCCGGCGCATTCAGGCTCTCAAGCAGATCTACGGCCGTGAAGTCGAAAGGCGAACTGAAGATGGTGATGCCGAGATCGCGGGCCTTCTGGAAGAGCGGTTCATGCCAATCCCAGGGCATTTGCGCCCATTTATAGAGTTCGTAGAGGCTCCGGCCATCCCAAAGGCCGCCCTTGATCTGGAACTCGGGCCGATTGCTTTCGATCGTGATCGTGTCTGCGGAATAGGTCTGAATCTTCAGCGCGTCCGCACCACTGTCGCGCGCAATCTCCATGATCCTGAAAGCACGTTCAATGTCGCCGTTGTGGTTGGCCGATAGCTCGGCGATTATGTACGGAGGATGATCCGGGCCAATGCTGCGTCCGTTGATCTTCATGATGCACCTCGTTTGCCGATACCAGGCGAGTTTGCGCGCAATTCATACCAGTCGGGGGAAACCTTCACATAGCCCGCCCGCCGAAAGACTGCCTGTGAAGCGCGGTTCTTCGGGCTGACATTTGCCACGATCTGCAGGCCGGGATGTCGAAGGCGCAACAGCCTAAGGGAGGCAAGACCAAGGCCCTGTCCGTGCCACGCGGGATCGATCAGTATGGAGACTTCATACTCCTCCTCATCCGCTGAACGGCGATCGAGCCGTACCATACCAACCACTACGTCCCCGGCCATGACCATGTAGAAGGGACTGCAACTCTGCGATAGCCGCCGCGCAAACCACGCGCAATGCCCCTCCCAACTGGGTGGTTCCGGGTTGCGAGAATGCGCCCGCGCGCCCGGCGCCGATTGAAATCGGAACAGTGTCTCTGCGTCGTCGGCAAGCGCCGGACGCAAGGCGATCGCCTGCCCTGACGTCATGCGGTAGCCGACGATTGCTTCGACGACACGCCGCGTACCTTGTCCGTCACAAATGGCTAGGGCGGCGGTGCGCATTTCTGCCAGTGCTGCCGTGTTGCCGTGAAGGGAAAGAAATGCCGCACGTATGGACTCATGGCTGATGTCGGGCCAGGTCCCAAGGTTGATGACAGCGCCGTGGCCTGCAAGCCGTTCAGCAATGTAACGTTGGTTGTCGGCAAGCACGAGTGTGATGGTCGGCACGCCAAGGCAGCATCGTTCCCAAGATGAGCCACCGGAAGCACCAAAGGCGAGGTCTGAACTTGCCAGTATGTCCGCCAAGTCTTCGGTGTCGACATGCAGAGTGATATTCAACCCAAGCCGGTCGGCCTGCTCGCGAAGCTTGGGGACATGGGGACAACCGCCGCCAACCACCACGTCAATGTGTAGCGTGTCACGAATAGCTGGCTCCAATGCATCAAGAGCCGTCAGCACGTATCCGGTCGCGTTCGGTTCGTCGCTGCCACCCATGGAAACGACGATGCGCGACGGCGGTGAGCGAACGGTGGCCGCCGCCTCGACCGTCGTCTGTTCACGCAATAGGGCAAACTCAGGCCGCAACATGGCAAATCTCGTGCCCGTCAAAACAATCGCTTCGCCAGGAACCAATCCCGAATAGTCCTCCGGGCGACGGTCGACAGACGGATCCACCAAGAGATCGCAGTCATGACTTCGGTTGGCCAGATCGTCGATGACAACCAACCGCTCCACGACATCGCGAAGTCTCGCCTGCCAGGTGCCATCGCGTTCATAGTGATCGCAGACCAACGTCTTTGGCCTATTCGGTAGCTCCCTTATTGCTTGGGCAATTTCGGCGACCTCGCCAGCGGGCGTTGAGGCATCACCGAAAAGGTGAACTCGGTGTCCGTGTCGCTCAAGTCGGCCCTTGAGGGCCTCCGGCAGTTCCCGGCAGAAGAAAATGCTCATGATCGCGATACTGGTGAGGCGATCGGCAAGTGCCAGGCAACGCATCACGTGTCCGATGCCGAGCCTGGTCGAGGCGTCCGTCCTGAAGGCGACCATATCGGTCAGATCAGACACGCGACCGCCATCGTTTGCCGTGCGCCGGGTGACTGGCGCGGCCTCAATTGTATTTCCTGAACACCGGCTTCTGCGCTGGCCCCAGGAGCAATCGATCCACAGCATCAGCGGCGATGGCCGACTCGAGTTGTGTCAGAGCTCGATCCAATGCTTCAGCCGTTCGATCGACTTCAGCCATCCTATGTGCGTGCGTAATGGTAATCCACGGAATAAGCACGCCTTCCTCGATCATGTACTGATGAAAAAGCGTGTTGAGCGTGCTGGAGAAGGCGCCGCTTTCGTCGAAGCAGAGGATTTGCGGGTTGGCTTCGAAGCCGATTATTCTGACGCGCTCCGACAGGCCTTTTGCCCTGGCCGTGTCGGTGACCGCCGCCTTCAAAGCCCGCCCGATCGACCAAATGTGGTCCTCAACATTGTGCTCGTTGTAGAACCGCATTGTTGCAAGCGTTGCGGCCAATCCGACCGTTTCAGAGCCATGCGTCTGCGACAGCAGAAACACCCGCTCGCGATCATGTGTAATTCCACCCAGGTCCATGATCTCTCTTTTGCCTGCCAACACCGAGCAGGAATAGCCATTTGAGATCGCTTTTCCGAAAGTCGCCAGATCCGGAAGGATGCCGTAGTGATGGTGCGCACCGCGTGATCCGAACCGCATTGCCGCAATCATCTCGTCAAAGATGAGAACGGTGCCCTCAGCCTCCGTCTTTTCGCGCAGATACTGCAAGAAGTTGCCGGTGTTGTCGCCGTTGCGGTTCATGCCGGATTGCGTTAGGTCGGATGGTCGCGGGTCGGCATAAGGCGAGTCATTCTTCACCGGCTCGAGTATCAGTGCCGCGATCTGGTCCTTATAGTCGGCGAATGCAGCTTCGACACTGCCGCGGTCACCATAGATGAACTTCAGTGTGTATGGCCGCTCGGAGGGCAAGGTACCCGAGTTCATCTCGGTCGAACCAATGTACCAGTCATGGATCGAAAAGAACGGATGGCTACCGCAAACGAGGACGTAAGGGCGGCCAGTGTATGCCCGCGCCAGTTTCACCGCTGCGGTGACGACATCGGAGCCGTTCTTGCCGAACTTGACCATCTCCGCACATGGCCAATGATCGGTCAGGTAGGCAGCCAACTCATATTCGAGGATGCCGGGCCGCGTGAAGTTGGCGCCCAACCTCATTGCTTCGAAAACCTTCGTGTCGACATGATCGTTGGCGTGTCCCAACGACATCACGCGATTACCCATTGCCCAGTCGAGGTACTCGTTGTCCTCGACGTCCCAGCAGTAGGCGCCCTTGGCCCGCGCCATCACCTTGGGCGCATTGCCGGGGAACTGGTCATCCCCTTTGCTGTATGTGTGGTTACCACCGGGAATGAGTTCGTGCATCGCCCGCGAGATCTGCTCGGCCGACATGTTGAAGTAGGGCATTCCGGAACTCCGCTCTAGAAGCCGTCGTGAAGATGGGTATTCCTGATCTCGAGCTTGCCGCTGTCATAAAGGGCAATCAGCTCGTCCTGACTGAAGTCATAGCGCCGTCCCACCGCGGTGAAATGTGCCAGTATCTGCTCAATCAGGTGCAGGTCTTCCGTGTAATCGACTGAAAGGTATATTTCTGGACGAATTAACGATTTTGAAGGCGGCACGGCCTTTACGCGCGAGAATCCTTCGCTGCGTTTGAGGAAGCTGATCACATGCTCCCGGTCGAGCGGGTCGCTTGTGGACTCGGCTGCGCGACGCAGGGCTGCCCTTGTGACGAGTTCGCCAGCAGTTCCGTATATCCAGCCGCCGGGGTGACTGGCATAGACCAAGTCGGCCATCGTCTCGCCATGGCGTTTGACGAGAAACTTAATCCCTTCAGGGTCCAACAGGGGATCATCGCCGCCCACCCGTATGATCGGATCAATGTCGAAGTAGTCCGCGCAAGCGAGGTAGCGGCCCATGACATCATTCTCGCTGCCGCGAAAACACCAAACACCGGTTCGCTCGGCAACTTGTGCTGTTATGTCATCCTGATCGCGATCTGTGGTGGCAACGCAGATACTCCTGAGGCCCGCGTGCTGCAGCCGCTTGATCTGATATTCAAGCATCGGCTCGCCCTGCAGAGAATGCGAAATCTTCCCCGGAGATCGAGACGAGCCCATGCGTGCTTGGATGACGATTGCTCCAGGCATTCCTAGCTCTTTGCGGCTCGCTCCGCGGCATAAAGCTGCTTCAAGATCGCATGGTCTTCTGCAAGCGTGTATGGGTACTCGCCGAGACCCCTGGTCGCATCCAGGAAACAACGCATCTCCTGAACGTACATCTCCTCTGTCGATGTCGTCTTGCCCAGTTTGGAGCGCGTCTTGAGTATCCATCGATCCTCGTTGCTGTCGTAGAGGCGCAGAGTTCCAGCGACGGTATCGAGATCGATGTTGCCGGTCTCGCCCACAATCCTAGTAGTGCGGCAGGGAACCTGAGACACGACATCGACCGTCATCTGCACCATGCGGCACGCCGGCGCCCTGAATACGAGCGCGTACACATCGTCGATATCCGCGTCCAAACGGCCGGTCTGGTCCGTCATTGCACGAATTTGCGTCGGCAAACCAAAGAACCAACTCAGATAGACAAGATCAAACGGCACGATTTCGCGCGCCGCACCTGTCTCGCGCTTCGATACGTAGAAGTCATGAATTGACTCGTATGGATGCCAATTTGGCAGGAACATTCCGAAGTGATGCTGGCACAACAGTGCTTTGCCGATGCGGCCGGCTCGCAACCAGTCCCGCACCTGTATGTTCAGGGGATCGAACCGCATCGTGCAAGAGGGGGCCAGAATGTTTCCCCGCTCGGTGAGAGCAGGCAGAAGTGCATCGTAGCCGTCATCGACGACGCTGGCCTCGATGAACACATGCTTTCCCATCGCATGGAAGCGGGAGGCATATTCTATGTGGTCCGCCGGCGGGGTGGAAATGATGATGTGGGTGAAATCTGACACATCGGAATCGTCCACTGCAGCAATAGTCTCGATACCATAGATATCCCGCGCTTCCTCGCGCCTGTCGATCCGTATATCGAATCCGGTTATGTCGCGGTGTCCCAGGTAAAGGAGATTGCGCAATCGGCGCTTTCCCATTGAGCCGAGGCCAATGATCAAGAACTTCACGTACCAAGCTCCAAAATGTCGATTGCATCGAGAATCTGCGCAGCGTGGGAATGCCGGCCAATCACGCTGTCTTCCAAGAACACGCAGAGCGCTCTCTTGAATGCCGCAAACGAGTCTGCGAACTCGGTATGGATTGTTCCGCGAGGGCCGGAGTAGCTGACCGAGATGGGCGATGGTTCACGGCCAAAAGCCGTGATCTGGCACGTTCGTTCACCGCCGTCCCATGCAAAAGAAACCTCAGTGCAATCATTTTCCGCACCGAACTGGCGCACGCGCACGTCACTGACAGCCGGCAGTTTGCCGCAGTTCGCAAGGATCGGGTCGATCACGTGAATTGCATATTTGGTCCATGATTTCGGCACTTGCGCAGAAATCCGTGTAACCCCGCCGATGCGCGCCAGCTCTTCTGAAGGAACAAGCATTTCCTGCGCGAAGCGCAGCGCCGAACACGAGAAAATCTGGGCGTCCCGCACTTCTTGCGAGAAGAACGCTTCGGCAGCCCTGCGGGAGTGGGCAAATGGCTTGTCGACGTAGACGGGCAGCCCGGCCGCAAGAAAGGGGTCAGCAAACTGGCGGTGGTTCTCAGCATCATCGCGGGCGAGCAGCACTGCATCAACTGCGCCGATCATGTCCTCGGGCGACGGCACCACTGTATCGATGTAGGTCGCGTTCGAGATGTGCTGCGATAGCAGCGCATCTTGTGTCCAAACATGTGTAACACGGGCACCGGCAATACGATCATCGGGGAACTTCTGCTTCGCCAGATAGATCGGGATTCCCGGGAAGCCGCAGTCGGCCATGGTCGTTGGCTCGTATCCGTTGAAGATTGCGGACCATGAGTAGGGATGCCCGTTTGCCTCGCTCATTCCCAAGATCCCGAGCCTGAGTTCCGCCATAGCCTAGGACCAGAACCTTGGATCAAGGAGTTCGGCGTCGTCCGTCGCTATGTCTGCGAACAGGGCCGCCGAAACATGCCGATCCGGGACACTCAGGATCTCGCTCAATTCGGACGGTGAAACCACACCCACGACGATTCGATCGATCTCATCCAACGATGCCAGATAGCCGAGACAAGCTTCGAGTGGCGAGAGCCGCATTTCCGCAAGCCTGCTGTGCAACTGGCGCACGACGGGGCGCAGCTTGCGGGCCCTTTCGGGAATATGATCGGGGTCAGAAAGCAGGATGCCTTGTAGAAAGGCGGAACGCGCGTGCACCTCGACACCGCTGGCCTTCAAGCGATCAAGCGCACCACTGACGATGAGACGCATGTCCAGCAGGTTCATCGGCACTTGTACGAGATCGAGATCGAAGCCTTGCAGAAGCTCGTCGACCTGCACGGTATCGTAGACGGATGCGCCAAGCTTCGAAACAATGCCCTCCATCTTCAAGCGATGGGCGGCATGGTACAGTTTCTCACCATCTTTCGTGGTGAGAACGTCCGCATTGTGGAACAAGAGGCCTTCAACCGCGTCTTGTTTGAGGTCAGTCAACGAATTGCGCACCTGATCAAGCATGGCGGAGACGTTGGCCGCGCTGCCAGACGGCAGCGTCTTGGTTACAATTCGAAACCTGTCTCCCGCGCTCAACCGGCCAAGGATTGCCTCGCTCTCGCCGTAGCTGGGGGCTGTATCAATGAGATCCACACCGGCTTTCGACGCCATATCGAGCAGCGTTTTCAGTGAGGTCTCGGATGGTTGGCCCACGGTGTTGGTAATGCCATAAGCCATCCCGAACTGAGCCCCGCCCAGCGCTAGTTTCGCCGCGATCATCGCAACACGTTCTCAAGAGCGGCAATCACCCGGTCTTGAGCTGCTTCGGTGAGCCCCGGATAAATCGGAATGGACATCGCTCGCCGGTAGTATGCTTCAGCGTCAGGGAAATCACCTAGCTTGAAGCCCATAGCACGATAGAATGGCTGCAGGTGGACCGGGATGTAGTGAAGGTTCACGCCGATGCCGGCCTTTCGCAGATCGGAGAACGCGTCCTTGTGCGAAGCGGCAATGCGGTCAAGCTGCAACCTGATGATGTACAGATGCCAGGCTGACACCGCACCGTCTTGCATGACCGGCAGGTCAAGCGGCAGATGTACGAGACGCTCCGAATATCGAACTGCGCGCTCGGTACGCGCATCGACGAATTGATCCAGCCGCTTCATCTGCTGGAAACCAAGTGCGGCCTGAAGCTCCGTCATGCGGTAGTTATATCCAAGCGCGACCTGCTGGTAGTACCAGTCACCGTCGGGCGCGTGCGTCATGAGTGTAGGGTCTCTTGTTACACCGTGGCTCGCAGCGAGCCGCATTCTGACAGCGAGATCGTCATCGCACGTCGTCGCGCAACCACCCTCGGCGGTCGTGATGATTTTGACCGGATGGAAACTGAAGACCGTGATATCGCTGTACCGGCACCCACCAACCTTCGCGCCAAGATAGCTGCCGCCAATCGCGTGTGAGGCATCTTCAATGATCCGGAAGCCATACTCCCGACCGAGCTCGGCGATCCGCTGCATGTCGGCCGATTGACCACCGAGGTGCACGGGCACCACAATTTTTGGCAGCCGACCAGCCAACGAAGCGGCCTTCAGTTTGGTTTCCAGGGCCGTCACGCTGATGTTGCAGGTGAGGGGATCAATGTCGACGAAATCGACCGACGCGTTGCAGTAAAGAGCGCAGTTTGCTGACGCAACGAATGTGATCGGAGTCGTCCAAAGCCAATCCCCCGGACCAAGACCGAGCGCCAGGCAAGCAACGTGCAACGCGGAGGTGGCGCTATTGACCGCGACGGCGTGCGGAGCCGAAACATAACCGGCAACCGCTTCTTCGAACTTGGGAACAGTCGGTCCCTGGGTAAGAAAATCGGACCTCAGAACATCGACGACAGCATCGATGTCTTCCTGTGAAATGTCTTGACGGCCGTAAGGTATCATGGCCTACAGCCTGCCAATCTTCTCGGCATTGTCTGTAAGCCACTGCTCAAGCTGCACATCGCTCATCCAGTCACTGTTGGTGTCGCTGGTGTAGTGGAAGCCTTCGCTCACCGGCTTGCCGTTCTTGATCCGGTTCTCGCTGCGATACCAATTGTTGATGGAAGGCAGGATCTTGTAATGCTGAGGATACTCGAACGTGAAGCTGGCGTCCTCGATACCGATCATCTGCTCGTGCAGCTTCTCGCCAGGCCGGATACCGACGACCTCCTGGGTTGCTTCTGGGGCAACGACGCGCGCAATGTCAGTGACCTTCATTGACGGTATCTTCTTGACATAGATTTCGCCGCCTTCCATGTCCTCGAAGGCATGCCAGACGAGTTCGACGCCTTGTTCCAGCGAGATCATGAAACGTGTCATGCGCGGGTCCGTGATCGGCAGCACGCCTTTATCGCGGATCGACTGGAAGAATGGGATAACCGACCCCCGGGATCCCATGACATTGCCGTATCGAACGACCGAAAAACGAGTGCTGTGCTCGCCAACATAGGCGTTGCCGGCAACAAAGAGCTTGTCTGACGCCAGCTTCGTTGCCCCGTAAAGATTGATGGGGCTGGAGGCCTTGTCGGTGGAAAGGGCCACCACCTTTTTGACTTTCTTGTCGATGCAAGCGTCAATGAGGTTCATCGCCCCGTTGATGTTGGTCTTGATGCATTCGAACGGATTGTACTCGGCGGTCGGGACAATCTTGGTCGCGGCCGCATGGACCACATAGTCGACGCCATCGAGCGCCCGGTACAGCCGATCCCTGTCACGAACATCGCCGACGAAGAACCGAATGCGCGATTCGTTCGTGAACGACTTCGCCATCTCCCACTGCTTCATCTCGTCACGAGACAGAACAATGATCTTTCTGGGATTGTATTTCTTCAAGGTCATCGGCACGAATGCATTGCCGAATGAGCCCGTTCCGCCCGTGACAAGGATACTGCTGTCTTCCAGCATGCGTCTACTCCAGTAGAGGTAAGGCTGCTGACTGGCCCTCAAGTTCGAAGGCCCGGTTCAGGCGCACGGGCAGTGAGAATCGAAGTGGCTAGCTACCGTCTGAGCGACAAGACGTGAAGCCGCGCAGGCGCCCTCTGTCAGCGTTCCCAAATACCTTTCGTATCAATTACGTGTCCATTGGGGACATGGGCGGCCTTGAACTGCGCGTGATCAACCAGAAGCAAGTGAACATCTGCGCACTGCGCCGCTGCTTCGAGCCCGACCAGCTCAATTCGAACATCGTCAAGAGCATCACTGCTCCGAAGATTCGGTTCCACCGCGACGAGCCGGCCCGCATGCCTAACGCTCAACTCTCTGGCAATGGCGAGGGCAGGGCTTTGGCGCAGATCGTCAATATCGGCCTTGAAGGTGAGCCCGTATATGGCGACACACACATCAGTCGCGGTTTTCTTTGGATGGGATACCAGGTGGGCGCCGACCGCGGCGCTGACCTTGTCCAAGACCCAGGTTGGCTTGGCGTCATTCACCTCGCGTGCAGTTCGGATTAGCCGCGACTGTTCTGGCGCCGACGACACGATGAACCACGGATCGACCGCGATGCAATGGCCACCGACACCTGGTCCGGGTTGCAGGATGTTGACGCGCGGATGGCGATTGGCCAGTTGTATTAATTCCCATACGTCCATGTTCAACTTGTCGCAGATCACGGACAGTTCATTGGCGAAAGCGATGTTGACATCGCGGAAGCTGTTTTCGGTCAGCTTGGCCATCTCGGCGACACGCGGACCGCTCGCAACGACGCAATTGCCTGAGACAAATGTCTGATAAAGGGCAATTGCCCGTTGTGAACATGCAGGTGTCAGGCCACCAATGACGCGATCATTGGTAATCAGCTCCTGCATGACCTTTCCCGGCAAGACCCGTTCGGGGCAGTGAGCCACGCGAATGTCCGATGACTCACCAGCCTGCTGCGGAAATGTCAGATCGGAACGTGCGCCGGCGAGCCAGTTCGCCATCGCCTCCGTGGCGCCCACGGGCGACGTGCTCTCTAGAATGACGATGTCGCCTTCTTTGAGGACCGGGGCAATCGCGTTCGCCGCGGCTTCAATGTAGGACAGATCCGGTTCGTGGTTGTCACCCTTGAATGGTGTCGGCACGGCAATGAGGAATGCGTCAGCGGGCTCAGGCTCACTTGTTGCTCGAAGGTAGCCCTCCTTGACTGCCGCACGAACGACGATGTCGAGGTCTGGCTCTGCGATATGCACCTCTCCGCGATTGATGGTCTCGACGGTACGTTCGTCGACATCAACGCCGACAACCTCGATCTTTCTTGAGGCGAACATCGCAGCGGTCGGAAGGCCGATGTATCCGAGCCCGATCACCGAAATCCGCCGGAAGGGGCTTTCATTCATTGCAGGTGTTCTCTGCCGGATCCAAAGAAATCCATAATGGCGTCTCGGATACGCTCGCCAGCCCGTCCGTCGCCATAGGGATTATGCGAACGAGCCATCGCCCGATAAGCTGTGGGATTATCAAGAAGACATGTTGCTTCGCGGACAATCGGTTCCGTATTCGCGCCGACAAGCTTCACCGTGCCTGCATCGAGAGCCTCTGGCCGCTCCGTGGTGTCGCGCATGACCAGAACCGGCTTGCCCAAAGATGGCGCTTCTTCCTGCACGCCACCGGAGTCGGTCAGTATTATGTCGGCCCGCCGCATCAAGTGAACAAACGGGAGATACTCGACGGGTGCGATCAACTTGACCTGAGCGAGTGCACCCAGGCTTGCTTCCACCGGCCCTTTGACGTTCGGGTTGAGGTGAACCGGATAGATGATCTGTACATCATCGCGTTGCGCAAGCACCGAAAGTGCATCGCATATGCGCTGAAACCCTCCGCCAAAACTCTCGCGTCGATGTCCGGTTACGAGGATCATGCGCTTCGACGGATCGATTCCGAATGTCGCGTCGAGTTCGTCGCTGCGGTCCGGATCCGCTTCGAGACGAGCCACCACATCGAGCAACGCGTCGATCACCGTGTTTCCCGTTATCGAGATTGCCGCGTCCCGAACCCCCTCGGCAACAAGGTTTGACGCCGCCTTCTGTGTTGGCGCGAAATGGAGCGTCGCAATCGTGCCCGCGACCTTCCGATTGATCTCTTCCGGCCATGGTGAGTAGATGTCGCCGGTCCGCAGCCCACCCTCGACGTGGCCAACGGCTACGCGTCGATAATAGGCGGCCAAGGATGCTGCCAGTGTCGTGGTCGTATCGCCGTGGACCAACACCAGATCGGGCGAAAAATCTTCAAGGACCGGATCCAGTCCTCGCAGGACCGCCACCGTGATCTCGGTCAAGCCCTGTCCCGGCTTCATGACATTCAAATCATAAGCCGGTTCAATACTGAAGAGCCGAAGTACCTGGTCTAGCATTTCGCGATGCTGGGCCGTGACGGCGACGCGGACATCGAATTCCGACGCATCTTTGAGCTTGTCAAATACAGGCGCCATCTTGATAGCTTCGGGCCGAGTGCCGAACACCAGAAGTATCTTCTTCATAAATCCCTCTTCTGATGAGGCGTGGCCGCAGACGATTGGTAAGGGGCTGTACGATGGCTGGATCCCCTCCTATTGCTTTTCATTCGGCAGGCGTCGAGTTGATGACGCACTTATGAGGGTTTCCGCGCCGGCGAATCATCGAGGTCTGACTTCAGCTCTTCGATTTCCTGGCGGAGAGCTTCGTACTCTTCCATCTTTCGAGAAAGAAACGCACGGGTAAGGGTAGCCTTTCGGAGCATACCCCGTGGAGTGAGAATATACGCGTACCGCCGCTTGTCCTCGGCGGCAGTGAAGTTCCCAATCTTGACCAGCCCTTTTTCGATAAGGGCCTTGAGGACGTAATGCATCCCGCCAACACTGACTCCCACCGCATCCGCCAGTTCGCGCTGCGACATTTGCGGGTTGGAATCAAGCAGCCGGAGCACACGCAAATGCGTGTCTTGCCGAAATCTAGCGCGTTGGCTTGACATGGATGATCAAAGAGGTGGACAGGCTACCGCACAAGGGGTGCACAGGCTCCCCTTGTTTCCCATCCTGAATCCAGTCGATGAGTTCTTTCATCGTTCAATTTTGAGCGATATCAGATTGCTGTACGTGCTCACAAGCAGAAATATGCGCGGTCGCTTGCGGTCCGTTATCGGATTACCCTTGGAAGGGAGGCGCAGATCCCACGGAGTGCACTCGCCTTACGGCTGAACCATCCCTGCAGAGGGAGATGAAGAATGACACCATCGCGCTTCTCCGATGAGCAATTCATCGGCGTCCTGAAGGACCCTCCGGCCGGTGCGACGGCGGATTTGTGGGTCGAGCATCACCCTCC